>NZ_JBISHA010000019.1:0-449445 GCF_045064135.1 Pseudoalteromonas sp. Ld19 | reverse complement strand
TGTTTACTTTTGTGACCCGAGTAGTCCGTGGCAAAGGGGAACAAATGAAAATACAAATCGCCTATTAAGGCAGTACTTCCCCAAAAAGACAAGCCTACATGGCTTTGACCAACGTTATTTAGATAAAATCGCTAATAAACTAAATAATCGACCAAGAAGAATATTAAACTATTTAACTCCTAATGATATGATTAAAAACCATGTTGCACTGACCACTTGATATCACCGTAGCCTTTTTTAATATATCCTTTTCTAATTCAATGCGTTGGATTTTCTTTTTAAGTTCGCGGATTTCAATTTGTTCGGGCGTCATTGGCGAAGCTAATGGTGTCTGACCATTACGCTCTTGCTTTAATTGAGTAACCCATTTACTGACGGTTGATTTACCCACACCCATCGCTTTGGCTGCTTCTTCTTGCGTATAACCTTGGTCTACTACAAGCTGAGCCGTTTCTAATTTAATTGCCGCTGAATATGTTGCGCGTTTTAATTTCGTCATTTTTTTACCCAAATTTGTATGCTTATTAGCATAACATTTCTTTCTTAATGGGTGGCCAAAATCACTGTACCACTACAGGTTTACCTTCCGTTACGCTCAAGTGCAGATCCACGAACAGGCGCTAAAGAAATTTAAAGCAAATGTAAGAGAACTCACTAACCGCAACTGGGGGATCTCAATGACCCTACAAATTCATAAACTCACGCAGTATTTACGCGGCTGGGGACACTACTACCTAATAGCCAACGCTTATCAACTAACAGTGGATTTAGATCATTGGATCCGTCGTAGGATAAGAATGTGCTACTGGCGGCAATGGCGTAAACCTCGCACCAAAGTACGCAGTTTAATGAAATTGGGTGTTAGCGAGCGACTCGCCATAGCCTGTGGTATCACCAGTAAAGGCCCTTGTAGAAGCTCAAAAACAAAAGGAATTAACATTGCGCTAGGTAATGACTATTTAGCATCACAAGGTTTAGTGTCATTGAAAGATATTTGGATCAATATTCATTACGGGAGATGAACTGCGCATTGCACTTCTTGTTAATAAAAAGCGCATGATGGGTGGTGTGGGGGCTGGAGGTTAGAGACCTCCGGCTACCCGATTATGTTTTTATTTGCAACTCTTTTTTACACATTAACTTAACTTCTACAATCGCTTTCTCGACAGCATTACATACGTCATACATATGATTTTCAACTTCATCGAAATCACTTGAATCATATCGACTGTGCAATACATTTTTCAGTTTATCTAAAACACTTTCTACATCACCATCAATGTAAACTGAATTAATAGATACCAATTCCATAAGCGATGAAATAGCCTGCTCTTTCTCCGCCCTTATCGTTTTTGATTCATTGATATGCTCTTGTGAGTTCACTCGGATCTTGTACTCTTCGCGCTTTCTTTCCAAATCTCTTTTGAGTGATGGAGAGTCGATCCACTCTTCACCTTGGGACAAGTAATATTCATGTTCTCGTTCAAGATATAATGCTTCCTGGAAAGCATTAGATTGATGAGTCGCATACTTTTTAACACTAAGTAGTTTGTTAAAAATGGATTCATATATTTCTTGTTTCTTAAGCCAAACTTGTTGATTTACCCAACCTTTAACTTGAAGCTCACTTTTTACACTTTCAACCACTTCGGTATTATTTTTCAAGAATTCAGATCTGACATTTTCAACTATTTTTGTATTAGCTTCTAAAAAGTCAGATCTTACTTTTTCTATTATCGTAGTATTCTCTGTTAATTCTTTTTTCAGCTTTTTAAATTCTGTTCTATCTGCAAGGTTCTTTGCTTTTTTATTTATAAAAACGACAAAAGCTCCTAACAAAATAGGTGACATAAAACTTGCGATTAATGTGGCTCCATCGATCAGATTCATACTTTCCTAAAAACATAACGTCTTAGTATTTATACGTTACGTTGTTTGTATCGTATAAATACCTTGTTGAACGAAGCATACTCCTCACTCAACATTTTTATTGGTATGCTTAATGCTATAGGAATTCTCTTTTTTAGGGAAGTCGTTGATTGCAGTTTTATTGGACACCCTTTTACTACTAGACGGGTTAGTTACTGTTCATTAATTTCATTTCTACGCTTTTTTATAGCGTTTCTGCCTGCTGTTATCTTTTTTGCTTATTTTAGGCAGCACCACATCTAAGCTGATCCTCTGTTACACCAACTTAGTTAACGAGTTATTTTAACGGTTCGACTTACTATTAACCACTATTCATTATGATGCTTCCCGTCGCTAGGCCGTCTATTTTTGCATCCTTTATACAAAGGCTTTTCAGTATCAGCCGCCCTTGCTTACATGATGGACACGGCCAATTAACGCTAACCGGCACTGTTGTCTCTGACTTTCCTTGATTTACAGCCTCATACTTACCTATTTGTGCGCTGATAATATCCCGCTTTTTGGCTCTACACGCACTGGCTAAAAAACCGTAGTGTCGTATTCGCATAAATCCACTTGGGAGCACATGCAGTAAATAGCGCCTAATAAATTCTATGCCCGTTAATGTCATTCGCTTTATTTTGCTGTCTCGGTAGTCTTTATAGCTAAACGTAACACTTTCTTTTGTTACCTGCTTGAGTCGTCCTTCATGCAACATGCCTTTACGTGTGTAGCGCCCAAGGTATTTCAACACCGTTTTCGGCTCGGTCAAATTCACCTTGCTGTGTACGCACCATGATTTTTTCATGAGCAATTCGTTTTGAGGTATCGTTAGTTTATGGCCCTAATGGCTGCTAGCATTTAAGACTGTATATATAAACAGTTTAAATTAAATAATAGAGAGAATAAATATCATCCAATAATTAAATGGTTGATAGGGAAAGTTTTAATAATTGCCTTGTGCTTTATTCAATGGCGCTTCGCTTAAAAAACCAAACCTTATAAAATCTCTACCACCATATATTCGTGGGCTACGTCTGCAATTGTTAACGTAATTTCATCATCAATTTGTTTATTTAATAACTGCTTACCCATTGGTGCGCCGGGTGTTACAACAGCAATTGCGTGCTGTTTAACATTTACTGTTAAACCACCTGCTGCGGGGCCTAAATAAAACCATTTTTGCGCTGCGTTATCATCTTCTAAACATACCAGCGAACCAATAGCTATTTTGTCGGTTGGCTTTTCGTTAAAGACAGGCTCAAACAATTCTATGTTTTTATAGCAATCGTTTACACGCTGGGCTTGGCCTTGCGCTAAATAAGCGGCTTCGAGCCCTAGAGTATCGTATTTGTTTTCGGCTATGTTTTCTTCATGTGTGGCGGTATCGTGCGCGGTTTTTGCCGCTACTTTTGCTGTTGTAAGCTGCGCTTCTAGTGCAAAACGAAGATGTTCGATAACGTGGGCTTTATTCATGGGGATTAATACAATACAGGCTGTAAAAATAAGGCAACTAGTTTAACATTTTTGCGGGGTTTAAAACCATTATTTTAAACCCCGCAAGTTTGGTTGGGATAGTTACCTTTAAAAATACTCTTTTCGTTTATTAAAAAAACCTATGGCATATCTAATAATGTTTGCGTGTGGGCATCTACTTTAACTTCGTAGTTTTTAGCGCTTAAGCCCAATAGCTCCGGCAAGGTTGCCGCTATACAAATAGACGAGAACGTACCCACTACAATGCCGGTAAATAATGCAATAGCAAAGCCTTGCAGTGGTGCGCCTGCAAGTAACCAAACGCTGGCAACCGTTGCAAGTGTGGTACCCGACGTTATTAAGGTACGTGTTAGCGTACTTTTAATCGCATTATTAATAATAGTCGCTGGGCTAAGTACATTGTTCGATTGAACACGTAAAAGCTCGCGCACTCTATCCCCTACTATTATTGAGTCGTTAAGTGAGTAACCAATAATAGCCAGTAAGCTGGCCAGCACGGTTAGGTTAAACTCAATTTGTAATAGTGAAAATAACCCAAGTACAAGTATTAAATCGTGCACTAGCGCTACCACAGAGCCGAGTGCTAAGCGCCACTCAAAACGCACTGCAAGGTAAATCATTACCGCAATCATTGCAGCAAACATGGCTAAACAGCCTTGATCAAATAACTCATCGCCCACTTGTGAGCCAATATAGGCCGACGATAAAACCTGTGCGTTTATATCATCATTTTGTGTAACGGCGCTTTGCCAATCAAGGTTATTAGCTGTTTTTGATGCACTTGGCGCTTCTCTTAATTGAAAATGGCTATTACCTTGCGCGGTTAGCTCAAACTCACCATTGTGATTTTTAGAAATAAACGATTGAAGCTCTTTTAGTTCAACGCTTTGGCTAGTTGTAAACTCTGTTAAATAGCCACCAGTAAAGTCTAGGCCAAAATTTAAACCTTTTTGCGCAAGCGTAACTACTGATAGCAGCACTAACATGGCGCTTAAAAGCATGCCCATAAAGCGTAAACGTGTGCCCGCCTCGCCTTTCAAAAAATAATTAAGCATGTACTTTTACTCCTGCTTTTTTACCCATTTTTAAATACAACGTTTGGCTTAATATTTTTGATACGTACACACCTGTAAATACAGACGTTAAAAGCCCCAGTGCGAGTGTAATGGCAAAACCTTTAACGGGCCCGTAGCCTATGCCGTATAAAATAAGTGCGGTGATCATGGTGGTTATATTGGCATCAAATATTGTATTTGCGGCTTGTTTATAACCCTCTTGAATAGCCTGATATGGTGCACGGCCTTGGCGACGCTCTTCTTTAATGCGTTCAAATATTATTACGTTAGTGTCTACCGCCATACCTATGGTTAGTACTAGGCCTGCAATACCTGGCAGCGTTAACACAACCCCTGGTAATAATGACATTAAGCCTACAAGCGACGTTAAATTTAATATAAGTGCCACGTTTGCAATAAGACCCAAACGGCGATACCAAAGCGCCATAAATGCAAGGGTAATACCCATCCCTAACATAAGCGCGGCGAAGCCATTACTAATGTTTTCTTGACCGAGGCTTGGCCCTATTGTTTGTTCGTGCACAATTGTAACGGGCGCGGTAAGTGAGCCTGCACGTAGTAACAATGCTAGATCGGCTGCCGCTTGTTGGCTTCTCATATTGGTAATACTAAAACGCGAACTTAAATGCTGAGCAATATTGGCAACGTTAATAACGTCGCTTTTTTTAACTACTTCGCCTTTAGCATTTTGAGAATATTCAGAGTAAACCGTCGCCATTGGCTTACCAATATTGGCTTTTGAAAACGCCGACATCGCATCGCCGCCTTGGCCATCTAAACTTAGTTGTACCAATGGTTTACCCCAATCGTCGCGGCCTATATTGGCATTATTAATATGATCCCCCGTAAAGATTGGTACAGGATCGAGCTTTATAGTCCCACCCGATTGCATATTAAATGTTTGTCCGCCAATTTCTTTTAATTGATAAAAGCCAAGC
Source organism: Pseudoalteromonas sp. Ld19 (assembly GCF_045064135.1). Lineage (NCBI taxonomy): Bacteria > Pseudomonadati > Pseudomonadota > Gammaproteobacteria > Alteromonadales > Pseudoalteromonadaceae > Pseudoalteromonas > Pseudoalteromonas sp. Ld19. Next base: position 444,026 of record NZ_JBISHA010000019.1, on the reverse strand, counting down.
GATGCGGTTGCACCGATAATACGCTTGGCTTCGCTAGGATCTTGCACGCCTGGTAGTTCTATACGAATACGGTGCTTACCTTGTCGCTGTGTTACGGCTTCGGTAATACCTAATTCTTCAATACGTGAGCGAAGGGTTGTAAGTGTTTGCCCCATAACTTCTTTATCAAAGCTACTGCGCCCTTGCTCTGAATAACTAAATCTGGCAGTTTTAACGCTGCCGTTATTGCTTGTTACCACGGCTAAATTAGCAAATCGGCTTTGTAGCTCTTCTATAACGGGGGCTAACTTGTCGGTTGCATTAGGCAATGCGTTTATTTCAAACCCGTGCTGAGTTTGCTGCGCTTTTACGCCGTGTGCTTTTTGCTTAATAATGATCGATTTAGCTTGTAGATACGCACTGACTAATTGCTCATCAACGGCTTTATCTAAATCTACGTCTAGTACAAATAGCACACCGCCATTTAAATCAAGGCCAAGCTTTATTGGTGATAAACCAAAGTCTTGTAACCATGTAGGGCTGGTTGCATGCTCAACAATTTTAACTTGCGTGTTTGGGTAGTGTGCTTTTATAGCCGCTTGCGCCTGAGCGCTTTTGGTTGGCTCGTTTAAAAGTAGATTAATAGTTGAGTGCTTATCTAAGCCCTGCTCAATCTCTAGCCCTTGATTATTTAAAAGGGTAACTAGGGTTTTAGTGCTCGGTAAAAATTGTGTTTCGCTGTGCGGGGTAGCAATGATGTGCAACCACGATTTATTTGGATATAGGTTTGGTAATGCGCTGATAGCTAATAAAACCAGTACTATTAGCATGGCGATATAGCTTAATTTAAACTTAGCCGTAGACGGCTTTTTATCTTTTTTAAAACTTAACATGTTTAATCCTTATTGCCAGCAAAGCTAGCAACGTACTTTTTAAAAGCACAATTAATCTGCAGGCTAAAACTTTAAAGTTAAAACCTAATAAAATTAAATAAGGAAAATCAAGCGTGGTAGGTAGTTACAGCTCTGTAGAGTAAGTTTACATCTTTCCAGCCACTCAAGCGCGACTTTTTACTATTCGTGACAAGCGTATACCAAGGCTGTATAGGATTAACCGCTCTTGGTCGTAAAAATATATGCCTAACAAGGTTTTGAGCAAAAAATTCAAAAACCACATCGTATTCTGGCTCACTTTGAACAGCGTGCAAAAACAACGACGAATTATGTGCCGTCAACCTTGGTTGGTGCGCGTCAAAATCGGTTTGATGTGTTTTTTTATGTTGTGGAGTATCTACAGACTCAGTAGCAGGCTGTATTTTAGTTAAATCGCCAATATGAGTAAGCGAAGCCTGCGTACTAACATTTATATTTAAATTTTGTGAGACGCCCATTGCATTGCTCTGCACACTAAAAAGTGCAGCAAGTAGCAAAAAGGCAGTTAAAAACACTCTAAATTTAAACATTCACGTTTTAAAACTAAAATAAGGGATGCGTAGTATATAAGGGCTAGTATTTGAAATACAATAGCCCTTAGCTATTTACTATATAATTTTACTGAGACTTTTAATGCGCCCCAGACAAAGCAGTGAAAAACGACCAGACGCCATGAATTTACGCCATAGTGTAAAAACACTGTGGCCCTACCTTACAAAATTTAAAGGCCGTGTTTTTATTGCACTTATGGCGCTTATAGGCGCAAAAGGTGCCACGCTGTTAATGCCTTGGGCGCTTAAAGAAATAATAGACTCGGTTGATAAGTCAATTAACCCACTGTTAGTTATTCCTGCTTTATTATTGTTGATGTACGGTGCGCTACGTTTTGCTAGCGTATTTTTAGGTGAAATAAGAGATGCTGTATTTTCGCGCGTAACCGAGCACGCCATGAGCGATATTGGTTTAAAGGTATTTAAGCATTTGCATTCACTTGAGCTAGCCTTTCATTTAGACAGGCAAACCGGCGGTATTAGCCGTGATATAGAGCGCGGTACTAGCGGTTTAAGCTTTTTAATGCGTTTTTTAATGTTTAACATTGTACCTACTTTGTTTGAAATACTGACCGTTGCGATTATTTTTGGCACGTTGTTTTCTGTTTGGTTTGCGCTTATTACATTACTGGCAGTCGCTATTTATATTAGCTTTACTGTGGTGGTTACCCAGTGGAGAAACCGCTTTATTAGAGAAGCAAACGCTGCCGACAATCAAAGTAATACCCGCGCCATAGACAGCCTACTTAATTATGAAACGGTAAAGTATTTTAATAATGAGCAGTTTGAAGCAAAAACGTACGACACCTTTTTAGCAAACTGGGAAAAAGCCCGTTTAAAAAATAGAATGTCGTTGCTCGCTCTCAACTCAGGCCAAGCACTCATTATTGCCTGTGCTATTACCGCGTTAATGTGGTTGGGCTCAACCGAAGTAGTCGCAGGTACGCTCTCTATTGGTGAACTTGTGATGATTAACGCATACATGATTCAGCTATTTTTACCGCTTAACTTTTTAGGTTTTGTGTACCGCGAAATAAGACGCGCGCTAACTGATCTTGAAAATATGCTTGGGCTACTTAACAAAAAACCACAAATAACCGACTCACTTAATGCTAAAGAGCTTACTATTAGCCAAGGTGAGATAACATTTAACAATGTAAGCTTTAGTTACGATACGCATCGGCCTATTCTTAATAACCTTAGTTTTAGTGTTAAAGCTGGCAGCAAAGTAGCCATTGTTGGTGCCAGTGGTGCAGGTAAAAGCTCATTGGCCCGACTGCTTTATCGTTTTTATGATGTAAGCGCTGGTGAAATTAGTATCGATAATCAAGCAATAAACTCAGTAACACTTAATAGTTTACGAAAAGCCATTGCTATTGTGCCGCAAGACACCGTGCTGTTTAACACTACTATTCGTGAAAATATTGCTTACGGCAGGCCATCAGCAAGCGATGCTGAAATTGACGAAGCCATTGCAATGGCGCACTTAAAAGACTTTATAGCGACACTTGATAAAGGCGATAAAACACTGGTTGGCGAACGTGGTTTAAAAGTATCCGGCGGCGAAAAACAGCGTATTGCCATTGCACGCGCTATTTTGAAAAAGTCCCCTATTTTAATTTTTGATGAAGCAACATCGGCACTCGACTCTCATTCTGAGCAAGCAATACTCGCGGCAATGCGTGAAGTTGCACAAAATCATACAAGTGTCGTTATAGCCCATAGGTTATCTACTATTACCGATGCCGATAACATACTGGTATTTAGCAAAGGCGAATTAGTTGAACAAGGTACTCACGCAGAGCTATTAATACACAAAGGCCAATACTCACAAATGTGGTTATTACAGCAACAAGAAGATTAATAAAATTACGTTTTTAAAAGCCTCAAAAAATCAAAAGCGAAGCCGTTACCTTAAAAATATACAGCATATAAATTAGGTAACTGCTTTGAGGTAAATTTTCCGCACTCGTTTTTTAATATACGAAGCTCCTAGGAGCTGTTGATCTTTGCTGTATATAAATTGTTCACGCATGCATTGGCAGCCACATCATCAAAAAACTAAGCGTAACCATACTTGAATAATTACGCAATAACTTATCGTATCTTGTTGCTATCGCTCGATAATTTTTAATTCTACCAAATGCATTTTCAACTAAATGCCTGTATCTATATAAGCACCAATCAACATCCTCATTCCCTTTCTTCTGGTGTTTTCTTCTTGGAATTGTTGAATCTGCTCCCATTTTTTCTACTTCCTCACGAAAAGTGTCGCTATCGTAACCCTTATCTGCGACAACATGTTCAGCTTTCGGCGAGTTTTCTACCAAACTTTTTGCATGAACGATATCGTTTACTTGTCCTTGTGAAAGCTCAAAGTAAACAGGTAAGCCGCCGCTATCTACCGCTAAATGGATCTTGGTTGAGTTGCCTCCTCGACTTTTCCCTATATCTTCGGTCGCTGAAGAAGCTGCCCCTGTTCCATGTTGATGAGCACTGATAATACTCCCATCTATAAAGAGCCATTCGACGTCTTCAGAATCCACTAATGCATTGAAAGCATGAGATAAAACCCCTTTGCTTGACCATAGGTTAAATCGTCGAAAGACCTTGCTCCAGCACCCAAATTCTTTTGGTAAATCACGCCATGGCAAACCTGTTCGCATCCGATAAAGTATTCCTTCCATCGTTATTCGATGCGCTGGCTTATCATAAATTCTCCCCGAACTTAACATTGCTTTGTACAGGATTTCCCAACGTTCATCTGTTAACATTAGCCTTGGCATAGTGAGTCGCTATTCTTTGTTTTTGGCGAAGTAAATTATACCTGCTCACTATGCTGTTTAAAAAGTATACTTGAAAGATCAACAGCCCCTAGGTATAACTTTTAAATCCATTTAATATCATTCTCCCTGTGAGCACTAACTTAGTAAGTGCTCTTTTTATTTGTATGTAATACTTAACCTGAACTCTGGTTAAGAGATTTACTAACGTATTGAATCATAGTGATATTTAAATTTATTTTTCTCTAGCCAGAGATTTTCAGTGAAAACAAAGCGAATTTACGCGTCAATAGCGAGCCTATTGCAAGTAAATTCAACGCAGTTAGCGCTGAAAATAGCTGCTCAAGATAGATTTATTATCCAGAGTTCAGGTTACTTACTAGCCCTTGAATGCATTTACCTTTAGAATACGCACTATAATTTCATTCTATTATTTACATACATTAAGGCGAAACGCAGATGGGAAGAGCTTACCAAAACAAAAAAGATTCAATGGCTAAGACTGCGGGTGCTAAAACTAAAGTTTATTCTAAGTACGGCAAAGAAATTTATATTTGTGCTAAAAACGGCGGTGTAGATCCAGATGGTAACTTATCATTACGTCGTTTAATTGAGCGCGCTAAAAAAGACCAAGTACCAGCACACGTTATTGACCGCGCAATCGACAAAGCAAAAGGTGGCGGCGGTGAAGACTACGCAGCAACCCGTTACGAAGGTTATGGCCCTGGTAACTCTATGATTATTGTTGACTGTTTAACAGATAACAACAAGCGTACCTTTGCTGATGTACGTGTTTGTTTTACCAAAGCACATGCTAAAATTGGCGCTCAAAACTCTGTTTCACATTTATTTGATCATCTTGCTATTTTTGTATTTGACGGTGATGACGACGAAGCCGTACTTGAAGCACTTATGATGGCTGATGTTGATGTAACTGATGTAGAAGTAGATGACGGTAAAGTCACTGTTTTTGCTCCTCACACAGAGTACAACAACACACGTACAGCGCTTGAAGAAATGGGCGTAACTGAATTTGACGAAGACCTAATTAGCTTTGTGCCACAAATTGAAACACCTATTGAAGGCGAAGACGTTGAAGTTATGGAACGCTTTTTAGCAATGTTAGAAGATTGTGACGACGTACAAAACGTTTACCATAACGCGCAATTCTAAACGCCAAATAATTATAAAAAAGGGAGCAACGTGTAACACGTTGCTCCCTTTTTAGTTTATGATTTTTCAATTAACTGCAGTTATTTAGTGCGCTTAAACGGGTAAATCTGTTGTTTAAGCATACCTACTGGCATGTAATCCCCGACTACACCATACGCTTGTGGCCACTCTTTTTGGCCTTTAACAGCCGTGCCAAACACATAATCTAAAAACGAAAAATGCGCAGCGTAGTTACGATCAATCGCGGCTTTGTCTGACGCATGATGCCAATGATGAAACTGCGGTGTCACCATCAAATATTTTAGCCAACCAAATTTGACACGTACATTTGCATGGTTAAATACCGCCTGTAAACCCACAATAATTACGTACAAACTAATTATTTGCTGTGAAAACCCCAGTACAAATATGGGTGTGAGCACTAAGCTGCGCGTAACCAGTATTTCAAGAATATGTTGGCGAGAGCCCGCTAACCAATCCATTTCTTTAGCGCTGTGATGTACGCCATGAAAGCGCCATAATAAAGGGATTTCATGATAAGCACGGTGCACCCAATATTGCATTAAATCGGCCACGAGTATAATTAAAAACAGCTGTACCACAAAGGGTGTTTGCTCTATATAACCTTGTATTGTCGACGATACAGCCCACCCAAAGCCATAATGCACAAAGTGATTAGTAACGAGTAATACAAAGCCAATAATTAAATGATTTACAAAAAAGTGATTTAAGTCTCCTCGCCATTCACTACGTAATATTTTTTGATCTTTACGATGAGGAAATAACTTTTCAATCACAATAAATATGAGTGTTGAGCCGAGTAAATCTAAAATAAACCAATCGAGCCCTATATAAGGTGTATCAGAAGCAAATTCGTTTACTTCAACGTTTGGTCCGCCAAACATAATGGCGAGTAAAATAAAAAACCATGCCGTAGCCCCTAAGCGCTTATTGGTATTACGTACAAAGTTAAGTAACCCTAAACTGCCCGAAAGCAATAATGCTGCAAACATAAGCTGACGTAAAAAATCGACGCTATAGCTTTTACGTAGCTCTGGCGTGGTTAAATATTCAGGAAAGTGAAACGCTAATACGCCTAAGCAACTCAGTACTGCTAAAAAGCAGGCTACGTAACCGCTTATATTACCTTCACCTATTTGCAGATGATTAGTGCGAAATATCTTTCGTGATAAAGCTTTGATCATTGTTGTTATTCCTTGCGTCGTTGAGTTGATTAAGTACAACGAAATTTCCATTGGTTTACACGTCGCTATATTAACAAAATTTGGGGTATAAAAAATACAATTAGATCACCCCCTACGTCTCTGCTGACAAGTATTCATATAATTCAAGCACAAAAAAGCCACGCAATACGTGGCTTGGTTGGATAAAGCAAAAACTTTTACACGGTCAATTATAAGTACTGACCTAATGCTTTAACTTGATCTAACATGCGGTTTGAGAAACCCCATTCATTGTCGTACCAAGCCATGACTTTAACTAGTTTACCGTTTACTTTAGTTTGCGTTGAATCAAAGATGGACGACGCTGGATTATGATTAAAGTCGATAGATACAAGCGGAAGCTCATTGTATTGTAAAATATCTTTCATCAAACCTGTCGATGCTTCTTTCATAATTGCATTGATTTCTTCTGCCGTTGTATCGCGTTTACTGATAAACGTAAAATCAACTAAAGAAACATTGATTGTAGGTACACGTACCGACATACCGTCTAATTTACCTGCAAGCTCTGGTAGTACCAAACCTACCGCAGCAGCTGCACCCGTTTTCGTTGGGATCATAGATTGAGTTGCACTACGCGCACGGTATAGATCTGGATGGTACACATCAGATAAGTTTTGATCGTTCGTGTAAGCATGGATTGTCGTCATGCTGCCTTGTTCGATACCTACGGTATCGTTAATTGCTTTTGCTAGAGGTGCTAAACAGTTAGTAGTACAAGACGCATTAGAAATAATGTTGCTATCAGCATTTAGTACATCGCTGTTAACTCCATGAACAACAGTTGCATCCATATCTTTACCAGGAGCTGAAACAATTACTTTTTTAGCGCCTGCTTCAATATGTTTTGCAGCATCATTACGCGCAGTAAAAAAGCCAGTACATTCTAAAACGATATCTACGTTTAGCGCTTTCCATGGTAAGTTTGCAGGGTCGCGCTCTTGCGTTAACGTAATTACGTCATCACCAATTAACATGGTGTTGTTTTCAAGTGTTACTTTTTTAGAAAATTGACCATGTACAGAATCATATTGCGTTAAATGTGCATTAACATTAGCAGGTGCTAAATCATTAATTGCGACAATTTTAATTTCGTTGTTTTGAGCTGACTCGTAAAGTGCACGTAATACATTGCGACCGATACGACCATAACCGTTAATTGCTACATTAATCATTTTAGACTCCTATTTAAGTTCACTTGCTTGGCGAGCAAGCGCTTCAATGGCTTGCCAGTCTTTATTTTCTATAAGTTGTTTATTTAGCATCCATGTACCACCTACACATATAACGTTGTTAAGCGCTAAATAGTTAGGTGCAGTTGCTAAGCTTATACCACCCGTAGGGCAAAAAGTAATATGAGGTAATGGACCTCCGATTGACTTAAGCATGGCCGTTCCGCCTGCGGCCTCTGCAGGGAAGAACTTTAAATATTTAAAACCATGACTTGCTAACTGCATAACTTCACTTGCCGTCGCAGCACCTGGTAAAAATGGTATATCTGATGTTTTAGCCAAAGTAATCAGCTCATCACTCACACCTGGGCTCACCATAAAATCTGCACCAGCGGCAACTGATGCATCAAAGCTCGCTTTATCAACCACAGTACCTGTACCCACATAAGCTTCTGGCACTGCTGCTTTCATTAGCTTTACAGCTTCTGCTGCAATGGGCGTACGCAGCGTGATTTCCAAGGCTTTTAGGCCACCGTTAAATAACGCTCTTGCAAGTGGTGCTGCATCTTCTAATTTTTCGATTACAACCACTGGCACAACGGGTGCCGATGCTAAGATTTTTTCAATACTCATTACTTGTTCCTCATTACCCAGTATGGCTAATATTTATTCAAGTCCAAAAGCACTCGCGCCTAAATCGGCGCTGCTTACGATATTTCTAAATCCAGTAAATAATTCGCGACCTGTACCAAATGTTGCACTTGGCAGGCTAAGTTCTGCTTCACGTTTAGCGAGCTCTTCATCGCTAACATGTACTTTTAATATTCCGTTTGGCGCATCAAGCGTCACTAAATCGCCTTCACGAATTTTAGCGATAATGCCGCCCTCTACTGCCTCTGGCGCTAAGTGAATTGCTGCAGGTACTTTACCTGACGCACCTGACATACGGCCATCCGTAACAATGGCGACTTTAAAACCTTCATCTTGAAGCGTTGCCATTACGGGAGTGAGTTTATGTAGCTCTGGCATGCCTTTCGCTTTAGGGCCTTGCTCTTTTAGCACAGCAATAAAGTCTTGATTTAATTCACCACGCGTATATGCATCTTGCAGAGCACTTTGTGAGCTAAATACTTTTGCAGGCGCAGTAACCACTTGATGCTCGATAGCAACCGCTGACACTTTAATAACGGCTTTACCTAAGTTACCAGTAAGCAGTTGCAAACCACCTTGCTTACTAAATGGGTTGCTCACTGGGCGAAGTACTTCTTCGTCATGTGAGTTTGCTGGGCAATCTACCCATTTAATTTTAGTTGGGCCGGTTGAGTTGCTCATAATCAAACTTTCGTCTTTATCTAAACGAGGCTCTGTCATGTAAGGCGCAAGGCCATCACCCAACATTGTTTTAACGTCTGTGTGTAAGTAACCAGCGCTTGCTAGCTCTCGCATTAAGAAACCCATACCACCGGCTGCTTGAAAATGATTTACATCTGCTGAGCCATTCGGGTAAATACGCGTAAGCAGTGGAACAACTTCTGATAAATCAGACATGTCTTTCCACGTAACCTGAATGCCCGCAGCTTTAGCAATAGCAACAATATGAATTGCATGGTTTGTAGAGCCGCCTGTTGATAAAAGACCCACTAAGCCGTTTATAATTGTTTTTTCGCTGATCACATCAGCTAAACACGGGCTTTCTTTGTCGTCTGTAAGTTGCTTGAGCATGGTTTCTACAGCATTACCTGTAAGACCATCACGAAGCTCTGTATAAGGATTAATGAATGAACTACCTGGAAGGTGCAAACCCATTATTTCCATTAACATTTGGTTTGAATTTGCTGTGCCATAAAACGTACACGTACCTGCGCTATGGTAAGAGGCGCTTTCGGCCTCTAATAAGTCTTCGCGACTTACTAAGCCTTGTGCAAATTTTTGGCGAATACGGGCTTTTTCTTTATTAGGAATACCTGATTGCATTGGCCCTGCTGGTAAAAAGAACACAGGTAAATGACCAAATGACAATGCACCAATTAACAAACCAGGGACAATTTTGTCGCAAACGCCTAAACAAAAAACACCATCAAACACATCGTGCGAAAGCGAAATTGCCGTAGACATAGCAATTACATCGCGAGAAAAAAGTGACAGTTCCATGCCGTCACGCCCTTGCGTAACACCATCACACATTGCGGGTACACCACCGGCAACTTGTGCTGTAGCATCGTACTTTGTAGCAATGTTTTTAATTAAATCTGGGTAGTCTTTATACGGCACATGAGCCGACAGCATATCGTTGTATGAATTTATAATGGCAAGGTTTGGCTGTTCATCAGCTTTCAAGCGCGCTTTATCATCGCTGCTACAAGCGGCCATAACATGGGCTATATTACCGCAACCTAATCCAGCACGAACTCTTGTTTGTTTTTTTGCGTGCGAAATACGATCTAAATAATCTTGACGGGTATTTTTGCTGCGTTCAATAACGCGCTGGGTAACTTCTTGAATACGAGGATGTAACATAATTTAACTCATCTCTATTAGTTAGAGGATAAAGGCTCAGTAGCAATTACAGACTCCACGTAAATAACTGCACTGAGCATCTTTGACTTACCCGTTCAAAGGTACGCTACCAAGGAGCCTCTCACAACGACCTTGACACCGGTGTCAGGGTATTAACGCATGAACATGACACCGGTGTCAACTGTAGTTATTAAAAATAGCTTAACTTTTTAACATGACTAAATAATGAACGCTTTGATTTTTGTGTACAAGAAGAACTTTAGCAAGTTTTAACCAAAAAAAGCCCGAATAAGCGTCACTCATATTCGGGCTACTGTGAAAATATTTTATATTAAATTTTTACTTGAGCGGTTGATTCACGTGCTATTAATCGAGATTCAAGAGTAACTTGACATGGTTGATCTTGAGATTGTGAAATATGTGAAATTAACTCGCTTACAGCAAGTTTCGTCATTTCTTCAACTGGTTGCGCTATTGTTGTTAAGCCAGGCCAAATATGGCGAGCAATGGGTGCATCGTCAAAGCCTGCTATAGAAATGTCATTCGGTACGGTTAAATTTCTTTGAGTAGCTAATTTAAGTACCGCAGCTGCCATGTAATCGTTAGAGGCAAAAACTGCCGTTGGCCTTGGCGATAAATCTAAAATGCTACGCGCACTATTCACACCAGAGTGATAACTAAAGTTACCCTCTTCTACTAGTCGCTCATCAAATTCAATTTTATGGTTTGCAAGCGAACGCCTGTATCCTTTAAAACGTTGTTGCGTCGCACTGTGATCAGGATGACCTTTAATAAATGCAATTGATTTATGGCCAAGGCTAATTAAATGCTCTGTTATTTCAAAAGCGCCTTGTTCGTCGTTACTGCGTACAGAAATCGAGTCATCTTGTAATACTGCAGATGCCACTCTGGCATACGGTATTTTTTTGGCTTTTAAAAGATTGACCAACTCAGCAAAATCACCAAACGGAGGCGTGAGCACGATGCCGTCTAAACGCGATGTTTGTAACAACTGTTCAATATTATTAATTAAAGCATCCCCTCTTAATTCACAAGGGTGTATCAAAAGGTTGTAATTATTTTCTCTACAAGCGGCTAAAGCACCTGTTTGTACACGCGTTATATAACTTTTACTTGGATTATCGTAAAGGCAACCAATAATGAAACTACGATTTTGAGCAAGGCCTCGTGCTATTGGATTGGGTGTATAATCGAGTTCTTTAAATACCGCAAGCACCTTTTCACGAGTTGCCGCACTCACATTTGGTTCGTTATTTAAAACGCGCGATACGGTTTTTTTAGAGACACCAGCATGACTAGCTACACTATTTATGGTTACTTTTTTCATCTATCCATTATCCAAATACAACCAACAAGGCTAAAAGTCTATTTGCTATTGTGTAAACACGCAGCAGCACCAATTAGTGGAATATTATCTTGCGTTACCAGTGTGACAGGAATTTGCCCTGCGTATTGCGACATAATACCCTTTTGCGAGAATCGTTCAACAAAACGGCTTTCAAGTAAACGAGATTGCATACGCGGCAATATACCACCACCAATGAACAAACCGCCTAAAGCACCATAAGCTAATGCTAAATCGCCAGCGACACTGCCTATCCAATCACAAAATTGGTTTAACGTTGCATCACATACCGTGCACTCACCACTATTTGCTAAACTACTAATTTGTGCAGCATCTAAATTTTTGGCAGTAACTCCCTTAACCGCAGCCATCGCTTTGTATAAATGCGTTATGCCTGGACCTGAAAAAACGGTTTCTACTGACACGTGAGGATGCTCTTTACGTAACTCATTTATAAGCAATACATCTAATTCGTTAACAGCGGCAAGGGATATGTGCCCCCCCTCTGAACTTAACACCGATGTAGAATGTGAGGTTCTTACCAAACATGCAGCGCCAAAACCAGTGCCTGGTCCCATAACACCAATGTTTGCATTTTCATCAGCTTGGCCCGTTTTAATGGTTACGTTTTGCTGAGGATCTAAATACGGCGACGCATAGGCAAACGCTGCAAAATCATTAATAACGTCTAATTGTTCAAACTCAAAATGCTGTTTAAATTCGTTGACGCTAAAGTGCCACCCTAAATTAGTCAGATGCACTTGCCCTGCTTTAATAGGTCCTGCCACCGCTAAACATGCACGTTTAGGTTTAATATGAGAAACTGTCGATAAATAAAGCGTTAACGCTTTTTCGAGCGAACCAAAATCAGCACTGGGAAATGTGTTGTTGTGCTCTATCGTAAATTGATTTTTTGAATCATCAAAAGACGTTATAAGAGCAAAGCGTGCATTCGTGCCGCCAACATCAGCAACTAGAATAGGGTCAAATTGAGTAGAAGAGTGTAAGCTCATGGTGTTATCTCTTTTGTTTAAGCGATTCATGCTTATTATTCTACAATGGTAAACCATTGATATTTATTTACTTTGGGCTATCACCCCAAGGCAGCTATCACAGTAAAAATACTGCCTATAAAACAAACATAGGCAGCTAATACGTTTTGACAACAAAATGATAAAACGTCCACATTATGACACCGGTGTCATTGCCAAATCAATAAATAAATGCGTTTAAACACAAAAAGCTTGAAAAAATTAATTAATAAACGAAAATGGCACAATTATTTATCACTTCAATTAAGTTGTAACAAATGAAAGGTAAAGCTACATCATTTGACATTGCCCATTATGCAGGGGTATCTCAATCAACTGTATCTCGTGCTTTACGTAATAGTCCACTTGTTAACGAAGAAACCCGCAAACGTGTTCACGACATAGCAAAAAAACTTAATTACAAAGTAGATAAAAATGCCAGCAACCTTCGCACACAGCAAAGTAGCACACTCGCCCTGCTTTTGTTTGAAGATCCAACCTCAGATGACTCGCAAATTAATCCCTTTTTTCTAGCTATGCTCGGCAGTATTACCCGCGCGTGTGCAAAAGAAGGTTACGATCTTTTAGTCTCGTTTCAATCTGCTAGCGCCGATTGGCAAGCTGACTATGAAGACAGCCACAGAGCCGATGGAATTATCTTGCTTGGCTATGGCGATTACATCGATTTTCAACCAAAATTTAATACCTTACTAGAGCAAAATACTAAATTTGTATGCTGGGGTGCAAAAGTTGATAACCGCCCAGATCTCACCGTTTGCTGCGATAACTACGGTGGAGGTAAACAAGCTGCTGCCCATTTTATTGCCCATAGTCGTACTGATTGCGCATTTATTGGTGATGCGTCGGATCATAGTCCTGAGTTTTTCTCTCGTTTTCAAGGATTCAAAGATGAGCTGCTTGAAAATAATGTCACCTTAAACGAGCGAAAAATGGCAAACGCAATATCCACTGAAGAGTCTGGCTATCACGCGACCCGCTCTTTAATTGCAAATAATATTAAATTTAATGCATTATTTGCAGCCAGTGATTTAATTGCAATTGGTGCAATACGGGCACTCAAAGAAGCTGGTATTAGTGTGCCTAAAGACGTTGCAGTTGTTGGCTTTGATAATATAGCCATAGCAAGTTACGTAAACCCACCACTTACGACTATAGAGCAAAATACGACGGTTGCTGGGCAAATGCTGGTGGAAAATTTATTAAAACTTATACGCGGACAAGAAGTACAAAGCACCTTATTACCCCCGCTGTTAATTGCCAGAGGCTCAAGTTAATTTAAGCACTCTGAGACATTATGTAATACGAACCTGATCTGGGACTGTCACACCAATAAATTCTAATTTTCCAACTCTTATATTTAGCAAAACCTAAGGTAGCAATTTTTGCTTTTCTACCTTAGGTTTTGCGTGACGCTTATTAAACGATTAGGAATCAACTTGTTATTTCTTTAGCGCCGTGAATATTGACAAGCCAATTTGTTCTGCAAGCTTAGCTGGAACTGCATTGCCTAACTGCCTCATCACTTCCCCCCAAGAACCTTCAAAACTGAAATCGTCTGGAAAAGCCTGTATTCTTGCACTTTCGCGAACAGTGTAATATCTAACGCTACCATCCTCAAAACGAATCATATTTTCTCCACCAGGCACGCCATGCGCTCCTGCTTTAAGAGCCTTTGAAGGCTCATCGATATAACTACCAGTATGACCTGGGTAGATTTTAGCTCCACCTTTAAACACATGTTGATTATAATTTTTTGCATCTTCATGTTCGCAGTCGGGTAAACCAGATAAAGCATCACGCACTGTTACCCAAGGCAGGCTTTGTGGCGTTGATAAGCGATATTTCTGGCGAATCTTATCCACTTTTTTTAACATTTTTTCTTGCGCAATTTGCACAGGCAGATTGTGCCGCTTCCAATATTCACCTGAAACCCACTTATCCCAAATTAAAGATTCTTCTGAGTGAGTCGGTTTAGGAAACTCCCAGTTTTGGTCAATATCCGATCGAAAGCCAATAAAAAAAATGCGTTCTCGCTTTTGAGGAATACCATAATCAGCTGCATTAACAAGCTTACAGGTTACTTTATATTCTAATTGCATGTGATCACTTTGAGCATGATAGTGATCCAATCTAGATTTATGTAGCCGCCAAGGCTCATCAATAGCTTTGTTTAACGAGGGATATTGAAGCTGTAAAGTAATATAATCAAAATAATCAGAGAATGACTTTCTCATTAAACCTTTAACATTTTCAAATATGAAAGCTTTTGGTCTTTTTTCACGAATTGCGCGAATTGCTTGAGGGAACATATCTCTAGAATCTTCATTCCCTTTCGCTTTACCGCCCAAAGAAAAAGGCTGGCAAGGTGGGCCTCCCGATATCAAATCGATATCAGCATCAATCGCTGTATAATCAAAGTTTACGACACTGCATTCATACACACATTTTCCGAAATCAAATGCACTATTGAGTCTAATTGTTTTACAAGCATTTTTGTTCAACTCAACAATGGCTTTATGATGAAAGCCACTTTTAACCAAACCAAGCGCCAACCCCCCGCCACCAGAAAAAAGCTCAATTGAATTCATAGAAACCTTAAAACCGTATTTTTCATGTTATTGTTCTCAAGTTTACTACTTATTTCAGTGTAAATCTTCTTTGCCTTTATACTTCTTAATCCTAATTTATTCAAAGAAAGTAAGGCCTGCGGCCTTACTTTCTGCTAACTCTCACTTTACTATTTTAATTTTTCAGCCCAAGCTCTCCCCGGATGTATTTTATCCCATTCAGATTTTTCCTGCTCGTAACGACCTTTACCTGGATCATGATTTCCAAAGCCATCTATTTTTGTATTCCATATTGGTTGGTATCTATTGATAAGGACTGATTCAACCACAGAGATAATTGCACTCATTTCTATAGGTATGACCATAAATTTGCATTTAAAATCCATTATATTAAGATTTGATGTTTGCTTGATACTTCTTGCATGCTCGTTAAGTCTGTTTTTCAACTTGGGTTCTTCACGTGCGATGAACGTACCAGTTCTAGCTCCAGTAGGGACAGCTTTTCCAATATAAATAGGCTTACCTGATAGAGCTAAGTATTTAGGGTTTTTACCACTGTAATAGAGTGCATAAACTCCCGAACCATTAAATTGACTACTTATAGGTAATTGATGTTTTGGTGTGGATTCAAGGAATCGTGCAGCTTCATTTGCGAGTTGAACAAGTTGATGTGATTGAAATGTTTGAGACAAGACATTGATTGTCATTTAAATTATCCATAATTTAATTAAAATTCATGTGAACCTTATAACACAAGGACTTTTTCTACAATATGAATAGACTAACTCCGTCTATAATTTAACTAGCTAATATCCCCGCGTTAGCTCTTATTATGTTTTTATTACTAAATATAAATTAAGTAAATTTTTGTAATTAGATATCTAATTACAAACATCATCATGGCTAAGCTGAGTTCTACTTAAGCTATAAGTAATAAGCTAAATACTTCATAATTTAAATTGAGTGAATCACTTACGTCGAATCAAAACTAACTTGGTCAAAGTACGGGTTTTGTGTGCACGATTTAAGCACGCTAATTGTTGTTAGCACAATGAGTTGCAGCTCGCTATTGACGTTAACGACTATGCACTCCTCTCGATTAGCATTACGTTTTGTGTCAGTTGCTATACCACGCATAGTGTCACCACTTTTTAAAACAATCTCAACGTGTAAACGGTTCATACAGGCTATTTCAACATAATCGTGTTGGTCGCAACTAATCATAAAAGATCCTTTGTTTTATTTTAAAATAACCCTAAGCCCAATAACACAGCAAATAATACATCAAACCCGCCAATCCACCGTAAACCATAGCAACGGGTATAAAATTTAAAACTCCGTGCTGTTTGTCGGTCAGTTTATATTTATAAAATAAAAACAGATACAGAGGCACTACAACAAAGTATTAAATTATACCTTGCCCGCTACCAATAATTAGAAAGCCCCTAATTGCGCCACCAACGGTTACTGGCAAACAAGGTAAGTAATGCGACTAAGCCTATAACTGACGCAATCATAAACGAGCCGCTAAGCAAACCTAAAGCCGATACAGACATTAGTGACTCAGCGCCGTCAAAGCTAAACGTAGCCGTTAACGTATTAGGGATCGCCCTTAACTTAAATGATAAACCTAATAATAAAAAGCCACTCGCTAATAAAAAATTCATTAAAATTAACAAATACTCGTAATGCGAATGCAGGTTTTAACATTCGTGGACTATCTCCAGTATACTCAACCTTGGTTTCTGACGTCTTTTTTTCTGAATATAGTTAAGTGCCACCCCCAATGCAGTGAGCCCAATCTTAAAAATAGAGTGGTAAAAAATGAGCCTAAAATGCACCAAATATAATCTATGTTAAGACTAAATAAAGCACCATAAACAAGCCCACCAGCTAAACATGCAGATGCATAAGGTTCACTGCGCATAACGGTTGGTACCTCACGGCAAATAACATCGCGTATTAACCCACCAAAAATCCCTGTTGTTATACCCATGGTAATGGCGACAACCATGCCAGAGCCATTAATTAGTGCTTTTTCGATTCCCATGATATTAAATAATGCCATACCAACAGCGTCTACGAGTAAAAAATAATAGTTATTAACGTGCGGTAGATATCGAATAAATACAATTGTTGCTATGACGGCGCCATAAGTAAAATATAAATATTCAGGCATTGCAATCCAAAATACTGGCTTGTTTAAAAGTATATCTCTGAGGGTCCCGCCGCCTAAAGCGGTAACCGTTGCCACCACAACGACACCAAATCCGCTGATGTTTTTTTCATACCCGAGCAACGCTCCCGCAACAGCAAAAAAAGCGACTCCGATCAGCCCTAGTACCATAAAGTAGTCAGCAGTCATGGTCATTCCTTTTTAAAATATATCAGGCACTGATTCAACTTGCATACCAAAGTCACAATTAGGGAAATATAAACATAACAAATTGAAAGTATTTACTTTATTTCACTTATAGAAAATTAAATGCGACTTACCCAAGGTAATTATTCTAATTATATGTATTTTTTACACACTAAAATGAACAAACGCTTTAATTTAGGTTGCGACCTTAATCAGGTAAATAACAGCCTATATTAACGCATAAAAGTTGCTACACTAGGGCGTGTTGACCTTTCGTGATTAATTTTGCAGCAGACTGTTTGGTACTTAGGCAAGGTAGCGCCTATGTCGTGTGGTTGTTCCCCATAAATAGGCGATAACGCAGCAAAAATGCCAAACATGCGCTGCCCTTTGAGCTCGATCTAGGGGCGATTAACTCTTTGTTGCTCAGTTTTTACTTATTCTTACAGGGATGTAAGCCATTAGAGTAACGCAGGAGCAGTTACCGAGCCCACTCGATTACAAACCTCGCGCCGCGATTAAATCGCCCCTAAATTGAACAAATTTCAATCTACAAAGATCAACACGCCCTAGTTCGCTACAACTTTGTATCTTACGCAAAGCATACTAATAAAATGGAGATGCCCGAACACCATGAAATTAACAACACCTATGCCCCCAGAAGAGGCTGATTTTGAAGCCTTAAAAGCTGGTCTCACTGCATTTAATGAATCTTTTACTGGCATTGTATTTAGAGAAAAAGTGTCTGCTTTTGTAAAAAATGACTCAAATGAAATTTTTGCCGGCATATTAGGTGAAATTAATTGGGGATGGATGCACATTCAAGGCCTATGGGTTGACACCAGTGTTCGTAAAGTGGGTTGGGGACTTAAACTTTTATCTGAAATGGAGGGCTATGCTTTGTCAAAAGGAATTAAAAATGTACGGCTAGAAACAACCACATTTCAGGCACTCGATTTTTATATTAAAGCGGGATATTCTATTTTTGGTGAATTAGCCAACATGCCTAATGGACACACCAGTTATTTTTTACAAAAGCAGCTAAACGTATAACAACGCGATCAAAAATAGACGTCAAATAATGCAATAAAATTTAAAGCAGCCCTAAAGCTGCTTTAAATAGGTTTATTACCCAAAGTTCAGGTTATATTACTAAAGCAATTGCCATACGCTCGCTGAATCTGGCTTATCCCCTTGCGTCCACCATTTAGCTTGATATTGGTTACCTTGATAAATAACTTTATCACCACTGTTGTAAACCGCCGATGGCTGCCAAGCTCGATTCCCTTCTCCATCTGTAGGTGGTGATTGCGCATCCCACGGCCCACCTAAGTCAGGGCTATTTCCTTGAGTCCACCATTTAGCTTTGTAAGTTATTGTATTAAATACAACTGTATCGCCTTTAACGTATACCTTGCTTGCATCCCATGCATCTACTGCTGGAGGGGTTGTTGAATCGTTATTTGTTACAGTGACAGTAAAGTTTTGTGTAGTTGAAACCTGACCATCACTTACAGAAACAGAAACCGTAAAGTCTGTGTTTTGTGCAACTGCGCCTGCTTCAAGGTTGATATTTGCGCCGTCACCGACACGCTTTAACCCTGCAGGTACGCTCCAGCTATAAGTTAGTACATCGTTTTGTGCATCGGTTGCAATAACTGAAACTGTTGCAGTTGCGCCCTCTTCAAGGGTTATATCTGCAAGGGTGTTAATAACGGGTGCGGTATTTTCACCACCACTGGTTGGTGCCAGTACATTAACAACAATTGCTTTACTAACGGTTACTTTACCATCAGACACATTAACTGTTGCTGCAAACTGGCTATCTTGACTCACATTTGGGGCAGTAATTGCCACTGTGCTTGTTGTCTCACCTGAAATGGATAACTGCGCAGCAGCTGTCCACGAAAATGTGAGGACATCGTTATCGGCATCGGTTGCGGTTGCACTTACAGATACTGATTCACCTGCGTTGACTGTCACTGTACTTTGTACATTTAAAACAGGTTTGTTATTAACCGGTTGCACAACGCCACCTAAACCATCATGCATTGCATTAAGAATATCGCCGTTATCGCCGTCGATTTCCCATGCAAATAAGCCGCCTAAGTTGTACTGTTGAACATATTGGCCTTTTGCAATGACAGATTTAGCATTATCGTATGTAATAAGCTTTCCTGTTGAGCGATTCCACACATACGCGCCTTGAGCTTGATCATCATAACCCACTTCAAAACCATTCACGCCCATGCCATCAGTACCAATCATGAAAGATTTAATGCCTTTGTAATCAATTACACCGTCTTCCCATACGCCCTGCGCGTTGCTTCCTTTTAATGGACCTGAGCCGGTTGCTGTCATTGGATTACCATCAATAGTGGTACCTGTTGGAAAAACCCCTTCCCAACCACGGCCATACATTGCAGCGCCCACTACAATTTTTTTAGATGGTACATTTTGCGCTAATAATAACTGCACTGCGTTATCTGTTGTATATGCGGGGCCTTTACGTGGCTCACCGCTTTCATCTAAGCCCGTGCCATTACATTCGCCTGCGCTAATATGCTCACCACAATAAAGTGCAGCTTGATGACCTGTTACGCCACTCCATGCGCCGTAAAAGTCATAAGTCATCGCAAAAATGTAATCCATATACTGGCTAGCTGCTTGGTAATCAACGTCTTCAATTTTGTCATACCCTGCGCCAATGGCTGATGTTAACTCGTAAGTACGGCCAGTTTCCGCTTCAAGTTGATCAAGCATGGCGCGCAGCTCTTGCATTAATGCCACATAGGCTGGACCATCATTTATAGGATCGCCTATACTTTTATTTGCACCGTCACCTCCGGGGTATTCCCAATCAATATCAACACCATCGTAAAACTTCCATGTTTTTAAGAACTCCTCCATTGATGCTACAAATATGTCCCTGTTGGCTTTATCAGTAAAACTAGAAAATGGATCTGATAGTGTCCAGCCACCCACCGAGGGTAAGATTTTCAGATCTGGGTAGCGCTGTTTAAGCGCCATTAACTGTGAATACGTACCACGGATTGGATCGTTTGCATCCACACCTGGTAATGCTTTTTGTACAGCGGCCCATGGGTCGTGAATAACAACTTCAAAATCTTGTGTCCCTGCGCACGCTATCTCCAACGAGCGTTTAGGATTACCTGTCAGTGAGTCGTTTGGTCCACAAATTGGAATAAAGCCATATAGAATGTGACTTAGGTTTTGTGCGGGGATATTTGTTACATCAAAGTCACGCCCGTAAATGCCCCATTCAACAAAATAAGCACCGGTAACCAAATCTTGTTTAACACCAATGTCACGGTTATTTGAATTAACATCCATTGGCAGTGGCGCTAAATGAGATCCGTCGGTATCGGCTATAACAATTGGTTTCCCTGCACTGCGAGCACACGTAGCCCCTCCCTCACATAACTCAACGTACAATGTATGACGACCTGCTTTGTCATAAAGAAAAGAAATAGTCCCGGTCTTAGAACCTGCCGCAAGAGTGCCTTCATTTACCAATATGTCATCAAAGTAAACTTTGTAACTATCACCACCGTCACCGCTCCATGCACTCCATTGAATATTGATATTCACCTGCTCCACACGGGTAACAAGTTGTTTATATGATCCATTCCCCTCCAAATCCACTTCCACAAAAGAATATTGTTGCGGTTCCCAATTAATACTTGGTGTAGACGGTGCGGCAATCGCTGTACTTGCAAATAATACTGCGCCAATGGCGGCTGTTAACTGTTTAATATTCATATTTTTCTCTCATTTTGTTACAAAGGCGTGTTGATTTTAAAAATTAAAATTTTTTCTTTTAGGGGGATTTAATCCCTTCCTAAAAAAGCAACACGCTCTTGTGTTTTTAATAAATGCGAACTAAAAAATTAGTGTGTTAAAGCTTGGCCCACACACTGGCTTGCCCAGGTGTATCACCTTGAGTCCACCATTTAGCGCGATAACCTTGGTTTTGAAAAATCACTTCGGCGCCACCTTGGTAGGCTTTACCTGCTTTCCATAAATTGCTTTGCTCTGGTGATGTTTCACCTTCCCACGCATTTGATTCATCGGGTTGTTGCTCTTGGTTCCACCACTTAGCGGTATAAACAACGCCTTGATAAGTGACTTTATCGCCAGCTTGATATACTGCGGAGCCACTCCACTTAGGAGCATCAGAATCGACAACTGTGCTATCGTTAATAGTTACTTTAAAACGCACTTGAGTGGTAAGTTCACCGTCGGATACCGACACTGAAACCGTATAGTCCTTATCAGCTGTTACCTCAGGGGCGTTGAGTTCAATATTTGCATCCCCACCTGTAAAACTAAGCGGGGCTGGCACTGACCAATTATAAGTAAGCGTATTTTGTTCATCGTCAAACGCATGTAAGTGCACTTTTGTTGAGGTGTTTTCATCAATGACTAAATCAGCAGGAGCATTAACAATCGGTGCCGTATTTGTTGGTGAGCTTTGCACACTTAAGGTGTAGGTATAGTCAGCATTGCTGCTATAAACTTGATTAATTAAAGTATCTGAATCATTAAATACAATATCGCCAGCTTCGTTTTGTACCCCGACTTGCATTAAATGTGCATAATCAAGATTAAGCTGTGCTGCTAATGCTTGCTGCCAGTTGGCACTATTTTGAGCCGTTACTTTAAATTGTTGGTTAATAACTTCTTGGCCACTTTCGTCAAACAAGCGTGCCCAAATAGTATCCCCCACTGTTGCAGTTTGACCTTGACGTACAAAGTAGCCAACACCGCTCCATTGACTTGGTTCAACGGGTGTTGCATCGCTTATAATATTAATGTCGCTACAGTTATAAAAACCTTCGCCAGCTTGATCCACACGCTGCCAACGGCTGTATAAAATGGCATTACCACTGCGACCTTGTGGAATTGCAACATTCATTTCATAGTAACGGTTACCTTGGGTGCCTTTAGTGAAATCAATGTTACTGTGCTCTTGCACCAGTTCCAAATCTGCCCACGTCAACACATCAGTGGCAGCATTAAAACTCGGCTTGGTTAAATAAAACTGCCAAAAACTTGGGTTGTGAGGAGTTGTAGCAAGGTAACGTATTTTTACTTCGCCATTAGCGTTAGGCACAATATCGCTGCGTTGCCAGTGTGGCGATGGTAAATCCATACCGCGTTTTTCATTATCGCCACCAGCGCACAATAACCCATTGGGTACTTTTTCTTCAACCGCTGCTTGACTAAGGTAATCGGGAGTATTAACAGAAAATTCAATATCTTGAACAAACTGAACTGTCCCTGATTCTAAAAATGCTGCACGACATGCTAGATTTGGAATCGCGCTGCCATCAGTTGGCCACCAATAACCTGCATCAGCTTTACAAAATGCTTGCCGTGCTTTTGGGCTATCCATGTAGCCATGCGCAGTAACCTGAGCAGGCATAATTGCAAGCAGTACACAGCTTGAAACTGCTGAGAGCGATAGAGTTTTAAATTTAATTAATGTCATTATTTTATCCTTCAAAAGACTTTAGGCAGAGGCAAGTTTTTCTTTGCCTCTAAAGTGGTTTTATTTACAGACTACAACGTTTGATCCAATCAGCCGTAGCGCCTGGCTCAGACGTGGTCCACCATTTTGCTTTAAAAACCGAATTTTTATGGGTCATTAAATCGCCACTGGTGGCATGGCTTGGGTTTCCTGCCCAATCTTTCTGTGGAAAGTTTGGGTAAACTGGAATTGATGACACAGCAACACCTTCACATGTGCCTGAGTTGCTTGGCTCACTCGTATTACCTGCTGTTGCCGTTGGGAGTTGCGGGTACTCAAATTTGAATGCGTAAACGTTGCTATCTTTTTCAATAGTAAAGTTACTTGGGCCTGTAATGGGCATGTAGTACATCACTTGTGCGTTAACGGTGGCGCCTGTACTAAAGTCTTTTGGTATATCGCCCCATTCATTATTAAGAGTGATAGAAAAGCGGTGAAACTCATTTTCAAAACCACCTATATTGTTACCCGCTGTATTTGAGCCGTTTACTTCGACTGCCATACCCAGCTTTTCTTGGGCATTCCAGTTTGATTTAAAAATAGCTGAGGTTGATACCGGTACATCAAATGATATTTTTGCACCGCTTAAATCAATAGATGAGTTATTAGTAAACGAAAAAGTAGGACTTATCGGGTAATTATCATCCCCCACAGGAAAGCTATTCGCCGCAAACGCTACATCAACGGACTCTGTTGGCACTGTAAAACTTGGGTTGCCGCCATGCACATTATATACAACACCACTTTGGTTAAATTTGTCATACGCAAGAGACGTAAGCGTCGTCCCCATGAAATATTCATTCTTTTGTGAGTCGTAATCAAAATCGCCTGCAAGCTCCCAAAACATGATGCCGCCTAAGCCATTGTTGATCACGTAGTCAACTTTAGCCGTCATTGATTCTTCGTCTTCGATTGAAAGAAATACTTTTTTATCTGCATTCCATAACCAAGGCGCAATGGCAACATTGTCGTAGTAGCGTGTATAAGTGCCCGTTAATTTATCTTCTGGGTTAGTATTGGGCGTTAAACCATACGCACCTAAATACGAAGGGGTTATTCCACGTTCGAGGTTTTTAGCATGCCAAAGTGGGTTTGAACCTGCGGGCATTTCTTGGCCTGCATCATTTTTATCATGCCAAAGATTATCTATGCCTAACGCACCATCTCCACATTTATTTTTTTCACCCACACCGGTGCCAGGCGAACAATTGGCTTGATTAGGTAAAGCAGCTTGCCCCCATAAGCCATTAGTTCCACCACTTACATCTTTAAATCCCCGAGTGTAGTAAGGCAAACCAATATTGATACGACCCGCTGACATGGCGCCACGAAAATAACGCACAGCCCAATCTGTATTTAAATAGCCAATACCTTCAAACTCTTTGGTGCCATACACATCCCATTGAGCTAACTCTGAATCTTGACCGGTATCAAACAAGGCTGCGTTATGACCAACATGTGAGTTCCATGCACCGTGTAGGTCATAAGACATGATATTGACATAATCGAGGTATTTGACCGCTTGGAATGTTTCCATACCACGCAGTAAATAACCTGAAGAAGGGGATGCTATTGTTAAGAGGTAATGTTTACCTGCTTTTTCGCCAGCGCGGTCGAGTGCTTCGCGTACTTTTTTCATTAGCACTTGATATGACGCATTTAAACCAGCGCGGCGTGCATTTGAAATAGGGAAATCATCAGGGTGGCCTGAATCTTTCATTGATGAAGGATATTCGTAATCGATATCAACACCATCAAAACCATACTTTTCTATAAACTCAACGGTGCTTTGCGCAAATGCATTAATACCTGAATGATTCACCGAACCATCAGCTAGAGTTGTCATGGTGTAAAATCCACCACTTGCAACGCGGCCTGTGCTATCAAAGTAACCGCCAGTTTCTGCCCAGCCTCCAACAGACACTAACGTTTTTACTTGTGGGTATTGTTTTTTGTATTTATTTAAAAGATTAAAGTGCCCCTTATACGTAAAACTCGGATCCATTTCAGCTCCGACCACACCGGGCCATTCCATGTTTGTTGCTGGATTCCCTTGTGCAGCTGGGTCGCCAATTGACACTTTATTGTTTATATCAACATGTGCAAATGCATAGTTGATATGAGTGATTTTATCCCACGGAATGTCGTTCACTAAATAACGTG
Source organism: Pseudoalteromonas sp. Ld19 (assembly GCF_045064135.1). Lineage (NCBI taxonomy): Bacteria > Pseudomonadati > Pseudomonadota > Gammaproteobacteria > Alteromonadales > Pseudoalteromonadaceae > Pseudoalteromonas > Pseudoalteromonas sp. Ld19. The sequence continues at coordinate 418,611 of NZ_JBISHA010000019.1, read as the reverse complement.
GCTCACCATTTGCGCCATTACGCCAGCTAGTAAAATAACCGATTACGCGCCGAGGATGATCCTCCCCCATAACCTCTCGTCCCTGGGCATCATACACAGTACAATAAGGGGTATTCACACCTTGGGTTTGATATAAACCCTGGGGTTTGCACTCATCAACGCCGTCACTGGGAGTCCCCTCTTTCGCAACTGTTAATACCTTTGTTGCTTGTGAGGTCGCGCCTTCGTTATCTGTTACCGTTAGTGTAAAAGTCACATCTCCACTTGCTGTTACTTGGTGTTCATAACGACTTGATGGTGTATTTGCTTGGTATACATCACTGCCATTGACTGCAAAATTAAGCTGCGTTACTTGGCCATCATCGTCAGTACCTGAGAGCTCAAACACAACACGTGAGCCAACAACAAGTGGATCTGATGAGGTGCTAAAAGAAATAGTCGCCATGGGTGCTTGATTTGTAGGTTCAACCACAACATCGTTAACATTAACGGTGCTGGAAACTTGACTCGACTGCAATCCTTTATCATCAGTCGCCACTGCACTTATTTGATGCGTCCCCACTATTGCTTGCCAACGAGCGCTATACGGAGCAATGCTATCGGTTGTGATCAGGGATCCGTTAACAAAAAATTTAACATGATCAATTGTGCCGTCTGTATCTGTCGCTTCAGCCAAAATGACAACGTTGTCTTTAATGGAAAATTGAGAATCATCTGTGGGGGTTAAAATAGAGACTACAGGCGCATCATTGACAACGCTGTCACACACACCTAATTTAATCCATTCTTGCCACTCACCATCATTTTCAACAGGGTTAGACTGTGTCCACCACTTTGCTTGGTACGCATTATCTTGCGCTTTAACTTGGTTACCCTGAGTATGAGTTTGGCCTAATTGCCATGTATCTAATACGCTGCAATCAACTGCTGCATGCGCGCTTAAACCGATAATACCCAGTGACAATACGCTTAGTTTAAAGGGGGTTTTAATCATTTTACGTGAGCTCATTTGATCCTCCGTTAAAAACAAATTAACACTTAATTTACATCTTGGTTTCTAAAAGTAGCATAATCTACTCGTTCGTCAACAACTAGAAACTGAACAAGCGAACGAAAAACAACCTAAAATGTAATCGTAAATAATGCTTTTAAGAATTCTATACGCACCAAATCATTATATAACAACGGTTTAGTGTCTATATTAGGTAATTTTTTAGGGAGATATTAATTTAAAATTAACAGAAAATTTACTATGGAGGAGTTAGGCAATAAGCAGTTTTTCAGATTAATAGATTATTACTTCTGCCGATATAACTTATTTTTCAGTTGCGCTTTGCTTTTAGAATTAAAACTGCGTGACCCTAAAAACGTAAATCTCTTTTAAAATAAAAAGCCCAGCAAAGCTGGGCTCAAATAACTTACAAAATGTTAAGTGCTAATCAAACGAAACTGTAACTGTGTTCGAACATACATTTGGGGTTACACAAAGTTTATAATCGTATGTTGGCAATGTTGCTTTGCGTACATGGTCACGGTATCTGCCGCTATCAGATGTAGTATCCACTAGCTCGCCATTTCGATAAACGTCTAGTGATTCGGCGCCAACGCTTTCCCAACTAAGCTCTACACGCATCGTATCTAAGCGTGATTTGTTTGCTCGCTTTAAGCTCAACTCAATGTCGACATTACTAACAACGACTATTTGTGTAGAGGTGTCTGTATTGCCTTCACTGTCTGTTACTATCAGTTCAACTGTGTAACTACCTGGCTCTGAGTAAGTATGTACAGGTCTAGGATCGGCAGACGTTGCACCATCACCAAAGCTCCAACTCAATTGTGTAATATCATTATTTACGTCACTACTTGTATCAACAAACAAAGCTGTTAACCCTTGCGTATCAACAGTGAAGTCGGCATGTGGCGGTTGCGAGCTGACTTCGCCAAGCGCACTAAAAGTAAGTGACCACGTGTTAATGTTACCCGTGTCTGCAGCGCCAGTGTCAACTACATTGAGTGTCCAATCCCCTGTCGCTACTTCTCCGTTAAACGCATCAGATGTAAAGCGCTTAACAATATCGTCATTACCTCCGCCAATATTACTTTGTAATGTCACTTCACTGCCTTGCGCTGAAATGAGTTTTACAACTAAATCACCCGAATAAGTGTGGGTAATATCTACATTAGCAGCAGTGCCAAATATTGTGAGCTCATCCGCTACATTAATAACGGAACGTGCACCTTCTGGAGAATTATCAGGAATGGCTACACTGTCATCATTACTGTAAGTAAAATCATTTAAACCAGCAGGTTGAATCATTAACTCGACGGTTTTAGTTTTCACTAGCTCGCCTGACGTAGCGGTAACGGTAAACTCATACTCACCCCATGGGGTATCGTTTGTTGTTTCAACATTAAGTTCAACGTCGTCACCCGGATTTGCCGTTGTGCGACTAAGAGAAACACCTTCTAAAGACGATGCTAAATCGAGTGTTACTTCTGAATCCCATCCCGCTATTGAACCTATCGTGAATGTATAATTTGTAGTGTCACCAGCGGTGATCTGTTGTGATTGTGGTGTGACAGAAAGCTTAAAGCCAGGAGTTGGATCTGCATCAACAAGCGCTTGGTGGACATTAAGCCGTGTACCTGCAACGGTTTTACCTTGTAGTGCCGTATTTGCGTCACCGCTATTCATTAATAGCTCTTTTAATTCTTGCGTTGTCAAATCTGGATTAATAGATAAAACAAGCGCTGCAGCACCCGCAACATGTGGTGTTGCCATTGAAGTACCTGAGTATGACGCGTACGAATTACCCGGTGTTGTAGATAAAATAGCACTGCCTGGTGCACCCATATCTACACTGGTTAAACCCCAGTGCGAAAACCATGAAATGCCATCAGTCTGATCTGTACTTGCTACAGACAATACACTCGCATTTTCATAATTTGATGGGTAATGTGGATTAACATCATTATCAATAGTATCGTTACCTGCCGCAGCGACAAACAATAATTCTGCAGCTTCGCTTGATGCTATTGCATCAGCAAGTGCTTGGCTATAACCACCGCCGCCCCAGCTATTATTTAATACGCGTAAGTTAACGCCGGAGTTTTTAAGTCCCACCATATAATCAATACATTTAATTGCGTCTGAAGATGAACCACTACCTTGTGCGTCTAAAAACTTACAACCAACAATCGATACTTCTTGGTTTACACCCACAATGCCTGTTGCGTTATTTCCGCTTGCACCAATAGTTCCCGACACGTGTGAGCCATGTCCTTCGTCATCCATTGGGTCGCCACTGTTAGTAATCGCATTAATACCATGAATGTCATCAATATAACCATTTCCGTCATTATCAATACCATCTCCTGCTATTTCGGCTGTATTTACCCACACATTGCTTGCAAGATCATTATGGGTATAATCTACCCCCGTATCTATAACCCCAACAACTACATCGCGGCTACCCGTAGAAATTTCCCATGCCTCTGGCGCATCAATATCAGCATCAACAGTGCCGCCCGTTTGTCCTTCATTATTTAAGCCCCAAAGCTCATCAAAACGGGGGTCATTTGGCAAACTTGCAATGCTTACACGATAATCTGGTTCAACATATTCAATAGCTTGGTGCGTTTTTAACAGTTTAATAGCGTCTTTAGTACTCATGCCTGATATTTTAAATTTAGCAAGTCGACCAGACAGTAATGATGTATAGCTGTCGTCAACTTCATCGTTATTCAAATCAGTAATTTTAGCTCTAACCAAGGTTCTTGCTTGTTTACGCATTTGAGGCGAAGCATTTTTTTTGTATTTAACAATCAGTGAGTCGCTACTTGAAGCAACTTGTTGAATCGCACCTGCATCAGGCAGTTTTGCAGCAGCTAAACAAGGTAATAATGCAAGTGTAATAATAGATAATTTTGTTTTCATTGTTCTATCCATAGTTGGGTTAGCTCAGTTTCACTAAGCAAGGTGCTTTTACTACTTCAAGTACAAGGGATCACGTGGCAAGTTATTAGCAAACTACTAAATGCCAAATTAAACAAGATAAAAAGTTTAGACAAAACAAAAAATCATTATTTTTGACTGAAATACTTATCAAAAAAACAGTAAAGACAGTCTTTTTAATGAAATGAATAATAAAATACCTCATTGCACAGAGTCATTACTTTTTACTGCTTTTTAAAATACACTTAAAAAAAACACACAATAAAAATTCAACTCATTGAAAAACAAGGCTTAATTATTTGGTAAAAAAAGATGATTTAAGAATGTGAAATTCTATGTAGAGTTAATACGACGTTGCGAGGTTACATAAAGTCGCATTAGTTAAAAAACAACGATGTTTGGTATTTATTCCTTTCAATTATCAATAACGCTTTACCTACTTACAAAGTAAATCAAGCGGATCACAAAACTTTATATCAGCACGGCATGCTGAAACACCAAGTACCTTATAAAACCTATAACATTTAAGGTATTTGATTTTACTATCTCAAGGAGAAAATAATGAAGTTAAATAAATCACTTTTAAGCTGTGCGATTGCTATTGCAATGGGTACAAGTTTTGCCTCATATGCTGACACTAACAATAAAGCAGTATCAAACTCTGAAATTGGGACAAAAATTTCGACGCTCAGCACTGCTAATGCAATAACTTTAGCTCAATCGCAAAATAACAACTCCGCAGTGCTAACCCAAAATGGTGATAGCAATGCTCTTGAGATTGCAACAACGGGTAATGAAAATAATACAACAGTCACGCAAACTCAATCAGGTAACTTCACAGGTGTAACAACTACCGGCGATAGTAATACACAAATATATACTCAAGATGGTGTTGCTAATGGTGCGTTAACTGAGCTTACGGGTAATAATAACTCCCTATCAGTGATGCAAAGTGGCCAAGGCATCCTCGTCAATAACGAAGCTATAAATAAAATTGCTGGCGATGATAACACCATTAATATTGAGCAAGGTGCTGGTGGTCATTGGTTTTACAACTACGATATGAAAGGTAATGAAAATGAAGTAAACACACTTCAAACAGGTCAATGGCATGAAGCTGAAATAACGACTCTCACTGGCGATCAAAATACCTTTGATTTAGAGCAAGCGGGTTACTGGAATACGTTCAAAGTAAGTTCTTTGCAAGGTAACGATAACGAGCTTGAAATTGAACAAGACGGTGAGCGCAATGCGATAACAATAAGCGATATTTCAGGTGACGCAAACGAGCTTAAAATAGAGCAAGATGGTGATGCACATGCTGTTACATTTGCTGCTGTGAAAGGTGATGATAACGAAATTAATTTAGATCAAGAAGGTTCATCAAACAAGATAGCATCTAACTTATTTGAAGGATCGAATAATGAAGTAACCATCACCCAGGTAGATGCTAATAACCTAACAACAATAGATGTTGTGGGCGATAATAATGAATTAACAACAATGCAAGTAGGCTCAGCTAATGAAGCTTACATGGGCGTTATTGGTTCAGATAATGAATTTATGGTTAATCAAACGGGTGCAACAAACTCAGTTCATTTAGCTAATTTTAATGGCTCTGATAATGATGTGGATTTAGTACAATCTGGCGACGAAAATACGGTGCTTGTACAGTCTTCATACCCAGATGTATCACTAAGTTCTAATAATAATGATATTGATATTGCGCAAAATGGTGCCGAAAATGAAGCTATTGTAACTCTCGCAGGTATTTTAGAGAGTAATAATAACCAAATTGATATAGCGCAAAGTGGTGATTTAAATGCCATCGACATGATGGTTGAAGGCAATGATCACAGTATTGATATTTCACAAACAGGCGAAGGTAACTGGGTTGGTGGCACGGAACAATCTGCCTTTTTAGTTGGCGGTGCAAACGTAACATTTAACGTAACTCAAATGGGTAACGGTAATATTGTTGAAGGTTCAGTGATTGGTGTAAACAGTACGGTATCGGTTACTCAAATGGGTGATGGAAACGCAACAACAATTACGCAAATGTAATTATACCAATCTGCTTATATATGGGGTCTATTTAATGTTAAGAAAATTACGCTAGAACTAGGCAAAAGTTTTTATATCTAGTTGTTCTAAATAAAAAGTTTTTAACGACGTTATAGTGCAATTTAATTCGTTAAATTGGTCAAAATTTATGCAACCTGGTATTGCTAAGGCTGGGGAGAGTGGCTCTCCCCTATTTAATAATGAAAAAAAATAAAAATAACCTGTGTGGATACATCTTCACACTATTGATTTGCTTCTTACCGAGTGTATATGCCGAAGAACTTGAAATAGATGGTTTATTACTCGATAGAAGTATTAGCCGTTTTGGTCATCAATTTTATTACGAATTTTCGAACTACTGGCGGGATTTACCCTCAACAGCTGGCTTTAATATTGAGATAAAAGAAACCGTGATCCCCAAAGCTGGCACAAAACTTTCTTTAATAATGAATAATCAACTTGTTTATGCAACTTACTTAGGTCGAAGGCTAGAACCGCTTGATGAACGCGTTGAGCAAGCAGTTTATACTGTTATTGATGCCATGGCTCGCTCAAATATGACGGTATCCACACCTGATATGGCTGTAAATGGATGGTAAAATGAAAAAAATAATATTTATAATAATAACATTAAGCTTTTCAGCTACTGCAACTGAAATAATTTACACCCCAATAAACCCTAGTTTTGGTGGGAACCCTCTCAATGCAAATATGTTATTAAGTAAAGCACAGGCTCAAAATAAGCATAAAGCACCTGTAATCGAAAAAGGGTATGCCGATCAATTTAAAGACTCTCTAGAGCGCACCTACTTAAATCGTATGGTCAGAGAAATTACAGATATGGCCTTTGGTGAAGATCCTGAAAACAGTATTTTTAATCAAGATTCAATTTTTATGAGTGGCGATTATCAAATAGAAATTATTACTAGCACCACTGATACCATTACAGTAAAAATCACAAATATAATTGATGATACGGTTGTGATCATTGAAGTGCCGAGGTTTGGATAATGTATAAACTACTAATAACAATAATATTAATAAGTTTAAGTGGCTGCGCAAGTTTAGGTAACTTAATCCCACCATCGCAACAAAAAGCAGCCAGCTTAGCGCCTACTGAATTATTTTCGGACTTAAAAAACTTGCCTAAACCTGTTGGCAGTATACCGGTATCAGTGTACTCATTTAGAGATCAAACAGGTCAGTACAAACCACAAACAAACGTGAGCTCATTTTCAACAGCGGTTACCCAAGGAGCAAATTCTATACTCATACAAGCCCTGCATGAGTCAGATTGGTTTACACCTGTTGAACGTGAAGGGTTACAAAATATTTTAACTGAGCGAAAGATAATACGCGCGGCTCAATCAGACAATCCTAACCAAGCTGATCTTCCCCCACTTACAACGGCAAAGATTATTTTAGAGGGCGGTATTATCAGCTACGATACCAATGTAAAAACGGGAGGGTTAGGAATGGAATATTTTGGTATTGGTGCATCAGAACTCTATCGAGAAGATGCTATTTCAATATATCTACGAGCCGTGGACGTTCGTACAGGACAAGTATTACTCAGTGTCGCCACCAGTAAAAAAGTACTAAGCCAAGAAATGCGTGCAGGCTTTTTTAGATATGTAAGTTACAAGCGATTAGCCGAAGCTGAAGCCGGTTTTAGTGATAACGAACCTATGAGTATTTGTGTAACACAAGCAATAGAAAAAGCACTTACAGATCTTATAACCAAAGGTATTGATAAAGGGTTATGGGCAAAAAAAGTAAGCTAATAACATAAACAATGAAAAAGGCGATTTACAGTCGCCTTCTTATAAAAATTTGTTTAACCTGAGCTTTGGTAAGAGATTTCCTATTAAAGCCTTAGGCCATTGGGAGCAATACAGAAATGTAGCGTTGTGCCCAGTTAGCCAACTCGACTCGATTCCGAGAGTGTGTTTTTTTAAATGCGCTGTATAAATGTGTTTTTACAGTGTGATCACTAATATTGAGTTTGTCAGCAATAGTGTGATTACTTGCGCCTTGCGCGATGAGATGAATAACTGATTTTTCGCGTTTAGTTAAATGGTTATAATCATCTTGTTTTAGCTCTATATCTGCATTAAATGAATTGAACGAAGACGCAACAGACAAAATATCTTTAAATGTTTTCGATATGATTTTCCGTGTAAACCATAATTCGCCAGCATTGATTCTAACTAAGCCTCTGAAGATTATTTCCGCAGCATCTGACTTATAAAATACCCCATTGATATGATTCAGTAATAAATTTTTTTCACACACCACGTCGCTCTCAACATTAAAGATAACCACACTATATTGCTTAGCTAAACATATAACATCAGCAGGAATAAGGTCATGCCAATTACTTGTACTCCCATCTATTAAATATAAAGTGTGGTTAGAGCGAAAATCTGCTTGTGGAAGCGTATCATCCATTTTTACATCACTAAAAAGAGCATGGAGTGTTCTTAAAATAGCCGTGTAGCTTTGAGAATGAAAAGATGACTGAAAAGTAGTTTTTACAAATGCTGATAACTGTTGTGACATAGACTTCGTCCCTAAAACGTTTATCTCACATTACCTAAAACATATACGACTTACAAATAATTTTGACATTTTAATTTCATTTTTTATTCTTTCTATTAACATAGCCAACAAAAAAAAAGCACTATAGTATTACCCTGCATCCATGCAGTCGTACATCAGAAATTTTTAACGTCGTTAGCCTAAGGCGACTAAAACACAAAATATTGAGTAAAGAGTGCAAGCATTCTGATCATTCTATACGCGCTTTTAATTTATTTAGCGCATCGACCGAAAACCCACGGTCGTAAAAATATAAAATTTTACCATTGCTATCTATAAGCACTACTCGAGAATTATTTGGGCTTTGGTTACCAGTAAATTTTTGTACAGCTTCACCATCGTTATAAATGGTGATCACTCCACCCCACAATTCTTTAGGGATACCTTTGCGCATACCACTGTCTATAAATGAGCTAAACATACGGGGTGCCATACCAGCAATAGTAGGTAACTCATAAGTGGGAAGCGTGATCCCTGCCATATCTAAACCAATTAACCAGCGGTCTATATCGAATTGGCTATCTTGCTTGTAGCCAATAAGAATCAAGGTTTTATCTGCTTTAAAATCACTGGGGATAGTGACCATATTTTTTTCTAAACTTTCGCCACTAATACTTGGAAACTGTTTACCTGTAACTTGTTGATTTGGATACTGGGATGTACATGCACTAAGGAGTACAACGGCACAAGCAACTAACATTGATTTGATCATCATAAAGCCCTATTCTAAATTTTATAAATATCATGCATATACGTTTAATCTAGGCATAAAGATCTAAGTCGTTTGTTTTAAATAACCTGAATTCTAGGGCGTGTTTACCTTTGTGGATTGAAATTTGTTCAACTTAGGGACGAGTAAATCGCGGCGCGAGGTTTGTAACCTAGTGGCCTAAGTCAAAACCGAGCAACAAAGAGTTAATCGTCCCTAGAAAGAACCCAAAGGGCAGCGCATGTTTGGCATTTATGCTGCGTTATCGCCTATTTATGGGGAACAACCACATGACATAGGCGCTGCCTTGCCTAAATACCAAACAGTCTGCTGCAAAATTAATCACGAAAGGTCAACACGCCCTAGGGCGTGTTGACCTTTGTGGATTGAAATTTGTTCAACTTAGGGACGATTCAATCCCGGTCGCAGCGTGAGGTTTGTAATCGAGTGGGCTCGATAGCTGCTCCTGCGTAACTCTAATGGCTTACATCCCTGTAATAATAAGTAAAAACCGAGCAAAAAACAGTCAACACGTCCGAGTTAAGGTATTTATTAACCAACTGAATTAGAAGGTATTTAAACTTATTTTTTCTAGCCAAAGATTTTTAGTAATAACAAGGCGGATTTACGCGTCAATAACGACTTTATTGCAAGTAAATGCAACGCAGTTAGCACTAAAAATAGCGGCTTGAGATAGATTTATTATTCAGAGTTCAGGTTAAATATGTCTTAAATTTAGCCACTGTCATGGGTCGTCCGTACTTCCAGCCTTGTCCAAAATGCACACCCGCAGTTTTTAAAATCGCTTCTTGTTCATTAGTTTCAATCCCCTCAGCGACACAGGTATAATTAAATTTATGCACCAATTCCATAATATTAGGGATCATAGAAGCTTTTAAACCCTCAGTGGCGATATCTTGCACAAATGATCGATCTATTTTTAACTGATGAAAACTCAAATTCTGCAAATTTCTCAAGTTAGAGTAACCAGTACCAAAGTCGTCGAGTGACAAATGAAAGCCAGATTCGACCAATGTCCTAAAGTGCGCATGCGCAATACTGGTATCCAAGTATTCATCCTCGGTAATTTCAAGGCAAATAATAAACCGAGAGTGTGTGAGCTCGGGTCTTTGTGACAAAAGCGAGACATTGCCTTGCTCTAAATCACACGGAAATATATTCAACGACACTTTAAAGCCCTCAGGTAACGCTTCTAGAGGTGTTAACTCTTCGAGTACTTTTTCAATCATTGCTTCAGTAAACGACCACGTTAAATGGTGTTTACGGATCTGCGGAATAAACTCATCAGGGTAAAGCACACCGTATTTATCCTCAAAACGGGCAAGCACTTCGCAACCTGCCACCTTACCTGTTTGCAAACAGATAATAGGTTGATAAGTCCAGTAAAAAGAGCCTTTTTTCAATCCTTTAAATACACGAACTTTTATCGAGCGACGTGCTGCAATTTGAAATTCAATAATTAACGCACTTGATACACCAGCTAAACAATTTAAAATGAGTGAAATAACCAATAAAAACTGGTTATTGGCAAAAAATTGGCTCCACGGAATATGGACCGCAACACAATAACCTGCACTCCTATCACTGCACTTTAATAGGGTTTCAAATGGAAGTTGATGCTGGTGCGTTATTTCATCGTAAAGTCCATTGTGACCAGCTAAATGATGCAGCTTACTGCCTGCTTTATAACTTGCTTCCCAACGAGGAGCTGTAACTGAACCATTTACGAATGCTGTCGTATCTATTATCAGGTTATAGCTGCCTTTACGAACTATAATTACTGGCATCTCTCGACCATTAAAAAGTAACAAACGCAGTTTAGGTTCAAAACGGATCCTAACATTACTATCAGGGCGGATAAAATCTGGTTTTTTATCATCTATCACTTTACTAAGTAAGCCTGCACCAGTAGTACAAACTAATTGATCATTTTTGAAAAAACCAATATCGATGACATATTTAGCATCAAATAATGCACGGCGCATTTCGAGCAAGTTTGCATCGTCGCACTGCGCAAAATTAAGTGAATTTAATGGAAGGAGAATTCGACTACTTTCTTCAACTGCAGCATCTATGTGCTTAATAATATGCTTAGCGTCATCATTAGCAGTGGCGGCTAATTTATGACCAAAAAAATACAGTAAAATCAAACTTCCCATTACAAAAACCACTACTGCGGTTAATACTACAATTAATGATTTTTGCTGATATTTTTTCATTCTATCCTTATCGGCTAAATAGCGTACTTTATAAATCACATTTTATAATTACATAACTATTTTTAAATGCAAATAAGTTAGGGTCTATTAAACTTTTCCTTAACTTTAAATCAAACTAAAACACGCCCTAGTTATTTTAAAAACGGCATCCGCTATTTTATAGTGTCCATCAGTACTCATATGGATCCCATCTAATGGCGATACGTTTACCACGCTTTGTAAATCAAAAAAGAGCGCATCATTTTTAAACGCCACGTTCTTAAACTGCTCAGACATTGCTTCGTTTTTAAACTCAGCCCCCTGATAAATGTGCTTATAAGGGCCTACTGTTTTTATATAAGCAGGACTAAGAATGAGTATTTTAGGTTGTTTATTTATATCGTAAAAGCACGTAACTTTACGTATTAAGCAATCAAGCCCTTGGCTAATTTGCTTAGGCGTTAGGTTAAAACGTTTTTTAAGATCGTTTGTCCCCAGTGCAATAATAATTACATCAAGTGAATACTGTTCTAAATATGGTTTTAAATAACGTACGCCACAAAGCGCGCCATCAAATGGCGGCAGATTTATTAAAGTACGATTAGGTTGCCCTGCTTCAATTACGTTAAAATCTGGACCTAATTTTTTGGCTAATCTCGCTGTCCATCGAGTGTTTTCGTCAAAGCGTTTACCTGTACTCGGATCTAGTCCCCAGGTATTAGAATCACCAAAACATAAAATATTTTTTATCATTAAAATGGATTCAACGTATAGCCTTGTTGTTGTAATTGCGCATGGGCAGTCATGGCAGAAAGCGACATCTGCACACCTTCAATTAACTGCTTTGGCGAAACTTTATTATGCGTAGCCGACTGACCACACACATAAACAACAGTATTGTTAGTGAGTAATTGTTTAATTAAACGTTGATTTTTATTATCAGTTTTAAAACGTTTTTTATATTCAGTATTAGCGAGTACATCTAAACTGGCACTACCGTGAACCACTAATGCAAGCTGAATATTTTCTGATTTAACACCGTGCGCTACATGCATATTAATAAAGCGCGCCAGTGAATTTATATTATTATTTTGCTCACCATTTTTAGCCCCTTGTGCAACATCAAACACTATTTTAAATACGGTAGAGTCGTTAATTTTTGCATGCTCCGGTACAGAGTAAAAATAACCAAAGTCTTTAATAGCCAGTTCATTAGCCAGTGAAAGCGAACTAAAAAACAGCAATAATAAGTATTTCATAAAACATTCCTGTGTTATTGAGTAACTAGGGCATGTTGACCAATCTAACAAATTACCAGAAGCAAAGCCTAAAAGGCAGCGGATTATACTGCCGATTGCGTATTTTTATGCTGATGGCTTACAAAACTCATCCCTAAATAGTTAAAAGTTTGTTTAAACATCTGTACAAACACCTCTGGGGCCTCAATAGATGATGCATTTGATAGCAACGAAAAATCTTTGCTACGCAGTAAGCGTAATCTTGGTTTTAAGTGTTCATCGTCCATGTAATCTGTGATTCTATCTATAAAAGCCTTGATTTGTATTGTTGTGTTGTACCAATACACGGGTGACGCAAATACCCAATGGTCGTAATTTAAAAGTGATTCAAACAGCTGGTAAAAATCGTCATTTATATAATTTTTATTGTAGCAATAAGGAGATATTTTATAATCATCTAAGCATACAACGCGCACATCATTTTGCTCAGCAAAACTATTAACATGAGCCGATGTATTACCATTTTTACGTGCTGATGAATAAATAATAACCGTACTGCGATTAAGTTTTTGTTGCATTTTGTTAGTTCCTTTTTTATGTTGTACGCAGCTTAAAACCTCAAGTTATGTTGAGGTCAACTCATGGAGTTAAATAATGAACACGGATCAAAAAAAACTCACAGAAGCTAATTTAACAGTTGGTTATGTAGCAAAAAGAAGTGGTGTGAAAGTATCAACCTTGCACTTTTACGAAACTAAACAGCTAATAAGAAGCTGGCGTAATACTGGTAACCAGCGACGCTATAAGCCTGATGTATTAAGGCGTGTTGCAGTTATAAAGGCAGCACAAGCAATGGGAATAACGCTTGATGAAATTAAAAATACGTTAGCGACACTTCCCGACAATAGAACACCCACAAAACAAGATTGGTCAGCGCTTTCTAAGCAATGGCAAGCACAGCTTGATGAACGAATTGCTTATATGCAAGGTATACGTGACAAAGTAAATGATTGTATTGGGTGCGGTTGCTTGTCACTTAAAAGTTGTCCTATCTATAATAAAGATGATTTTTTGGGGGATAGTCAAAGTGGTGCAGTATTGTTAGGTAAACTTAATAAATAAAAGCATTCAGCTTTTATCACTATTTGATTGATACTCTGAATTTAATGTTCGTCAGTACGCCTATCTCAAGTGAATTTAACTTCTGCAGTGTTAAAATATCAGCTTGAGAGAGGTTCGTCACAAAGTATTCTAATAAAATTATCAACAGCCTAATCTAGACCGTTTAAACCTTCTCTGGCTGCTCTGTATAAAGCGCCGAGTGTTGAATCAAATACTGACCTTATAAAGCTATAGGTTAGCTCTACCACTGTACTAATCACTTTACCTGCAAACACTAACATATGACCTAGCAAGCCTAAGGTTTGCGCTGCAAAAGAAGCTGATGCTTTTGCTATTTTATCTAAAGTGCGTGCAAGCATATCGTAAAAAGTTAACCCTGTTCCAATGGCTGCTTGTGCAGCAACCGCACTGTAATAGCCGGCATCTTTTAGCAACGTTATTAGTGCTGCACTTAATTTATCTGACCAATGTGCATTAAATGAAGCTTGGTTTCTATCTTCAAACCATAAACGTACGGGTGTACTTAAAAAATGATTAGCTTGTACTGTTAAGTTATTCCAATCACTGCTGTTTGCCGTGTTAATATAGCCAGGCGTACCGTTTAATTTATGTGCGGCGCCTTTCAAGCCTTGACCATTATCTAAACGAATTTCTTGACCATTATAAGGCGCATGCGAAAATGGCCATAATGGGACCTTAGCCACTGGATCAGCGCCATGAGTACAACGGTAAATTTTATCAATTCTTGATGTTGCTGCTCTAGCAAAATTATCTAAGCCTACACGGGGAGAACCAAATGTATAAAGCTGCACTGGTAGAGAATATTCTGCTTTTATCCAATCGGCAGAAAGTGTAGCTAAAGCGCCGCCTAAACTATGGCCAACAATATGAACACAACCTGTTATTTTATCTCGAATGTTTGCCGTTACAAATTCTTGCAACGTAGGTTTCATCGAATAAAATGTTTTATTAAACCCCGCATGCACCATACTACCGTTTGCGCCGCCACTTAAACCAAAATGTGCGTCAGTTAGTCCATCCCGTAAAGATGCTGTACCACGTATTGTTATAACTGAATCACCTTGGTAAATGCCTTGCCCATGACCTAACAAACCAAAGCCAGTGCTCAGACCAAACAAATGAGAAAAAAATCCACCTGACACTCCTTGTACAGCCTCTGAGTTTACCCCAAAGTTGAAATTGCCACGTAAAGCTGGGTGCAGGGAGTTGTTTAGTAAAGTCGTACTTTTAATGCTTTTAGCTTTATAAGCAAGCGACGCCATTTGTACTGCTTGCATAGGTGTTAAAGTATTCATATAAAGTCCTTTTGAATGAGTCTGTCAAAAAGTTAGATTTTACACGTCGTATAAATTGTAAAAACGTGTTCAGGTGCTTCTTTTATTGGTAAGTCATATGTTTGTGGCTCTTTTGAAATATCACACACTAAACTGGTTAACAGCTCAGTTAACGTACCACTCTCTTCATGCAAAGACACAGTCACGTACCACAATACAATGCCCTCTGGTGTCCCATTTTCTAAATATATATGCTGAATTAATGACTCGTTGTCGAACATATTTGATGGTTTTGACGTCTTAATCGCTTTTTTAGGAAACGAAAAATGCCCATCACTGTCTGTTGTTGCCTCATCTATATATTCATCGCCATAAATCAGCGTTCTCGTTACTTTTGTGTTTGCAACGGGCTGCCCATCATCTAATAACTGCCCCTTTACTGGAGCCGATAAAATAAAATCCTGCTTATTAAAAAAACCAAACATATCTGCACAAGCCTGCGTTGTAGTAAAAATAATGATAATCGATACAATTACCAAAAAATAAGCTTTTAAACGTGATAACAAAATATACAAGCTCCCAAATACTCACTTTAAAATATACTTATCGTGTTGCTATTTAATGACGTTTATAAAGTATATAAATATTGATTAATTGCCATATTGACTAAAATTCAGTCTAATTGGATAAAAAGACAACCGCAAGCATTTAGAACAATAAACAGTCATCACTCAATACGTTATTTACTAAAAAAACACTTCATAAACAAGCTTACAAATAACGCTCAGCCCAAGTCCCATCATTAATATATAACCATAGAAAATAGCAATCGCCCCTCCTGATGCATCCCCTATTTTATCTATTTCAATGCACGCAGAACAAAATATGAAAAAGATAAAAAAGTTAGCGATTAACCCCAAAAGATAAGCACCACCAAATAAAGGAAAAATACCTACTAATAATGCGCTAAGCATAATTAAAATACCTGATAGCGCCTCTTTAAATGAAAATCGATACTCAATAATTTTTAATACTAAGGTGACTACCATTAAGGCTAGAAAATACAGCGAAGGCCAAAACTGACTATACAAATAGTCCACGATAAAAACTTGGCTAATAGTCAATGGAGGCTCTTCAGCTGGGGGGCTTAAATTTGCTGTTGTCACGGTCGTAGAGTCATCAGTAACAAAATACGCAGCCGCAACAATGATTAACTTTATCATTCCAAAAAATATAAAGCTTGCTAAGGTAAACCCTATTGAATCGTCTCTGGTCAATCGCTTGTTTGCTTTACTTTCTACAATTTTAGCTAGCAATACGCTCAATAAGCACACACTACCTAAATAAAGCAGCGCCTCCCAAAACTGATCAAGGTAAAAAACCGATAAGCCAGGGGCGATAAATAAAAACATTGAATCTTCATTATCTAATGAGCTTTTGGGCTCAATAGTATGTTTTGACTGTTTAAAAAGTGCTAAATAAACAAAGAAAGGCTGTAAAAACAGCATTAAAATGCTCGTATTTATGAGTGTCATTTATCATCCTTGAAGTGAAAAAGTTAATGCAACACGAATGCTGTAAGAACATGAAAAATAAGTGAGTACTTAATTAACTATAAAGGTTGGTATTGAAGGTTAACTTTTTGAAAGTACGTTTTAAGTTTTAATAACCCCGATTCGAGCTCAAACTTTTGAATTTTGGGATTTTTAAATTTAAAGCCGTTTGAAATATGCGTATTAATCATAGTAGCCATACCCTCAAAGCCCTCTGGCGCTGTAGCCACTAAGTCGCTGAGTAAAGGTTGAATGAGCACTTGATGATCTTCTATTAGGGCAAGATCCTCATAAATATCATATACAAGGTTGGTTAGTGTTTGTTGGTTTTGTTGTTCCATAATAATTTCTATTAGCCCTACAATTAGGGTTAACAGCTCCTTTGAGTTTAATAATTCATTCCATTAGTGAAAATTGAACCTAATTACTCAAATCATTAAAGTAATTAGAGCTAATATTTAATCATATTTTTCTAGAGATATACCAGTTTCTTTTTTATTTTTGCCATTTTCAGCTTTAACTTATTTTGTAGAGATTACATAGAGTTTTTTCTTGGATACTAATTGCTTGAATTATTACTAGCAAAACAATCAGAGCTGAAGGTAGTGATAATGCGAGAACAGTATTGGCTTTTTATATTTTTTTCTTTTATTAAAAATATGAAAGGCAGCGAAGGCTGCCTTTCATAACTTGCTTACCAATTTAAAACACGCTACCTAAATAAAACATCTTCTCGGTTAAACCACTTAATACAAAATGCCAGTAATACGCCTGCAATTAGCACTGTAGCTAGAAAAATCAGCCCTACGAAGGTGTAATCCACTGTGCCTTTAATTATATCTTTAATCGCTAACGCGACGTTTGTAACCGGAATAAACGCTGTTTTTGCTGTTAGCTCCATATTAGGCAAAACGGAAATAATAATAGGGAAAATCATACCCATACTCAAAGGTGCCATATAGTTTTGTGCTTCTTTAAACGAGCGCGCATATATTGATATGGCCAAGGCCAACGATGAAAATATGGCAGCAAGTGGTAATAACAATACAAAAATCATCAGTAAGTCAGTAATAGCTAAAGAACTGAAAGCAGTTTTAATTACTTCTAGATCTGCAAATGCCAATGCCACTGCAACCCAACATCCCATACTCAAGACGGTTATGGAGGTTGATACAATGGACGTTGTAAGTAACGTTAAAAACTTACCAAGTACTAACTCTGTTCGTGTAATTGGAGTAAGTAAAAGCGTTTCAAGTGTACCACGCTCTTTTTCACCTGCGCCCAAATCAATTGCGGGATAAGTTGCCCCCATTAGTACCAGAGGAATAAGTAAATAAGGTAAAAATCCACCTATTTTTTCGCCTAGGTTTTCACGTTTATCTGCAGTGTCAATTTTAACAACCTCTATTGGCTTTAATAACGCCTTTTGTAGTGCTTCATTAATGCCATAATTGAGAAGTTTTTCTTTTTGCAGCCCATCGCTATATTCCTTGGCAATTTCTTTGACTCGTTCAAACAAAAAGTTGATTGATTTTGAATCGTTAAAAACAATTTCCCATTTACTTTGTTCGCCTTCATCAAGTGTTTGCTTAGCGTGAGTTGGTAAATAAATACCCATATCAATATCGCCAGCAATAACCCCTGCTTTAAGTTCTTCCACTGTGTTAAAGGTTTTACTGCCCTTATACAACTCAAAACTTTTGTGATAAAACACTTTGTCTGTAAATTCTTGCGCATATGCACCATTAATAATTACATAGGTATTTACTTTTTGTTCTGCCTCTAGTGCTGCTTTTGAACCTATAAATGCAATAACTGCAAACATTAATGGAAAAATAACAATAGGTAATGCCACAACAAACATGAGCGTTTTTTTATCACGAAGGAGCTCTTTTAATTCCTTTTTATATACTTCAAACATCATGCTTCTCCGTTAATATATTCATAAACGCTTGGTTTAATTCATCACTGTTACCTGCTCGTCTAAACTCATCAACAGTGCCATCAAAACAGCTTATACCTTCATTAATAACCGCAACACGGTCACATAATAACGCCACCTCGTCTAAGTGGTGGGTCGAAAAAATAACAGGTGTTCCTTGTGCTTTTAAACCTTTGATAAATTCAATGACGGTTTGTGTAGTCATAATATCTAAACCCGTTGTTGGCTCATCGAGTACAACTACTGCTGGGCGATGCACAACTGCACGGGCTATATTCGCTTTTTGTTTCATACCCGTTGATAAGTTTTCAGCTCGCTTATCTATAAACTTATGCATATCGAGTAAAGTGAATAACTCTTCACAACGCAAGGCTATATCACTTTTTTTCATACCATGAAGTTTGGCAAAATATTCTATATTTTCTTTTACGGTTAAACGCCCGTACAAACCGGTAGAGCCAGATAAAAAGCCAATGGACTTGCGCCCTAACAATGGCTTTTTAACTATGTCGTTACCTGCAATAGTGATACTGCCTTCATCTGGTTTCAATGCCGTTGATAACATCCGTAACGTGGTTGTTTTGCCCGCGCCATTAGGACCTAATAAACCAAGTACTTCGCCTTTTGCACAGCTAAAACTAACGTTACGTACTGAATGAAAATAATCTTTGTCTTCGCGGGGATCTATCTCGTCGACTTTATTTTTTTTATGGTCTTTCGTTAACTTAAATTTCTTTTTAAGCCCAGCAACTTCTATCATGCTCGTATCCTTCGTTTCGGTCTAAAGTAGTCCGTATTGTTATAAAATGCTTCATCTGTATTTTCATCATGCCAACCAGGCACACCTAATAATGGTAATGGTGAAAGCTGTTTATTATCAGCTAAACAATTATCGGTTTTAATCATCTCATAAAGGGCTTGATCTAGGTACTGGTATTGAGTTACTAAATCTTTACAAAATATTTCATCCGGAACAAAAACAAATAAAGCTTTGCCCGTCAAACCTATATAAGGTTTAGTTAGCATTTCGTAATTTGCATGGCCAAACATAAATGGCTGTATAGTTTTACCCCATTCATTTTTATGCTCAACAAATGCAGTTTTCCATTGATGATCGCAAAGCCACTGCTTCCACTTACTCTCGCTTATTGCTAACACAACACCACACTCATCAAAAAGTGTTAATGCATTTCTGTGCTTGGTGCGATGTTGTAAACCATGCTCAGCAATATCTTGCACATGCCTTTGGTTTATAAGTGCTTTAGTTTTAGGGAACAAACACCAAATAAAGCCGCCAAATAGATCATGCCAATTTTCTGTGCGTGTGGGCACTTCGCCAGTTTCAAAAATAACTTGCTCATAATAACGATCGCCAAAATCTATTTTTGCATTGTCAATAAACCGTATCGGTAAATTATTTTCATTAATGGCATTTAGGTATGGGACAAACCACTGTGGTGTTGGCCAGCTTATTTGCTCATCAATTTTAAAAAGAGTATTTAGATGCAAAAATGCACCACTTTGCAGACTACTTGGCTGCCACTGCTCCGGGGGGGTAAAACGTTTCATTGTTATTAGTTACTTGCTCGTTTATGCCTTAAACTTTACAACAGTTTACCGCAAAAACTGGTTCTACTTAATAGAAGTTAATATACTTGCTAGAACTTAAAACAAGAAATGAGCTGATATGAAACGTTATTTATCTCTTACTTTACTTGCTGGTGCTATTTTAGCTGGCTGTGCAACATCACGTATTACTCCTACCGACATAACCAATGGTTATAACAGTATCCAAGCAAATGAACTGGCTGAGCATATAAAAGTACTCGCATCAGATGAATTTGGTGGCCGCGCGCCTTCATCCGTTGGTGAAAAGCTAACACTTGACTACTTAACAACGCAGTTCAAAGCCTTAGGTTTAGCTCCTGGTAATGGCGACAGTTACTTACAGGAAGTACCGCTTGTATCCCTTGAAGCAGATTCGAACATGGTGCTAAGTATTGGTGGCAAAGATTATCAATATAAAAAAGACATGGTTATGGGTAGCAGTCGTATAAGCGTACAAGAAGGCATAGAAAATTCTGAACTCGTATTTGTGGGTTACGGCGTTAACGCACCTGAATATAATTGGAATGATTACGAAGGCTTAGACGTTAAAGGCAAAACAGTTGTAATGTTGGTTAACGATCCGGGCTTTGCTACAAAAGATCCAGCCTTATTCACTGGTGATGCAATGACTTATTATGGTCGTTGGACGTATAAATACGAAGAAGCAAGTCGACAAGGAGCTGCAGGCGCTATTATTATTCATGAAACAGCACCAGCATCTTACCCGTGGTCAGTCGTTGAAAACTCGTGGAGCGGCGAGCAGTTTGGTTTTCAAAAAGAAAACAACAACATGGACCGTGTTGCAGTTGAAGGTTGGGTGACAACTGAGGTTGCAAAGGAGCTCTTTACTAAAGCGGGATTAGATTTTGATACAGCTAAAGAAAACGCTGCAAAAGGTGCTTACTATGTTGACATGGGCGACTTAACTGCTTCTGTTAATGTTAAAAATACCATTAAAAAATCAGTATCATATAACTTTATTGCTACTTTACCAGGAAGCGAGCAACAAGATGAGCATGTTATTTACTCAGCTCATTGGGATCACTTAGGTACAGATAAAACACGTAAAGGCGATCAAATTTATAACGGTGCTCACGACAACGCAACGGGCACCGCAGGGCTAATCGAAGTAGCCGAAGCCTTTACAAAATTACCTAAGCACCCTAGCCGCTCAATGACATTTTTAGCGGTAACCGCTGAAGAGCAAGGCTTATTAGGCTCTAAATACTATGCAGCAAATCCAGTTATTGCAGCCAATAAAACAGTCGCTAACATAAACATGGATAGCTTAAATTTATTAGGCAAAGTAAAAGACATGAATGTGGTGGGTATTGGTAAATCACAAATGGATGAGTTTTTAGAAACTGCGGCTAAAGAGCAAGGCAGAACAATATCAGGCGATCCTAAACCGTCATCGGGTGGCTATTACCGCTCTGATCACTTTGCATTTGCGAACATGGGTGTTCCGGCTATGTACGCAGGTGGCGGCACCGTGGTTGCCGATGAAGAAACGGCTAATTACCGTAAACGTATGAGCTTAGTACTTCGCGGTTGTTACCATCAACCATGTGACCGTTACCGTGATGAATGGGATTTATCGGGTGCTGTTCAAGACTTACAATTGTTTTATATGGTAGGTTTTGATATTTCTGAAACAGAACAGTGGCCAACGTGGAATACAAACTCTGAATTTCAGCGTAAGTAGCCCAATTTAATCACAGCCTTAAATTCAAATTTAAATTAACTTGAGTTTAGCTATCGAAAAACTAAAACAGAGTAATCGATTCAAATAGACGTAAATGATATTGATTATCATTTAATTAAAATATACAGTGTGACCTAGTTAATTGATTAGGTCGCATTGTATGATTTCACTTCCTCGCATTGGTTTTATTACTCCTGCCTCAAAACGATTTTTGAGCCAAAATAAACGCTTACTGCTGCCTTTATTTATTTTAACTTGCCTTGCAATGCCGCAACTGCGCGAAATAACTATAACCGCACTGAGCGATGCTTTTTTTCAAGTAAGTGTGTTTGTTGCTGCTACCCTTTTAATTTATTACTACGCTATAGAACATTTACCTCAATTAGAGCTTAGTTATTTAAGTGCCAAGTCCCCTACTTTAGAAATTAGCTTTGCAGCTATTTTAGGTGCATTACCTGGCTGTGGTGGGGCAATTATTGTGGTTACTCAATTTACAAAAGGCCAAGCAAGCTTTGGTGCTATTGTTGCTGTACTAACAGCCACAATGGGCGATGCCGCATTTTTATTACTTGCTACCCGCCCTACTGAAGGCTTGTTAATTATGGGGATAGGATTAGTTGTGGGTACACTCAGTGGTTTACTGGTTAATACAATACACAAAAAAGATTTTTTACGCCCAACAGCGCAAGAACAAAAGCACCAAATTAAAATACTCTCAACTAACATTACTAAAATCAGTAAACCGGTTTGGATGGTTGCAATTATACCAAGCCTTGTAATTGCATTTTTGATTGCGTTTAATATTGATTTTTCACAGTATGGTGCAAGTACAAGCACTGTGATTTCGCTATTTGGTGCGGTAATGGCTTTATTTATTGTTAGTATTTGGGCACTTTCGTCAAGAGGTGAAAGCTATCAAGAAGTAACGTCAGAAGACGATGCATGTAACCCCCCTTCTAAAATAATAAAAGTATTACAAGACACACACTTTGTAACGGCGTGGGTTGTCGCCTCTTTTATGCTATTTGAGATTTTGGTTAACATTGCAGGACTTGATTTAAAAACGTGGTTTGTACATTACGCCTATTTAGCCCCATTAATTGCAGTGCTGATAGGGTTTTTACCTGGTTGTGGCCCGCAAATAATTGTTACAACGCTTTATATTCAAGGCATTATTCCTTTTAGTGCTTTAGTAGGGAACGCGATTTCTAATGATGGGGATGCTCTATTTCCTGCAATTGCAATGGCTCCCAAGGCTGCAGTTATAGCAACGCTTTATACATCTATTCCCGCTTTACTGGTAGGTTATGGATTGTATTTTTTTGCGGAAATTTAAACATTTTGTAAGTAGTCAACAAAAAAGGCTCAGCAGTTGCCGAGCCTTTCTTAATAAACAATGTTGTTGATGATTCTGCTAAAAGGAATTCTTTTACGAGCTATTAACTCATAGCCATCATCATTGTCGATGGGTTTTCTAAATACGATTTCCACAGATTATTAAAGCGTGCAATCGTACCGCCATCAATAACACGATGATCGCCAGACCAACTTACTTGCATAATCGCTCTACTCACGACTTGCCCGTTACTATCAAAACGCGGTAAATGCTGTAACTTTCCTAGCGCAACAATAGCCACTTCTGGTTTATTAATAATAGGCGTCGCAATAGTACCGCCAATTGCGCCAATATTAGAGATGCTAATTGTGCCACCTTTTAAATCATCCGGTGCGACACGCCCTTTTCTAGCGGACTCGGTCAATCGAGTTAAATCATTTGCTACATCTACAATACTTTTACTCTGGCACGATTTAATATTAGGGACTAATAGGCCTATTTTTGAGTCGACCGCGATTCCGATATTATGATCGTTATAATAAGTCAGCTCAGAGCATTCATCATTTACTTTAGAATTAAGTACTGGGTACTCTTTTATTGCAAGTGACAGCGCTTTTACAAAAAACGGCATCATAGTGAGCTTAACGCCTTGCGCCTTGTATTGCTCTTTCATAGAGCCTCTTAAGGCAATAAGATCGGTTAAATCAATTTCATCACAAAACGTAAAATGTGGGATTGTTGATACCGAAGCCACCATTTGCTTTGCCATAGCCGCTTTAATGCCTTTAATAGGCTCGACTCGTACGCCACCGATTTTATTCTGCATTTGGTTTTGTATAGCGCAGTGAGAAGCATCGCTATTAAGCGGTGACGTATCAATCGTATTTGGCACTTCGCCTTTTATATACTCTTCAATATCTTGCTTGTAAATACGCCCATTCTTGCCACTGCCAGGTACACAGGTTAAATCAATATCAAGTTCACGTGCTTTGCGACGAACCGCAGGTGATGCAACCGCTTTTTGATTGATAACTTTATTAGCTTGCTGCATTTTAACAGGGGCAACTTTTTCAGCGACAGCATTAGCTTGAGCCTTTACGACCGCTTGGTTTATATCAATATTTGGTTTTGCTGCACTGCCTGCAATTGTCATTTGAAACAATGGGCTATGTACTTTCGCTATTTCACCTTTTTGATAGTAAAGCTTTTGCACTGTGCCTGTATATTTTGCCGGAATTTGCACTAATGCTTTATCGGTCATTACGTCACAAACCGCTTGGTCTTCTTCTATTTCGTCGCCTTCTGCGACTAACCAATCGACTATTTCACACTCAACAATACCTTCACCAATATCAGGGAGTATAAAGTCCTCAACGACATCAGTTGTATCATTAGTTTTATTTTCAGCTTGTACTGGCTCTTGTACTACTTGATTATTAGTACTCTCACCCGCTACATCCATAGCAAATAAAGGGGCATGTACTTTAGCAATTTCACCTTTTTGATAATATAGCTTTGAAATAACACCATCATGCACAGCCGGAATTTGCACTAATGCTTTGTCTGTCATTACATCACAAATTGGCTGATCTTCAGATGCAGTATCGCCTTCTTGCACTAGCCACTCAACAACTTCGCATTCAACAATGCCTTCACCAATATCGGGTAATATAAAATCTTTAGCCATGATAACCCCTAAAAATCCATTGATTGTTTAATTGCAGCCAACACTTTTAATGCATCTGGTACATATTCTTTTTCTAGCGCCAATGGGTATGGCGTATCTAAGCCACATACACGTAAAATTGGTGACTCTAAATGAAGAAAACATTCTTGCTGGATAGTCGCCGCTATTTCTGCCCCAAAACCATTGGTTATAGGTGCTTCATGGCTGACAATTAAACGCCCAGTCTTAATAACCGATTTAGCAATTGTATCTACATCCCATGGTAATATGCTGCGAAGATCAATCACCTCACAGCTAATCCCTTGCTCTTTCGCTTGTTTAGCCGCATCTTCGATAATCTCCATTTGAGCACCCCAGGCTAATAGCGTAATATCAGCGCCTTCTTGCACTACTTCAGCTGTGCCTAATTCAATGCTGTAATCTTCTTCTGGTACTTCGCCAATTGATGCGCGATATAAACGTTTTGGTTCAAAAAATATTACTGGGTTGTCATCTTTAATTGATGCGCGTAATAAACCTTTCGCTTGATAAGGGTTGCGCGGTACAACCACTTTTAAACCCGGTGTGTGCGCAAAATAAGCTTCTGGTGACTGTGAATGGTATAAACCACCAGCAATACCACCACCATAAGGTGTACGAATGGTTAAGTTACCCACATCAAATTCATTACCACTGCGATAACGAAACTTAGCAGCTTCATTTACTATTTGATCAAAGGCAGGAAAAATATAATCAGCAAACTGAATTTCTGCCAGTGCAGGTGCACCAAATGCCGCTAAACCATTAGCAAAGCCTAGAATGCCTTGCTCTGTTAAAGGTGTATTAAAAACACGATGCTTACCGTATTTTTCTTGCAATCCCGATGTTGCTCTAAATACACCACCAAAGTAACCAACGTCTTCACCAAAAATACAGGCTTGAGGATGTTCGTTCATCGTGATGTCGAGCGCAGAGTTAATTGCGTGGAGCATGTTCATTTTAGCCATTACTTAATTCTCCCTGCGGTGACTGGGTAAGCATCTGGATGCTGTTTTATATGTTCTTTTAATTGCTCGTACTGGCGTTGTAGTAACGGAATTGGTGTATCGTAAACATCCGATACCAATTCTTCTAATGCGGGCTTTGCAATAACTTCAGCACGCTTAAGCGCCGCTAAAATTTCTTCACGAATCGATTCTTTCGCTTTTATATCGTCTTCTTCGTTTAACCAGTCTTGCTTGACCAGCCATTTTCTAAATTTATCTATCGGACACGCTTGGTGGTTTGCTTCTTCATCTTTAGAGCGATAGCCACTTGGATCATCTGACGTAGAGTGCGCACCTAATCGATAAGCAATCGATTCTATGAGTACTGGTTCACCTTGTGTAGAGGCTATATCCCTTGCTCTTTTAGTTGCCGCATAAACAGCCAGTGCATCTGTGCCATCAACACGAATTGTTTTAATGCCATAACCGACACCACGAGATGCAATGCCATCACCTTTGAACTGTTCATCAGCAGGGGTTGATATTGCATAACCGTTATTACGTGCAAAAAATATAACCGGCGCTCTGTGAACAGCTGCCATATTTAAACCCGCATGGAAGTCACCTTCCGATGCCGCACCTTCGCCAAAATAACAAATAGTCACATTCTCAATTGTACTTGCAAGCTCGCCTGTTTTTGCGTCGATGTGTTTTATTTTTTGGCCATACGCATAACCCGTTGCCTGTGGTATTTGCGTACCCAGTGGCGATGAAATGGTCATGTAATTTAGTGCTTTAGAACCATAATGAATTGGCATTTGGCGACCTTTACCTAAATCCAATTCGTTTGAAAACATTTGGTTCATAAATTGATCAAGGGTAAAACCACGATAATGCAGTGCAGCTTGTTCACGATACTGAGCCATAATCATATCGTCTTGATCAAGTGCTGCAGCAGAGGCAGTAACAGCGGCCTCTTCACCTAAACATTGCATATAAAAACTAACACGGCCTTGGCGTTGTGCACCTTGCATACGCTCATCCAATAAACGTATAAAACGCATTGTTTCGTATAATTTAATCGCGGTATGTTTTGAAATATCAGGTGCGGTTGCACTAGGGTGAATGTCGCCATCCTCAGTTAAAATACTAAGGGTTGGAATATTAAGTGCTTGGCCGTCAATAAATTCAAGCGTGTGGTTAATATTCAGCGATACGTTATTTGGATTACTCATAACCTACCTTCTTTTGTTGTCGGTAAAACAGTGCCCCTTTAAATTATTATTGTGGGTGATTATTGCAGGTTAAACTTTGCAATATCTGCACTATCTTTAATTAAAGCTGCCAACACTTTACGTTAACGTAAAGTGTTATTCAACAGATCTAGGACAAAACAAAAGCAAATACTGGTTAAATAAGTGGCAAGTTAACAATACGGTTACTTTAATTAATAGTAATCATATAGTTAACTTAAGGTTAGTAGTGGTCTGATGAGTGAGCTTATACGAAATTACTATCAATATTCATCGGGATAACAGTCAACAGCGCTCTTTGTCCTAACGCGACATTTGCATTTGGGAAAATAATAGCCTCGCCTTCAACGTTGGCATAAAACGGTGTATCACCATCGGTTGCAAGTAGTTCACCTTTCGCAAAGCCTGTAAAGTTCTCGGCGTCATCTGAAAAAGGAAAACTAAAATCATCCTGTGTTCTGTTAATTGTGCGATGCACTGCAAAAAGTTCAAAATCATTTGCATTGAATTTAGGGTATTGCACTTCATTTTGGCTAATTAATGCAGTTAACGTTTGCTTTGTTTTTTCAAAGCGGGTCATATCGTTTTCACCAAATGGCTTAACTTGACCAAGTTCAACCGTGAAAGAATCTGCACCATGTACAAATGATGAATAGTAACTAAACGTTGTCGCAGGTGATTTCATCATAAGCACGGTGTTTACACCACAGCTTAATAAAAACTGTAGCTGAGATTTTTTCCACGGTTTACCATGCAAAAATGGATATACCGCAAACTTTTCGTTTTTGGAGCCTCTAATTGCAGTGTGTAAATCGTAATGACATCGGCTACTTCCTAGCTCGCCACGTGCATAGAAATCACTTACATATTGCTCAAGCTTTGCAGCGCGGGTGCGCTCATTATTCATTGGCACGCCTTCAACTGTATGGTAGCCATTAAATAATCTATTTAAATTTTCTTCTACAAAACGTAAACCAATATTAATCGATTGCGGATTGCCGTAAATAAACAAGGCACGCTGCTTAAGTATTAGCTCACCGTTTATAATTTGTGTGATCAGTGCGTCACAAATCTCGATTGGTGCAGTTTCGTTACCGTGTATAGCACTTGAATAAACCACATCTTTTGTTGTTTTAACCGCAGGTTGAAACTCTATTACTCCGGTGTCGTGTATATTCACACGCGTGCCATTATCTAAAACAAACTCACCTGCATCTAAATGCCATTCGTTATTACGGCTAAGCGTTAAAAAATCACCGGTTTGTTTTAATTCATTTAAGTAAGATGGATTGGCTGACATGTAATAAGCCCTTTTATAGAATATGAGAATAAAACCTCAAGCGTCTACTTTTAATACCAATTGCATTAAATTAATGATCTATTATAGCGACAAGAAAATAGCTCAATAACAAGGCTAAAATTATGATACATAGCTGCTCTATATAAATAATTTTTAACGTAGTTAGTAAGTTATTTAATACGCTAAAGTGATCATGTTTTAATAAAATTGGTACAATAATGCTCAAGGGATAGATGCAAAAACGGCTGAATAAATCAGCCGTTTTCAAAATTATTAAACTCAGTTAGCTAATAACTGAATCTACAAGCTTTTTAGCTTCTTTTTCTAGCAATGCTAAATGCGCTTCACCTTTGAAAGATTCAAGGTAAATTTTATAAATATCTTCGGTACCTGAAGGACGCGCTGCAAACCAGCCATTTTCGGTGACCACTTTTAGACCGCCGATAGCGGCATCGTTACCCGGTGCATGAGTCAACTTTTGCAAAATAGGTTCGCCAGCAAGCGTATCGGCTTTAACATCAGCGGCACTCAATGCTTTTAAACGTGATTTTTGACCACTTGTTGCGGGTGCATCAAGGCGTTTATAAATTGGAGAGCCAAATTCTTGTTCTAACTCTTTATAAAGTGCTGATGGTGTTTTACCCGTTACGGCCAATATTTCTGCAGCAAGCAGCCCCATAATAAAGCCGTCTTTATCTGTACACCATACAGAGCCATCAAAACGTAAAAATGCAGCACCTGCACTTTCTTCGCCACCAAAAGCAAGTTTTCCTTTGCTTAGACCTTCAACAAACCATTTAAAACCCACAGGTACTTCTTTTACTTTACGGTTGTTTCGCAAAGCGACCTTGTCGATCATAGAGCTAGAAACCAGTGTTTTACCAATCTCTACATTAGAGTTCCAATCTCGGTGTTTAAGTAAGTAGTCTATAGCAACTGCTAAAAAGTGATTTGGATTCATTAAACCATCTGGCGTTACAATACCGTGACGGTCGTAGTCAGGATCGTTACCAATCGAAATATCAAAATCATCTTTCAATGCAATAAGATTCGCCATTGAATAAGGCGATGAGCAGTCCATACGAATTTTGCCATCTTTATCCAGCGGCATAAAAGCAAAGCGAGGGTCGACAACATCATTAACAACGGTTAAATCTAAATTATATTTTTTTGCTATGACAGGCCAAAAATGTATACCTGAACCACCCAGGGGATCGATGCCTATTTTGATACCTGCATCGCTAATTGCTTTTAAATTAACAATATTTGCTAAGTCATCAATGTATGGCGTCATCAAATCTTCGTATCGAATAAAACCTGAGCGCGATGCTTTAGCGAATGGAAATAACTCAACTTCAACTAAATCTTCTAATAATAGCTGATTAGCTCTGTCTTCAATCCATTTCGTTACGTCGGTATCAGCAGGCCCGCCATTAGGTGGGTTATATTTAAAACCACCATCTTCAGGAGGATTATGCGAAGGCGTAACGACAATACCATCTGCTAATTCATTTGGGTGTAGCTTATTATGGCTGACAATGGCGTGGCTGATCACAGGTGTTGGAGTAAAATCGCCGTTTTCTTGTGTGATCACTTGCACTTCGTTAGCAACGAGTACTTCAATGGCGGAGTTAAACGCGGCCTCACTCAATGCGTGTGTATCTTTACCTAAAAATAACGGACCAAAAATATCATTTTGTTTTCTGTAATCGCAAATAGCCTGTGTAATAGCTAAAATATGCGACTCGTTAAATTTAACATCGTAAGAACAACCTCTATGGCCTGATGTACCAAAAGCAACACAATGCTCTGGGAATTGTTCAAGGTCGGGTTCATTTAAGTAATAGGCAGAGACTAATTTTGGAACATTAACCAGCGCCGATTGTGGAGCTGTTTTGCCTGCACCTGAGTGAATAGCCATTATATTTCCTTACAAGTAATCGCGAATTTTTTCAGCTTGCTCTGCACTATATCCAAGGCAAAGAGCAACTTCATGAAGCATCATTTTTTTACGCGTTGTATTAGAGTTCGTCATAACCCAATATTCACTATCAGTTATGTTTTTAGGATTCATACTGCTGCCGCTATTAACTAAGGCTTCTTTGCTGGTAGCAAAATATACTCGGTCGCGACCTTTAATATCTAATACGGCCGAAAAATCAGTTTTATGTGTGCGGTAAAATGCACTTAAAATAAACAAAAAACGCCCAACAACGCCTTTTTGCATTGCCAACTCTTCTTTATTCAATACATTAAAAACATTATCATTTTTTTGCTTCACCGGTGTGACAGCAAGCATTTTTTGTTTTTTTGATGGCTCAGCAGCTAGCTCAGAGGTCTTCAATGCGGAGGTAGACATTGTCGCCGTTTGATTATTTTGAGTTAGTTCTACGTTTGCAGATTGAATTTTTTCACCACTCAGATTTAATAAACGACGTAAAATAGTGGATGCACTTTCGCCAATACTTTGCGTATTGCTTGCAATATATTGATATAACTCGTCGTCTATGTCGATTTGTTTCATGTTCTTCCTGTTATTACGGGTCACATTTTTTCTCCCGACTGATTATACCCAAACCAATTAGAAATGCGAGTTACAACAAGCACTCCCGACAACATATACTGCAAACATATAAATAGACTATTATTTAACGCCCTCTTGTTGATTTAACATCCAAAAGCCCAATTAAATAAATAGTCGCTGTATTTTTTGCTTTTTAATGCAATGCTCGGCAAACTATGGCCAAATTTTCAGGAGGCGTGTATGCAGTTAAATTACAAGCAACAAGGGCAAGGGCCTAATGTTATTTTGATCCACGGGCTTTTTGGATCATTAGAAAACTTAAATGTAATCGCCAAGCCATTAAGTGAACACTTTAATGTTATAAACGTTGATTTACGTAACCATGGCCTGTCACCTCATAGCGATGAGATGAACTATCCTGCAATGGCACAAGATATTGTTGCGTTACTAGCTCACTTAAATATAGATAAAGCACACTTAGTTGGGCACTCTATGGGTGGTAAAGTCGCAATGGAATTAGCACTTACCCACCCTGAGCGAGTAAATAAACTAGTCGTACTTGATATTGCCCCCGTTAGCTATCCGCCACGCCATACCAAAATACTGCAAGCATTAAAGGCGGTTGCAGCGCAATCAATCGACGATCGAAAACAAGCCGATGCATTAATGCAACCTTTTATCGAAGAGCTTGGGGTTCGACAGTTTTTGCTTAAAAGCCTTGCTAAAAATGAGCAAGGTCAATTTGCATGGCGATTTAACTTAAATGTGCTTGATGAAAAATATTCAACAATTACAGCTAACGTTAATGAAAACAATTCTTGTTTATGCGATACTCTTTTTATCAAAGGGAATGATTCTGACTATATTCTGCCTGAGCATCGTAATGCAATTACAGCGCGCTTTAAAAACACCAAAGCTAAAATCATTCATGGCGCAGGACATTGGCTTCATGCGCAAAAGCCGCTTGCTGTTAATAAAGCAATAAATGACTTTTTAACTGCGATTTAAAGTAATTTTAATCGCGTGTTTTTGATTTTGCGTACTAAATATATGTATATTTATATGCTATAGTACGCGCCGTTTAATTTAAAGGTTATACGTTGATGGTCAGTCAGTTAATTAACGAATTTGATACCCTAGGGTTGTATTTTGGCTTAGCCGGTATTTTCATATTCATCGGCATGGCAATTAAAGACGTACTAAAAAGTGGTAATGTGCCAAAGTTCGGACAGTATATTGTTTGGGGCGTCCTCTTTTTAGGGTGTTCAGGCTTTATTGCTAAAGGACTTATTCAGGTATTTTGGCAAGGCGCAGGTGTAGGTTAAGCATGGCGAAGTCAGAAACAGATAGAACAACACTCGATTTATTTGAATACGAAAAACGCCCAGGCAGACCTAAAACGAATCCCCTTTCTCGGGATATGCAGTTAAAGGTAAATAAACGTAATCAAATAAAAAGAGATAAAGCACGTGGCTTAAAGCGTGTTGAATTTAAAGTTTCATCGCAGTTATATCAAGCATTGAGTGATATGGCAGATGCACAAAATATTAGCCGCAGTGCGCTGATTGAAACGATTTTACAAGAAAGATTGGCTATTGATACATAAAAGGTTTTAAATCCATGGCAAGTGTAGGCATTTTTTTCGGAAGTGACACAGGTAACACAGAACACGTAGCAAAAATGATCCAAAAAGAATTGGGTAAAAAGCTAGTGGCTGTTCATGATATTGCAAAAAGCTCTAAAGAAGAGATTGCTGAATTTGATTTAATCTTATTCGGTATCCCTACTTGGTACTACGGTGAAGCGCAATGTGACTGGGATGACTTTTTCCCTGAGCTTGAAGAAGTTGACTTTGAAGGCAAACTTGTTGCTATTTTTGGTTGCGGAGACCAAGAAGATTACGCTGAGTACTTTTTAGATGCTATGGGCATGATCAACGATATAGTGACTGAACGTGGCGCGATTGTTGTTGGCCATTGGCCGAGTGATAGTTATGACTTTGAAGCATCAAAAGGTATGGCTGACGACAAGCATTTTGTTGGTTTGGGTATCGACGAAGACCGTCAACCAGAGCTTACAGAACAACGTGTCAAAGCTTGGTCTGCCCAGGTATATGAAGAAATGTGTTTAAGCGAATTAGCTGACTAATTTTCTGCATATGTCGCTAGCTGTTTAAATAATTATCAAACAGTTAGCGTTTTAAGCTTTAGTGCCAATATAAATCAATTGTTCTTTGCACTTCACGCTTAGGCACGTTATCCTGTTTATTGCTAATGTGTCGTGTACATCTTTGCAAGATGTCTAGTATAACCAAATAAAATTGAGACAGATTTAATGACTGATCATAACTTGGAACTTAAAAAAGCCGGTTTAAAAGTAACTTTACCGCGTATTAAAATATTAGAGATTTTACAATCTCCAGATAACCAACACATCAGCGCTGAAGATGTTTACAAAATTCTTTTGGATCTAGGCGAAGAAATCGGTCTTGCGACTGTATATCGTGTACTTAACCAATTTGATGATGCGGGTATTGTAAGCCGTCATCACTTTGAAGGTGGTAAATCTGTATTTGAACTCTCTGGAAGTACGCACCACGATCATTTAGTATGTTTAAAATGTGGTAAAGTTGTAGAGTTTGAAGATGAGATGATTGAACGTCGTCAACTTGAAATTTCTGAAGAAAATGGTATTACACTTACAAACCATTCTTTATATTTATACGGTGAATGTAACGATAAAACAGCGTGTAAAGCATTTAGCGACGCTAACAGCTAATAACGCTTTTAAAAAGCAATAAAAAACCTGCTAAGTGCAGGTTTTTTTGTGTCTAAATTACGATAGTAATATAGTGAGCCGGTATAAATACGGGCTCATTATTAAACGTAGCTACTGTGTTTTAGACCATGAATCGCGAAGACCCACTGTTTGGTTAAATACAACGTTCTCTGATTTAGAATCACGAGAGAAATAACCTGTGCGCTCAAACTGAAAGCCCTGCTCTGCTTGTGAATTAGCAAGTGATGGCTCTAGTTTCGCGTTTGATAAAACAACCAGTGACTCTGGATTTAATGTTGTTTCAAACTCATCAGCGGCTGCTGGGTTTGGCACGCTAAATAAACGGTCATATAAACGTACTTCTGCTGTAATAGACTCAGGCGCTGAAACCCAGTGAATAACACCTTTCACTTTACGGCCATCACTTGGGTTTTTACCAAGTGTTTCGCTGTCGTAAGTACAAAAAATAGTTGTGATTTCGCCGCTTTCGTCTTTTTCAACACGCTGTGCTTTAATAACATAAGCACCACGTAAGCGTACTTCTTTATCAAGTACTAGGCGCTTAAACTTGTTATTTGCTTCTTCTTTAAAGTCTTCTCGTTCAATGTAAATTTCACGAGTAAACGGTACATCACGACGACCCATTTCTTCTTTATTTGGGTGATTAGCCACAGATAAAACCTCAACCTTGTCTGCATCGTAGTTTTCAAGAACGATTTTAACAGGATCGAGCACAGCCATTGCTCGTGGTGCATTTTCGTTTAGATCTTCACGGATACATGCTTCAAGCATGCCCATTTCAACCATATTCTCTTGTTTTGTTACGCCAATGCGCAAACAAAACTCACGAATTGAGCCTGGCGTATAACCACGACGACGTAGACCTGCAATAGTAGGCATACGTGGATCATCCCACCCTTCAACAAAGTTATTTACTACTAAATCACTTAGCTTACGCTTAGACATAATAGTGTATTCAAGATTCAAGCGTGAAAACTCAATTTGCTGTGGGTGACACTCTAGACTGATGTTATCAAGTACCCAATCATATAAACGACGGTTATCTTGGAACTCGAGTGTACATAACGAATGTGTAATGCCTTCAAGTGCATCTGAAATACAGTGCGTAAAGTCATACATTGGGTAAATGCACCACTTATCTGCTGTTTGGTGGTGATGAGCAAAACGTACACGATAAATAATTGGATCGCGCAGCACCATAAAAGAGCTTGCCATATCAATTTTTGCACGCAGAACACACTCGCCTTCTTTGAATTCGCCCGCACGCATTTTTTCAAATAATGCGAGGTTTTCTTCAACCGCTGTATCTCTGTATGGGCTATTTTTACCTGGCTCTTTTAATGTGCCACGGTACTGGCGCGCTTCATCTGCTGTTAAAAAGCACACATACGCTAAGCCTTTATTAATTAACTCAACAGCGTAACCATATAAAGTATCAAAATAGTTAGAAGAATACTTTATATCGCCATCCCAATTAAAGCCTAACCACTGTACATCTTCTTTTATAGAATTAACGTAGTTAATGTCTTCTTTTTCAGGATTTGTATCATCAAAACGTAGGTTACATAAACCAGTGTAGTCTTTCGCAATACCAAAATTTAAACAAATTGATTTTGCATGGCCAATATGTAAAAAGCCGTTTGGTTCAGGTGGAAAACGTGTATGCGTAGTTGCATGCTTTCCACTTGCTAAATCTTCATCAATTCGGGTTCTAATAAAGTTACTTGGGCGATTCTCAATTTCCGCCATAGGAGTGCAATCCTCTAAATATTACGTAATAACAAAACTAATCCATTATTACAAAAACAATCACTAACATACAGCAATAGCTTAAGGTTTATTTTAGATATTGATTAACTTTAATTCACTTGAACTGTTATTTATCAATAAAATTTGTTTTAGCGCAATATTTAGGTCATCAAAGCCAATTATAGTAAGCCGATAACCTACTTTATAAGGATTCGAAGATGGCTACACTTAACCAACATCGCGTATATATTCCAACAAATGCACGTGCTAATCACTACTTATTAGCTGAAATAACCCCTAACGAAGCGTTTTATAATAGCTTTAGCACTATAAATTGTTGCTATGAGCGTATTGCTCGTCAGTTATTTGCGTGTTGTGATGAGTACGAACTCCATAACGTACATTTGCTAGCAAACGATAAGCTACCCGTTGTGCGTTTTCATGATGAGGCTTATCAATTAGAAACTGATAAGCAAATGTTGTTTTTTTATAACCCTCGCTATCACGAAGCCCATAAACTTTATTACACACCAAATACACAGAGCAAAAAAATACGTTTGTTATTTCTCGCAACAGGTGAAGATTTACGTGCAAACTCAGCGCAATTTCATAATAAAGTACAAAAAGTTTTAAATCTGTTACAAGAACAATTATTTATAAATCAATCTCAATTTAAATTGCGCGATCACCAACATCTTACTTACGATTTATTTGCTAAAGAGAAAGGCAATAAAGAAAGCTATGGTTACAAGCTAAGAAGCCTCTACCCGCGTTATCAATCAAGGCAATGTAATATTCCGGATGAATATGCTGAGATGACATACGCAACGTTTACTATTCCCGTGTCCCGAGCTATCAAAACGCAATTTCAAACACTGATAAATAATCACGATTTCGCAAAATTTTACGACTACTTTGCAGATAGTTTTAAACGCACATGTGAAAATAACAAGCTAACACATGGTGCAATGGTCGCCAATGGTGCGATACCTATTATCCGAAATAGTAAAATAGATAACAATGAAGGCAATGCTGAACTGCAAAAACTGAGTTTTGACGTTGAATCAATAGAAAGCCAAATCAAATGCTTTTATGAGGCAAATAAACTTGTCGAAACCATACACTTTGTCGTTGCTGCTACCAACCAAAATAAACATGAGATAGGCTATGGGCGATTTATGAATCAAGTAGAAAAAACAATTCACAGTTTGTGTGATGAACTTTCTATAAATAAACAGCGCCAAGACTTATCGGTACGATTTTTTCAGCATATCAGTTACCCATTCTAAAATTTTTCACCGGATAACAAAAAGGCTCGCATAAGCGAGCCTTTTTTAAAGAAAATAAGCGATTACCAGCCTGTTTTCTCTTTAAGTGCTTTACCGATATCAGCAAGTGAACGTACAGTTTTTACGCCCGCAGCTTCTAATGCAGCAAATTTCTCATCAGCAGTACCTTTACCGCCTGCGATGATTGCGCCAGCGTGACCCATACGCTTACCTTCTGGTGCAGTAACACCAGCAATGTAAGATACTACAGGTTTAGTTACGTTAGCTTTGATGTACTCTGCAGCTTCTTCTTCTGCAGTACCACCAATTTCACCAATCATTACGATGGCTTCAGTTTGTGGATCTTTTTCGAACATTTCTAAAACGTCGATAAAGTTAGTACCTGGAATTGGATCACCACCAATACCAACACACGTAGACTGACCAAAACCAGCATCCGTAGTTTGCTTAACTGCTTCGTACGTTAAAGTACCAGAGCGAGAAACAATTCCTACTTTACCAGGTTTGTGGATATGGCCAGGCATGATACCAATCTTAGTCTCGCCAGGAGTGATAACACCTGGGCAGTTAGGACCGATCATACGAGTACCTGTTTGATCTAGTTTAACTTTAACGTCAACCATATCAAGTGTAGGGATACCTTCAGTGATACAAACAATCAGCTCAATGCCAGCATCGATAGCTTCTAAGATTGCATCTTTACAGAAAGGTGCTGGTACATAGATAACTGACGCAGTTGCGCCTGTTTCTTGTACTGCATCACGAACTGTGTTGAATACTGGAAGACCAAGGTGCGTTTGACCGCCTTTACCTGGGCTTACACCACCAACCATTTGAGTACCGTACTCAAGTGCTTGCTCAGAATGGAAAGTACCCTGACCACCTGTGAAACCTTGACAGATAACTTTTGTATCTTTATTGATTAATACAGACATTATTTGCCCTCCGCAGCAGCAACTACTTTCTCAGCAGCGTCTGTTAGTGATTCAGCAGCGATGATGTTAAGGTCAGATTTAGCTAGCACTTCACGACCTAGTTCAGCATTAGTACCTTCTAAACGTACAACTACTGGTACGTTTACGCCTACTTCTTTAACTGCGCCAATGATGCCTTCAGCAATCATGTCACAACGAACGATACCGCCAAAGATGTTTACTAAAACAGCTTTAACATTGTCGTCAGAAAGAATGATTTTGAATGCTTCAGAAACACGCTCTTTCGTCGCGCCGCCGCCAACATCTAGGAAGTTAGCTGGTTTGCCACCGTGTAAGTTTACGATGTCCATAGTACCCATCGCTAGGCCTGCACCGTTAACCATACAACCAACGTTGCCATCAAGGGCTACGTAGTTAAGCTCAAAGCTTGCTGCATGTGCTTCACGAGCATCTTCTTGAGATGGATCGTGGAACTCACGGATTTTAGGTTGACGGTAAAGTGCATTACCATCAATGCCGATTTTGCCGTCAAGACAGTGAAGGTTACCTTCGTCTGTGATTACTAACGGGTTGATTTCAAGTAATGCGAAATCAAAATCAGTGAACATTTTACCAAGACCCATGAAAATCTTAACGAACTGTTTCATTTGTACTGGGTTAAGATCCAGTTTGAAACCAAGTTCACGTGCTTGGTAAGCTTGAGGACCTACTAACGGATCGATCTCAGCTTTGTGGATAAGTTCAGGTGTTTCTTCAGCAACAGTTTCAATTTCAACGCCGCCTTCAGTAGACGCCATGAAAACTACTTTACGAGATGCACGGTCAACTACTGCACCTAGGTACAATTCGTTAGCAATGTCAGTACAGCTTTCTACTAAAATTTTAGTAACTGGCTGGCCTTTCTCGTCTGTTTGGTAAGTAACTAGGTTTTTACCTAACCAGTTAGCTGCAAACGCTTTTACTTCGTCGATCGTTTTAACTAGCTTTACACCGCCAGCTTTACCACGTCCACCTGCGTGAACCTGAGTTTTAACAACCCACATATCACCGCCGATCTTTTCAGCAGCTGCTGCAGCTTCTTCAGGTGTATCGCAAGCGAAACCTTGAGAAACTGGTAAACCATATTCGGCAAAAAGTTGTTTTGCCTGATACTCATGCAAATTCATGATGCTTTATCCAATTTTTTATACTAAAAGAGCTGACTATTTTTATAAACAGACAACTATCCCAAATTGCGCACCTAGTATAGATCCCAAGGCTTAACATGAAAACCCCAGTACGACCAAAGGCGCAAAAAAAAAGCTGTGAATCTTCATCCACAGCTTACATTTCATACAACTAGATTAAACATCTAGCAATAAGCGAGTTGGATCTTCAAGTAACTCTTTAATAGTCACTAAGAAACCAACAGATTCTTTACCATCAATGATACGGTGATCATAAGAAAGTGCTAAATACATCATAGGCAGTATTTCTACTTTACCATTAACCGCCATAGGACGGTCTTGGATTTTATGCATACCCAAAATCGAAGATTGTGGCAAGTTAATGATAGGTGTAGATAGTAATGAACCAAATACACCACCGTTAGTAATAGTGAAGTTACCACCGGTCATATCAGCAAGCGTAAGCTTACCATCACGACCTTTAAGTGCTAGTTCACGAATACCTTTTTCGATTTCAGCAACAGATAATTTGTCACAATCTTTAAGTACTGGAGTAACTAGACCACGTGGAGTAGATACTGCAATGCTGATATCAAAATAGTTATGGTAAACAATATCGTCACCATCAATTGATGCGTTAACATCTGGGAAACGTTTAAGTGCTTCAGTTACCGCTTTCACGTAGAAAGACATGAAACCTAAACGAATACCATGACGCTTTTCAAACACTTCTTGGTACTGCTTACGAAGGCTCATGATTGGTTCCATGTTCACTTCGTTGAATGTTGTTAACATTGCAGTTGAGTTTTTAGCTTCAAGAAGACGTGTTGCAATCGTTTTACGTAAACGCGTCATTGGAACACGTTTTTGAGTACGATCGCCCATCGGTGCTGCTGGAGCAGAAGCTTCTGCTTTTTTAGCCGCCGGCGCTGGTGCTTTTAAGAAAGTATCAACGTCTTCTTTAGTTACACGACCATTTTTACCCGTGCCATTAATCTTAGAAGCGTCTAGGCCTTTCTCAGCGATTAAACGACGAACTGATGGTGTTAATACATCTGAACTTTCGCTTGAATCTGCTGCTGGCGCTGAGTCTGCTTTTGCAGCTGGAGCCGCTGGTGCACCGCCTGCTTTAACCGAACCAATTACTTGCTCGCCTAATACAGTATCGCCTTCGCCGTGAATGATATCACCCATGATGCCATCGTCTTGAGCAACTACTTCAAGAACAACTTTATCTGTTTCAATATCTACCAAGTTTTGATCGCGTGTTACCGCGTCACCTGGTTGTACATGCCATGTAGCAATTGTTGCGTCTGCAACTGATTCTGGAAGTACAGGTACTTTAATGTCCACTTCTTTACCTTCTGATGCTGGTGCTGATTGCGCCGCTGGCGCGTCTTCTGATTTAGCGGGTGCTGATTCTTCTTTAGTTGAACCTTCACTTGCTGGCGCTGCATCAGCATCACCAAGTAAACCCATAACTTGATCGCCAAGTACGGTTGCACCTTCTTCTTGTGATATTTCTGTAATTACACCGTCGTGCTGTGCAACCACTTCTAAAACCACTTTATCTGTTTCAATGTCTACTAAGTTTTGATCGCGAGTTACTTTGTCGCCAACACTTACATGCCATGTAGCAACGGTAGCATCTGCAACCGACTCAGGAAGAACAGGAACTTTAATTTCTGTGCTCATTGCTTATCCTTTATTTTCTATAGTAAGCGCGTCGGCAACGAGCGCTTGTTGTTCTTTAGTATGTACTGACATGTAACCACACGCTGGTGATGCAGAGGCTTTACGACCTGCATACTTTAATTTAGCACCTTGTGGGATTGCATCAACAAAGTGATGCTGTGAACAATACCATGCACCTTGGTTTTGCGGCTCTTCTTGACACCATACAAAATCAGTAACGTGTTGATAGCGTTCCATAATCGTTTGCATTTCATCGTGTGGGAACGGATATAATTGTTCAACACGTACAATTGCAACATTATCTTGTTCAAGCTTACGACGCTCTTGTAATAGTTCGTAGTAAACTTTACCACTACAAAATACAACGCGTTCTACTTTCTCAGGCTTAATATCATCGATTTCGTCGATCATATTGTGGTAAATACCTTGTGAAAGCTCTTCAAGAGATGAAGTTGCCAGCGGATGACGTAGTAACGATTTAGGCGTCATAACAATCAATGGACGACGAAGTGGTCGAACTGATTGACGACGAAGCATAGCGTAAACTTGCGCTGGCGTTGAAGGAACACATACTTGCATATTGTGATCAGCACATAGTTGCAAGAATCGCTCTAGTCGTGCTGAACTATGCTCTGGACCTTGACCTTCATAGCCATGAGGTAACAATATTGTAAGACCACATAAACGGCCCCATTTTTGCTCACCAGAACTTAAAAACTGGTCAAATACAACTTGCGCACCATTAGCAAAATCACCAAATTGTGCTTCCCATAGTACTAATGAAGTAGGCTCCGCAGTGGCATAGCCGTACTCAAAAGCAACAACAGCTTCTTCAGATAAGACAGAATCAAATACTTGGAATGTACCTTGATCTTCACTCAAATGCTGTAAAGGCGTATAGGTAGCACCATCTGATTGACCATGAACAACGGCATGACGATGGAAGAATGTACCACGGCCTGAATCTTGACCCGTTAAACGAATATCGGTGCCTTCAGTTACGATTGTTGCATAAGCAAGCGTTTCTGCCATTCCCCAATCGAGCGGTTTCTCACCGCTTGCCATTAACTTACGATCGTCGTAAATCTTTTTAACGCGAGATTGTGCTTTATATTGCTCAGGGTAAGACGCTATCTTCTCACCAAGTGCTTTTAATTCTTCAACTGATACACTTGCATCGTAATCAACATTCCACTCGTGGCCAACATACTTTGCCCAATCAGAAGAATGCGATGTCTCTGGCTGAATTTCTGAGACAACACAGTTGCCTTCGTCTAATGCGTTACGGTACTCATCAGCAAGGGCTTTAACTTCTTGTTCAGAAAAAGAGCCTTCAGCAATAAGTTTATCAGCATAGATTAAACGTGGAACAGGATGCTTTTTGATTTTTTGGTACATTAGAGGCTGTGTAGCATTGGGCTCATCAGCTTCATTATGACCATGGCGACGGTAACACACTAAATCGATTACAACGTCACGCTTAAACTGGTTTCTGAAATCAAGTGCAAGTTGTGTAACAAACGCGACAGCTTCAGGATCATCAGAGTTAACATGGAAAATTGGTGACTGAACCATTTTTGCAATGTCAGTACAATAATCAGTAGAACGAACGTCATCTTGTTTTGATGTAGTAAAGCCAACTTGGTTATTGACAACAATACGAATACTACCACCACAACTAAACGCGTTAGTTTGTGACATATTAAACGTTTCTTGTACAACACCTTGACCTGCAATCGCAGAGTCACCGTGAATAGTTATTGGGAGCGCTTTAATACCAGAACTGTCACTTAGACGGTCAAGACGAGCGCGTACTGAACCCATAACTACCGGGTTTACAATTTCAAGGTGAGACGGGTTAAACGCAAGCGCCATATGTACATTGCCACCTTTGGTAGCAAAGTCAGATGAGTAACCCATGTGATATTTAACATCGCCTGAGCTCAATGTTTCTTTATGTATTCCAGCAAACTCATCAAATAATTCTGATGGATTTTTACCAAGTACATTTACAAGCACATTTAAACGACCACGGTGAGCCATACCAATAACAGCTTCTTGTTGGCCGCTTTCGCCTGCTCGGTGAATAAGCTCTTTTAGCATAGGAACTAACGCATCGCCACCTTCCAGTGAAAAGCGCTTAGCACCTGGGAACTTAGCCCCTAAATATTTTTCAAGTCCATCAGCTGCCGTTAATCCTTTAAGGATACGAAGCTTTTCTTCTTTTTCGAATTTAGGCCTAGACTGAACAGACTCTAAACGCTGTTGTAACCAACGTTTTTCTTCTGTTGATGTGATGTGCATATACTCAGCGCCAATCGAACCACAATATGTAGTTTTTAGTGCTTGGTATAGTTCACCTAAAGGCATAGTATCGCGGCCAACGGCAAACGATCCTACGTTAAACTCGCGGTCAAAATCACTTGAAGATAAGTCGTGGTAATCTAGCTCTAAATCTCGTACACGCTCTCGTTCCCAAATGCCTAATGGATCTAGGTTTGCATTTTGGTGTCCACGAAAACGGAAAGCATTAATAAGTTGTAGAACTTTGACCTGTTTTAGGTCACCGCCACTACCCTCTGCTACCACTACTTCTCTATGCTTGTTTTTGGCAAGCTGTGCAAACTGCGCTCGAACTTCTGAATGCTTTACTTCAACATCCACACCATTAACTTTAGGTAATTGTTCGAACACTTCTCGCCATTCTTCTGGCACAGAAGTCGCATCGTCTAAATACGCTTCATAAAGCTCTTCTACATAAGCAACGTTGCCGCCGTTTAAATGTGAAGATTCTAGCCATGCCTTCATCACACCTTCGTGCATTTATAAGCCCTTTTCTTTAGCGCAGAAATTAATAGTTATTATAACAAGATGGCTAATAATCTCTATTAGCCATCTTACAATTACTAAGTAATCAAACCGCTCGGTTTAATAACATAGATTTGATTTGTCCAATTGCTTTGGTCGGGTTAAGACCCTTAGGACAAACGCTAACACAGTTCATGATACTGTGACAACGGAACACGCTGAACGCATCGTCTAAATCTGCTAAACGTTCTTCAGTTGCTGTATCTCGGCTATCAGCTAAGAAACGGTAAGCATGAAGAAGGCCTGCTGGACCTATGAACTTGTCTGGATTCCACCAGAACGAAGGACACGATGTTGAACAACATGCACACAAAATACACTCGTATAGCCCATCTAATTTATCACGTTCTTCAATAGATTGAAGACGCTCGCCTGCAGCAGGCGTATCATTAATTAGATAAGGCTTAACTTTTTCGTATTGAGTGTAGAACTGACTCATGTCAATAACAAGGTCACGAACCACTGGCAATCCTGGTAATGGACGAACTACTATTTTACCTTTGCCATTTTTTTGTAGCGTTGATAAAGGAGTAATACATGCTAAACCATTTTTACCATTCATGTTAACACCATCAGATCCACACACACCTTCACGGCATGAACGACGAAAAGATAA
Source organism: Pseudoalteromonas sp. Ld19 (assembly GCF_045064135.1). Classification (NCBI taxonomy): domain Bacteria; kingdom Pseudomonadati; phylum Pseudomonadota; class Gammaproteobacteria; order Alteromonadales; family Pseudoalteromonadaceae; genus Pseudoalteromonas; species Pseudoalteromonas sp. Ld19. The sequence goes on along the minus strand of NZ_JBISHA010000019.1, from coordinate 374,418 downwards.
TGTAGGATCTTGTTCTTTTAAAAGAATAAGTGCGTCCAACACCATCATGTCGTGACCTTCCTCTGTTTGCAAGGTGTATTCTTGCATACGAGGAGCGTTGTCAACATCTGGATTATAACGATAAACTGATAATTGTACTTGTGCCATCGTCTGTCTCCTAGTAAACACGTGCTTTAGGTGGGAAAGCTTCACGCGTTTTAGGCGCATAGTTTACATCACGCTTGCTCATTTCATCCGTTAAAGGATTGAATACTGAGTGACATAACCAGTTTTCGTCATCACGATCTGGGAAGTCAAAGCGAGAATGTGCACCACGGCTTTCTGTACGGAAGTTTGCAGCTACTGCAGTTGAGTAAGCTGTTTCCATTAAGTTATCAAGTTCTAGACATTCGATGCGCTGCGTGTTGAAATCTGATGATTTATCATCAAGACGTGCATGTTGCAGACGTTCACGAATTTCTTTAAGTTCTTGAAGACCTGTAGCCATTGAATCACCTTCACGGAATACCGAGAAGTTAAGCTGCATACATTGCTGCAAGTCTTTTTTGATTTGAACTGGATCTTCACCTTGCCCAGTCGTTGAATTTTCCCAACGATTGTAACGTGCAAGTGATGTTTCTAAATCAGACTCTGACGCGGCTTTGGATATTTCAACGTCATTAAGGTATTTGCCTAAGAAGTTACCCGCAGCACGGCCAAATACAACTAAATCTAGTAATGAGTTACCACCTAAGCGGTTTGCACCGTGTACAGATACACAGGCAATCTCACCTACTGCAAATAAACCTTGAACTACTGTTTCGTTGCCTTGAGCATCGATTTGTAGCGCTTGGCCATTTACGTTAGTTGGCACACCACCCATCATGTAATGACACGTTGGGATTACTGGAATTGGCTCTTTAGCAGGATCAACGTGAGCAAATGTTTTAGCAAGATCACAAACACCTGGAAGACGTAAATTAAGCGTTTCTTCACCTAAATGGTCAAGTTTTAGCTTAAGATGCGGACCCCAAGGACCATCACAACCACGACCTTCACGGATTTCTGTCATCATTGAACGTGCAACCACATCACGAGACGCTAGGTCTTTCGCGTTTGGTGCATAACGCTCCATGAAGCGCTCGCCATCTTTATTTAAAAGATAACCGCCTTCACCACGACAACCTTCTGTTACTAGCGTACCAGCACCGGCTATACCCGTTGGGTGGAACTGCCACATTTCCATGTCTTGCATAGAAATACCAGCACGTGTTGCCATACCAACGCCATCACCTGTATTGATGTGAGCATTTGTTGTTGATGCAAAAATACGACCCGCACCACCAGTAGCAAGTACTACTGCTTTAGATTTGAAATAAGTGATTTCACCTGTTTCAATCTCAATTGCAGTACACCCTACTACATCACCATTATCGTTTTTAACTAAATCAAGTGCATACCATTCAGAGAATACATTTGTTTTGTTTTTTACGTTTTGTTGATAAAGAAGGTGTAATAAAGCATGACCAGTTCGGTCAGCTGCAGCGGCTGTACGCGCAGCTTGTTCACCACCAAAGTTTTTCGATTGACCACCGAAAGGACGTTGGTAAACACGGCCATTTTCAAAACGAGAAAATGGTAGACCCATGTTTTCTAATTCAGTAATAGCTTCTGGGCCTGTTTGACACATGTATTCGATCGCGTCTTGGTCACCGATAAAATCGGAACCTTTGACGGTATCGTACATATGCCATTCCCAGTTGTCTTCGTGTGAATTACCAAGCGCTACTGTAATACCACCTTGTGCAGATACAGTGTGTGAGCGTGTTGGGAATACCTTAGATATTAATGCACACGTTTTGCCAGATTCAGTAATTGCTAGAGCGGCGCGCATACCAGCACCACCTGCACCAATTACTACGGCGTCAAATTCACGAACAGAATATTTCACTTAAACACCCCATAATACGATTAGACCAATAGCTACGTAAGCAACGGCCATTAGGTTTAATATAAAACCTAAAACAGCACGTAACTTCGCACACTTAACATAGTCTGTAAGAACTTGCCAAAGGCCAATGCGGGTATGAACCATAATGCAAACAAGGGTAATTAATGTAAACCCTTTCATTGCTAGGTTAGAGAAGAGGCCTGTCCAGGCTTCGAAAGTGACGTCTGGCGTCGCTAAAAAATAGCCGATAATAAAAATCGCATACGCGCTGATTATTAATGCCGTGGTACGTAAAGATACGAAATCTTGTACACCATCACGTTTAAGAGTTGCTTGATTTAAAACCATATCCACACCCCTGCCAATACGGCAAACACAACACCAAGAGCCATTGAAACTTTAGCGCTGAGGTTACCTGATTCAAGTTCTTCCCAATGTCCCATATCCATAATCATATGACGGATACCACCAATAAGGTGATAACCTAATACAGAAACAGTGCCCCAAGCTATAAATTTGGCAATGAATCCGTTAAACAGACCCTTGACGAATTCAAAACTTTCAGCTGAAGAGAGAGACTCTGACCAAGCCCAAATGACAAACGTTAAAGCAAAAAATAATGCAACACCGGTGACGCGGTGAAATATTGACGCTTTAGCCGTTGCCGGCATCGATATAGTTGTTAGATCTAGATTTACAGGTCTTTGCTTTTTCACAGTTACTTGCCCATCTTGCTCGCAGTGGAGCTCATCTACTTGCTTTTCTAAAAACCCATCAAATATTACTGATGGAACTATCAAAGTAAACGTATAGAATCAGTTAAAGTTCACAATAGCGTAAAAATTAAACTGTAAAACTATGTTTACCCAAATACAATACGGTTTAAAACCACCGTTAGTATATATACCCACAGGACTTTTTACAATTCTTGTTTATTTAGAGATGTTTGCGAATTAGCCAATAGTATTATATTTAATTGATATAGAATATTTATTATACAAATGTGCATAATGTTTATAAAAATTGACTTTAACCCCCTCTTTCACGTTAAAATGCAAAGATGTGCTTAAAACAGATTTCAGAACTTTAAAATCTAAAAATCAGAATAGATATCTTAATAGGAGATACATAGCGATGGCAGATAAAAAAGCCACAGTCCAAATTGATGGGCTAGATCCAATCGAACTTCCAATTTATCAAGGCACTGCTGGCCAAGATGTAATCGACGTACGTACGTTAGGTGCACATGGTCACTTTACTTATGACCCAGGTTTCATGTCGACTGGCTCTTGTGAATCTGCAATTACTTATATTGATGGTGGCAAAGGCATTTTGCTTCACCGTGGTTACCCAATTGAGCAATTAGCTGAAGAATCTAACTACATTGAACTTTGCTATTTGTTACTAAATGGTGAGTTACCATCTAAAGAGCAGTATGATGCATTCGCTAAGCAAATTACTCGCAGCACTATGCTTGATGAGAAAATTGCTAATTTCTTCCAAGGCTTCCGCTTTGATGCTCACCCAATGGCGATGCTTTGTGGTGTAGTGGGTGCGTTATCCTCTTTCTATCATGAAGACCTTGATATTACTGATGCTGAACAACGTAAAACCAGTGCTGTTAAATTAGTTGCTAAATTACCGACTATTGCTGCTATGGCTTACAAAACAAACATTGGCCAACCATTTGTTTACCCACGTAATGATTTAAGCTATGCAGAAAACTTCTTACATATGATGTTCTCTGTTCCTGCTGAAGAGTATAAAGTTAACCCAGTAACAGCTAAAGCGATGGATAAAATATTCATGCTTCATGCTGATCACGAGCAAAATGCGTCTACGTCTACCGTTCGTCTTGCTGGTTCTTCTGGTGCTAACCCGTATGCGTGTATTGCTGCTGGTATTGCATCTCTTTGGGGTCCTGCACATGGCGGCGCTAACGAAGCATGTTTAAACATGTTAGAAGAAATTGGCTCTGTAGATCGCATTGATGAATTCGTTGCTAAAGCTAAAGATAAAGCGGACCCTTTCCGTCTGATGGGCTTTGGACACCGTGTTTACAAAAACTTCGATCCACGTGCAACAGTAATGCGTCAAACGTGTCACGAAGTACTAGCTGAGCTTAATATTCAAGATCCATTACTTGATATTGCAATGAAGCTTGAGCAAATTGCACTTGAAGACCCATACTTTGTAGAGAAGAAACTTTACCCTAACGTTGATTTCTACTCAGGTATTATCTTAAAAGCGATTGGTATCCCAACAAGCATGTTCACTGTAATTTTTGCAATGGCACGTACAGTTGGTTGGATCACTCACTGGGATGAAATGCTATCTCAACCAGGTCATAAGATCAGTCGTCCACGTCAGCTTTATACTGGTTACACAGCACGTGACTATGTATCAACTGATAAGCGCTAATACGCTTTAATCGTGTATGAATACTTTAAAAGGCCGCTTTTGCGGCCTTTTTTATTATTTGTTACTTGAGAATAATAATAAAGTGATTACAATTCTCGCCTTAAATTACAACGTTGATGAAGCTAATGACTGTTTTAGAGTTTGATATAAATAAAATTCGACGAGACTTCCCTACCTTAAATCAAACTATAAACGGCTGTCCGCTTGTTTATTTAGACTCAGGGGCTACAACACAAAAGCCGCAAAGCGTTATCGACACAACAGCCGATTTTTACACACACAAAAATGCAAATGTACACCGAGGCCGCCATTCATTGAGTGAAAACGCTACTGTATTGTATGAAAATGTGCGAAACCAAACAGCTGATTACTTTGGTGTAAAAAACAATGAAATTGTCTGGACCAAAGGGGCCACTGAGGCAATCAACCTTGTCGCAAATGGACTAAAAAGCCAAATAAGCGAAAACGATACAATAGTAATAACCCCACTTGATCACCACGCAAATATTGTCCCATGGCAAGTTTTAACGCAGCAAACAGGGGCAAGGCTCGCTGTTATGCCATTAAATAGCGACGGTACTTTTAATATTCCTCTGTGCTGTGGATTTATTGAGAAAAATAAACCTAAGCTCGTTGCTATTACACAGGCATCTAACACGCTTGGTAATATTACTAATTTAAATGCGTTAATTACTTGCGCAAAAGCAATGGGGTCAGTTGTTTTGGTTGATGGCGCGCAAGGTTCGATGCATTTAAGACCTGATTTAAAAACGCTTAACTGCGACTTTTACGTTTTTTCGGCTCACAAAATGTTAGGACCAACAGGGTTAGGCGGCTTATATGGTCGTTATGAGCTTTTAAATACCCTACTCCCCTATCAAACCGGTGGGGAAATGATCCAAACCGTTACACTCACGCACAGTACGTATCGTGATGCTCCCGCCAAGTTCGAATCAGGCACCCCAAATATAGCGGGAGTACTCGGATTTGGTGCTGCACTTAGCTACCTAACTCAATTTAATCATGATCAAATCCTTAAACATGAGCAAAATATATTTAATTACGCCGCAAGCAAATTAAGTAATATTGAGGGTATTACACTGTATAGCGACTTAAATAATAATATAGGTACATTGTGCTTTAATTATAAAGATGAGCATCCATATGATTTGGCAACTTTACTTGACGGTTATGGCGTTGCAGTAAGAGCTGGGCATCATTGTACACAGCCTTTAATGGCTCATTTAGGGCTTAGTGGCACCCTCAGAGCAAGTTTCGCATTTTATAATAATCATGATGATGTAGATCAATTCATCAAAGCACTGCGCGAATCTATCGCACTTTTAGATTAATTTTGGATAGCTAATGATAAATACGTTTAACCTAGTAACTGATCCGATAAAAAATGCGTCTGCGTGGCAGCAAAAATACCGTGAAATAATGCTACTTGGTAAAAAATTACCGCTGTTACCTGATGCGTTAAAGACAGATGACGCACTCGTACCTGGGTGCGAAAGTAAAGTGTGGATGTTTGTAGAGTTTGATTTAACTGAGAACGCATTAGTGGTCATAGGTGACTCAGACACACGTATTGTTAAAGGCTTATTAGCATTAATTTTAGCACTGTATAACGGTTTAACCCCAGAGCAAGTAATAAATATCAACGCGTATGAAGAATTTGAAAAACTAGGCTTAATTAGCCACTTAAGCGCTTCTCGCGGCAATGGGGTAAAAGCCATGGTCGAAAAAATACAAACGTTAGCCAAACAAAAAGCGCGTTAGGCGCTTTTTATAACAATATAATAAGCAGTCTGTATTTAAATGTTTAAACGTGCACGCTTATCTAAATATTTTCTCACTGCTTTGGCGGCAACAAAAAACCCAAAGCTTCCAGTGATCATAGTGACAGAGCCGAAACCATTATTGCAATCCATATTCATCGAGCCATCAGCACTTTGCTTTGCATGGCATACACTACCGTTACTACCAGGGTATACAAGCTGCTCTGTTGAATAAACACAATCGATATTAAATTTACGCTTAGGGTTATTACTAAAATTATACTGCTTGCGTAAAATATAACGAACTTTTGCAAGTAGAGGGTCTTGCGTGGTTTTAGCCACATCACCAAATGTTATTTGACTAGGGTCGGTTTGCCCACCTGCGCCACCCGTCGTAATAATAGGCAGTTTATTACGTTTGCAGTGCGCAATTAATGCTGCCTTTTCTTTAACCGCATCAATGCAATCAATAACGTAGTCAAAACCTTGAATATGCAATTGAATATTATCGAGTGTGATAAAGTCATCTATTACATCAATCTGGCACGCTGGGTTTATTAACTCACAACGCGCTTTCATTGCATCCACTTTAGCTTGGCCTATCGTGCCGCTAAGCGCATGAATTTGCCTGTTTACATTGGTCGCGCAGATATCATCTAAATCAATGAGTGTTATTTTACCAACACCTGTACGCGCAAGGGCTTCAGCAGCCCAGCTCCCTACACCACCAATACCGACGACACAAAAATGTGCTTGTTGAAGCCAATCAAATTGCTGATGACCATATAAACGTTTAATTCCGCCAAAACGTATATCTGTAACTTTTTCGTTCATTTACCAATCCAGTTGCCATGGCGACTGCCATGCTTGAAAATCTTGATGTTTTATCAGCGCTATATATTCATCGCCATGTTCAGGTAACAACGTAAATTGCATGTGTTCACCTTGCCATAAAAAGCTCAGTGCATAAGCATGCAAATAGGTACGATTCGATGGCGTACCTGCATACATTGCATCCCCTAAAATAGCCGAACCTATACTCTTTAACGCCACCCTTAATTGATGCGTTTTACCTGAATAAGGTTTCAAAATATACGCCCTAAACCCTGGTTTATAACTCACAGAATAAAATCGAGTGATCGCTGGATTAAGCTTAGTTGTTAGTAGCTTGAACGAACCACGACGAGATTTGGCCATATCACCTTTTATCCAACCTTGCTTTTTTTTAGGTTTGGCATCGCTGATAGCTAAATAAAATTTGCTTATTGCATGCTCAGTAAAAAGTGCAGTGAAACATGCAGCTGCGTCTTTGTTTCTCGCTAAAATAATCAGCCCTGATGTCACCTTGTCTAAGCGATGAACCGCATAAAGTTTTTGCGATAATTGCAGCTCAGCTAACACAACAAAACCAGGTCCATCTTCTGAATGAAAACTGAGCCCTGCTGGTTTTTCTAAAATATAAAAATCGTTATGTGTAAATACTATTTTTAACAGTGTATTTGCTTGTCCACTCACGCGTTTGTACTTTTAATATGCGCTATAACTTTGGCTAAATCTTCGGGTGTATCAACGCCTGAATGCGGCGTTATCTGCGCTTGCTCTATTTTAATTTTATAACCGTGATATAGCACGCGCAATTGCTCTAACGATTCAAGTAACTCAAGCGGAGATACACTGAGCTGTGTGTATTGTTTAATAAAACCTGCTCTGTATGCATAAATACCCACATGGCGTTGAAATGGCGCTAAATCAAGCCTGTTTTTATCATCCATCATCGCACTTCTGTCAAATGGAATATTGGCTCGCGAGAAATACAACGCATTTTTATCAATATCGCTAACCACTTTAACGGCATTAGGATTAAATACGTCATCTCGCTCTTCAATAGCAACACTTAAGGTTGCCATTGGTGCCGTTGAATCGTTTAATAGCGCAGCAACCTGAGATACATTTTCAGGTGCAAGTAACGGCTCATCACCTTGTACATTAACCACAATGGTATTGCTATCGAGATCAAGCAAATCAACGACCTCAGCTAAACGCTCAGTACCTGAGTGATGATCTTCGCGCGTCATTAGTACATCACTGGTAAATAAACTGACTGCATCAAATACTTTTTGATGATCGGTTGCAATCACAACTTGGCTTGCGCCTGATAAACAGGCTTTTTCGTAAACATGCTGAACCATTGGCTTACCACAAATGTCAGCAAGCGGTTTACCTGGCAGTCGTGTTGAGGCAAAACGAGCCGGAATTACAACTACGAATTCCACTTTTCAACCTCATCTAAAGATAATTCACGCGCTTCATTTTCAAGCAGTACCGGAATGTCATCTTGAACCGGATAAGCTAGCTTAGCAGCGGTGCTAATTAGCTCGTTATTTTCTTTATCAAAACGTAATTTACCCTTACACACTGGGCACGCAATTATCTCGAGTAGTTTTGTATCAAAGGCCATTGAGGATCCCTTTTTCTTTTAATAATGAATTTAATGTGTTTATAACGACATCGGAAGGCTCTGCATCTACTGGTAAATAATACCAATTAGGTTTTGCAAAACTACCGCACTTTACCGCATCTTTTTCAGTCATGACTACGTTATCATCACCAAACCCAGAAAAATCATTCGCAGTGTATGCATAATGATCTCTAAAGTGATGAGTTGATAGTAAGCGAATACCTTGCGCCTCTAGTGAGTTTTCAAAACGCTGCGGATTGCCAATCGCGCTGATAGCATGCGCACTGGTAATTAAACTGTTTACGGGTTTTGTGCCACTTACTCGTCTTAATGGACTGGTTTGTAACGTATAATGACTGCTACTTTGACCACCATTTTCAATAACTAAGTCGACACTATTTAAACGCTTTGTTGTCTCTCGTAATGGCCCTGCTGGCATTAAAAAACCATTACCGAATTTGCGTTCACTGTCAACAATACAACACTCTATACTACGTGCCATTTTATAATGCTGCATGCCATCGTCTGAAATAATAACGTCTGGTGCATATGTGCGCTCTAGCAACTCAATGCTGTGCTGCCTATTAGGGCCAACAGCAATTGGACACTTTAAACGATGATATAAAAGTACCGGTTCATCACCCGCTTCATTCGTACTTACTTGATCTGTAACAAGCAGAGGGTAATTATTAGCATGTCCACCGTAGCCACGGCTAATGATCCCAACAGATAAACCTTGTTGCGTTAAATAGTTAAAAAGCCATAACACAAACGGTGTTTTTCCATTGCCACCCACGCTAATATTGCCAACCACAATAATTGGCGTTTTACTTTTAAATTGTTTTAAAAACCCTAATTTATACAAATACTTTCGACTGCTCGAAATTAACCAAAATAGTATTGATAAGGGTAAAAGTAATAGCGTAATTAAGCTGACGGGCTTATACCAGCTATGCTCTATTTTATTCACACTTGCTCGCCAAATTGCATTTTACAAAGTGCAGAGTAAGTACCGTCATTGGCAAGTAAACTTGCATGATCTCCACTTTCAATAACACGTCCATTATCGATAACGTAAATTCGGTCGCTATTTTCAATCGTTGATAAACGATGCGCAATGACAATAGACGTTTTATCTTTCATTAACGCCTCAAGAGCTTGTTGAATCAGTTTTTCAGATTCGGTGTCAAGCGCAGACGTTGCTTCGTCTAAAATTAAAATTGGTGCATCTTTTAAAATTGCTCTCGCAATGGCAATGCGTTGTCGCTGGCCGCCTGAAAGCATCACGCCATTTTCGCCTACCATGGTATTTAATTGCTCAGGAAGATCTTTGACAAACTCCCAAACATGCGCCTGTTTTGCTACGCGTATTAACTCATCAGTAGAGACATCATGCGTTATGCCATAGCAAATATTGTTCGCGATAGTATCGTTAAATAACACGACTTGTTGTGAGACTAAGGCAAACTGACGTCGCAAGTCAGCAAGTTTATAGTCACTTAGTGCAATACCGTCGAGTAGAATTTCGCTTGGCAGCTCTAAATCATAATAGCGTGGCAGCAAATTGGAGATTGTTGACTTCCCCGAGCCTGAGCGACCTACTAATGCAATGCTTTCACCAGCCTTTATAGTCAAAGATAAATCGTTGAGTACGGCTTCTGCTTTTGTTGGGTATTTAAACGTTACATTTTTAACCTCAATTAACCCTTTAACTTTATCGACTGCGATTATGCCGGTGTCTTTTTCTACATTTTCGTCAAGGATTAAAAATATACTTTGCGCTGCCGAGATACCACGTTGCATGTCGCTGTTAACGTTAGCTAATTGCTTAAGTGGACGCAGTAACATCATCATCGATGATATCAAAACCACAAAATCACCAGAGCTTATCGTGTCAATCATTGCGGGCATTGATACCACCCACAAAATAACGGCCATTGCACTTGCAGCAAGAACTTGAATAATAGATACACTGAGTGCTTTAGTTGCATCCATTTTTATTCGTTGTTGACGGTTGTGATTATTAATTTTAGAAAACTTATTGATTTCTTGCTCTTGCCCACCAAAACCATGTATTACCTTGTGTCCGCTTAACATTTGTTCTGAGCTGCGCGTAACTTGCCCCATCGCCGATTGAATATTTTTAGAAATATGGCGAAAACGCTTAGACACAACGGTAACAATAATGGCAACCAATGGGATGATCACTAAAAATATTAGTGATAACTTCCAATTGGTATAAAACATCAAACCCAATAAAAATACAACAAACGCCCCTTCACGTACCACAATTAATAACGCTTTTGTAATGGCTTGTTGAACTTGTTCGGTATCAAAGGTGATTTTAGAGATTAAATCACCGGTTGAGTTTTTATCATGAAAAGAAACCGGTAAATGTAATATGTGTTCAAATAATGCTTGGCGAAGAGAGCGTACGACTTGGGAGCCTACATAACTTAAACAATATGACGACATAAAATTAAAAATGCCACGACCAATCACTAAAGCAATCACAACAAACGGCGCATACGTTAACACATCACTATTGCGCTGGTTTAAGCCTTCATCAATAAACGGCTTCATTAATTGAATGAATAACGCATCCATTGCCGAATAACCAATCATTCCTATAATAGCAACAAGGGCAACGCTCTTATATGCACCAACGTAAGAAATTAACCGTTTATAAATTTGCGTAGTACTTTGATCCATAACACTCTCTTTATACAATTACAGCCCCTATTGTATCCTTAGGTGCACTAAAACAAAACGTCAATTTTTGATAAACCAGTAACTTTCATACTCTCTTGCCGTTTTTACCTGTGCATACTCATTGTAAAATTTGACACTGATTTGTCCTTGCTGTCCTGTAACATATTGAGTTGCATTTATTTTGCTATAACGCTTAACAACCTGCTGTTTAGGAAATTGCCATTGCCCTTTATAGGCACTTGAATGAATAACAATTTGTGGGTGTACTGCTTTTATAAATGCATCACTTGAGGATGTATCACTGCCATGATGCGGGCTCAACATCACTGTACTTTTTAAAAAATAGCCCTGTTGGAGTAATTGCGCTTCTCGTTGCTTAGAGATATCACCCGTTAATAAAACACTGTGCGCTTTATCAGACACTCTAATAACGCATGAATCATCATTTTCATTTTGAAAGTTTGTTGTTTTAAAGCTCTCTATTTTAAGACCAAAGAAATCTCTCTTCGCAACTTTACATATATCTTGTAAATTATGTGGGTGAAAAGTAGCAAAGGTAGATTCATACCCTGCTTGCATAAAGTGTTCAACACCACCAGCGTGATCGCTATCTTCGTGACTTAAAACAGCTATAGAAACAAACAGTTTATTAGCTTCAATATAAGGTAATAAAATACTACGAGCACGGCTAAAACGATTAAAATAACTAGGGCCAAAGTCATAAATTAACGCTTGTTTATCTTTTTCTATCAGTACCATCAAGCCATGCCCTACATCAAAAACATGTAATTTCCATTTTGGCTTTTCAGCAACTAGGTAATTAAATAACAGTACACTAAATGGAATACATGTTAACCACTTATACGGAACCAAATAAAAAATTAAAAAAGTAATATAATAAAAAACAACAAAAATAGAATCCGTATTTCCTATATTTAGCCAACGAATAAAGACGGGGATTTTTGTTAATAACTGAAATACATAACTTAAGCAGGCATCAAAAAAAGTGATGAAAATACCCATATCAAACACACTACTAAGAAGTGTGATAATAATTAAACTGGGCATAACAATTAAAGAAAGAAGTGGAATAGCAATTAAGTTAAGCACTAAACCTGCCAAACTAACACCATGGAAAAAGTATAGCGAAAGTGGTAACAAACCTAAAAACAAGGCCAGCTGTACCAGCCCTAGCGATGCTATTTTATAGAAAAAGGATGTATTTGAAATGGGTATTTTACGCACGACTAAAAATATAATAGCCACGGCGGTAAATGACAAATACAGCCCTGCGTTTAATACATTAAAAGGATTTATTATAAGCAAAATAACAAGAGCAAATAAAATACTGCGCCAACGCAATGGCTGTTTTGCTAAATAATAGAGTACTAAATAGCACCCGAGCATAATTAACGCACGTGTAGCTGACACTAAAAAATCACTTAGATAAACATAAATAAATGCAGCAAAGAAGCCTACTGCACTGTAAATAACAGAAAGGTTTTTCGTTTGGTCACTAACGTATTTGATATGTTTAAATAAGCTGCGTACAGCTAGATAACCAAAACCAAATATTAAGCCTATGTGTAATCCTGATATCGCCAATAAATGACTCAATCCTAGAGATTGCATTAATTGCTTATCACTAAAATCCATTAACGATTTGTCGCCAGTCAACAGCGCATAATACAACCATTGTAGAGTTGTATTACTATAAACACCCTTTATAAATTTCCTGTAATTTATAATCGTACTTTGTTTTTCGTTATTTGTGATCACTAACTCTTTATTTAGTACTTTCCCTTTAAAAAATATCCGCTGTGTAAAAGCGTAGCGCTCGTTATCGAACACATGGAAGTTCTTTGTACTACGAAAAGGCTTTAAATTAATTGAGGCACTAAAAGTGTCACCAATTAGCAAGGTTTGACTTGAGTTTACACTCAACATAGCGCTTGGGGCTCTAAAGTGAGCGTAGCTGTCATCATTGAATTTTATAATTTTTGCTTTTATATATTGCGGCTGTTTAATTGAAATTATACTTTCAATAATCAACTCAGCAGAATGTGCATACTTTTCGTCCGCTTTTGGGATCTCAAAATTATGAAAAGTATAAAAATGCACTGCAATCCAACAAATAGCGCAAATAAAGCCTAACAATACATTTAAAAACGGCTTAAAATAAACACTCACAATAACTATCGAAATTGTGAGTACTGTAAATTCGAGAGTTTGGTAATAAAATACGGTTGCGATACAGCCAATTACAAACCCAAGACTTATCCACACTGATGTAAATGGTTGCTTTAAATGGCTAAAAAAACGATTCAAAGATTTTTACCTGATCCAAATAAAATTAGACATCATAAATCTTTGAGAATTTTTGGGCATCTTTTACAAGATGCAAATCTTTGGCACTTAAATAGACGCTCCGCTCGTGGTGCATTTGCTGTTGGGCTGTTTTTTGCATTCATCCCTGTTCCTTTTCAGATGGTTTTAGCCGCAGCTGGTGCTATTGTATTTAGAGTTAATTTACCGATCTCTGTTGCGTTAGTATGGTTAACAAATCCCCTAACTATGCCCCCTATCTTTTATGGCTCATACCTAGTAGGCACTTTATTATTAAATCAGCCAGAACAGCATTTTGTTTTTGAAGCAAGTTGGGCTTGGTTTTTAGAAAGCATTGAGACTATTGGGCCCGCTTTTTTGCTTGGCTCTTTAGTATGTGCATCTATCGCTTCTATTATTGGTTACTTTGGTATTGATATTATCTGGCGCCGCACTGTTTTAAAAGCTTGGTCTGCTCGAAATTAAAATGCATTAATGAGCTAATTTTTAACCAATACTATTGTTATTAGCATAGTACACATTCTGATTATGGAGCACAGCTTAGGCAAATAACGCTTTGCTAATGGATTTTTGTTCTCTATGAGGCTGAGCTATTTGCAATAATGAGTTTATGTTCGTGTACTTTCTAATTACCTCTAGGAAGACACATGACTGTTCTGCAAAAGCTCTATTACGCTATTATTTGACCGAACTCTGATTAAGCTATTCTCAGTGCAAATTCAACCCAGCTAGCATTAAAAAACAGCTTCTTCAGATTAATTTATTATCCAAGACACTGGTTATCTCCTCACTTCATTTTTTAAATCGTTTGGTTAAAGACCACTTTTAAGTAATATAAAACTAAATGCCATAGAAGCTACTTTCATTAGAGTGCTTGATGAATTGTGTTGTGCAATGATGAGGATTAAACGGGGTATATAATTAATAGGCTTTGAACTAATGCATTGCGCATACACAAAGCCTATCAACTAAAAACTAACTAGCTAAACGAGTTACTCGCCAGACTCTTCTGGGCGATGTTGTTTTTGCACGCCGGTTAAAAATAAACGTAATATTTGGTCATTACAAACACGGTAATGTTTATTGTCTACTTTACGAGAAAACGCGCTTAGTTCATGTTTACTTAAGTCAAAATCAACCAGTGCAAGCGTTGCTATCACATCTTCTGCTTTCATATTCAAAGCAATACGTAGTTTCATAAAGATAATATTGTTGTTTAGCTTTTTCTCGGGCTCTGGTTGCTCACCTTCGCGTTTGCCACGCTGGGTATTAATAAACCCATTTAAAAAGCTAGCAAACTCAGTATCACTTATTGGGGTAAAAGCCTCTTCACCTTCTTTAGTTAACCATGCAATTACTTGCTCTTTGGTGACCGTATGCTCTGCTGATGCAAAAACATTGACCGTAGCAGTATCAGTTAAGTTAAAAGTGTAGCGAATGCGGCGTAAAATATCGTTATTAGTCAAAGTAAATCCCAAAGTGAGGTATAGCAACCAAGCAGTTATTGCTTAATTTTAAATAAGCGCCTAGTTTAACAGATTTACTATTACCACCCTATTAATTTTTATTTAGGCTGTTAGCTTAGTTACCAAGCACTTTGGCAGGATCGACGCGCGTTGCTTGCCATGCAGGATAAATAGTGGCAAGTATCGCCAGCGCAAACGTGACAATCACTGTAATACCGATGTCTTCAAGTACTAATTTACTCGGTAAAAACTCTATAAAATAAACGCCTTCGAGGGGGTTTTCACCAAATAATTGGCTTATCCAAGTAAATAGCTCACTTATATTAAGCGCTAATACCACCCCAATTAGTGTTCCTAGCGCCACGCCTACAAATGCTTGCATTAAGCCCTGCAATACAAAGGTTGCTAAAATAGTACTGTCTTTAGCACCCATGGTTTTTAAAATAGCGATATTGCCTTGTTTTTCACGCACTTCCATCACTAAAGAGGACACAATATTAAAACTTGCCACAGCAATAATTAAAAATACCACAATATAAACAATAGTACGTACCATTTGAATATCTTGATACAGGCTGCCTTGCGTTCTAAACCAACTAGAAATATACACGTAGTCATCAATCGTTTGACCCACTTTTAACGCTATTTGATGCGCCGAAAACACATCATCAACACTTAATCGCAGCCCTGTTACTTGGCTTGCGTCGTAGCCTAATGCTTGCTGCGCTTTGCTGAGATGTATAAACGCAGCTGTACTATCAATCGGGCCACCCATTTCGATAACACCGGCAAGCTTAAGTGTTACTCGCTTAGGCGCTAATAATGACTGACCTTTTTGGCTTATTTGCGGAATAAGCAACGTAATGTTATCGCCTACTTTAGCATTTAACTGTTCTATTATTTGCTTACCCAAAATTACATCATCAAGGCCTAACTGGCTCACTAATTTACCGCTGGTAAACTGGTTAACTGCCGAGACATTGCTTTCTAAAGCTGGCTCAACACCGCGAATTTCCACTGCTTTTAGTTGGCTTTTATATTGCGCCATACCGTTTACAGCAATAAATGGTGCAGCCCCTGTTACGTGGGGTTGTGATTGTAAGCTATCCACCTTTTGCGACCAATTTGCAATAGGCCTACTTGGCGCTACATATTCAACTTGTGGCACAACACTCAATAACCTGTGCACTAATTGCTGTTCAAAACCATTTATTACCGACAACGCCACAATTAAAACCGCAACCCCCAATAAAATACCAATAGTCGACGCTTTAGCGATAAAACTAACAAAGCCGTTTTTTTCGTCCTTGTGACCTGAATAAGCCCTAAAACGTTTACTTAAAAATGCACTAAGCAACATGTTGCGACTCTTTAATAGCTAGTTTTCCATCGTCTAAATAAGCAATTTTACCTAGCTTATCGGCAAGTTCTAAATCATGTGTGACCACTACAAAACTGGTGTTTAAACTTTTGTTGAGTTCATTAATTAAATCGTAAATTTTAATCGCATTTTGTTTATCTAAATTACCGGTTGGCTCATCGGCAAGCACAAGCGCTGGCTTAGTAACCAGTGCACGTGCAATTGCTACTCGTTGACGCTCCCCGCCTGAAAGCGCAGAAGGTTTATGCGAGCTGCGATGTGCAAGGCCTACTTTTTCTAGCATTTCCAGCGCTTGAGCTTTAGCCTCTTTTGCACTTAGCCCTTTAATTAATAGTGGCATTGCTACATTTTCAACCGCGCTAAATTCCATTAATAAATGATGAAATTGATAGATAAAACCCAAGTTTTGATTTCTAAATGCGGCCTGCTCAGTGCGTGAAAGCTTTGCAACTTCTTGATTTTTAATTTTAGCGACACCTGAACTTGCAGTATCTAAAGTGCCGAGTATATGTAAAAGCGTACTTTTACCTGAGCCAGAACTACCCACAATGGCGAGCATTTCACCTTGCTGGAGCGCTAAGTCAACGCCTTTTAATACTTCAACTTGATTGTTGCCGTCTTGATAAACTTTACTTAAATTTTCACAACTAATGACTAAATCATTCATAACGTAATACCTCTGCTGGTTTTACTTTCGCGGCTTTGCGCGCAGGATATAAGGTAGCTAAAAAGCTCATAGCAATACTGGCAGACGCTATTATCACTAAACTCAAAATATCAAATTTTACCGGTAACTCAATACCCGCAAGTAAGTTCAAGCCCACCAATGCAAGTAACTCATTTATATATAAACTCAATATAACACCTAAAAACGCGCCTATTGCGGTACCAATTACGCCGTTATATAAGCCTTGCACCATAAACACTTTTTGTACTTGTGAAGGCGTTAACCCTAACGTTTGTAGTATGGCTACCTCACCTTGTTTTTCGCTTACCATCATGGTCAGTGCCGATACAATATTAAACACAGCGACCAATACAATGAGGGCAAGCAACATCGACATAATCCGTTTCTCCATAGCAACGGCTGCAAATAAAGTCCCCTGACTACTGCGCCAATCACTGTAATTGTGACCTTTAAAAACACCTTGACTTGATTCAATAAATTCATCTAGTGCAAACGGTTCATGTAACGATACACTTAAATTAGGGGCCGTATTTTTATCCAGCTTTAGTATCCGTTGTAGTGAAGGCCCACTGGTAAACGCAAGCGCCATATCTATTTCAGAGCCGGTTTCGTATATCGCAGCCACTTTAAATAAACGTTGGCTTGGCATTCTCCCAAGGGGTGTATAGGTTGAGGCATTTGGCATAATGACGCGAAGTTTATCACCTACACCGACGCCTAACTTGCGGCTTAAATAACGACTTATAGCAATACTGTAGTTTTTGGTTAATACGATTTTCCAATCACCTTGCACTATTTTATCGGCAATTTTATACAAAGAGCCGTTATCATCGTAAAGGCCTTGCAGTAAAACGCCGTGTAAATCTTTATTGGTTTGTAAAATAGCTTCGCCGTGGCGGTATAGGCTTACATGATCAACATAGGGTGATTGTTCTAGGTCTGCTTTGAGGGTATCCATTTGCGAGTTTGTGTGCGCATCTGATTGCACCTCAACGTGTGGTATAAGGCCAAGCATGTTAGTTTTTAAGCTATTTTCAAACCCATTCATTACGCTACTGACGGTAAATAAGGCGATTAAACCAATCGCAATACCGGCAATAGAAAAAAACGAAATAAACGATATAAACGCATTTCCTTTTGAGGAGCGGCTATATCTAAGCCCTATAAATAAGCTAACCGGTTGAAACATATTATTTTAAACACTTATCCGAAAAGTATTAAATAATAGTAGCACGAAAAAAGTCCTTTTGGGTATGCCGTAAAATGTAAGAAATAATTTAAAAATCTGATACTTGGCTAAATTTCAAGCACTGCAAATTGAATTTATCTGTAAAGGTTAATTAGGCTGAAATCGATTACTTTAGAGGAGACAAAAGCTTTTTGGGAATGTACAAAGCTCCATTTCATCTTTATTTTTCGAAGATTGATCGCAAAAAACAAAAGTTATACTATAACATCATTGATCCAATGCCGCTGGATTGTTATAGTATATCACAACATAATAACCGCGAACTTTTATATTCATGACTAAGCTAACACTAATCTCATCGGCTCTTCTTTCTGTTTTATGTTCTCACTCGGCGCTGGCCGCGACTGTAAATGGCAAAGTAATCGATGATAAAAATCAACCAATTAAAAATGCGACTATTCATATACATGGTAAAACGCAAAGCGTAAAAAGCAATGAACTTGGTGAATTTACTATTGAAGTCGATACAGCAAGCCAATTACACATTAGTAAAAACAATTATATTGACTCTCGTATTGCTGTAACTGATTCATCAAATAACCTAAGCGTATCACTAAAACCAACATCCGTAGAAACAGTGGTGGTGTATGCTTCTGCGCTTCATAAGAATAGTTTAGAGATGATTTCCCCCGTCAGTGTTTTATCTGGTGATGAATTAAGAAATAAATCTAAACCCACCCTTGGTGAAACGCTAAAAGGCTTACCTGGCGTTAATGCGAGCTATTTTGGTCCCGTTTCTTCAAGCCCTATTATCCGAGGTTTAGATGGCCCTCGCGTTAAAATTACTCAAAACGGATTAGATAGCAGTGATGCATCGCGAATTGGCCCTGATCACGCGACATCAAGCGATAGCTTAGCGGCAGAGCAAATTGAAGTGCTACGAGGCCCAAGCACGCTACTTTATGGCTCTGGTGCAATTGGTGGCGTTGTCAATGTAGTTGACAACCGTATTCCTACCAGCAGCATGGATACCTTAACGGGGGCTGCTGAGTACAGCCACGACACAGTCTCAAATTCAAATACGGTAGCTGCAAAACTTGAAACCGGTAATGAAGGTTTTAACTTTCATTTTGATGGCACTAAACGTAGCGGCGATGATTATCAAACACCTACATTTACCATTGCTGATGATGACGATGTTGAAATTGAAAACTCAGTAGAAAATACCTTTATTGATAGCGAAACACTCAACTTAGGCAGCAGCTATGTTGGAGAGCATTTAACGGTTGGTTTTTCTTACGGCAGTATTAATACTGATTACGGAATTCCTGGACATGAGCATCATCACGAACATGACCACGAAGGTGAAACAGAAGAAGAGCACGCAGAGCATGACGATGAAGCTGCTGAAGCACCAGTCTATGCGCATTTAGAGCAAGATCGCTGGCAAGGCCTTGTAAGCTACGCGCTACATAATAATTGGATCGAAACAATTAACCTGCGTGTAGGTTACACTGATTATTTCCATCAAGAGATTGAAGACGGTGCAGTTGGCACAACATTTACCAATCAAACAACAGAAGCGCGTCTAAATGTAGAACATAAATTTGCTGATTGGCACGGTATGATTGGCTATCACTATAGTGATTCAGACTATAATGCAATTGGTGAAGAAGCCTTTACACCCGCGAGCGTAACCACAACAAACGCGTTGTATTTACTAGAAGAACGTGAATTTGGTGATGTAACAGTTGAGCTTGGCGCACGAGTTGAAGATTATAAAATAGAAAGCCAAATTTCAGAGGCCGAACACGGTCATGATCACGACGAAATTGAAGAAGACCACGATGATGAAGAAACAATCGGTTACAGCAAAAGCTTTACTAATTTAAGTGTCTCTGCTGGTGCTATTTGGCAGTACAAACCTGGCCACAGTATTGCAACCAGTATTTCTCATTCAGAGCGTGCGCCACTCTCTGCAGAGCTATTGTCAAACGGCTTGCACATTGCAACCGGCACTTACGAGCTAGGTCTTGGTTACAACATTGAAGGTAATGAAGCGCATTTTGAGCCTGAAAATATTAAACAAGAAACATCAACAAACCTAGATTTAAGTCTTAGACGTTTTAGTGGAGACTTTGGTTATACCGTTAATTTTTTCTATAACGATATCAAAAACTTTTATTTTCAAGAGAATACCGGTTTAGTTTTCGATGAAGAAGACGGTTTAGAATCTGCTATCGGCGCTCATCACGATGCTGTTGCGGTATATCAGTTTAATAGTAAAGACGCTGAGCTTTACGGAATTGAATTTGACGCGCATTATCAAGTAACGTCGAACGCAATGGTTAAAGTATTCGGTGACTCAACGCGTGTAAAGTTAAAAGACAACGCGGGGAATTTACCCCGTATTCCAGCTAATAAATTAGGCTCTGAGTTACAGTATGATTTAGGTGACTTACAATTAACACTAACAGGTACTCATTACTTTGATCAAAACGATGTAGCGGCGTTTGAAACACAAACAGATGGTTATACATTATTCGATGCACAGGCTAACTACCAATTAGGTTTAGGCGCTGTAGATGCACAACTTTACATCAATGTGGATAATATTACCGACGAGCTAGGCTTTGTACACAGTTCATTTATCAAAGATAAAGCCCCACTACCTGGTAGAAACTTCCGTTTTGGTATTCGTGGTTATTTTTAATAACTAACCTGATCTCTGGTTAAGAGATTTACTAACGTATTGAATCATGGTGATATTTAAATTTATTTTCTCTAGCCAGAGATTTTCAGTGGAAACAAGGCGAATTTACGCGTCAATAGCGGGCCTATTGCAAGTAAATTCAACGCAGTTAGCGCTGAAAATAGCTGCTCGAGATAGATTTATACCAATCTGCTTATATATGGGGTCTATTTAACGTTAAGAAAATTACGCTAGAACTAGGAAAAAGTTTTTATATCTAGTTGTTCTAAATAAAAAATTTTTAACGACGTTATAGTGCAATTTAATTCGTTAAATTGATCAAAGGTTTATGCAGGTTGGTATTATTATCCAGAGTTCAGGTTAACTAACAAATAGCTCTTTCGTTTATATATTTAAAAACCGCATTTTATTAATGCGGTTTTTTATTTTTAGCATCCATAAAGTTCTTAAATTACAGACACAAAAAAGCCGTATTTAAATTGAATACGGCTTTTTAAACTCTTAAGTTTAAAATTTATTTAAATTAAGAAATGATTTCGTGTAGTTCAACGTCAAATACAAGCGTTGAGAAAGGTGCAATTGCAGCACCCGCGCCACGTTCACCATAAGCAAGCTCATGAGGAACGTAGATACGCCATTTAGTTCCTACTGGCATCATTTGTAATGCTTCAGTCCAACCTTTGATCACGCCACCAACTGGGAATTCAGCTGGTTGGCCGCGCTCGTATGAGCTATCAAAAACAGTACCGTTAATTAATGTACCGTGGTAATCAACACGAACTGTAGATTCAGCAGTTGGCTTTTCGCCTTCACCCGTTGCTAGTACTTCGTATTGAAGACCAGACTCTGTAACTGTGATCTCAGGGCGTTTAGCATTTTCTTCTAAGAAAGAAACACCTTCAGCAGAAAGTACTTTAGATTCTTCTTCACGACGAGCTTGGATCTCTTCGTTAATTTTTTCGAATGCAGCTTGGATCTCAGGGATCTCAACTTGAAAAGCGCTACCTGCGTACGCATCTTTCATGCCTTCAAACACTGAATTTAGGTTTAAGCCTTCAAAAGGATTAGACTTAAGTTGCTCACCCATTTGTAAGCCAATACCGTAACTTGCTTTTTCAGCATCTGTAGTAAAATTATCTGACATAATGTGTTTTTCACGTTTTGTTAGTTAAAAGACGCAGCTATGCTATCACAAAATAAACCGTTTTTGGGTCTAGTTTTTGCTGAGTTTTACCTTTAATAGGCCAACAATATAACTACTCACCACTAAACTGAATAAAATTCCAGCAAGCAAGGGCAAGGTAAGCAACCCTACTTTGCCAGACAACAAAAATGGCACAACTATAAGCCCTACAAAACCAATAAATATCGAAGCAATAGTGGGCCAATATTTATCGTATTTTGTGATTAAATGAGCAGTTAAAAGATTGAAACCAACACCATAAATTAATGCAGTAATAAGGGGGTATTCTGGTTGTGCATCTGCTGCCATTTTAACTAGCAAAGTAATTGCACTGTGGTAGCAATAACTAAACACGGTCCATAATAAAATATGTTTAATTAATCCCAGTGGGATTGATTGAATAGATTTTGTCATTTTTAACTTCCACATAGCAAAAAACCGCCAATAAGGCGGTTTTTTAAATAATGGTGGAGAGATAGGGATTTGAACCCTAGATGGGCTATAAACCCATGCCGGTTTTCAAGACCGGTGCATTCGACCACTCTGCCATCTCTCCGTACGGCGCGGATAATAGGGGTAAATGCGTAATTTGTAAAGGCTTAATATATAAAAAATTAAAAAATGACTCAATTACTAACATAACCACTACCTAAGGCTAATAATACTGCTTTGGTTTTCGTGCAATCCACGAACAAATTAAGCATATTAATAAACTAAGCGTAAAAAGAGTAATACTTTGAAAAATCAAGTCAAAATGATTTAATTCTCCACTTGGTACTACAACGAGCATAACCGCAGGTAAAGCACTTAATAACAAGACATAACAGCAGATTTTAAATGCACGAGCAAAACCGAACCGTTTTGATTGCTGCATCCACCATGTTAATACTGCAAGCACACCTATGGCAGAGCATGCGATGAATAGCGCTGCATTCGTGCTCATGCCTACATATAGGGTTAAAAATGCCCCTAAAATCCCCCAGATTGACCACGCTAACCAATTTTCTTTTTCTTGTAAAAATAGATTTCCCATAATATAAGTCTTCTTTATTGTTATTTTTGTTGAGACTTTCCATACACTATCAAAAAACAACCGATTAAAAAACAAACTGAAGAAGAAATATTACCATTATTGCATCCGAGCGCTTCTCACAGCCTCACCATTCATTGCTTAATTGTGTAATTTTAAGCGTAAAAAATTGTGACTATGAAAGGTGCATAAAGTTCATACTATTTTACAGATAGCTAAAATAAGTTTCTGGTTTATGGCGAGGTGACTTTTTACAGTTAACTACGGGGGTACCTAAATATAAATAACCAACAATTTCATCATGCTCGCACAAATTAAGCGCCGCTTTTACAGCTGGGCTTTGTGCAAAATAACCGGTACGCCAAACGCCCCCCAAGCCTTGTGCAAATGCGGCTTGTTGCATGGCTAATACACTACATCCAGCACTCTGTACTTGCTCTATACGCGGTACTTTTAGATGATCTTGATATTTTGCAATTGCGATAATAATCATAGGCGCGCGCAGTGGTAATTCCTTAGCACGATTAATCGCTTTTTCTGCTTGTTGCTCTGTCACTGCGCTTTGATGATAGATTTCACCTAATGTATGGCGAGCATCACCTTGTACAATAATAAACTGCCACGGCGCTAAACACCCATGATCCGGAACTCGTAATGCAGCTTGTTGAATAATGGCTAGCTGCTCACTATTTGGCGCAGGCTCAGTTAATTTTGGATCAGACTGGCGGGTAAGTAAAAGCTCAATTGCGTTCATCACGTTTCCTCAAAAATAAAACGCTAGAGTAACATTTAAAACCTGAAAAAATAAATATCGATAGCAAAACGGCCACATAAAATAAATTTATGTGGCCGTTAATAATCGTATATTTAGTGCGTCATTGTTTTACAACACTTCGCTTTAGCCAATAATCAATACTGACAAAACGTCCCCCGCCCATAAAAAACAAGCTCAATAGCATAGCAAAGTAGATAGCTGAAAATTCAATACCATTATTTAAAATTGAGGGCTTTCCTTTTTCATATAAATAATCAGCAGAACCATGCTCTTCGACTAAATTACGAATAATACCAATTCTATCGCGTACTTCTAGCGAGTTTTCGAGGCTTTCTTTAGCACCTGGAATAGACAACCAATCAAGTACTTGTGCCGCGCTGGTATCGGGGTTTGTAGGCGCTATTGCAAACCAGCCATTATGCCAATGCACAGATGTAGCAGCAACCACCATTGTAAACATCAGCGGAATGCTCACTAAGCGGGTTAGCAAACCAAACAATAAAAACCAGCCACCTAGAAACTCACTCCACCCCGCTAAAAAAGCAAGTAAATCGGGAAAAGGTAATCCTAACCCCCATTCACTATTGCCAAACCATTGAACAACGTCGGGAGAAGCTAAAAAGTTATCGAGGAAACTTGTGGTTTCAGCGCTTATGGCAAGTTTATTGTAGCCTGCGATAATCATCACAGGCGCTAAAATCAAGCGAAAAAGTAAAGCAGGAAAACCATCTAAAAATGATAATTTATCCTGTATTATATCGTAAATACTTATTATTTTGTTTCTCATGCGAGCCCCGTTTGTTCATTGTTTACTAAGTTATAGACTATAAACAACCAAGACCGCACTAAAACAAAAAGTATTTCATACCAAGGTAGTCACGTTAGATAACCTAAAATCTGGTTAAATACTTCGCGCGATTTGTAGGGCTTCAAATATCGCGCGTTTAGCATCAATCGCTGAAGCAAGTTTAGCCCCGCCAATGACATGAACTTTTGCATTATCAGCATAGTCTTTAAGCACTTCATTATTTGATACCTGTCCAATACAGGCAATAACAGTATCAACTGGTAGTATCTGTGTTTCACCGGCGACGGTAATAGACAGCCCTTTTTCATCAAAACTATTATATTGGCAATCAGCAATTTGCTTGACGCCATGCTGTTTTGCTACTTGACGGTGTATCCAACCCGTTGTCTTACCAAGCTCACTACCAAAGCGCCCTGCACTTCGTTTTAACATATACAATTGGCGTTCATCTTTATGTGGCTGCGGCTGACATTCAATGCCCCATTGCGTTTTAAAATCAGCGATACTTTGCGATTTGTGCTCACTTAAAAAGGCAACCATATCAAAACCTATGCCACCGGCACCTAAAATGGCAATTGATTTACCTAACTCAACCTCACCGCGAATAACTTCATCATAAGCAAAAACGCGTTTACCATCATCGCACTTAATAGTTGCTTCTCGTGGTCTTACCCCGGTTGCAAAAACAACATCGTCGTAGTTTTCAAGCATGCTATCGTTATAGGCTTTTCCTAATTCGACCGCTACGTTTAAGCGTTCCAACTCATTCGTGTAATAAGCTAATGTGTGGTTAAAGTCTTCTTTACCTGGTATTTGCATCGCTAAATTAAACTGACCGCCCATTTGCATTTTTTGGTCAATTAACGTTACTTTGTGACCTTTTTGGGCCAAATAACAGCTTGCTGATAAACCCGCTGGGCCTGCGCCAACAACAAGCACATTTTTGACTTCAGCAGCTTGCTCTAATGGGTAATCGAGCTCAAACGCAGCTTGAGGATTAACTAAACAGGTAGCACGCTTATTTTTAAATACATGATCTAAACAACCTTGGTTACAGCCAATACAAATATTAATTTGCTTAGATTGCTCGTTCGCGTATTTATTAAAAAACTCAGGATCGGCAAGTAACGGCCGAGCCATTGAAATTAAATCGGCTTCGCCTGCATTTAAAATATCGTTAGCAATCTCTGGCGTATTAATTCTGTTAACAGCAATTACAGGAACACTCACCACGTCTTTTAAACGTTTTGATGCTTCTTTAAATGCACCTGGCGGAACCATACTCGCAATCGTAGGCACACGAGCTTCATGCCAACCAATACCGGTATTAAAAATATCAACGCCTGCTTTTTCAAGCTCAGTTGCTTGAGTAATGACTTCCTCAGGTGTTGAGCCGTTTGGAATTAAATCAATAACCGACAACCTAAAAATAATTAAAAATTGTTCAGATACTTTTGCCCTAACCGCTTTTACTATTTCCAATGCTAAACGCATTCTATTTTCTAAACTGCCACCAAACTCATCTGTACGCTTATTCGTATGCGGCGCCATAAATTCGTTAATTAAATAACCTTCAGAGCCCATTACTTCAACCCCATCGTATCCAGCCTTTTCAGCCATATAAGCAGAGTGCGCAAAGTCTTTAATTGTTTTTTTAATAGACCCTAATGACATTGCTTTTGGTTTATAAGGGTTAATAGGTGCTTTTATGGCACTAGGGGCTTGGTTAAATGGATGATACGCATAACGCCCAGCGTGGAGTAATTGCAAACAAATTTTTCCGCCGTGTTTATGCACTG
This sequence comes from Pseudoalteromonas sp. Ld19, assembly GCF_045064135.1. Taxonomy (NCBI): domain Bacteria; kingdom Pseudomonadati; phylum Pseudomonadota; class Gammaproteobacteria; order Alteromonadales; family Pseudoalteromonadaceae; genus Pseudoalteromonas; species Pseudoalteromonas sp. Ld19. The sequence continues at coordinate 347,738 of NZ_JBISHA010000019.1, read as the reverse complement.
CATCGGTGTACGCGCGGTGCTTAAATACATCATAATAACTATTAAATGATGACGAAATAGGCGTTAACTTACCGCGTAAATTAGGGCTATATCCACCTGTAATTAGCATTGCGGTGCCGCCCTTGGCGCGTGCTTCATAAAATGCGCGTAAGCGTTTTCGGTTATGCCAACCTTCTTCAAGGCCTGTATGCATTGAGCCCATTACTAAGCGGTTACGTAATTGCGTGTGTTTTAATTGTAATTGTTGTTCTAACATCTTGTGCCCCGTTAACTGGTCTAACCTGTATACATTAGTTAATTCTGCTTCAATCGCAAGTAATATGCAATATATGACTGTATTTAATTATTAACCTCGTTATGGTATTAAATAATCATTGATATGCATTAATTAAGTTTTAAAAATAATATTAAAACATAAAAAAAGCTGCCATTACGCGCACTTGAACATATTTATAAACACTTCGTTACGATTTAGCAGTTAAACTTATTTTTATTCTGAGATAAGATGGAGTAAATGTATTAGCTGTACCAACTTAAGGAGCTATTTTGATAGCAAAAATATTTAAAGGTATTTGGACTGGGATCAATTTTTCTCGTCGATTAGTACTTAATATTCTGTTTTTATTACTTGTAATTGTTTTTATTGCGGGTATTACTAGTGATGAAGATAAAATAACTGTTGAAGATGGCTCTGTACTTAGACTCAACCTTAACGGCCCTATTGTTGAAGAAAAAACTTATGTCGATCCAATTGAAGCCGCTATTAGTGATGCAACATCAGGCTCTGAAGTGCCGAGCGAAATTTTATTAGACGACATAGTAAAAGTAATTAATGAAGCCGCCAAGGACGAGCGTATTACGGTATTACTCCTTGATTTACAAGAAATGCCTAAAGCGCACTTAAATAAGCTTAAACAAATTACAAATGCTATTGACCGCTTTAAAGAAACAGGCAAAAAAGTTATTGCGTCAGGTTATTACTACACACAAGCGCAATACTACATTGCGTCACATGCCAACGAAGTTACCATGCATCCATACGGAAGCGTAGCCATTGAAGGTTTCGCCATGTATCCACTTTACTTTAAAGATGCACTTGAAAAGTTAGAAGTAACACAGCATATTTTTCGTGTCGGTACGTTTAAGTCAGCCGTTGAACCATTTATTCGCAATGATATGTCTGATGCTGCAAAAGAGGCTAATCGTGTTTGGTTAGGCGCACTTTGGAATCAATACAAACAAGATGTTGCTGCAGCTCGCCCATTTGATGAGTCAAATTTTGATGAAACAATGGATGTATATCTCGCTAAAATGCAAGCAGCAAACGGCGATGCAGGAAAATATGCAATTGATCATCAGTGGGTTGATTCATTAAAAACCACTCAACAGGTCCGCAAGCAGCTTATCGACTTAGTTGGTGAAGACGAAGATGGTAAAACATTCAAGCAAGTTTCATTTCGTGACTATTTAAGCTTAGTTAAACCACCTATGGTATTTGATAACCCAATTACTGAAAAAGTGGCTGTTGTTGTAGCGAGAGGCACTATTGTTGACGGTGAACGCAGAGCTGGCGAAATTGGTGGCGACTCTACTGCAGCCCTTCTTCGTAAAGCACGCCTTGATGATAAAGTGAAAGCGGTTGTGCTTCGCATCGACTCTGGTGGTGGTAGCATGTTTGCCTCAGAAGTAATTAGAGCTGAAGTACTTGCACTTAAAGCAGCGGGTAAACCCGTTATTGCTTCTATGAGCTCTGTTGCTGCATCGGGCGGTTATTGGATTGCCTCCGCCGCAAACGAGATCTGGGCAGCGCCGAGTACGATTACGGGCTCAATTGGGGTATTTGGTACGTTTATGACATTTGAAAAAACCCTTTCTAAAATTGGTGTTTATTCGGATGGTGTAGCAACAACCGAAATGGCTGGCTTTTCTATCACCCGCCCTCTTAACGAAAAAATGGGCCAAGTAATTCAAATGAGCGTTGAAGAAGCGTACGGTCGCTTTTTAAATGTTGTGGCTGGTGCACGTAATATGACCCCAGAGCAAGTTGATAAAATTGCACAAGGCCGTGTATGGATCGCATCTCAAGCACTCGAATTAGGTTTAATAGATAAGCTGGGTGATAAACAAGATGCAATTGACGCCGCTGCAGCACTGGCAAAATTAAATCACTTTGAAGTTAAAACGATAAAACAAGACTTAAGCCCTCAACAACAAATGATGCAAGATGTTTTTGGCAATGCATCGGTTAAGTCAATGCTAGGCTTACAAACACAAAAGACGTCTGTATTAGCCACACAAGCCAATCTACAAAGTGTTATAAGTCAGCTAAGCTCAGAAGTAGAAAACCTTAAAGATTACAACGATCCGCAAGGCGTATACGCACGCTGCTTGGTATGTACTATTGCACAATAAAAATGCATCCCAGCCGTTAGCTGCTGTATTTAAAGTAGCTTAAGGTTATAATAAGCCCAGTTTTTTTACTGGGCTTTTTTTATGAAACGCAAACGCATTTATATCGCTTACACTGGCGGTACTATAGGAATGAAAAAATCGAGCCGTGGATATATCCCTGCCGAAGGCTTTTTAACCGAAACAGTCGTTAATAATGCTGAATTTAATCGTGATGAAATGCCTTTATTCGATATTCACGAGTACTGCCCTCTTATCGACTCATCAGATATGTCGCCCGCTCATTGGCAACTCATTGCTGATGACATCAAAAGTAAATATCAAGAATACGATGGTTTTGTTGTTCTTCATGGTACCGATACGATGGCGTATACCGCTTCTGCACTTTCGTTCATGTTCGAAAACTTGACTAAGCCAGTTATTGTTACTGGTTCACAAATTCCGCTTTCACAATTGCGCTCAGACGGGCAAGTTAACTTACTCAATGCAATGTATTTAGCCGCAAATTACCCAATAGCAGAAGTTAGCTTATTTTTTAATAATCAGTTATTTAGAGGGAATAGAGCAACTAAAGCACATGCAGATGGTTTTAATGCTTTTGCCTCACCTAACCTTGAACCTTTAGCCCTCTCTGGTATTAGTATTCAACTCATTAAAGGTCAACTTAGTCCTTACGTTGAAAACGAGCTGCAAGTTACGCCCATTACCCCTCAACCTATTGGTGTGCTCTACTTATATCCAGGTATTAGCAGAGACGTAGTTAAAAGCTTAGTCAATGATAATATTAAAGCATTAGTTTTACTTAGCTTTGGTGTGGGCAATGCACCTCAAGATCCTGAGTTTTTATCCGTCTTAAGTGAAGCAAGTAAACGCGGTATGGTTATTGTTAATTTAACACAATGCTTAAAAGGTCATGTAAACATGGGCGGTTATGCCACAGGTAATGCCCTATTAAATATTGGTGTTATTAGTGGATACGATATGACACTAGAAGCATGCTTGACTAAGTTGCATTACTTGTTTAGTCAAAAACTAGAAATTGAGACTATTCGCCATTTAATGCAAGACGACCTGCGCGGCGAATTAAGCCGATAACACCACACTAAAACAAAAAGGCACGCTATATAAGCGTGCCTTTTTATTTTTAAAGCAACTAGTTAACCAGAAGCTCAGGTTAGCTATTAACGAACTTTAGCGTCTATCTCGACTAAATCTGTTAAATGGCATGTTTCACCACTGTGGGTTTTAATACCGTGTTCACCAAAGTAATCACGCTGGGCTTGTACTAAATGCCCATTACTTGGTGTTGTTAACGTTGCAAAGTAAGTTTGTGTTGAACTTAGCACTGGAAATGCTAAGCCTGACATAATTGCTTGACCGGTAATTTTACGAAGAGCAGCGGCTTCCTTATCTAAAGAATCGATAAATTCAACGCCCTGCGCCACACTATCTAAGTAGTCAGCACGAATAATACACCCTGCACGCCAAGTCTGTAATGTTTTAGATAAATCTACTTTCCATTGATGTGTACGCGACGTCCCTTTTATAAGTGCTAACCCTTGGCGATAAGCTAATAAACTTGCAAGCGTAAACGCATCTTTCAATTCGTCTAAATCAATATCAACTGTGTTGGTTGATTTAGCTGCGTAGGTCATCTCTTGAGCGGCCGTTGTATCACATGCATTGGTTAAATGACGAGCTTGAACAGCTGCAACTAAAGATGGTACTGCAATTCCCAACTCAAGTGCATTTTGTGCAGTCCAAAGGCCTGTACCTTTTGCGCCAACTTTGTTATCAATTAAATCAGCAAGCGGCATGTTTTTTTGGTTTTCAAGAGATAAGATATGGCTAGAAATGGAAAGTAAGTAACTATTTAGTTGACCTTTTGACCAGTCATCAAAAATGGCAGCCACTTCTTTAGGTGAACGATTAGTGCCTAGGCGAAGTAATTGATAGACCTCAGCAATTAATTGCATTAGTGCGTATTCAATACCGTTGTGCACCATTTTTACAAAATGACCACTCGCTGATTGACCAACACGTGCAAAACATGACTCGTCATTATAGCTTGCAGCCACTTTTTCAAACCAAGGTTCTATGCGTTCCCAACCACCTTCAGAGCCACTTGCCATCATTGCAGGGCCATGACGAGCGCCTTCGGCACCACCAGATATTCCCATTGTGGCAAATTCAAATTTGTTTTGGTATTTAAGCTTACGTGTAATGCCGTCTTTGTAGTTGCTATTACCACAATCGACTATCATATCGTTACAATCGACGCCCGCATCTACCAGTTCATTACAAACCGTATCAACTAACTCACCCGCTGGAACAAGTAATAAGATAGAGCGAGGTGCTTCTAAACGCTGAACCATGTCTCTTAAATCAGAAACAATGTGGAGCCTATCGGCCATCCCCTGAGATTTAGCACAACTTAATAACTCTTCACCCGCATTCGGATTTTTGTCATAAGCGACTAGCGTGATCCCTTTTTCAATCAAGTTTAAAGCAAGATTTTTTCCCATAACGCCTAACCCGACTAATGCAACTTGCATTTAGTGTCCTCCTCGGTAACAACTATTTGGTTAGTGGATGTAAATAATACCGTGTGATTTATAATGCTTAATCATAAAAGACTAATCTTAGTTATAATACACATGCTTTTTTATTATAGATAAACAAGCTCTGTAATTATATCAAACATCAGTCCTCTGAGGGTGACAAAAAGCGAAGCTATTTAAAATTTAAGAACATTGACGCATTCTGACACCGGTGTCATAATGATGACACATTAGTTTTGTATAAAATAGTGACAATAATACTAATATTGTCCAAAACTAAAAATATTTTTACCTTTTTGTGTTTATATTTTAAATAGAAAAACAACCGTTAACCCGCTTACATCTTAAGCACACAGGAGAATTTGATGCTTAGACGCACGAAAATAGTTGCTACCCTTGGGCCTGCTACCGATAGAGATAACAATTTAGAAAAAATTATTCGCGCTGGTGCCAACGTAGTACGATTAAACTTCTCACACGGTATTGCACAAGATCATAAAGACCGTGCACAAGCGGTTCGTGATATAGCTAAAAAATTAGGCAAGCATATTGCCATACTTGCTGATCTTCAAGGTCCTAAAATTCGCGTTTCTACTTTTAAAGAAGGTAAAGTAACACTTGCAGTAGGTGCTAAATTTACCCTTGATGCAAAAATGGAAAAGGGCGAAGGCGATGTTAATTCAGTTGGTATTGATTATAAAGAATTACCAAACGATGTAAGCCCTAACGATTTACTACTTTTAAACGATGGACTTATTCAGTTAAGCGTTGATGAGGTAGCGGGTCACTTAGTGCATTGTACCGTGACTGTTGGTGGTGTTTTATCTAACAATAAAGGCATTAACCGTTTAGGTGGTGGCTTAACAGCGCCTGCATTTACTGAAAAAGATAAAGAAGATTTAATAACAGCGGCTGAAATTGACGTCGATTACATTGCAGTATCATTTCCACGTAGTGGCGATGATATGCGCTACGTTCGCTCTCTAGCTGAAGCGGCTGGTTCAAAGGCACAATTACTTGCTAAAATTGAACGCGCAGAAGCAGTCGAAACACAAGACGCGGTTGATGACATTATTTTAGCATCTGATGCAGTAATGGTTGCACGTGGTGACTTAGGTGTTGAAATTGGCGATGCTGCCCTTATGGGTAAACAAAAACTAATTATTCGTCGCGCTCGCTCATTAAATCGTACTGTAATAACAGCAACGCAAATGATGGAATCGATGATCGATAACCCTATGCCTACACGTGCAGAAGTTATGGATGTTGCAAACGCCGTTCTTGACGGAACAGATGCTGTAATGCTTTCTGCTGAAACAGCGGCTGGTGATTACCCTGAAGAAACAGTTGCCACAATGGCACGTGTTTGTTTAGGTGCTGAATCTCAAAAAGAAACACACGTTTCTAAACATCGTTTAGATAGTCGTTTTTCTAGCAATGCAGAATCAATTGCCCTTTCTGCTATGTATGCTGCAAATCACTTAGATTCTGTTAAAGCAATTATTACACTGACTGAATCTGGTAGCACCGCTAAACTTATGTCGCGTATTAGCTCTGGTTTACCAATCTACTCGCTTTCACGTCATGCCAGTACTTTAGGCCAGACCGCACTTTATCGTGGTGTTTATCCAGTATTTTTTGATTCTACAAAAGCTGAAAAAGACGGCATGGTAAAAGCAGCACTTGATACTTTAGTTGCTCAAGGGTCTTTGCACTCTGGCGATACAGTAATTATTACTCACGGTGACTCAATGGAAACTGTGGGCGCAACGAACACAATGAAAATTGTAACTGTTGCATAGTTAATTACTAAATAGCTTGAGCTCTGGATAATAAATCTCTTAACCAGAGTTCAGTTTAAATATAAAAAATGCGAGCCTAGGGCGTGTAATAAACAACTTTTTATCAGTGTTATACCAATCTGCTTATATATGGGGTCTATTTAACGTTAAGAAAATTACGCTAGAACTAGGCAAAAGTTTTTGTATCTAGTGTTCTAAATAAAAAATTTTTAACGACGTTATAGTGCAATTTAATTCGTTAAATTGATCAAAGGTTTATGCAGGTTGGTATTAACTGGCTAGTGCCGCTTTTACCTTATCTCGGTAGCTACGGCTTACTTTAAGCTCTTGCCCGTTTTCAAGTACTAATAAATACTCGCCACTCACTTGTGTAACCAATTTACTAATTTGTTTTGTGTTAACAATCGCACTACGGTGAACGCGGACAAACAAATGAGGATCTAACTCTTGCTCTAGCTCTTTCATTGTTTTACGTAAAATATGCGTTTGTCCATCTTGGCAATGCAAGCACATATAATCCCCCGCAGCGTCAACCCATTGAATAGTCGCAACTGGGACGCGAACTATTTCGCCCTGCTCTTTTACGGCCAATGATTCTGGGTAGCGCCTGTCTGTTAATGTATCACCTGTCGCTAGTTTTTTTAGTATTTCTTCACAATTATTACCAGTAATACCGGCTACAAAACTCGCTAGTTTTTTCTTATGGGCGTTATCTTGCTGCGTTTTTAAGTAGGTATGCACTTTCTCTACCGCCTGTTTTAGTCTGTTGTCATCAACGGGTTTTAAAATATAATCTAAAGCATGAATTTCAAACGCTTTCACTGCAAATTGATCAAACGCAGTTACAAACACAATCGCAGGGAGTACTTTTGTGCTTTCGCTAAGTGCTCGTGCAACTTCAAACCCGTTCATACCTGGCATTTGAATGTCTAAAAATACCAAATCTATCTTTTCGCTTTTGCATGTTTCTATTGCGTCTGCACCCGAGCTACATAATTTTATCACTTCAATGTCAGCAAATTCTGCAAGCCTAACATCTAAACCTTTGCGTGCTAATGGTTCATCATCAACAATAAGTGTTTTTATTTTTATCATTTCTTCAAAGCCTTCTCAAACGGTACTCGCAGATTAACTTTTAATCCACTTGGCGTATTATGTGATAATACAAACGAATAGTTATTTTCGTAGAGCGTTTTTAATCTATCTTTAGTATTTGCAACACCTACACCTTGGGCATTAACTAACTGACCATTTTTTATTTCAGTGCCAGGCCCATTATCACCAACTTCTAGGAGCAATTCATTGGCAAATACTTGTGCTTTTATATCGATTACGCCGCCATGTGATAAATGAGCTATAGCGTATTTAATCGCATTTTCAATAATAGGTTGCAGTATTAAGCTAGGCACTAGCGCCTCTTTTGCTTGCTCGCTTACTTCTACGTTCACTTTTAATCGCTCGTCAAAGCGTACACGTTCTATTTCTAAGTACAACATCAAAGCATGCAACTCTTGCTCTAATGGCACTTTTTTTATTGGATCCGTATTTAAGGTATAACGTAAAAAATCACTTAATTTCGATACCATTAAATTAGCATCTTTATTTTCTTTAACCAAAATTAATGTTGAAATAGCATTAAGTGTATTAAATAAAAAGTGAGGGTTTAGCTGGTATCGCAACATTTTTAATTGTGCTTCGTGTGCCATCGTTGTTGCTTTAAGCGCTTTTTGACGTTCACCTTGCAACAATTGATAATACTTAACACCAAAATATAAGCCACTCCAGCACAGTATAATATAAACCGAGTCTAAGCCCTGTTGTAAATAATAAAACCACTCTTCGGGCCTATAACCATGGCGATAAATTTCCCACAGATTAAATTTTTGAACCACCGCCCATAAAGTGCCTGTTACGTAAGAAGCACCAAACACAACCACCATAAGCACCCAAGGTGAAGCATTCCATACCGTGCGATATATATAACGCAGTGGGACAGTCATCAAACAACCGGCGTAAGCATTGAGCAAAATCACAAACACGTAGATATCGCGCATTTCAAATACTTTAGAGCCGATGTAATTTACAAGCGCATAACCAATCCAGCCTGCGATTTGCAGGAGCCAAAAAAAGCGCTGTCGATTATCAACTAAAGATTGCCAGTTCACAATTTACGTTTACTCCATAGTGTTAAAATCTAATTCGACTTACACATTATATAGATTTATCAGAATGTTTAGCACTACCAACTGTCTTAGTTTTTAAGAGCCTTAACGCAAAGTTGTATAGCGCCGATAATAAAAAAGCGAAAGGGTGTGACCTTTCGCTTTTTTAATACTATTTATTAAATAGGTGACTATGCAAGCTTGTCTGAAGCAACCTTGTAAGTTGGATCTTCAATGACATTTACTTCTACTAAATCACGTGCTTTGTGTAGTAACTGAGTACAGTCTTTGCTTAAATGACGCAAATGAAGCTGCTTACCCGCTTTAGTGTATTTTTCAGCAAGTGCATCAATTGCTTCTATAGCACTGTGATCTGAAACACGGCTATGTTTAAATTCGACTATTACGTCTTTAGGATCATTTTTAACATCAAATAACTCAGAGAAATTTTTTACTGAACCAAAGAATAATGGACCGTGTAGTTCATATACTTTAGCACCTTCATTATCAATGTAGTTTGTTGTATATATATGCTTAGCATGCTGCCAAGCAAATACAAGTGCAGAGACTATAACACCTACGCACACGGCAATTGCTAAATCAGTAATAACGGTTACACCCGAAACCAGTACAATCACAAATGCATCAGATAATGGTACACGCTTCATCATTTTGAAGCTTGCCCATTCAAATGTACCAAGTACAACCATAAACATTACACCAACAAGTGCAGCTAATGGGATCATTTCAATTAGGCTTGATGCAAAAATAATAAAACCAAGTAACATAAGTGCAGCACTTATACCTGATAAACGAGAGCGGCCGCCTGAATTTATGTTGATCATAGATTGACCAATCATTGCACAGCCACCCATAGCACCAAACATACCACACGTAATATTTGCAGCACCTTGACCAATACATTCTTTGTTGCTGTGACCGCGTGTCTCTGTTATTTCATCAATTAAGCTAAGTGTTAATAGTGACTCAATTAAACCAATTGCCGCTAATATAAGCGCGTATGGGAAAATAATTTGTAATGTTTCTAAATTAAAAGGCACCATAGGAATATGAAACTCTGGCAGGCCGCCGGCAATTGTAGCGGCTTCATCACCTGTCATTCCTTTTAAGAAATCAAGTACAGTGTGTGCTTCTAAATCAAAACCAATAACTAAACCCGTTACCGTTACAATGGCCACTAAAGAGGAAGGCACTGCGGTGGTTAGCTTGGGTAAAAAATGAATGATTGCCATTGTTAATGCGACTAATCCAAACATTATAAACAGTGGGCTACCTGTCATCCACTGTTGTCCGCCCATACCGTCTGGTACTTTAAATTGCCCTAGCTGAGCTAAAAATATAACAATTGCCAAGCCATTCACAAAGCCCAACATAACTGGATGTGGCACCATTCGGATAAACTTTCCGAGCTTAAATATACCCGCAAGTATTTGCAGTATCCCCATCAATAATACAGTCGCAAATAGATATTCTACACCATGGTCGAGCACTAAACTCACCATTACTACAGCCAATGCGCCAGTAGCACCTGAAATCATACCAGGGCGACCGCCAAAGATAGCTGTGATTAAACCAACGATAAACGCGGCATATAGACCAACTAAAGGTTCTACATTTGCAACAAAGGCAAACGCAACAGCTTCTGGTACCAAGGCAAGCGCCACGGTTAATCCAGAGAGAATATCGTTTTTAGCAGAGCTTGGCGCCCTACTGAGTAAGTTAAACATTGAGTTCCTCAAATGGTGTAATGGGTATTAAAAAAGCGCCAAATTCTATCAAATTAGCGCCCAGTTAACAATTGTCATTGTATGGTTAGGCTAAACGGTGTTTAACCTAACAGAAATGTATTTTATAGAGGAAGGGCTGTGCTGCGTTTTACGCACGTCATTGTCACATTGGAATGTACTTCTTGTACGTATTCTAAGCTTAGTAGGTTATCACGAACAAAGTGCTCATAACCTTCAATACCTTGTGAGATAATGCGTAGCATAAAGTCCATTGTTCCTGCCATAGTGTAACACTCGGTTACTTGATCATAGCTCATGATAAGCTTTTCAAACTCGGCTAGATTCTTTTTCCCGTGATTAGATAAACGTACGTGAGCATAAACTAGCATATCAAAACCAAGTTTCTTTTCGTCTAAAAGAGCAACTTTGCTTTTTATATAACCATCTTGCTCAAGCTTCGCGATACGACGCCAACAAGGAGATTGTGATAAGCCAACTTTATCCGCTATTTCTGCAGTAGATAAACTAGCGTCTTGTTGTAAAAGTGCCAAAATTTGGCGATCTACGTGATTTAGAGACATTTTATTTCTTATTTATCAAATAAACTGGTTAAATTATACAGCTATTTTAAAAAACAGTCTGCTTATTTTTATCTTTTATACTTACATGTTATTTCAATCATCAAAGTAAAAAGTCAACCATACTAGCCGATTATAAATGAGCTAGTATTTTCATAACACATCTATTATGCCCTACAAGGGTTTGTGTATTGCACGCCCTAGTATACGCATATTATATTTCTTTATCTTTTTGATCAGGTATAACAACCTTTTCTTCGAACGACATAAGTATTGGGTATTTTAAATAGGCTTGATCATAGAAAGGGCTGTGCTCATACAGCCAATTTAAACGTGCATCAGGGTCTAGAGAAAATGCCTTGTCGTCATTAATTTTTTTATCAAACGCGAGTGCAAGCGTTGGGTTATCTTTTAGCATTTTACGAGCGTATGGAATTAACGCATAATTTTCCATGTATTCTGTTCGCTGAAAAATGGTGTTAAATTCACCCCACGCAAAAAATGAATCTGGTGCCTCCGGATGTAACAAATGCACCGCTAACTCACCTGCTTTTTGTTGCGTTGTTACTTGATACCAACCATCCAAATCGATATTGATGACAGGCAAATAATCAAAACTAGCCGACACTCTAAAGCGACCTTCAAAGGGCGCTTTATCAAACGAGTGCTCTGTTACCTTAGCCACTTTTAAAGGCTGTGTATTTGCCCCTTCTAGTTTATTAACAGAAACACCGTGTAACTTTAATTTCTCAATAATATCGCTGTACACTGGTGGAATAAAAAACGCCTTAGGTACTTCAACCGTATGCTCTACATCTTTTTGCCAATAAATAGGTAAGTCAATATATGTTTGTGCTTTACCTAAATACTTCACTTCATTTTGACCCGAGAGTACATTCATGCTTGATGAATATTCAATACCTTTAAACTGTGCAATAGTGTCAGCCTGCTTGGCATAGCCACGCTTTACTATTAACTGTTTAGGAACAAATTCTTGTTCTTTTTTTACTGCATTAGCTAACTCGTGACTATGCGTTGACAGCGCATTAATTACGCCATCTAAAAATACATACGTACCCAATACGCGCTGTTTATAAGGCTTTAATGAATGATTTTCTACTAAAATAGTAGGGAGAGACTTTAAATCACCCCAACCGTTAGAATAACGAGGTGTTGCCACCCATCCCGCGAGGCCTTTTTTAAAGTCACGCTTATCCATAACAAAAACAAGTGGTCCAGGTGTGTGTCCTTGCTCAGCTAGCATATTGTCAATCACCGGTTTAAAAAACTGATTTAACGTATCAGATACCGCTGGCGATTCGCTTGAAAAGACCGGATTGTAGCCATAAGTCACATCGTATTGGTAATCTGCGCCATCGGTTACATGTATATCAATGTATAAATTTGGGTTGTAGTTGTTAATAACCTTTAAAACACTTATAACTTCTGGAGTATCTAATTTAGTAAAATCGCGATTTAAATTAAGATTGTTCGCATTTGTTCTAAAGCCCATTTTAGCAGGGCCCCGCTGGTTGATCCGATTGAATACACTACTACGTTCATGCCCATCTACATTCAAAATAGGAATAAATAAGATATTTACCTTTTTTAGAATATCGCGGCGTTTGCCTGTCGCAATATCCCTAAGTAACATAAACATGGCATCTTTGCCGTCTATTTCTCCCGCATGGATCCCTGCTTGAATAAAAATAGTTGGCTTAGTGCTATTAGCCATTTTACCGGCTTCAAAAAAACCTTGTTCACTTGCAACTAGCATTTTAATTGCACGTTTACTATTGCTATAGCCTATTGTTTGCGATTTAAACTGGGTGGGGTTTGCAGCAACAAGCCTATCTACAAATGCCATAGTTCCTGCATAATCAGGTGAAATTTCACCGTCAGACAACTCAAAGTCAGTCGTCAATGGACCCTGTTTTTGTAAAAGCTCTACGCTTTGGCCTTGCCACTTTATGAGAGGAGGCAAATGTGCGTCATACGCCACACTTGCAGATAAAAATAATAAACTTGCAAACATAAAAATCTCTAACAAACGCGTTAATTATATAAATTATATCAAGTAATTTTTTTTTAATGAGGAAACTGCGGTGATTCAACAAAAAAATGCAGCCAATTACATATCACACGTTCAAGTCCGTAATTTAGTATTATTAGTGTCTTTTAATTCAATGTATTAATATGCAAAAGCCTAGCTTTACTAACTCTGTAATCACTTTAATAATACTAACAGCAATAAATTAGTGAGCAATTATAGCGATAATATGTAAATAACCTGAACTCTGGATAATAAATCTATCTCGAGCAGCTATTAACGCGTAAGTTCGCCTTGTTTTCACTGAAAATCTCTGGCTAGAGAAAAATAAATTTAAATATCATTATGATTCAATATATTAGTAAATATCTTAACCAGAGTTCAGGTTAAATAACCAGACGAAAATAACATAGGGCTGTCTCGGCAATTACTTCCTGCATCCTTACAGTCGATTACTAATACCAATCTGCTTATATATGGGGTCTATTTAACCTTAAGAAGATTACGCTAGAACGAGGCAAAATTTTTGTATCTAGTGTTCTAAATAAAAAATTTTTAAGGACGTTATGGTGATATCAAGTGGTCAGTGCAACATGGTTTTTAATCATATCATTAGGAGTTAAATAGTTTAATATTCTTCTTGGTCGATTATTTAGTTTATTAGCGATTTTATCTAAATAACGTTGGTCAAAGCCAACACCAAGTCCTCTTTTTATATTTTTACGTGAAAGTCAGTTGACGATTGAATCAAAATAGGAACTCGGCTATGGTTAATGCATCAATAAAAATAAATTTAAAACGAGTTAATCTACAGGCTCGTTAGTAGCCCTAAGAGTAGATTTCGAGTTTGGTTGGGAAATATCTACCATTAGTACCACTCAATTGCATCTAGCCTAACCTTCCAATTGCATTTTGATTTACCACTTTAAAAATTTACTTGTTGGCAATAGAAAATCGGATAATTCATTAATTTTAAGGCCAGTGTGCGACTAAAGAAGCTGTAATCAGAATTTAGAAAAATGTCATTCAGTTCCAATAACAATAATTGTTAGCATACTGTTTTGCTTATATTTATCACTTTGTTGACTTTTTCAACAAAAAAAGCAAACCTACGAGGTGTTACGTAGTTTATTTATCTGCTTGATGTAAAGGAAAGTGATGAAACTACACAACTCTCAGAATAGTTAATAATAAAAAAAGGGAAAATTAATGTATAAAAGTATTCAAGGAATCGCTGGGGTTATTTTGTTACTTTCATTTAGCGTTATGGGAAACGAAACCCAACTAACGCTGCTGGAAAAGGAAATTGATAGAATTGCAGAAGAGTCTATTCCAACTAATGGACCGGGGTGCTCTGTAGGTATTATTAAGAATCAACAATTTTTATTCAAGAAAAGCTACGGTTTGGCAAACATCGAACACCAGGTTCCGCTCAGTTCAATATCAGTATTTCGTATGGCATCTGTATCCAAACAATTCACCGGGTTTGCGGTATTGTTATTAGCAGAAAAAGGGGAAATTAACCTTGATGATGATATACGGAAACATCTTACTGAATTGAAAGACTATGGTGTAAAAGTAACTATTAACTCAATGTTAGGTCACGTTTCAGGAATGGCAGATTACGATACCCTCAAATCGCTATTACCCAAACCACTACTGTCCACCGCTGGTGGTCCGTTCAGGTTTGGTGATGAGGATTACCTGACCAAAGAAGAATACTACGATGTCATAAAATCGCTTCCTTTAGAGCATCAACCTGATACTCAACAAGCCTATAGTAACTTCGCTTACTTTTTATTGTCGGAGTTAGTAGCTAACGTCAGTGGTATGTCCATGCGGGAGTACACTACAAAATACATCTTTGAACCGCTTGGTATGCACAGCACTTTTTTCGCTGATGATATGCGAGAGATAGTACCTAACCGTGCCGAAGGATATAGAACATTTAAAGATAATGGATTAAAGCGTTATGAAACAAATATTTTTGTTGTGGGTGACGGTGGTCTATACACTACACTCGAAGATATGTTGATTTGGGATAATCACTTTTATACCCCGAAATTAGGTGATGCCCCTAATAAAATAATGACTCAATTTAATACACCAAATAGCCAACACTCCTACGAAAGCAACGGAATAACTTTTTATGCTAACGGGCAATATATCGAGCCAAATTATACGCTGCACAATGGCGGATGGATGGGCACAAGTACTAGTTATATTCGTAGACCCAAGGAGCAAGTAGCCTTTGTTGGTATGTGTAATAGCTCCTCACTCGATGCAAATGTTTTTACTTACGAAATACCGAAAATCCTAACTAAGCTGAAAATATGGGATGTTACTGACCCTGCAATTTTTTAGTCTCATTTTAGTTTTCAAAAAATAAAGGTTCATAGTAGCGGGCAACTAACAACACGCCCTGAGGTGGACAGCAAGCGCTAAAGCTCACTTTCCACCGCAAATTTTAACAGCGGTGATCCCTTACTTTTCAATGCAGTTAAGTAAGTTGATTCATCGTAGGGCGTATGTGTTTTCCAGCACCTAAATAGGATTCGTATCCACTTAAATGCCAATGATCTGATGATGGTATTATGGGGTTTTCCTTTGCCTTCTTGCTGCCAACTATCGTGGCCAAGTAACGATGCTTTAGCCCAAAATGAATAACGTACAGATAATCCTGCCCATTCCACAAATGTTTGCCTTAAAAATTTAGTGCATGAGTACCGCCAGTGTATCCATTCCTTTTTGCCACTGCGTTCGGTAACAGGGGCAATGCCTGCGTATTTTTGTATGTCAGCGGCGCACTTATAGCGGTCACGATTTGACCCCATAGCGGCTAATAGTCGAGGTGCTAATTGTGGGCCTGCACCTGGTAAACTATCAAAAATAGCGCGATCTGCATGCTGCTTATAAAGTGTTTTAATTTCGTCATCAAATCGTGTTATTACCAACATCAGCTGTTTAAGTTGCGGAACGAGGCATTCAATAAGCAATAAGTTTGGCGTGATCACCGCCATATCATCGGTGAGTATTTCTGCATCCTTTATTTCTTTTATCCGCTTTTCATTAACGAGTGAATAGCGGAAATTATGTTGATTAAAGAAGTCGAGTAGTGTTTGTTTTCTCGCTTTTTTAGCGTGAGCAAGAGAGGGCCAACGCAGTAAGAAGTCACAGAGTATTTGAGTGTCTTTTTCTTTAAACCAATCAATCCGACTGTTTTGAGCCTGCTTTCCTTTAAATAAAAAGCGCAATATTACCGTCAACAAAGGGATGAATAAATTGACCTTACGGGGTCAAGCGAAAGTGAATGCCTTTAGCTTACGCTGCGCGGCAATTGTATTGCCTTGTTCATAATATAGAAAAGCTACAAAACACGATGCATTTCCAAAACGCAAATTAAAACAACATCAAACACTTCTTTATATGCTGCGTAAAAGTACAGTTATCGATTGAACCAAAATAGGAACTCAGCTATGGTTTGTTTATCAATAAAAACAAATGAAAAACGAGTTAATCTACAGGCTCGTTATACGTTTTTCAATTATGGAGTATGAAATGAGAAAAGAATTCGAATTCTCAGTTAAAGGTAATAAAGTAAAAGTCGTAAACACGTGGTCAGGTGGGATTAAACTTTATATTAACGGCGACAATAGAGATCATGACACTGGCAGATATGCTAGCGGTAAAAATGCATTACTCTCGGCAAACCTTGGTGAATCAGGTATTCTAGAAATATTCCCTAAATCGGGCTTTTTCTCTGTTGAAATGGATGCATTTCTAGTTACAGAGAATGAAAAACAGCATATATATAGTTCCGATAAACGTTTAACTTTAAAAGAGCGAAGATTGGCAAAATAAACGTATAATCGGGTAGCTGGATGTCTCTAACCTCCGGCCTCCACACCCCCATCATGCGGGTCCGCAATGGGCGCTTCATCTCCCGCAGAAGCTAACAAACTAACAGTTACACCCACCCTAAATTTTACTTTTTGTGAAAGGCCAGATTCAAGGTCGAAGTGCACCACCTTTACTAAACTATAAGTTCAGGCGGTGCGAACTAACAGTGACACCCATCCTAATTTTTGCAGTTTGGCGAACTAAGTACTAGGCTTTGTTCAGTGCAAAAAACAAGCAGGGTGTCTTATGGCAATCGCAAGAAAGCGTCAAGTAAGTTTGGTTGATACAAAGTACTACCACTGTATATCACGTTGTGTTCGGCGTGCTTTTTTGTGCGGTGAAGACCATTTTACGGGTCAATCTTACGAGCACCGCAGAGGGTGGGTTGAAGACAAGCTGCTAGAGTTAGCCAAGATATTTTGTATTGACGTCTGTGCTTATGCTGTTATGAGCAATCATACGCACTTAGTCCTGTATGTTGATGATAAAAAGGCGAATAGACTGAATGATAAAGCGATTGTTATTCGCTGGCACAAGCTGTGCAAAGGCACATTGTTAACGCAAAAGTACATACAAGGTGAAAAGCTAAGTAAAGTTGAACTTATCTTTTTTAATCAAACGGTAAAGGAATATCGAGAGCGCCTATCAAGTATTAGCTGGTTTATGCGGGTGTTAAATGAAGACATTGCGCGCAGGGCAAATAAAGAAGATAACTGCACTGGGAGATTTTGGGAGGGACGATTTACGTCTCAAGCATTATTAGATGAAGCCGCATTGGCTGCCTGCATGGCGTATGTAGATTTAAACCCCATCAGAGCCAAAATGGCAAAGACACCAGAAGAATCAGACCATACCAGTGCTCAAGTACGGCTAATATGCGCAAAAGAAGGCAAGCAGCCAAAACAATTACTCCGCTTTGCAGGCATGCCACGTCAAATAATGCCAAAAGGGCTACCGTTTGAGCTTAAATCGTACCTTGAACTTGTTGAACTAACAGGGCGAATAATACGAGAGGATAAACGCGGGTATATTGATAATATAAACCTTCCTTTGCTTGAAAGGCTTACTATATCCCCAGAAAACTGGTTAAAACTCACCACGCAATTCACGCGCGTATTTCATGGCGCAGTAGGCAGGCCTATCTCACAAGCAAGTTATTGCGAAAATTTAAATCGAAAACGGCGAGCCAATATAAGTAACTGCGAAAAGCTGCTCACATAAAGTTTAAACGCCCCAGTAAAAAGTTAAAACTGCATAATGCAGTCATTTTCATACGCGTAATTTAGGTTTAAGAGTGATAATGGCTTATTTAAAGGGTGAAATGAAAGTAACCCAATAGTAAAAGATAAATTTTTAGCTTAAAAAGTAAATTTAATAGCACAGTTTTATTTGTTAAATTAGAGTGGCTGTCTAGTTTGTTTGGATTGACCGACTCCCGCTTTACTCCATGAAAAAGAGGCTATTTTTTTTTCTGCAAGTGCGTCAATTATGGGACCATAATACCCCTTAGAAGAGTGGTCCATTGCACCATCACCATGCACAAAAAGGATAATAGGGTTAGAATCCGAATGCCCACTTGGGCGGGTTAATTGTGCATCTAAAACATGATTATCTGAATTAAATACATGGTGGTTTTTTTGAGTATCAGAGTGATTGGAATCGCTACTACAACCAGCCAGTAACCCCAATATCCAAAATAGAAATAAATTTAAAAATATCGTTTTGATTTGTGCTTGGGTTGTCATCAGCTTCCTTCCTAATATATTAAAAGTCACAAACTAATATATTTAAATTAGCTGTAAGAAACTGTTAGCTAACGTATTACATATTTATCTTTTTGATCTCAAATTGTAAAAAACCACTCAGCTTCTTATTTATTGCCACTAAGCGCTTACTTATCAAAGCCTTGAACTGTATTTTAGACTCTCTGAAGCTTTAATAAACTTAAGATATACAATAAGCAAACAACTTATTTCATGGACCAAGCGGGTAGAGATTGAACCCTTTGTTTAATGTTTGTCATTGTAAGCCTGCTTTCTTTGTTATTTTTACTCCGCTCATTTTCTAATAAAAGCGATACAAAGACGCTATGAGCGTTAATTAAGTGCCGCTTGAACAACAGCCAAATCGTTTTCAATAGGGGGAACATAAGACTTTGATAGCACTAATAATGCGTTTTTTATCATCATAACTGGGTCACCCATCAGCAAATGCAATTAATTCACCATTAGATTACTTTATTCGATATGACGGCCCAGACGATAGCGACTTTTCAGCAAGCTGTTAACATAGCTTTTCAAAAAAACCAACAAAAACTTCAAGCGATTGTAATTTAAAAGTATAAAAAATGTAACTTTATAAGTGACAAAGCTTAAATTATATACAATATTTAATATCGCTTAGTGCTATTCAGCCTACAAGCAAACTGGAAATTCTCTCTGCATTTAATGTTGAATATTAAAACGACTGAAAAATGTTAGATAGCATTGCCGAGACTCATCATCACATAAGGAAGATAATAATGAACATAGTCAATCTAACCCGATGTAGCATTCTAATAATACCGTTACTGATAACCACGACTTCAGCGCTTGCTGGCACGTTTGTGAGTAACAATGGACATAATAAAGTAATTGAAACTTTAGTGGCAGATTCTGAGCTTATTTTTAGAGGAACATCAACTGAAATAACTGAAGGTCTGTCTGTAGAAGGCATCCCCTACACGTTTGTCACCTATGATATTGAAGAAATAATTAACGGGCAATATTTTGAAAGTACCATCACTTTAAAGTTCGTTGGTGGTACCTTTGCAAATGGCAATACTTTGTCTGCTTCAAACTCCCCTCAAATTGAACTCGGTGAACAGTCTATATTATTAGTGCAGCAAAGCACTGATACGGGCTGTGACTTTGTGCAATGCGAACTCGGGCGTTTTTTACTTGAACAAGGGAACGTTATAGCGGCTAATGGTCAAGCAGTGATTGTAGATGAACATGGCAGTGTTGATTATAGATCAGCTAATGGGCTAAAAAATAGAGATAATAGGCAAGCTAACACTAAGTCTAATATTGGTAATTTCATTACAAAACTGAGAAATATAGATAAGCAGGTGATATCTCAAAGAGGGGATTCGTTTAAACGTAATACTGTAAAAAACGTTGATAAAAATACCACTTTTAAGGCATATATAGGCTTAACACAGGCAAGTAAAGCACCTGTGGAGCTAGCTGCTCCAAGTGAAGCATTAGTAAAGAAAAACATATCTCATGGTAGTCGGCATGACAAATGGGAAGAAGCGCAAGTGAAACGAAATAATGGTAATCCAGTACTGACGGTTAGTTCACCTTACGCTCAACAATAACCATACGTTTATAGCCATCAAACAACTATGAGAAATACACATGAAAGGTAACAAATTTAAAACCCAACTCACCACTGCAATTTTGCTTACTCTAGTAAGTAGCAGTGCCACTGCACATAAATTTTTAATTGATCCCGCTTGTAACGTGAATAAAAAATGGCGGAATCAAAGTAGTATGACCTTTAACGCCAACCCGACTGGGTTTGCAGGGGCTTTTTCAAAATGGAAAACGTCATTTCAACAAGCAATGAATCGAGTGAATGATACGCCTGCCAACTTTACTATTTATGTACGAACTGACGACGATAACAGTGTTGGAACCAATAATGGTGAAAGTGAAATTTGGTGGAGTACAGGGACTTCCGCTGTGGCATATACCATAACAAATAGCTGTGGTAACACGGTTGAAACTGACATTGTTTTTCACAACAATATTCCTAACGGTGGTTACAATGACAAGATGGATGAAAAAACATCTTATCGCGGCTATGGTCTAGAACGTCGATTATTCGAAACCACCGCGATACATGAAATAGGTCATACACTCGGGCTTGCTCATGAAAATCGCTACTATAATATTATGGGAACAGATTACACGCATGTGCATACGAGCGGAGAAAATTCGTTAAGATCATATGTCGGTGAAGACGCCGCGAATGGTTTAATCACGCTGTATGGTAGCTCGACTCGACAAGATGTTTCGGTATCGGCTTGGCGACGGAGTGGCTCATCTGGGGAATATAGTTCACATGGCCGTAATCGATTACTCGACAGCAATGGCACTGAATTAAGTTCAACTAAAGTGGAGTCTAGCTGCACCAGAGATTACTGTGAAATGCGTCATAACGTTCAGCTTGGCCAGCAAGTTCAAATGGAACTGACTTTAGAAAACAGCGGTAGCCATTCTCAAAATGTTCAGCTTGGCTATTATATTTCTACTAATGCAACCATTACCAATACCGATACGTTAATTACCACCGACACAGTGTCTGTGTCGCGCAGGGTGCCAGACGAGGTTAAACAGAACATTGTCATTCCAAACAATTTACAACCCAATACCAATTACTACCTTGGGGTGATCATTGACAATGCCAACCAAGTACCTGAGTGGGATGAACAAAATAACACCAGTTATATTCATATTCGCACTGGTTCGGGGTCGTCTAATGCTGCACCTACGGCTCAAGCGAACGGCCCTTATAGCGCAGTAACTAATGCAGCAATTAACTTCAGTAGTGCTGACTCTTTTGACTCTGATGGCAATATCGCCTCTTACAGTTGGGATTTTGGTGACGGCAGTGCACTTAGCTCAAGTGCTAACCCTAGCTATAGCTACACAACAGCTGGTACCTATACCGCAACATTAACTGTGACTGATAACCAAGGTGCAACAGCCTCAGATGCAGCAACCGTGACAATAACAGGAAGCCCGACAGGGGGTCGTATTGACAATGCATGCGAAACGGCAGGGCCAACAACTGGGTCCAGTTTAACCAGCGGTAATACGATTTGTTTACCTAATGGCAGTCGTGATGCGGATATTCAATACTATTTCATCTATGTGCCGGCTGGTATTTCAACATTAACAATTGAAACCGATCATGGCACAGGTGATGGTGATGTTTATTATAAAGCCTCAACTTGGGCTACGATAAGCAATTATGACCAACGCGGCTTTAGCGATAATAATACCGAGTTGGTGAGCGTGAATAATCCTGCTCAGGGCTATCGATTCATTAGCGTTGTCGGGCAACGCACAGGAATGGCAATGAAAGTTACTTTGGAATAAGGCTTACTCACACGCTGCTTACTTATCAGTGAGCAGCGTTGTAAAACCATTTAAACGAACACTATTTTATCAACAATTGAGCAGCCTCTATACCGCACTGCTCTTCCTCTATAGGATTAGATGAGCCTGATAAACCAATTGCACCAACCAATGTTTTTTTGTAAAAAATAGGTACTCCTCCGGTAAGTAACAATATATCGTCTTCCATTTTTCCTAACTGGCTGAACCCTGGTGCTTCAATCATTTTCGATAACACGGATGTTCTGACTTTTAACGAAGCAGCAGTGTAAGCCTTTCTATAGCTAGTATGGATAGTATTTACACCGGAGTTTATTCCTCTATAAAAATACAACCACTGCCCTTGATCATTGACTATTGATATCGATATTTTATCGTTTTGGCATAAAAAACTAACAGTGACACCCATCCTAATTTTTGCAGTTTGGCGAACTAAGTACTAGGCTTTGTTCAGTGCAAAAAACAAGCAGGGTGTCTTATGGCAATCGCAAGAAAACGTCAAGTAAGTTTGGTTGATACAAAGTATTACCACTGTATCTCGCGTTGTGTTCGGCGTGCATTTTTATGCGGTGAAGACCATTTTACGGGTCAATCTTATGAGCACCGCAGAGGCTGGGTTGAAGACAAACTGCTTGAGTTAGCGAAGATATTTTGTATTGACGTCTGTGCTTATGCTGTTATGAGCAATCATACGCACTTAGTCCTGTATGTTGATGATAAAAAGGCGAATAGACTGAATGATAAAGCGATTGTTATTCGCTGGCACAAGCTGTGCAAAGGCACATTGTTAACGCAAAAGTACATACAAGGTGAAAAGCTAAGTAAAGTTGAACTTATCTTTTTTAATCAAACGGTAAAGGAATATCGAGAGCGCCTATCAAGTATTAGCTGGTTTATGCGGGTGTTAAATGAAGACATTGCGCGCAGGGCAAATAAAGAAGATAACTGCACTGGGAGATTTTGGGAGGGACGATTTACGTCTCAAGCATTATTAGATGAAGCCGCATTGGCTGCCTGCATGGCGTATGTAGATTTAAACCCCATCAGAGCCAAAATGGCAAAGACACCAGAAGAATCAGACCATACCAGTGCTCAAGTACGGCTAATATGCGCAAAAGAAGGCAAGCAGCCAAAACAATTACTCCGCTTTGCAGGCATGCCACGTCAAATGTTGGACAACGAGAGAAGTTTGACCAATTGCTTGATAAAGAGTTTGAAGGACACATTCTTAGTTTTATGATAGAAGGTGGTAATAAAATTATTTTTGCATTTAACAATAATATACCTTCATTGAGTAAAGATGAATTATTTGATAAAGCAATCGCGTTACAAAGAATAATAAATGTACCAATGACACGTTATGCTGAACTGTTATTTAATCACGTTTAATAAAAACAAGTGACAATAACTTTAGTGGTTTAATTTGCAGCAGACGTTTGGTATTTAGGCAAGGCAGAGCCTATGGTGTTGTTCCCCATAAATAGGCGATAACGCAGCATAAATTCGCAAATATAAACAGAGTACTCATTTGGTAAACTCGATACAATATTCTGCCGCCTCCATTTGTATTTGCGTTTCATAAAAATCACTGGGTAGCTGTATATCATGTTGAAGGTGTTTTGCGCTGAGTGTTTGTATGTTCTTCATGAGTGCTTGGCGCTTTTTAATCCATTCATTTGGAAATATCGGATTATTGATAAGATGCGATAAAACCCTAAATTCAAAGTATATAGTTCTGCGTATTGCTTGGGCTTCCTGCCTTGCTGATGAATGAACTGTATTTACATGATGTATTATTACGTCTCCTGCACAGGCTGTAACATCTAAGCTCTTTAACTCCGAATTTGTTAACTGGCGTTTTATATCGCACACACTTAATGGGCTACAATGAGAACGAGGGATCACCTTTAAAGACCCATGCTCTGCTTTTGCGTCATCTAAATATATACCGACAGTTATAATTGGTGTTTGCGTGCTTACGGGCATATCACGGTGCCAATCAAAACCGTGCGTATCTTGTGAATGCTTAATTACAATTGATTCATAGGTCGGTAAAGCGGGTTCACCAATTAAAGCTTCAACGTAATTCATAAGTTTAGTATGTGCTAATAAGCAAGCGAATTGAGGTTCAAATAGAAAAAGTAAATTGATACGCGATATATATGGAGTATCCGCATTTTGGGTGATGGCAATATTATCGAGTGATTGTCCTAAAAAGTAGTGTGACTTTGCCTTTTCATCCAAATGCTGGCAAAAGTTTTGAAGTTTAGCAATTGTACTAGGCTCAATTAATTGTTTAATTAATACAAAGCCTTGCTGTTTAAACTGTTCTGACACCGAGTTAGTTTGCATATTAAAAGTTTCCTTTTAGTAATATCACACCAATATATTTTGCCAAAGTTTAACGGCGTTACTGCATTTAATTCATTTACTATTAATGACAATATTGGCTCAAAAGTGGTTTAATCTTGAAGTATGTAAAGTACTAATAAAGTCAGATTTATACAACGATACGCAGCTCATACTTATAGTACCTTGGTGTCTGTATTTAGTTAATAGATGATCAAAAATTGCTGTTACAGTACTATTAGATTGGGGTAATTAACACTTGCTATTTCGCCATACAGCTGAATAATCAAGCATATAAAAAGGAATACAAATGACTAATAAAATATTAGATAAAGGGGATCAAGCGGCAGTAGATGAAATTATTACTATAGGTTATCCACAAAACACGGAATACCTAGACGAGTTATTATCTTGGACATGCGATCCTAATTGGCCTATTGCTGGCCCAATATATCAATATTTTATAAAGCTTGGCAAAAATGAAGTCGAAAGGGTACTTGTTGCAGCAAATAAAGCCGACAATGACTGGAGATATTCCCTTATTATTCAAATAATTTCCTGCTACGACGATGAAACATTGAATGAATGCGTAAACGATTTAAAAAAATGGGCATCAGCAACAGGCTCCGATGAATGTGATTTTGAAGCAATACGTGTTTTAACAGATAGAGAACTGATCCCAGCCGACGAAATAGCGCTGATAGCAAAGAGAAATCTGTTTGTATACAACATCTGGATAAAAGAAACACTTGAGGCTGCAAATAGGGCTCTCTATTCACTTCCTTTAGGTGAACATAAACTCTAAACTTTTATTTGCAATAGTATGATTATCATAATAAATAGACAGAATGAGAATGAATTTAGTGTTATTAGACTGGTGTAAACTATAGCACCTCTAATAACACTAAGCTGAAACTATTTTAGTTACCCCAAGGGTTACTAGAATTAGAGCGTTGTTTACGATCGCGAGCACGTTGTTTAGTTTCTTTCTTTTCTATAATTCGCTTCGCATCAACAAAACTAAGTTCACACGGTTCACCAGGTTTATGATCCGCTGGGATAACACGGTCACGTGGGGGGAGTTCATATTGAACATCGTCAGGCTTAGGCAAATTTTTAAGACGGTATAGATAAAAATTATCTACTTTCTCTTGTGCCCACTGTGTTTTACGTAAAAATTTAACCGCAGATTTTATATCGGGGTTATTTTTAAAACAGTTAAGTTGTAAATAAGCGTGCAGGAGTTCCCACCCGTATTGTTCAACCAGCTCTTCAACCACTTGTTCTAATTTTACGCCTTGCAGTGGGTTATTACTGAAAAGTTCTTGGTTGCTCATAGGTGTTACCTCGTTATTAAAATACAAATTGTATTATAAATTTAATAAGGAGGCTTTAACAGTGCAAATAGCTCAACTTTGGCAATTAACTACAACGCGACCTCTAATTTTACCTTCCATAAGTCGCTCTGCGTTATCAATTACCTGTTCTAGCGTTATTTCAGTCGAAATTTTATCTAAATAATCAGCGTTTACTAATTTAGCTAAATGATCCCATGCCTCGATTCTATCTGCTTTAGGGCGCATTACGCTATCAATACCAATAAGTGATACACCACGTAAAATAAAAGGTGCAACTGAGGCAGGTAAATCCATACCTTGTGCAAGTCCGCACGCTGTAACTACACCACCATATTTTAATGAAGCACAAATGTTTGCAAGTGTGTGGCTACCGACAGAATCTATCGCTGCAGCAAAACGCTCTTTTTGTAATGGTTTACTAGGGGTCGAGAACTCATCGCGGCTAATGATTTGTGTTGCACCTAGCTCTTTTAAATACTCGCTTTGATCTAACCGTCCTGTTGCAGCGGTTACGTTGTAACCAAGTTGATTTAGTAAATAAATAGCAAAGCTGCCTACGCCACCATTAGCACCTGTTACCAGTATTACGCCAGACTCTGGCGTAATACCTTGTTTTTCGAGCGCTATCACGCTTAGCATGGCGGTATATCCTGCAGTGCCTATTTGCATAGCTTGTTTTGGGGAGATCCCGGCAGGTAAGGGGATTAACCAGTCGCTATTAAGTGCTGCTTTTTGTGCAAGTCCGCCCCAATGTTTTTCACCCACGCCAAAACCGTTTAAAATTACGTTATCGCCGTTTTTAAATTCATCGCTGGTAGAATTTGTAACAATACCCACTAAGTCGATACCGGGCACCATTGGGAAGCTTCGTACTACCGGCCCTTTACCTGTAATCGCTAAACCATCTTTATAATTAAGCGTGCTGTATAGAACGTTTATAGATACGTTTTCGTTTGGTAAATCACTATGTTCGATAGTAGATAATAAGGCGCTGTAGTTATTATCTTCTTTATTAATAACAATGGCTTTAATTGGCTTATTCATGGGATATCCTTTTAGACCGATCGTCTTTTAACTGGCAAATAAAAACGCATTAGGTTAATAATGCGCGTAAAAACATTTCTGTATATAAAGTAAGTGGGGTATTTGATTTTGTGAGCTTGGCACGCATAACTGCGCCTTCCCAACCAATCCAAAAATATTCGCTCATTAGGTGTGTATTTACGCTGTTTGCAATAGTGCCTTGTTGCTTCGCTTGATTTAAGCATTCTTCTACATGGTTTTGCCATGTGGTGTAGCTTTGCATTAATCTGGTTTTAAACTCATCACTTAAGTGATTGAGTTCTTGATTTAAATTACCGACTAAACAGCCTCGTTTGTAATCGTATTTTTTCATCCCTTTAATCGCACTTTGGGTAAAATTAACAATTCGCTCAAGTGGTGGGACATCTTCTTGCTGTAAATAATGGGTAAGTTTGGCAATAAAATAACTGTCGTACGCATCGACCAATGCAATACCGTAGGCTTCTTTACTTTTAAAGTAATGATAAAAAGAGCCTTTAGGTACAGCTGCTTTTTTTAAAATGGTATCTAGCCCTGTGGCGCTAAAACCAAATTCGGTTAGGGTTTCTAGGCCCGTGCGAATAAGTAACGCTTTAGTATCGGCGTTATCTCTGGCTATTTTAGGTGGGCGGCCACGGCGTACAGGTATTGATGTATTTTTGTTCATGAACTTATATTAGACCGATCGACTTTAAATAATCAAGTATAAAGTTAAATTGTTTAAAAATAGTTCATATTGCAATAAATCGATAATAAAAAATAATTGCAATAAAAGTGTCACGATTACATTTTTATTTGGAACTTACTCAAAACACACGAGTCGTAATTTATGTACTTAAGTACATTTTAGCGATTATTAAGTCGTATTTTATTTCGCATAAAACCGGTCAAATTAAATGTTGTATGACCACTTACTTTTTTAAATGTTAATTCATTTTTGCATCAGCAGCTTAGTTAAAGTCAAACACTTTAATTGCTTTTATGATTTGAATTTTACATTTTTATTAACTATTCATTAAATGTAGATTTCACTAATGCTACACAATATATAAATAAAAAGGTGAGGATATTACCGATGAAGAGACAGAAAAGAGATCGTCTAGAAAGAGCTCATTCTCAAGGTTTTAAAGCAGGCTTAGCAGGTCGCTCAAAAGAGCTATGCCCTTATCAACAAGTAGATCCCAAATCGGAGTGGTTAGGTGGTTGGCGTGAGGCGATAGAAAATCGCAACATGTACAAAA
This sequence comes from Pseudoalteromonas sp. Ld19, assembly GCF_045064135.1. NCBI lineage: Bacteria > Pseudomonadati > Pseudomonadota > Gammaproteobacteria > Alteromonadales > Pseudoalteromonadaceae > Pseudoalteromonas > Pseudoalteromonas sp. Ld19. The sequence goes on along the minus strand of NZ_JBISHA010000019.1, from coordinate 319,350 downwards.
CATAATAATCTATAGTCGAATTTAAGCAAAAAGGCCTCCACGTTGGAGGCCTTTTTGTTTGTGCACTAAATTTACAACCTAAACAGTTTAAGTTGAGTCATTTAAAACGCGCTAGTGTCTTGGAACAAGCCCACTTTTAAATCTTTAGCTTCGTAAATTACTCGGCCATCGACTTCTACAGTGCCATCAGCAACACCCATAAATAATTTACGTTTAATAACGCGTTTCATTACAAGGCGGTAAGTTACTTTCTTATTAGTTGGTAAAATTTGGCCAGTAAATTTAACTTCACCTACACCTAGCGCACGGCCAAGACCAGGTCCACCAGACCAACCTAAGTAAAAGCCAACCAGTTGCCACATAGCATCTAAGCCTAAACAGCCTGGCATTACTGGATCGCCTTTAAAATGGCAATCAAAAAACCAAAGGCTAGGATCAATATCAAGCTCAGCAATAATTTCGCCTTTACCATGAATACCGCCATCAGCAGTAATAGAGGTAATGCGATCCATCATTAACATGTTGTCGCTTGGTAAACGGCAGTTACCTTCACCAAACATTTCACCTTGACCACACAGGATCAACTCTTCTTTTGTATAGCTATTTTTAGGTTCCATAACACTTATCTTCGCTTAGAAATTGCCAAGTACTTTAGCGTACACTTGTACGCTAAACAACTCGGAGCAGTTAAAAAATCAAAATATTGCGCATTAAATCATCAATCAAACAACTCGATTGGTTTTTGCTCTATAAAACCGCGCAATTACAATCAGAAATCATTATAATTAGCGCTGTCTTATAACCAGTCTAAAGGAAGTTTATGATCCTTTTTGTTAACTCACTAACTGTGATTGATTTTTCTTACTTATGTAACAAACGCGGCGCCGTTGGCGAGAGCTGGATTGTTGATTTAACTTTGCACGGTAAACTTAACAAAGAGTCTATGGTTTTAGACTTTGGTTTAGTTAAAAAGCAAATTAAAGGCATTATAGATGAGTGTATCGATCACCGTTTAGCAATTCCTACAGGCCTTAATGGCACAGTGTCTGCGTTTGATGAGCATAAAACACTCGACTGCACATTTGGTGAAAACAACCACTTAGCGATGAGCGCTCCTCATCAAGCTTATTGCATGATTAACGCAGACGAAGTGACGGTTGAATCGGTGACTGATTTTTTAGTTGCCACAATTTTACCAAAGCTGCCAGATAACATTGAAAAAATTGAGTTGTCTCTTAAGCCTGAGCATAGCCAAAGCTTCTATTATCATTATAGCCATGGCCTTAAAAAGCATGACGGTAATTGCCAGCGTATTATTCATGGGCATCGCTCTCAAATAGGCATAAGCCTTGATGGTATTTCTATGCCGCGCTTACAAAAAGAATGGTCTTTAAAGTGGCAAGATATTTATCTAGCCACCAGTGAAGATCAAATTAACGCACCTGATTTAAAACACATTACAGCCAAAGTGGATGATGTATGTTTTGCTTATACATCGGCACAAGGCTATTTTGAAATGGCTATTAGCGAGTCTCGTTGCGACATTTTACCAGTAGATACCACTGTAGAATGTATTGCTGAACATGTAGCAGGCCAAATTAAAGCCCAATATCCTGAAAAAGCTGTAAAAGTGACCGCTTATGAAGGTGTCGGAAAAGGGTCAATTAGTTATGTTTAAAACACTTTTAGCAACAGCGCTTGTTGCCTCTGCTAGCTTTAGTGCTATGGCGCTTGAGCTAAAAGGGCATTTAACACAAGGCGGTTTAGTTACCGGTAAGCTTGAAAACGCAAAGTCAGTTAGCCTAAATGGTGAAAATTTAAAACTATCGGCACAAGGTGATTTTGTGTTTGGTTTTGGTCGTGACGCTGATACTACTCATACTTTAAAATGGGTCGATAACAGGGGTAAATTGCATTCTCATCCGATAGCTATTACTAAGCGCGACTATAAAATTGATAAAATTACCGGCGTAGCCAAAAAATATGTATCTCCGCCTAAAAAAGTTAGCGCCCGTATAAGCCGCGAAGCGTTGGCTGTACGAAAAGCGAGAGAAGTAAACTCTGATTTACTGTACTTTTTAGACCCTGTGTTAAAGCCTGCAGAAGGGCGTATATCGGGTGTTTATGGCAGTCAGCGTTATTTTAATGGTGAGCCTCGTCGTCCGCACTTTGGTTTAGACATTGCAAATAAAACTGGTTCACCTGTGTATGCACCAATTAGCGGTACGGTGGTATTTGCTGAGCCTGATTTATATTACTCAGGCGGTACATTAATTTTAGATCATGGCCACGGCATTACCTCCACATACATACATTTGAGTAAGCTTGATGTAAAAGTGGGTGACAAAATTGAACAAGGCAATAAAGTAGCTGAAATAGGTGCAACCGGCCGTGTTACTGGCCCTCACTTAGATTGGCGTTTTAACTGGAAAGGCGAACGCCTTGATCCTGCATTATTAATGCAAGACACATTAGCAAACAAAAAGTAGAATTTATGACTGACATAAATCGCGATGCAATAATTGCACAGCGTATTAAAGATTCAACCACATCAGTAACAAAAACCGTATTTCCTGGGCGTACTAACCATCACAATACATTATTTGGTGGTGATGCACTGGCATGGATGGATGAGGTCGCATTTATAGCAGCGACTCGTTTTTGTCGTAAACCTTTGGTAACTATTTCATCTGATAGGGTCGACTTTAAAGAGGCAATACCAGCAGGTACTTTTGCAGAGTTAATCGCTAAAGTCGTACATGTAGGAAATACCAGCTTAAAGGTAGATGTAGATATATTGCTAGAAACAATGCATAAAGACGACAAGCATTCAGCCATTAGTGGTAGCTTTACGTTTGTTGCAGTGGATGATAATCACAGACCGACACCGGTAGTGTGCGATAAAATGATCTATGGTTTTGAGTAATTTAGAGCTTTAAATACATGATAAAATAAAATTATATAAGCACCTTAATTAGTGCTTATATAAAAAACCAAAAAGAACACATCATACTGTATTTATAGTTAAAATAATCTCAACAACGGTATTAATATTTACTAATAAAGTAATCAGAATGGGAGCTATTAATTGATAGGGCTGAGAACTGTTAGCAGTGAAAAGGTATGCTTTAAACATACCTTTTCTCAAATAGAGCCTCAATTAAACGCACTAATATTTACATCAATACCACTTAAAGCACCATTGCCGCTATCCAACCAAATATTAGTAACGGTATATTAAAGTGCACAAAGGTCGGTACAACCGAATCCCAAATATGGTCGTGCTGCCCATCGGCATTTAAACCTGATGTTGGGCCAAGTGTTGAATCTGACGCAGGGGAGCCTGCATCACCTAGTGCGCCGGCGGTACCGACAAGAGCGGCAGTGGCCATTACTGAAAAACCCAGCTCTAAACACAAAGGTACAAATAAGGCAGCAATAATAGGCACTGTTGAAAATGAACTACCAATGCCCATTGTGATCAGTAATCCAACAAGTAAAATAACGGCTGCAGCTATGGGCTTATTTCCGTCAAATAAAGTAGCGGTACTATTTACTAAGCTCTCCACATCGCCAGTGGCTTGCATAACCGATGCAAAACCCTGTGCTGATATCATAATAAAACCAATCATTGCCATCATTGCAACGCCTTTGCTAAATACGTCGCCATTTTCTTCCCATTTAACAACACCAAATACGCTAAAAATCATTACGCCGACTAAGCCACCTAAAATCATTGAGCCACTTACGTTTTGTGCAACTAAAGAGGCGAGCACTGCAAATAAGCCAACTAGCATCACTTTTTTAGGATTCTCGACAGCCACTGATTTACTCTCAGTTGTAAGCGACTGTTCTTTGTAATCGCGGCGTTTACGATAGGTAAAAAATACCGCAATAAGTAAACCTATAAACATACCAATAGCGGGTATAATCATTGCCATCGGTACTTGGGTGTTAACTATGCTTAAGCCGTTATCGACTAGATTTTTATGCAAAATCGAATACAAATAAATACCGCCAAAGCCATAAGGTAAAACCATGTAGGATGTGGCCAAACCAAACGTTAAAATACATGCAATGGCACGGCGGTCTAATCGAAGTTTATTAAATACCACAAGTAATGGAGGAATAAGAATAGGTATAAACGCAATGTGTACAGGTACCAAGTTTTGCGATGATACGGCGCAGGCTAAAATAATTAATAATATAAAATAACTCAGTACAGTTTCACTGCCGCTATCTTTAGCATTAACCTTAGCAAGTAATTTAGCAGCTAAAATTCGCGTTAAACCCGATTTAGAAATTGCTACAGCAAATGCGCCTAGCATGGCATAACTTAAAGCAATTTCAGCGCCGGCCGACAAACCGGAATTAAATGCATCTAGGCTTTCTTTTAAATCTAAGCCTGCAGTTAAACCTGCTACAAGGGCACTGAGTGTCATTGCCACTATGACATTTACGCGGACTAAAGTAAGCCCCAGCATTAAAATAACGCCTATAACAACCGCATTCATATTTTTCTCTTATTTGTGCTTTTAATTAATTTTATCAGATCTTTAGCCTGAGTTTTACGCTCTTTTGTAAATGGCGTTTTAGCATAACGTACTTGGTTAAATAACTGACTAAATTCGATGATTAATAGCCCAACTTCGGGTTTTTTTTGCGAAATATATTCAAGTTGCTGGTTTGGCGTTAAGTGCTCAGGTGCAATAACTTTATTTTTTTGTGCCCAGCGTAAAATTTCAAGGTACTCTTTGACGATAGGAGGGGGTTTTGTTTTACTTTTTTGCGGCCAATTTAAATAAACAAAATAGCCTGCAAAGCTAAAACCAGCGATTAAAAGCACCATTAGAGGCACCAGCCAACTATTTTTACTACCAAAAAATGATTTTAAAAAGTCACTTTGCTTTTCGTCATCAAACCCTAAAACCCAGCTAGACCATTTATAATCTAGATTTTCAATCTCGAGTCTTAACCAATTAATAGCAGCAAAGTTACTTAACCTGACTAAACCAAAATCAAGATTACTTTTAAACTCATCATTAAGTTCATCGTTTTGTGAAAGAGATCCATTTAATCGTTCGGGGGCAACTACGGCGGTTGCATCAAAAATAACCCAACCTTCGTTTTCTAAATATACTTCTACCCACGCATGCGCGTCGTACTGGCGAACTGTTAGCGTATTATTATCTTGATTTAATTCACCGCCTAAATAACCACTTACTACACGAGCAGGTATGTCTGCATTTCTAAAAATATACGCAGCGGCGCTAGCATAGTGCCCACAAAAGCCACGTTTATTTTCAAATAAAAACTGATCAATTGTATTATCGCCACTCATAGGGGAAGGCGTAAGTGTGTATTTAAACTCTTTTTCTACAAAATACTGTAACAAGGCATTATAGAAATCACGATCTGAATTAACATGCTGCATTAAACCAGTAGCTAATTTAGAGGCTTGGCTATTTTGTTTATGAGCAAGATACGTATAGCGTTTTTTTTCAAACGGCTCAAGCGCAGTACTTTCAAAGTCAAAGCTGCTGACATTGTATTGTAAACTTTTGGCCTGATAATTTTTTTTACGTAATATACCAAGCAAACTGTTGTTTACGTTTTTGCTATTACTCATTGAATAGGCCAATCCGTATAACCATTTTTGGGTAGCAGGCTCTGCAATAATCGTATAGTTCGCCAGCTTTTGGGTATTGTTTGTAACGCTTGAGCTGTTGTTAGATTGATTATTATATTTTAAATAGTCAGACGTAAGCCACGCATTGCCATTAAACTCGTCATGCACAATAGCTCGCCAATAATAAGGGGAACTGGGGGCTTGTTGATTAAATGTAGCTCTAAAAACTAATTCGTCAGAATTAGAAAGCTTTGCAATATCAAAGGGGTCTACCTGCTCAGAAAGCCCTGTTTTGGCTAGCTTTGGCCCTGGCAACTGCCAAAATGCAGGGATTTTAGGTAAAAATAAGAGTAAAAATATTGCCAGCGGCAATGCCATTAAAAATAGTTTACTACTTTGTTTTGAAACCATTTTTAAGTTGTGCTTTGACTCTAATAACCCAAGTACAGCAAAGTTTAGTATAAACAAACCACTTACAACTAAGGTTGTTATTATACTTTGGTTAAATAAATACGCAGACGAGAGAGAGAAAAAAGTAAGGGTGATAATAATATGATAATGCTTTTTTGTTTTAGCTTGTAGCAATTTAAAAATACTAGAAAGCAGTAACATAGCAACAAATAATATAACCGTATCGGACATTCCAACACTGTAAATCATTACAACTAGAGAAAAGCCAGCCAATATATTTGCAAGCCATGCATTGGGCTTTTTAGTGTTTCTAAAGGCGATTACAAAATTCCATACACATAACGTAGCTAGCACACTCACAAATGCAATGGGTAAATGTGCAATAAAAAACACGATTAAAAAGGCGTAGATAAAGCACAATGAAAAGTTAACTATTTTTTCATTTTTGATGTTATTCATAATACATCGCCATCATAAGCACTTAAGCATTCTAAACACTGCTGCTTGTGTTGTTGACCTGTGTTTATTTCTATCGATTTATTTGGCAGTTTTAACATAAAAGAGCTATTTTGCTCTGTGGCTTTACAGACTAAAAAACACAATTGGCTTAAGCGCTGCTCAGTGCCGCCTGTCATTAAATTAAAATCAAACAAAGCATTTGCTGTTTTAAAATCAACAAATTCTTTTACCAATAACTGTTGAGTTTTAGCATAGTGTTTCCAAGATACTCTATTTAGCCCCATCTCTGGCTGATGAATAACTAAATGTTCAAACTCTTCACTTCCGAGTTTTTTTACTTTGCCATTATCGGCCTGTTCATCAAGTGAACTAACATGTGCATCACTGTGTACTTTTTCTAGCGATGGATAGACAAATACAGTTGCTTGAGGTTGAACGTAACTCCAAACAGTTACTAAACCAAAAGGGTAGTTACTAGCAATTTTAATACGCTGAAAAGCATAACGTCCACGTTGCTCATAAGGTAAATTAAGCGTTGCAGTAACGGCGGTGTTATTTATTTCATCAAGGTGACAATAAGTTTGAGTAATATCCTGATAAATAAGGGATATTGACTGGCACGCATGTGTACTTTGTAAAATAAATTGTGCGCTGGGTGTTTGCGCTGCAAAACTCGAAAACACATTTTTAAATGTGACTGTTAAGCCTCTTACGTTGCTATAACCCATTAAAATAGCTATTACTATTACTACAAACATAAGGTAGGACATTATTAAAATTAAATTATTTTGATAATTAATACCCATCACAAAGTTTAAAATAGCGACAACAATAAAGTACCAACCAAGAGACGACGGTAAAACATAAATAGTTTTATGTTCAAGCGTAATTGAATTTTTTAAATGCTTACTTTTCAAAAGTTTATTAAAAACAGCACGTTTAAATGAGGTGTATAAAATAGGGCGCTTAATCGATTTTTTTGGCATAAAATTTTATACCGGAACCAACACTGCTTTTAAAATATCGTTAACTTGCGATTCACCCGACTCATTATGCAGCCCTAAGCGATGTTGACACACACTCGTAAATACAGCTTGAACATCTTCAGGTAATACAAAATCGCGGCCATCTATAAATGCCCACGATTTTGCCGCTTTAGCAAGCGCCATACTTGCTCTTGGTGAAAGCGCCGCTGCAAAAGCATTGCTACTTCGCGTAAAATTAACAAGTTCAATGATATAATCAACAACTGGTGAACTTAAAGTTATTTGCTGAATGTGTGTTTGAATCTGCGCTAATTGTTGCTGATCAATACGTTGTGGTAATTGAGTATAATCACGCTTTTGCATATTTAAAATTAAGCGTTTTTCCGCCTCTTTTGGCGGAAATCCCAAGCTAATACGCATTAAAAAACGATCTAATTGGGATTCAGGAAGGGGATAAGTACCTGATTGATAAAGAGGGTTTTGAGTTGCAATAACAAAAAATGGGTTGGGCAGCGTATACTTTTTACCATCAACAGTAACTTGTTGCTCTTCCATTGCCTCAAGTAATGCGCTTTGTGTTTTAGGGCCTGCTCGATTTATTTCATCAGCTAAAACAACTTGGCTAAAAATAGGTCCTTTATGAAACGTAAAGCTATGCTCGCGTGCATTAAATACATTAGTACCTAGGATATCGGCGGGTAGTAAGTCGCTAGTAAATTGTATTCGCTGATACGATAAACCAAGCACAGCCGCTAAAGCATGCGAGAGCGTTGTTTTACCCATACCGGGTAAATCTTCTATTAGTAAATGGCCTTCGCTAAGCAAACAAGTAAGTGCCAATTTAATCTGTTGTTGTTTACCAAATATAACACTCGATAAATCGTCTATAATTGTTGCTACAATACTGCGCATGCTAACCTTTTTATATACCAACTAGTCTATAAGTTCGAGCCGCTTCATTACGGTGTCTACTTTTTTTGCGTTAAATGGTTTTGCAATAAATCCTTTTGCACCCAGCTCCCACGTGTTTTGTACGTTTTCAAAACTGTTATGGCCAGAGCACATTACAACGTGTGCCTGCGGGTAAGTTATATTTATAAATTCTAAAATATCGGTGCCATCAGAGTCCGGTAAATCAACATCTAAAAAGATAACATTAGGCGACTTTTCATCAATAACCGGTTTTGCTGAGCTAAAATCTACGCTTTCTAAAATATCTTCATAACCTAACTCGGTTAGAATTTGATTTAGATAATCACGTATTTCTTTTACATCGTCAATGATGAGGATAGGCTCAAGCGGGCGAACAAATTCCATATGTAGGTTACTTCTATTTTTGAATACATCTAAGTGCTTTAATACTAAGCTAACCCCATCATAAGCTCAAGAACGTTGCTTAAAAAACACTAATAAATAAACTGTTCATAGGTTTGACCAACAGCTTATTTTTAAAGGATTACCTGCTTTTATATCTCCTACGAACTTTAAATTACCTTAAATAGCACCTTATTTTAATTACATAATCATATGAGACCTAGGTGTTTTTTATTAAGGAATGGTATATTTACAACTGTAAATAACAAAAACGTTATTGATAATTAGATACTAAAAAATTTATATAGCAGCACATAGAATTAAAATTATGTAATGAAAATAAAGACTTAGTTTTCTTTCTATTCTAAGAGGTTTACGTGGTAAAGCTATCAAATACAGAAATTAGAAAGCTCGATGATGCAGCCAGAGCAGGGTGGTTGTATTATGTTGGCGGTAAAACACAAGATGAAATAGCTAAAAAGCTAAATGTATCTCGCCAATCGGCACAAAGAATGGTCGCATTATCAGTTAGCCAAGGATTAATAAAAGTTAGGCTCGATCATCCTATTGCAAAATGTATGGATTTGGCCGAAAAATTAAAAAGCCGTTTTGGGTTAGATTCGTGTGAAGTTGTACCGAGCAATCCGTCTGAGCCTTCATCTACATTAGGTTTAGCTCAAGCTGGCGCGGCAGAAATAGAACGTCATTTAAAATCAGAACAACCTAAAGTCGTTGCAATGGGAACCGGCCGAGTTTTACGTGCATGTGTAGATGAACTAAGGACCGTTGATTGTCCGCAACATAAAATTGTAGCAATGCTGGGTAATATGGCTTTGGATGGTTCGGCTTCACCTTATGATGTTGTAGTAAGAATGGCCGAACATACCAATGCAAAACATTATCCAATGCCATTGCCAGTTTTACCAAGAAGCATTGAAGAAAAAGAGCAATTACACGCACAGCAAAATATAACCGGCAATTTAAAACTCGCTAAAGACGCCGATGTAACATTTGTTGGTATTGGTAGCTTAGGTGAAAAGTCGCCATTACATATAGATGGTTTTATTGATGCGCAAGAACTTAAAGAGTTGCAAGATCTTGGTGCTGTTGGCGAAATGATTAGTTGGGTGTTTGATAAAAACGGTAAGCTTTTAGATTGCACAGTTAATCAGCGTGTAGCAAGTACGCCATTAAAAACAAATGCTAACAAACAGATTTATGCGATAGCTGCTGGCGAAGAAAAAGTATTAGCCATTTTGGGCGCAGTAAGGTCAAACATGATCAGTGGATTAATTACTAACGAATATACAGCTGAGCGTTTACTAAGTATTGATTGAACAACTGGATAAATAAAGTATCCGTATTAGTAATGTTTGTAATTGTAATATAGAACCACTTAATGTCCGATACCGTCTAGTATTGGACATAGCGAGGGCGTATTTAAGCGCTCTTATTATATATACGTTAACTACCTATAATTTATATTATGTTAAATAGGATATGGGAGGTTTTATGTGGGTAATTCCCGTCATTTTGTCGCTGAATTTGGGTGTTATTTAGGCGGTATTTAGGTTCAGTCAAAATACCTCCCCTAAGCCTCGTTTTTATATGTTTTCTATTTCTCTTGTGTGTTCGGTTAAATCGTAAAAAATAAATATAGCAATCTAAAAAAAGAATGGAAAATTACATATTTATTTATAAAAACACGCTTATCTATGATGATCCCTTTAAAAATCAGTAAGCGATAACACAATGAGCGCCCCTGAGAATCCTCTCGGGTTATTATTTTATGGATCACATTTTTATGAGTACATTTAAAAATTTATTGTTTCGTGCTGGCTTTATGAACTTTGATAAATTAGACAAACGCGCTGTTATGGAGTTTTTACTTATTAATACTGAGCGAACCTTAGAGCGCTGGATAAGCACAGACAAACCTTGTCCACGTGCGGTGCTAATGCTTGAACAACGAATAAACGGCGGGATGAGCTTTCATAAAGATTGGGATGGGTTTTATATTTGCCGTGAAGGTTATTTGTGGACACCTCACGGAAAACGCTACGAACCTGACTACATAAACAAAATAGAATTTTTACAACGTGCAGCCCGCTACAATGAGAGCCATGTAAACGCCCTACAACATAAAATTGACCACTTACATGAATTAGTTGAAGCCAGTGATACACTAAAGGCCATAGGTAATGATTTAATTAAAATGAGTGAACAATTCACGCTCAAAGATATTGTGTTGAAGTATGGGGATAAGAAAAGAGCTTAAAGCTATTAAATGATTTTTCAATTTAACTAATAAAAAGTTATAGCAAGTGCCCTATTGGTAATTGCTATAACTACATAAGCCAACTAACGCAGCAATAAGCGGACTAAAAAAGCAGGTTAAAATATGGAGCGAATAGAAACGTAACCCACTGTTTTAGTTCTGTTTAATTTCCTTGTTATAGCGCTTTGCCTAACAATTCTAATTCGTGAATCATTTGTCTAAAATATATCTTTTTGTTTGTGAAAATAGATTTCATTTGTGATAAATATGATGACACCTGATCCGGGTTATTTAACGCGAGATAAATAATATCGGTATCAGACATATCTGAGTTCGTCACATGTCTTTCGGTTACAGTTAACGATCTGAGTAATGTTATGTGTAATTTGAAATTTTCAATTTCAAACGATTTATTTAACATATCCCTCGCAGAATCAGTTCCCAAGGCAATCTCATAACTAGACTCGAAATGCCTTAGAGAGTTTTCAAGTTCAAATACTTTATTCAGAGATTGCTCAAATAGTAATTTTTGAGCATTGGTTCCATAAATTTTAGACATACTAAAATGACCTTGTACATTACTCACTTGTTTTTGTAAAAGCAATAACTCGGTATACACAAAAACCAACTTACTTTTATTCTTCCATATACTAATAGCATAAAGAGCAAGGATGAAACCTCCAATTGTGGCTAAATTTGCTAAAGATGATAAAAAAATACTTAATGATAACCCTTGGAAAATTAGCGCTAAGTAAACTCCCGAAATTACTAGACTAAAAATGCAAACAGTATAAACAAACTTATCGTTAAACATATTTCTCCATGCGCTATAACAGCTTATCAGAGGACACTTCCCCTATTTTTACGCGAAAATGTCCTTATTTTATGAGTTTGTATTTTTATCAGATATCGTATGTTATTGCCAATTATAAATGTGATTCTAGGGACAGGCTTTTTTAGGATGGGGAAAAGATGAAAGTGTCCTCATATTATGAGGTATTACAAGTAACGTTGTTTTTATAGCGTGGGCGCTACGTGTTAAATACCGACTTTAACACGTAGCGCTGTGATGATTTTTTGCATTTCTTTAATGCAGTCTTTTAAATCTTCATTTTGGTTTTGTAAAAAACCGATGTGGGTTCTATTGGTAACAACGACTGTTGTTATGACCACTATTTGCATAATGATGAATATAAAGTCTTTTAGGTTTAAGTGTAAGCTATCCATTTTTAGCCCTCTTAACCAAGGTGATAAACTGCGGTACAACGTTTTTTAAACTCGCAATGCCCCACACGCCCCCGTTAATGGCTATCCATGTTTGAATTAACCAAGGCGGCACGCCTTCTAGGTTTTTAAAAATGGTTGCGCCATGCGCCGGCGAAATAATGGTAATGAGTATCGGCGCGGTAAACATGGAGTAGCTAAAGAGCCGCAAGGTTTTGTCTTTATCCTTTAAACTTTGCATTTCCCAATTATGGTTATTATCAACGCCCGACTGAACAAGTTTTGTTTGCCCTGTGATAACGGCCAGCTCTCTGTCATGCTCGGCCTTTTTGATTTTACCGCGATATTCAATGTACGTGGTGAGGGGGGCAAAGATACCACCCAGCCAACTAAAAAAAGGGTTTGCTTTAGTCATCGTCTAAAATCCCTTTGGTGTGCTTTTTAACTTGATACACAGCAAAGGCCCCTATTAATGCCCCTGCTACCGCTGTGATTAACCATGTTTTGTTTATCATGCGAGTGTTACTCCCTCACGCGCTTGGTGAAGGTTAAACGCCCCTTTTGCCCCTTCAAAATCTGACATGGCGAGCATCAGTTCAGGGTAGAGGTGTTCGGGTATCGCATCATGTGCCGTAATACCTAATCGTTGCCCCACGTACTTAATATAGTTTTGCGTGTGGTTAACGTAAGTTTGGCCGTTATGCTCACCGTTTGCGGGTGCCCAACGATTTAAAATAGTCTCAAGCGTGTAAGCGCTGTACTTATTTTTGTATGTCATTAATAATTTATACGCGGCACGGAACCCAAACGCCGGCGTTAAAAATTCCTCATAGCCTTTATCAATAGCGCGCTCTCGCTCACCGACCCAATCATTGCCCGTGCGTATGTTTAACGGGTTGTTGTAGCGTACGTTCATAGGTGTGTTGTTCTGTTTTTTAACTAACATATAAATAAATCCCACTGAGCAGAGGGTGACAAGTAGATTAACCTTGTGCACCGTGTGCCTCTTTTAAAGAATATAAAACCTCGCCGCTGTCGTTGATAACGTCATTGTCTACCACGACACAGCCCACTAAATCAGCTCGGTACTCAGTGATTTTAATATCGTGTTCACCCAGTGCGACGGATTCCCCCACCATACGAATACTGGCTACCGTGGTTTTATCATCGGTATTTGATAAGGTAATTAAATTAAACATATTCGATTAGCTCCCAGTAAACAGTCGGCGGAAAGTTATTGCTGTACGACGGCGGCGCTTGTATGACGATTTCATTGATTGATTTTATGTAGCCACCGCCGACAATAGACCACTGTTTATCATCACCTGAATATGTCCCTTTACCGCTAAAGCACGAAATATTCAAGACGCTTTTAGTGATATCAATGTCTCCTACGCTAACCGTGCCAGCGCCGCGTATATTTCCGCGCTGAATGGACTTGATAGGCGATGTCGGGAGCGCATCTATTTTGACACTCAACGCATTTGTTAGCGCAATAAGCTTACTGATAATTGCGTTTTCTGTGGCGTGTGCGGTGCTATTAACTGATTCATTCACGGCGGTTTGAGTGTTTAACATCGCCTGTGCAAACGTTATTGCTAGGTTCGTTAATTTCAGCTCTACATCGGTAGACGCTTGTGCTTGCCCTGCTTCAATGACTTGTTGCGACTCAGCGACTTTGTTTTCAATGTTCTTAAAGCGCCAGTAATTATCAACATCAATTTTTGATGTTTGTTCGTCTATGAGCGGCTTTATGTTTGCTTGGTTGTTTACGCCCGCCATTGCTCACCTCCTGCAAGGGTTATGTCTTCATCACTGTCATTTTTAACAAACACCGCTGTTTGTGTCTCAAACTCAAACGAGGCAGGGGCGTTTTTATTGCCCGATAAATAAACGCCGGTTGCTGTGTTGTCCTCGCTGTTGGCGATACGAACGGGCGTGAAGTTAGCCGAGTCTGTAATGACTTGAATAATAGCGCGGCGATTTTCAGCTAATCGTGCAGGGAATACCGCTATTGTTTTACCTGCAGGTAAATGCGTTTTGCTTACCGCAAGCGCTTCAAAATGGTTGCTCGGGAGCATCGCCATTTTGCCGTTTTCAACCGTTGCGTTTGCATCCACTTTGATTGATTCACGTATGCGGCTGACTTCTATCGCATTAGATACCGATACAACCCCTTTACCGACGGCATATACTTTGATGTTTGAAATTTCATATTCAAAATCAATGGCCTCGTCTGTGTCGTTTTTAAACGTCACTTGCTTAAACCCATCAAGGTCAAGCACACGGCCAACCTCGCCGACTAAGCTCCCAAATTCCCCGTCGATTTTAAACGCGGCAGTGGAATTGACGATTGATAGCCACCGCGCCCCCATCGGGCGCGATAACTCTTGTTTTGCTTGTAATGTGACTTTAGGCACTTTATTTACTCCGCGTCATTGATGTAATTACAACCGCAATACCGATAACACCTAGCGCAATAGCCATGTATTTAATCATTTGGCCCGCTTGCTCAGCCACAATATCCTGTCCCTGCAGGGCGGTGTTTTTTGCCAGCTCTGAAATAATCGCTTTGTCGTCTGTTGCGGACTTAGCTATCTGCGCCACGGTTTGCGTTGAGTTGTTTAACTGCGTTTGTGTTGCATTGCGTAAACTGTCTGACAGCTCACTCACGGCATCTAAACTAAACTCGCTAAAGTTCGATATCGTTGAGCGGCCAAAATCACCCACCTCATTAACCGCGTTGTTGGCGGTATCACTTAAGCGTGTGACGGAGTCCCCTGCAAAATCAAGCGATGCGTCAAGTACACGGCCGTTTTCTTTGATTGCATCAGCCGCCACACGTGCCGACTCTTCGGCTGCACGTCGTGACGCATCAGCGGCAATTTCAGCGGCGCGAATAGATGTCTCGGCGGCGGCTTCTGCCGCTGCGCGAGCTGAGTCTTTGGCCGCTTCTATGGCGGCTTTACTCACCGCTTCATTGGCATTAAGTGCCTTTTCACCAAACCCGAACGCGTCCCCAATTGCGCCGCCATCGAGCACGTTTATATTGCCGCTGTTGCCTGCAAACTCGCCATCGTTTTTAACGCTGTTATCAATGTCAATTTCCCACTCCTGAGAGTTATCGACACTGTTATCATTTGACGACTCGTCATGTGTAACATTTCCGCCCACCCCTGCATAATCACCATCATTAACAATGTTATTCGTGGTTTGTTGATTACTCGTTGATTGACTGGCTTTAGACTTACCGCCCATGATGCCCCCTTAGCGAATTAGTCGCGTGGCAACATTGCCGCCGATAGCGTCGCGGCGGGCATCATGGCGGGCGCGACTCGTTGCACCACGCATAGCGCGATGAATCGCACGACGTCGCATTTTGTATGCCCCTTTTGCTGTTAATGGTTTCATTGTATTTTTATCCTGTAGATGTATTCGTTATTGCCAAACATGGCGTTACGCACTTCGATAAGTTGCGGCTTAACCGACAGCGCATTCACCCCTTTGGCTAAAAAGTGCGGGTTCTTGGTGTGATAGCGAATCGATTTAAAGCCTTTCATTTTTGCGAAAAACACAAACTCATGGGCGACGTGGGCCAGCCCTGCTCCCGCAACGGCCACAAACACCAGCTCTTGCCCCTCAGGGCGAACAACGGCAAACACCTTGCCGTTACTGGTTTGATAGCACATTGCTACGCCGCGCTTTATTTCGCGCTTTATCTGACCCGCGCCGCCTTTCATCGCCGGCGCTAATCGGTCTTTCACCTGCTCAAAGTTAATCGGCGTCATGTTATTTTTTCATAATAAAGACGAGGGCTAAGCCCGCTAAACCAAACAACAGCCACGGGTTAACACCCGTACCGCCGTAGTTAAGCCCACCGAACGTGGTTGATGCGCCAAATGACTGGTCGCCATTCTTTGCACTGCTTGCGCCCCCACTGGCACTGTATCCCGCGCCGCCCATTATTGACCGCCTTTATATACTTGGTAGCCGACATAGCCCGCACCCGCGACTAACGTTAGTTTTGTGACGTTGCTGAGTAAATCAGATGACCACGCACCGCCTGCGAACCCCAACCCCGCACCCCCAAAAAAGACAAAGAGTAATGGCATAGCACCCCCTAGCGTTTAAACACGAAAAGAAGGACAACCACCGCGCCCACGGCCAACATTTTGTTATCAACGCCGGCGATTAGCTGATTGCTCATAACCGGTGCACCGTGTTGTGCTACCGCGCCCGTTGTGCCTGTTGTCGCTGGCGCACCCGTGATGGTTGCGCCTTTTAACGGCTCGTTATCGCGTAATTTAGCAACGTCTTTTTGTGACTCACTCGCAACCGTCTTTTGATATTCCTGATAGCTGTCGTATTGCTCGCCCACATAGTCAGTGGCCGCATCCCAGATATTACCAACGGAATCAAACAGTGAATCTGTATCAAACCACTCCATACAGCCCCCTTAGCCTTGTAAGCTAGCTAGTGATAGTTGGATAATTTCATCTTGCGTTGGCGCGGCTTTAACTTGCTTAAACCCGTCGATGTAAGTTTTGATTGCACCTGGTCCATCAACAACGAACTCAAAATTTAAGTCTTGGGCATTCATTGCGCCCTCAGCACCAAAACCCAATACGGTAAAGTCTAAAATGCAATAGCCGTCTTGCAGCTCAACACCCGCATGGCGCTGTAAACCAAAATCAAGATCTGAACGCATCACGCGATGAATAACCAGATTGCCGCGCTTGACGCGAATTTCTGATATTTTCACTTTGTCTTCTTTAAACACCATGCGTTGAATGTGCATTTCATAGCCGTTTGACGCTGGCGGAGCCCATGCATGTTCGCCCGCTGCCGCTGATAATTGCGTAAGCTCAAAACGGGTCGGTGCGATAATACGGCCAGTCGGCTTTTTATCCGTTACATACGCTTTAGCGCGCAGTGTGGGCGTAATAGGGTCGTTTTCACCTTTGTCCGCAAACTTGACAATCAGTGTCACGATGTCTTCTTTTTCCGTCACTAGCTGCGTTTTGTAAGCGCCTTGCGCCGTGCGGTATCCAAATTTTGATAACTCTAAAACAAAGCGGCCCGTGGTTTGAAACTTCTTGTAGGCTTTATCAAGTACATTCAAAATTTCATTTGAGGCATACACAACGGGATTACCACTGATATCAATGGTGATTTTTTCAATCGTTGGTACGTGCTTTAAATTCGTTTCAAGCTCAATTGAGTGATAGACAAGCCCCGCTTGTAATTCGATTACCGATTCTTCGCCATACGTTACACCGGACGGTGCAGCGAGTTGGATAACAGTCGGTTGCATGTTGCCAAAGGCACGTTTGACCATCGCGGCTATATTTTGTGTACTCATGTATTAACGCTCCTGCGTTTAGTTAAATGTTACTTACTCTGTTAACGGGCAAACGCCAATTAACCAATCGCGTCTTCTACTGGATCAACGTTATTCGATGCCCAAACAACACCCACCGCAATCAATGTACAAATGGCGATAACCGTGTAATTACTTTTCGTTAGCTTCATGTGTTTTACCTTTACTGTTAAATAAGAAATGCTTAATAAGTTTTACTGCTACAAACGCAGTGACTGCCGCGCCTGTGCCATAAATAAATTGTTTGTTCACGTTGCGCCGTCTATTCGTTGTTTGCTTAAGTGGCTTTTAGTAAACGCTAGGGAAACCGTATCGGTCAATGGGGGGAAAGTGGCGTTAACCTATTAGGTTAAATTAGGCAAAAAAAAACCGCATTTAAGCGGTTTTTTTTAGTTTAATCGGCTTGAAAAAATTACTAATACGATTAATTAAATTTTATTAAGTCATAAAGCTTGAATTTTTGATTAATAGCCTTATATATATTGTGGATATAAAATAACCAATGCAACCAAAATAAGGATCTATAAAATATGAGTATAAAGCCAGGCCCTAAACCTAAGAAAGAAGATGGTACTCCAGATGAAAGACGTCGTGTGACACCAGAGAATCAACCTAAACACCCTAAATTGAAACCTCACGATCATAAATAAAAATAGTAAAGAGCCTTTATTAAGGCTCTTTTTATTAAAGTAGAATGACTTAAAAACGAAATTTCCCCTTTTTGACGTTACCGAATCCCTCCCCTTTAAAGTAATATTCGAGCTTGTTTAAGGCCATTATATCGGCTGCATTAACTTGCAGTTCTTTGGCTACGCGCTCAACATCACTGACTAAGTTTTGACACCCGATCCATTTATAACCGGACATAGAAATAACCGTGTTAGGTATCGGCGCGAGTCGCTGGCTTACCGAATGCACCATGATATTAAACTTACGGCCAGCCTCTAACAGCTCACCGTAAATAGAATCCTCATCCCCTGACGAGACCGTAACGCGGTTAATTTCTTCAGCCACGAAATGCAGGGTTTTAGGGTGCTTACCGTTCCCCATTCCCCACACAATCGCACACGCTTCTAAAAACAATTTACGGATACTGCTTTTATCTTTTGGTGGGTTATTAGGGGTAAATGCAATCTTAAAGCCTTGCTTTGTTTTACGCCCAGCATGTACCGCCATTAAAAAGCCTTTTAAGGTTGAATAGGTGCGGACAGTACGCCCCAAAAATTCACCGCCTTTATATTGGCCGTATAAGTCCCAAAACACCACTTGGTCAGTGGCTTTTATCAACTTCATTTTACGTGTCGCTACGGATTTACCCGACCCCGTAGCCCCCGCATATAACGCGTGCGTTATGTTTAATCTATCATTTGGGTTGATAGGTGATAATGACATCGTTACGCCGCCTGCTCTGTGGCATTGACTGGCTCAGCGTCTGCATTTTGTGCGGTCTCTGGCTGTGGGCTTTGTTGAGTGGGGTTAACTAGCTTTTCTCTATCAAGTGCTTTAAGCGCCTTAATTTGGCTTACTGAGCCGTAAGCCAGCATACCCACAGCAAAGGCCGCTTTTACTTCTATTTCATAATTGCCCATCAGCGGCACTAACGACCCGCTGTATTTTTGGATTGCCGGCGCAATTGCTTTGGCCGATTCAGCTTTTTCTAAATCCCCAATAGCAAACTTTTTATGACCAAACAGTTTAAATGCACCTTCAAGGCCAGCCACTAAATTAGTTGCCATGAACAAAGCGCCGCCTTCACTTTGCATTTCTTTGATTAGCTGCTTTTCCTGCTCTTCTTTTGTAGGCGGCGTTTCATCTTTAATATTACTTTTAAGCGGGTCGAAATCCTCGCTTTTGCCAAGGTCAATACCTAGTCTGTTAGCTTCGGCCAATACCGCATCGTCACGGGTTGATTCATCGGCGACAGCATCAGCCGGTTGCGTAAGTTCTTCGATTTCGTTTGTTTGATTTTCGTTTGTAGCGTTCATAATTTACCTTAGATTAAATAGCGAGTAATACACCAAGACCCGCCCCAATAAGGGCAAATATACCCACGCGTTTGGCTTTTTCGGGGGGTACTTGCTCGGGGTTTATTGGGGTCGTAACGGTTTGAACCGCTGGTTTAGCGGTATCTATCGGGTTAGATACTGCTGCTTTTTCGGCTTGATTTACGGTTAACGGGTCGGCTTGCGTTTGGCTGGATACCGCTATTTCTGCGGTATCCAGCGGCTTAACCGTATCGGGCTTATCAACAGGTATACGCTCATGTTCATTTAAGCCTATAAGGTTAACGTGTTCGGCTTTCGGTTCGACAGCCGGCGCATCTTCTTTCTGGTCTACGTTAACCACGTCGCTAGGCGCTTTTTCCGCGTTTAGTAGCGCTTCGATTGTTGGTTGCATTTCACGTGCTATCTTTTCTTGGTACGGCTTACCACCGCATTGATCTGTACCGCATTCATCACACATCATGTAAACCGTGTTTTTGCGTTTCCCTTTGGGTCTGTGAACACTGGCAATTGAGCCACAATGATGTTTATAAACACCAATAACAGGGTTTAAGCTTGTACGTAATGGGATCGTGCCGCCATTTGGAGCGGGTACTGTTTTATTCGGTAATTGCATCATTACCCCCAATTAGTCCCTTAAGCTCGCTTAGTTCCTTACGGGCTAGCTTTGTTTCTTTTTCCAATTGGCCGCAAAGCACCGCGAACATTTTTAAAAGTGCTAACGTTTCATCCCCCAAATTTATAGCGGCTGTTTTAGTGCCTAGCATACTGGCGCGTTTGGTTAATTCAGCGGCTGTTTCAACACGCTTAACTTGAGTATTAATATTTATCATTAGTAACCTTCTCAAATGTTTCTGTTAATGTTGATTTAGATTTTTCATAGGCGGCACAAGCAATAACACGCTTTTTGCCATCAATGAGCTGCTCCACTTGCCCATTGTTAATACAGTCGCTAGCCACTGACATAAATGAGACTTCATAGGCTGCTAAATAGTAAAGCCAAGCAATAACGCCTAAACATAAACTCGTTTTTAAAATGTTGAATAAATCAGCATTTAGTTTTTGCTGTAATGCATCAATTTTTTCTATCACTCGATCACCTTTTAATTAAATCTGTTTAAAAACCTCAAAAAACGAAATTTGTGGATAAGTGGACAGAATCCGCTACGCGTATTACTGACGCACTTAACACACAATATAATCAGCCGTGGATATGTGGACAAAACCCCCTGCGGGGCTTGTTGACGCACATAACACACCGCCCTATAAGTTTTCTTTGATTTTTTAATAAAATAATTTGGCTTTTTTAACGCCTAGCGGCGGGCCAAATGCTGGCCCCTGCGGGGCTTTTCTCCTCACTTACGCCTCGGGTTGTATGGGGCGCAACAAAGACACGTTGCACCCCAGAATAATGTTGGCCCCTGCGGGGCTTTTCTCTGATTTATGATGCGCGCCCTAAAAGGGCTGGGAACTGTCTCTACTTGCTGCCCCTCGCTGCGCTTCGGATGCAGCAAGCCCCTTGTAAACCGCGATAAGATTAACCGAACTCAATCGGTACTTAGGCTAATTACAATAGAGGCGCTACATCCGAAATCGCATTGAGGGGCTTACCAGAGCACGCTATTTTAGTGCACTGTGGTAAGCCTTACTTCGGGTGGCGGTGCGTTTAGGTAAACGGGCCCGCAAGAATGACTTAAAAGAGCTTTCAACCTCTGCCCCCCTTATGCCCCTGCTCATTCTCATAACGTTGGCCGTGTTCCTAACGGTTATGTGCGAAAGGCTGCGAACCTTCTATTACCCCAATTGGGCGCTTATCCTAGCCAATAATGTTATCGCTTCGTACAGGTTGAGCTGTCGGCATTGTTCCCGTGATAGCTCAATTGGGATACTCAACCCCCACGATTTTGGTACACGTAGACCACAAAAACACTTTGATCCAATCTACGCACGAACCCCAAAACCAGTTATTTAACGAGTGTATTTTTAGGTAAAGCCACCGTAATGGCCTTAGCTAAAAACACAAAACCAGCACAAGGCTGGTTAATGTATAAGGTTTAGGGCTTTGGCCTCTGCTTTTAGTGTTTGATAGCTTTGGGGTAAGACTTGAAAGTGTGCACTTAGTTTTTGGTCTTTAACACAGGCGATAATTTCACAGTCATCATTGAATGATAGCGAGTCGAAATAAGCGCATAGGCCGCTTGTAATGACTATCTTTTGGGTGAAATTAATAGAGGTTATATCATTAAACGCGGTGTTTAAATTCAGTGTGTGTACGTGTTCTTTCATGGTCTTATTCCCTAAGCTTGGCGTGTAAATTTGCTTTGTGTATTCATACTTGGTCTAGGTTGTGGCAGTTATTGTATTGCGCGATAACTGCCACTTGCTGCCAAGCATAGATAAAAACAGTCTGGTGACTGCTTCGGAAATAATTATAGTCCTCCGATGAGAACATAGTCAACGGGCGAGCACTAATGCAAAGCACGTTGACTACGTCTATAATCGATTTAACCGACATGCCAAGACGGATATAAAACTCATGAAAATAACCACTTCACTAGAGCTACTAGAATGGTTTAAAAGTACCGCCGATATTGACTCTGATTATATGGTTAGTAAGCTAACTGGCATATCTAAACAAGTAATTAGCAGCGTAAGAACTGGCGAACGTGAATTTGCAGACTATACTGCGCTTAAGCTACTTTTAGTTGGCGAACACTCTGAACCCTTGAAAACAATGGCTTTGTTAGAGTCTTACAAGGCAGAGAGGAAAGGTGATGAAGTGAATGCAAAAATGTGGAGAACTAGCGCAGCCTAGTCGATTCCCCAAAACTTAGACAAAATGTCGTACCCCTTTTAGGTTTTTTCAATCTAGCAAAGGGATTGCGACAATCCTCCCCCCTACTATTTATATTATGTTAAATAAGGTATTTTACGCCATATTGGCGCGTAATCCCAGTTCAAGCAAAACCCCCATCGTAAGCCCTGTTTTTATATGTTTTCTCTTTTTAGCGATTATTCGTTTATTTGGGTTGAAACTAATTTATCAATCTAAAAAAAGAATGAAAAAACACAAAATAATTTATCTCGATGATCTCATTTAATTATTTTTTGCCGGATTTAGGAACGTATTTAGGTATTTATTTATTGGACTACTTATAGGATACATTTAAAAATTTATTATTTCGTGCTGGTTTCATGAATTTTGGTAAATTAGATCGTAAAGCAACTATGGAATTTTTGCTTATAAACTCAGAACGAACTTTAGAGCGATGGGTAAGTACAAACAAACCCTGCCCACGTGCTGTGCGAATGCTTGAACAACGAATTAATGGCGGCATGTCTTTGCATAAAGACTGGGATGGTTTTTATATTTGCCGTGAAGGTTATTTGTGGACACCGCGCGGTAAACGCTACGAACCTAGCTACTTAAACAAAATAGATTTTCTTCAAAGCTCAGTTCGCTATCACGAAAGTCATGTAAAAACATTACAACAGAAAATAGATCATTTGCATGAGCTGGTTGCGGCTAGTGATACGCTAAAGACCATAGGCAATGATTTAATTAAAATGAGTGATGAGTTTGCGCTCAAAGATATTGTGTTGAAGTATGGGGATAAAAAAAGAGCTCAATATTAGGCCGTAGTTACTACGGCCTAATTAACTTTATCGCATTTACACTCTAAAGTAATAATTATTCAATAAGATGTTCAAACCCTGCTTCAGACACATTACATTCAATTAAAATATAAGCTTTTTCAACTGCATGATAATCTAGAGATTTGCCATTCAATTGCTTTTCTTCTTTTAAAAGATCAGCACAAAGATTCGCCATTTCTTCAATAAATTCTAAAATTTCTTTAGCAACAGTTTCATTCGGAATTTTATTATCTAAAATTGGTTGAATTAATTTGTCTTTTTTCAAGTACTCTGCAAAATCAACGATTATAGTGTTAAGTGGTTCATAATTAACGCTCATACCTTTAATCTCCCACAATAATTTGAGTTTTTAGCTACAATTTCTAAGGCTTTTACTAAGTCTTCTATCAGCATTCTATCTCTCACCTTTAAGGATGCATGCCCAGGTCGATCATTAACAATGATAAGAGAGTTTGGTATTTTATGAGGCTCTAACGAATAAATATCAATCTCTCTAAAAAATTTTTGTTTTAAACTTATAATACTTTTTATTTTCCCCATTTTTGTAGCATAAGACAAACCCTGATTACTTACTTCTACATATTTTCCACAACTTGATATCTTAAAATCAGAGTTCCGAATTGCATCTGGCGAATAAGTAGTTGGCTTTTCATTATGAGCATTTGGGATTCTAGACCCTAAACCTACAGGCCGAATATATGGTTTATGCTTATCCCCACATATAGCTCGCAAGCGCTCCACTTCGGCATTAACATCCCCGATTGAAATTAATTCCATTTTTATATTCCTTTATGATTAATAAATATCTGATTCACAAACAAGTAGCCAGTTAACGCTTCAAATACCGGTGCAGCTATGCTGCATCCGCGTGATTTAACTTGTTATATTCTCCAAACATAAACTGCTTATGCTTCACATGTTCGTCCATTGACATGACGTAATTTTACGCGAAAATGTCCTTATTTTATGAGTTTCTATTTATATCAGATAGCCTCAGTATTGCAAATTATAAATATGATTCTAGGGACAGGCTTTTTTAGGATGGGGAAAAGATGAACGTTTTCTTATAGTACGGCTATGAGGTATTACAGGTAATATTGTTTTTATAGCGTGGGCGCTACGTGTTAAATGCCGACTTTAACACGTAGCGCGGTGATGATTTTTTGCATTTCTTTAATGCAGTCTTTTAAATCTTCATTTTGGTTTTGTAAAAAACCGATGTGGGTTCTATTGGTAACAACGACTGTTGTTATGACCACTATTTGCATAATGATGAATATAAAGTCTTTTAGGTTTAAGTGTAAGCTATCCATTTTTAGCCCTCTTAACCAAGGTGATAAACTGCGGTACGACGTTTTTTAAGCTCGCAATGCCCCACACGCCCCCGTTTATGGCTATCCATGTTTGGATTAACCAAGGCGGCACGCCTTCTAGGTTTTTAAAAATGGTTGCGCCATGCGCCGGCGAAATAATGGTGATGAGTATCGGCGCGGTAAACATCGAATAACTAAAGAGCCGTAGGGTTTTATCTTTATCCTTTAAACTTTGCATTTCCCAATTATGGTTATTATCAACGCCTGACTGAACAAGTTTTGTTTGCCCCGTGATGACGGCCAGCTCTCTGTCATGCTCGGCCTTTTTGATTTTACCGCGATATTCAATGTACGTGGTGAGGGGGGCAAAGATGCCACCCAGCCAACTAAAAAAAGGGTTTGCTTTAGTCATCGTCTAAAATCCCTTTGGTGTGCTTTTTAACTTGATACACCGCAAAGGCCCCTATTAATGCCCCTGCTACCGCTGTGATTAACCATGTTTTGTTTATCATGCGAGTGTTACTCCCTCACGCGCTTGGTGAAGATTAAACGCCCCTTTTGCCCCTTCAAAATCTGACATGGCGAGCATCAGTTCAGGGTATAGGTGTTCGGGTATCGCATTATGTGCCGTAATAACTAATCGTTGCCCCACGTACTTAATATAGTTTTACGTGTGGTTGATGTAAGTTTGGCCGTTGTGCTCACCGCTTGCGGGTGCCCAACGATTTAAAATAGTCTCAAGCGTGTATGCGTTGTACTTATTTTTGTATGTCATTAATAATTTATACGCGGCACGAAACCCAAACGCCGGCGTTAAAAATTCCTCATCGCTTTTTTCTATGTTCAATATGTTAGCGAATCTCTTAACCAGAGTTCAGCTTAGGCAAAATTGTTGCGCCTAATTTATATGGCATAAGTCCACTTTTTACTTTGATGATAAATTAATCGGAGATGAATATACTTACCTAAAATAAATGTAATATAAAAAGACGTTTACTGACCTATACGTTTGACACTACTATTGTTGGTATTGATTTCAGCGTTTTTTAGCATTTAAGTAAAATACTTGAAGTTAAAAGTAACAGAGCACTATTTGCTTTAGATGTTATTAACTCTGCTGTAATTAATCGCGTATCCTCGAAAGATATTCAACCGACACTTGTTACTGCTGATTTATTGGCAGTAAATACGTTGGTTTATAAAGTTTGAGAGGAGTTACATTTAACTAAAAACTTGCCTGTAGAACGTGTACTTAAAATTTGTAATAAGTTAAGACCGATGCTTATTCAAAAAGCTTTTAAGCATGATATGAATGAAGTCTATGTTAATACTATTGCAAAAAGCACGTTGTATATGGCCTAAAGAATGGAAACTTAATATGTTAAAAAAATCATTAACGTTAGCTTGTCTAACGTGTTTAGCACTATCAACAACTATGGTAAGTGCATCAGAGCCACTTAAAGATCGTGCTGTTATTCAATATATGAGTGCAGATATTTTACTGCCAGATAACTCAATGCTTAACGTTGATATGAGTTTTGATTGTGGTAGTGATTTTTCTAAAACGGCGATGATCATTACTAGTGATGCAGGTGCGCATTTACTTGCGACAGCATTTGCGAGTATGTATGGCAATGCTGCAGGGGATCAAGTTCTGCATAGCTGGAATACTAAAGTGAATGCAAGCGACCCTCGTAAACCAACATTCTTAGTTGTGACCCCTCCTGAAAATGCACATGAAAATTGGTATAAAAGTGCGATACCAAAAAGCGTTACAAAAACGTTAAATTACCAAGCAAGCTCATTAACATCTGATGATTTAGAAGTAACGATGCCAATTGTAAAGCCATATTGCGGCTCTAGAGACCATATACCTACAGTGTCGCAATAAGCCCACTAGGAATAGTGTAAGCCAATTAATTGGCAATAATAAGATGGACACCATTATGAAAAAGTTAATATTTTTACTCTTATTTATGTTGGGTAGTTTTAAATGTTTTGCGTTTAACATGCAACATTTGAACGCTGCTACCCAAGATAATAACAAGAACATATATTTTTCTTCACATGATGGTGTCTATCGTTTTGATGGTAGTCATTACCTTAACTTATCAACATTTTCTGATTTACCTAGGCGCTGGACCAGTGATGTTATTTTTCAATCACCAGGCTTTTTGTATATAGCGTATAAAGAGAAAGACGTATGGCAATTTAACTTAAACACGCTTGAAGCAACAAAGCTTAGTGATATTACT
Organism: Pseudoalteromonas sp. Ld19; assembly: GCF_045064135.1. Classification (NCBI taxonomy): domain Bacteria; kingdom Pseudomonadati; phylum Pseudomonadota; class Gammaproteobacteria; order Alteromonadales; family Pseudoalteromonadaceae; genus Pseudoalteromonas; species Pseudoalteromonas sp. Ld19. Next base: position 292,441 of record NZ_JBISHA010000019.1, on the reverse strand, counting down.
GCAATTAAATTGGCTGCTAATAATACGCATTTATTTATGTTAGGGAGAGAGCAATTAGCTTTACTTGATCTAGAAACATTAGAAGTTATTAAACCGCTAAGTAAAAAAACAAAAATGTTTGATGTATCTGCATCAGCTAACCACGGCTATGTTATGGCAAATGATGGTGTTTATGTTATTAATGCCAGTAGTACGCGATTGATAGATGATACAGATGTTAATAAGGGGGAGCTTGTTGCAACACCTTATGGTGTAGTTTATTTTTTAAATGATCATATGACTTCATATTCATATTTAAACGATGTGAAAATTGTTAATGACGAAATTACAAGTGCAAGACATCTACGTTTTTCACCTCCTTATTTTTTGTATTATGTTGACCGAGGTTCTATTAATCAAGCTGAAATAAATCAATTATCGGTATTACAAAAAAGCATAAACCCAAGGCCACAAGCTTATAAAGACTTGTTTGTTGATGATGAGCAGAACCTATGGGCATTAGATGTTAGTCACTTTGAGGTTGTTTCATCAAAGGTTAGGCTCGATCGCCTTACGGCTGCTTCTATTTATAATGTTATTGCAACAGTGAATGATAAAACTTGGGTAGGTACTGATGACGGACTCTATGCATATTCAGATGGCAAATATTTAGCACTTAATAATTTAAATCAGCAAATATCAAAACTTGGTTTCTCTGTCACGGCATTAAAGCAAGAAAGCGGTACCGTATTAGTTACAACTAATTTAGGTGCTTATGTTATTGACCTAAATACTGAGGTTGTGACACAGTTTTTTAAAGGTTATGTGATTAACCTAGCCATTATTGATAAACAAATTTACTTATCAACTAATGATGAAGGTGTGCAAATATTTAGTTCGGATCTTTCTCAAATTGATTCTGGGTATATCAATAAGTTCTTACCGCATGAGATTGTTTGGGCAACTAAAAAGCTTAAAGGTAAACTCTACATAGCAAATGAAAAAGGATTAATATCTTTCAACGATCGTGGTGATGCATCGATTGAACTTGAAAAATATGCACCTGTAGCTGATGTGCAATTGTTAGGTAATACGCTTTTTGCCGCAACTTATGGGAATGGTTTATTTAAAAAGGTTAATGGTAAGTGGGACTCAGTTGTTAGTCCTCTATACATTAATGAATTACATTCATTAAGTCAGGAGCTGTATTTATCTACCAATCATGGTATTCATAAGTTTAGTTTAGATGATGCGTACACTAACCTTTTAGAAGGTACTGGCGATCATTCTTTTACACCAAATGGAATTTTAAGTATTAGCGATAAAATTGTTGCGGTCAGCAATCAAGGTGTAATAAGAGTAAAAAGAAAGAGGCATGAAATCGTACCAAATAGCGGTATTAGTTACATTCAAACAAACACTAAAACTTATCTAAACCCTGAAACATTAAAGGTTAATAACTCTGCTTGGCTCGATATAGCTTTAACTAATTACATCTATACATTTAATGATCATATTAATTATCAATACCGCTTAAATATGAGTGAATGGCACGATATCCCTACTCCACTGATTCAATTAAACAAGCTAAATCCTGATGCTTATACTCTTGAATATAGAAGCAGAGTCGATGGAGCTGTTTGGAGTAAACCACAGTCATTTAGCTTTGATGTGAGTGGAGCATGGTATAGCTCAAATAGTGCAATGTGGTTTTATGCCTTTATAACCATTGGGCTGATTATATGCATTGCTGGCTTTATTTTCTTTTGGTTACAGAGTTTTCATCGTGTTTTTAAATCACACCAAACACAATTGCAGCGCGAAGGTTTAAGCGTTGCTGCCATTAACTTAGCAAACGGCATTGATTTATGTAATGGGAATGAAACTAGGCTGTGTGATGGATTAGTTAAGCTTAAAAAAGCACACGATATTTTAAATCCTATTGCAAATAGTCATGCAAGTTTAGGCCATAACGACTTGGCTACAGCTATCGATATGCTTCATGTTAAATGTTTATCAAGGGATGGTATTGACTCTGAATTTAATGTGACGCTAGGTAAAGATGTTCTTACCAAACAACTGCAATGTGATATATACGCGGTTTTATATCATGCTGTTGAGAATGTATTTAAACATGCAAGTGCGACTAAGATCACTGTGCACCTAAATAAAGTGGGTGACAAATTAATATTGCAAATAATTGACAATGGCAAAGGCTTATCAATACTCACTCGCTCTGTAAATTTTGGCCTTGGTTATTATGTTATCAATAGTATAGCCAAAGAATATAAGCAACCTATTAAACGTTCTTCTAGTAGAAAAGGCACGAAAGTGGTTGCCCAGTTCCCCATAATATTACAACCTAAGCCTATTCAGAGCAGAACTAAAAATGCGCAATTTATCTAACTTTAGAAATGTTCGCTTTGGTAGCGAAACAGCAGCCAACACCTTTATTAGCAACGAGGTAAGTGGGGAAAAGCCTGACGCTTAACTAATCCGTCAGTGTTGCCAAGTTTTGATCAAGGGGGAAGTCTCCGCACATTTAAAAAATTATTATTTCGTGCATGTTTTATGAATTTTAGTAAACGCAACGCAACGATGGCGTTTTTATTCATTAAAGCCATTGGTAATGATTAAACTAAAATGCCTGATGAATTTAGGTATAAATATGGGAATAAAAAAGCGCATTGAGTAGCTTTTAAATAGCCCCTAGATTGAACAAATTCAACCCTGAAAGGTCAATAGACCCTACGCTTTGCTTTAACTAAGGAGGTAACTGCCCTACTTCCATATTTTCTTTATGTTAACAGCGATTTAACCATTTCGATTAATACACTTTGCTTCACTGGTTTTAATAAAACACTATCAAAACCTAGGTTGAGGTATTCACTATCACTGGCTCCATTTTTATTTGCAGTATGCGCAATAATTTTTGTTGAAGCTGGGTTGATGTGTTTTTTCAGTTTTAGCATGGCATCAGTGCCTGTAAACTCAGGCATAACAATATCCATTAAAATAATATCGTAATTGCCTTGGGAAACCATTAGCATGGCTTCAATAGCACTTGGCGCAAAATCAATATTAAAATTATGCTCTGCAAGCATGGCTCTAATCACAATTTCAACTAAAGGGTCGTCATCAACTAAAAGTATATTGTGAGTTTTTTTTTGCACAGAGTGTTCAAATTTTGTTGCAATATCAACCATGTTAGTTGGCGTTTTTTTAGTTTTAGGCGTTGTTGTTACAAGCTCAAAAACATTATTTATAGGGGGGCTAATCAGCGGGATCACTAAAGCCGTGGAATTGATGGTTTTTTTATGCAAGTGTTTAATGGCTGAAATAGTATTTGCTCCCAATATTCGACTGAACAGTTAATAAGCTCCCCAACATAGTTAGGAGTACTTAGTGGTAAAACATCTAACGTTTAACTTCAGGAGTATTTCAGCAATTTTTAAGCCAAAGTTTTTGCTTAAAATATTAATATTTATTAATAAGATAATAAAGTATCTGCACTATTACAAATATAATTCGCAAAATGCAACGCCATATGCAAACAAGTTGTCCCTATAATATGGCGTTAGTATCAATTATTACAAGTTTGAGTTTGCACAAACAAAAGCGTATTCATTAAGTAAGTTAATGTAAGGCTGGTGTAAATGGAATGCTTTGGCAAATTTTTGCTTCAGCTACTAGTAATTCTTCTAGGCGAATATCAACGTCTTTTTTGTCGAAATATTCGTAAGCCAGTTCAACAAATAAGTTTTTATGCTTTTCTTCTGAGGCAGCAATAGCAGCATAAAACTCTTTTTCTTTTCCTTCTGGCAAGGCTTGGGCAACTAAAGAAAAGCGTTCATGGCCGCGTGCTTCAATTACACCACCAACGAGTAATCTATCCATTAAAAATTCATCACGACCGTTTCTAAATAAGCTGCGGATTTGTTTAATGTATGGATCTTTTTTGTCGTCACCTAAGTTTACGTCGCGTTCCATTAAAATTTTAAGCACTTCTTTAAAATGAATCATTTCTTCAAGCGCTAGATCTGTCATGGCTTTTACCAATTTTCGCTTATCTGGGTAATGCGACAACATAGACATGGCCATGCCAGATGCTTTTTTTTCTGCAGCGGCGTGATCTTGTAAAAAAGTATTAAAGTCAGCAAGGACAACCTCGGTCCATGCATATGGTGTGTGGTATTTTAATTCAAACATCTTCTATACAACTTAAATAATAATGCGGCGATTTTACCGTATTTGATTTAAAAAATCTTGTAAGGCAGTAATTTATCTATGCGCCCTTTGGCCGTAGATTCTACTTTTAACGGGTGCTTAATATCATTCCATGCGGTGACTTTACCGCCCATATTCATTTTTTCAAAATCAGTTTTATCACTTTTAAGTGCCAAAAAATTACACAGCTGTTTGTAACTGCGTGGCTTTGCTATATCAATAGATAAAAAGTCTTGCTGACGATTTTTAAAATATGTTTGAGCACTATTAAAGTGCGTGTTGTAACAGTTTGTTAAATAGTTATCGTCGTTAATGTTATGCAGTGATAATTCATTAAAGGTATTTAAATAACAGCGTTTTATATGGATATTAAAGCCCCCGTCTGTACGGGTTAAATTAGTGTGCATACGCGTTAAAAGTTGTTTTATTGAAGGAAGCCAGGCTGTAAGCTCTCGTTCTAAATAGATAAATTTAGAATGAGGATAATGAGTATCAAGCGTTTTAAAGTCATTAAATATGGGAGTGTCGGCAATGGCGGTGGCATTTTCAAAACAAGCATGAGTATACCCGGTATGGGCTGTTGTAATACCGAGTTCTAAAAATGCATGGCACACACTAGTTGTGCCGGTACGCGGTAAACCTATTATAAATATTTTGCTCATTAACTTTTCTTTAATTAGCCACGTGTCATTAGTAATACAAAGGCGCTAACAACTATGACTAAGAATGTTGCAATAGTACCAATTTGGCGATATTTCAGGCTTTTTTCTACTATGCCTAAATTTTGAAACACACGTCCAATCAATAAAGCACCGCCTAAGATGTGGCAGTAATGGCTTGCAAGCCCCTGGTACTCTGCTAAAAAAAGCAGTATTAAAGCAAGTGGTACATATTCCATAAAGTTTGCATGGGCACGCACAGCACGCTGCAGCGTTGTATTACCGTTATCACCTAACGATATTTGTTCTGCGCGGCGCACTTTTATTACGTTAAAGCTCAAATAAATGTAAAAGAATGCAAGTAATGCAGCATAAGTTGAAATGATCACGGCGTTTTCCTGTTATTTTTATCGCATAAGCATGCGCTCTATTATTGTGGACGTGATAATAACATATAAATTTGAGCAGCATTATCAGAAGTTTACTAAATGCCTATGCTAAGCTTAGGGTATTAAGTAAGTAGAAAAATACACAAGGATTTTATGTTTGTACCTCGCAAAGTAGCTAATAGTTATCGTGAAATGATCAACAGTATTGGCTTTTACCCTTCACTTCTTTCTGTTGCCTTTTTGGTATTTGCTATTATTACCATGTCGGTTGAATATTTAGCCCCAGTTGAACAGTTAAAGTCGTTTATCTCTGTGATACTTGTTGATAGCGCCGAAAACGCGCGTACTATTTTAAGTACCTTAGCGGGCAGTATTATTTCACTTACGGTGTTTAGTTTTTCGATGGTTATGGTTGTTTTAAACTCGGCCAGTGCGAGTTTATCGCCCCGTGTTGTACCTGGCCTTATTACTCGTAAATCACATCAAATGGTATTAGGGTTTTATTTAGGCAGTATAATTTATTCTATTATTATGCTCATCAATATTAACAAGCTTGATGGTGGCAATACTGCGATCCCATCAATCGGCGTATTATTTGCGCTTGTGTTTGGTTTAATCTCGTTAGGGTTATTTGTATTTTTTATCCATTCAATTTCTCGCGCCATTCAGGTTGATAATGTGTTAAATGGGTTGTTTAGCCAAACTAAAAGAGAAATAAAAGCCATTATACAAAGGCAGCAAGACAACCCCGTAGAAAACTTTCCTGACTTTGAGCAATGGCAATCTATAAGCAGTAAAACCGAGGGGTATTATAAAGGCGTGCATACCGACAAGCTGTGTGCCATTTTGGCAGAGGAAAATATAAAAGTGTATATTTCTGTTAACCAAGGCTATTTTACCGTTAAAGGCTACCCATTTTTAAAGTGTAATAAAGATATATCAAACAACGAAGTACTTATAAATAAAATTTTAGACTGCTTTATTTTTTATATTGAAGAGTACATAAGTGATCATTATCGTTATGGTTTAACGCAAATATCAGAAATTGCAGTTAAAGCAATGAGCCCAGGTATAAACGATCCAGGTACTGCGGTTAAATCGATTGATATGCTTAGTATTTTACTTATTCAACGACTTTCAATTAACGATATTAATTACTCATTTAAGCACAGCGAGAGCGGCCCATTGTTGTATTCACACGAAACCAGTTTTGATGAACTGCTACACGACAACTTTACACCACTTAGAAATTATGCAAAGGGCGACGCCTACGTAATGACGAATGTACTTGAGGCGTTTAAAAATATTTTGTTTGTAGCGCACCAATATACGGACGCACGAAATAGTCTATTTAATTACTTAAATGCGATTGTGGATGACATAAATGAGCATGTTACTAATGCGTACGACAGACGTGAAATTACTAATATGTTAAATGCAATCACCCGTATCAGTGAAGAGCAAGGTAAAGAATTGGTGGCGCGTTTTGAGCACCACCAAAAGTAAATTTAATCTATGTAGTACACAGCGTAGCTTGAAGCCGTTACTTTAATTTCTCCCGCATGATAGGCATCCGGTACGTAGTTACTTGGTGCGCTATCTGCCATCATCACTTTCTCGGCGCGCATGTATGGCTGCGACTGTACGTTCAATGGACTAAGGGATGCAGAATATAAGCCTTTTAAGTCAACCCCATAATCTTCACTAAACTCTTTTGCAGCATCACGCGCATCTTTTATTGCCAGTTTTTGAGCTTTTTTATGTAGCTCGTTGTAATTACTTGCTAAAAACTGCGTTTGATTAATTTCGTTAATCCCGTTATTAACTAAACTTTGTAGTAACTTAGGGTATTTATTTATATCGCTAAGTTTTACAGTTAAGGTACGGGCAACTCTAAACCCTTTAAAATCTTGATTACCTGTTGTACGGTTATATTGATTATCGCGGTTTATTGAAATTTGCCCTGCGTTTATATCGCCCTGCAAAACACCCATTTCTTTAACAAGTTTAATGGCCTTAGCCATAGTTAAATCAGTTTTGTTTTTAGCCGCAATTAAGTCTTTATCAATTTCGGTAATACCCACACTAATTTGTACGTAATCTGGCATTGTAGTAAGTGTGGCTTCGCCTTTTACATAAATATGAGGAGCGTCGGGAGTTGCCGCTGCGAGTGTGTTAAAGCTCAGTGCGCTTAAAGTCAACGCGGTGCCTAAAACGAGAGTCAGAGTTTTCATAAGTCGATCCTTTAATTTAGTTGATCCTATTAAAGAGCCTACGTGGTTAATTAGCGATGAACAAGCACAAAAAAACAGGCAATTGCCTGTTTTTTGTTAAGTGTTGTAACTAACGTTACAACAAGTTGCACGTTAAATTACGTATAGGTGCAATTAAATACTGCTGCGCTTGTAGTTGCGGTATTTAGGTAACCAGTAGTTTTTATCAATGGCTGCCCATAATGCATCATCAGAAATCTCAAGAGCGACGCCCTCTTCAATTGCTTTTTTAGCTATGGCAAATGCAATTCGCTTACTCAATGTTTCTATTTCTGTTAGCGCTGGTAATAAACTGCCAGCACCCGTATTAGCACGAGGAGACGACTCAGCAAGCATTTCGCTAGACACACTTAACATTTCATCTGTAATACGTGTTGCTTTAGCGGCTATAACGCCTAAACCAATACCAGGGAAAATATAACTGTTATTGCATTGTGGGATTGGGAACGTTTCGCCGTTGTATTCAACCGGTGCAAACGGGCTGCCTGTTGCTACAAGTGCTTTACCGTCTGTCCATTTAATAACATCTTCTGGGTGAGCTTCTACCTGTTTAGATGGGTTACTTAATGGAAAAATAATTGGCTGCTCACAATTTGCGTGCATTGCGCGTATTACTTGTTCAGTGAATAAACCAGGTTGGCCTGAAACACCAATTAAAATATCTGGTTGTGCACAGTGCATTACATCAAGTAATGATGCGTATTCGCCACTGTAAGTCCACTCATTTAGCGAGCCTTGCGGTTGCGCGAGTGCTTGTTGAAAATCACGTAAACCTTGCATACCCTCTGATAATAAACCAAAGCGGTCGACCATAAAAACTTGGCTACGTGCTTGAGCTTCAGTGATGCCTTCAAACACCATTTGGCTAATTATTTGCTCAGCAATACCACAGCCGGCAGAGCCCGCACCAACAAATACTACTTTTTGTTGGCTTAGCGTTGAATTTTTAACACGACATGCCGCAAGTAAAGACCCGACTGTTACAGCCGCAGTGCCTTGAATATCATCATTAAAGCTACAAATTTCATCGCGATAACGTTTTAGTAATGGCATTGCATTTGGCTGTGCAAAATCTTCAAACTGCAGTAATACATTTGGCCAGCGGCGCTTAACGGCTTTAATAAATAAATCTAAAAACTCATCGTACTCATCTTGAGCAATACGTTTGTGACGTGCGCCCATGTACATTGGGTCGTTTAACAGTTTTTCGTTATTAGTACCCACATCAAGCATGACAGGTAATGTGTACGCCGGACTAATGCCACCACACGCAGTGTAAAGTGATAATTTGCCGATTGGGATACCCATGCCGCCAATACCTTGATCGCCAAGGCCTAAAATACGTTCACCATCGGTAACAACAATGACTTTCACTTTGCCTTTTGTTGCATTGCGTAAAATGTCATCAATTTGAAAACGATCTTCATATGAAATAAATAAGCCACGTGCGCTGCGGTATATATCTGAGAATTTTTCACAGGCGTCACCCACTGTAGGGGTGTAAATAATAGGCATCATTTCTTCAAGATGATCGCGCACTAAACGGTAGTAAAGTGTTTCGTTGTTATCTTGAATCGCACGTAAGTATATGTGCTTATTGAGATTATCGGTAAAGCTAGAGTACTGCTGATAACAACGCTCTACTTGCTCTTCTATTGTTTCAAAGCGAGGAGGTAACAAGCCAGCAAGGTTGAAGTTTTCGCGTTCTTTTTTACTAAAGGCACTGCCTTTATTTAATAGCGGTGTTTCAATTAGGCCAGGGCCAGCATGATGAATATAAAGGTAATTTGGATCAGTATTTGTTGTCATATTTCCAGGCTTTAACGAAGTCTTAAGTTATGATCTGCCATTATCATTGTTAAAGGTAAAATTGCAATGAGTATGGAACTTGTCAGACCATTGAGAATATACAAACACGAGCTTTACTCGTGCTTGTATTATACATAAATTAAAATTTAATAGTGGCGTTTTTATCAGTTAAATCAGATAACGCGACCCCTTCACGGCGAGGATCAGCGCCGCCGTATAATTTGTTGTTTTTAACTTCAACGGCATGTAAACCCGAGTTTAAATCGAGCACTCGCACATTATGACCGCGCTTAGTAAGCAAAGGTGCAATGGCTTCAAGGGCTGTGCCTTTTTCAAGGCTGGTGTAATCGTTGCGATTTGTTGTGCGCGGTAGATTAATGGCCTCTTGAGCTGATAAATTCCAGTCAATAACACCTACAACTACTTGTGCTACGTAATCTATAATACGACTGCCGCCAGGTGAACCTACCACTAAACGTAAACTGCCATCTTTATTAAATACCATCACCGGTGACATAGAGCTACGCGGGCGTTTACCTGCCTCTACTCGGTTTGCTACAAGCTTGCCATTTTTACGCGGTGAAAGTGAAAAGTCAGTGAGTTGGTTATTTAAAATAAATCCGTTAACCATCACCGTAGAGCCAAATGCCATCTCTATTGAGCTGGTCATCGACACTGCATTGCCTTTACTATCAACAATCGATACGTGCGAAGTAGAGGGTAACTCGTAAGAATCATCCGCTGCATAGCTTAAATAATCAACTGGATCACCGGCCACTGCTGGCTGATCTGTATCAGTGATTAATTTAGCACGAGAAGCAATGTAGTCTTTATCTAGCAATTCTTTAGTGGGTACTTGAGTGAAATCTGGATCGCCCATATACATATCGCGATCGGCAAATGCTATGCGTGAAGCTTGACTAAAATAATGAATCGCTTTTTCATCATTTGGCTTAAACGCGCTCATATTTTTATGTTCAAGCAAGCCTAGCATTTGTAATACAGCTACACCGCCACTGCTTGGTGGTGCCATTGAACATACATTGTACGCACGGTATTGAATACACACAGCATCGCGCTCTTTGCTTTTGTAAGCGGCTAAATCTTGTACACTGAGTTTGCCAGGCGCTATGGAAGAATTTTGTACCGCCTTAACCATTTTTTTAGCATTATCGCCTTTATAAAATGCATCAATACCCTGCTTTGCGATGTCTTTGTATAAATCAGCCAGTGGTTGGTTTTGTTTAAGCGTACCCGCTGCAATCAATTTACCATTAGGGTAAAAGTACTCATTTATTACTGGCATACTCATTACGCCTGGGTTTAACTGACGTGCTAATAAGCCGTGTAAACGCGGCGATACAACAAAGCCTTGCTCAGCAAGTTCAATGGCTGGTTTAAATAACTCACTCCATGGGAGTGTTCCGTATTGCTTATGCGCGCTTGCAAAGGCATGTAAAATACCAGGAACGCCCACAGAGCGCCCGCCTACTACGGCTTCAATCCATTTTACCGCTTTGCCGTGTTTATCTAAAAACAGCGTGTCGTCTGCGTTTGCTGGTGCTGTTTCACGACCATCAAAACTAGTCAGCTTGTTGTTTGCTTTGTTGTAGTACAACATAAATGTACCACCACCAATGCCTGATGATTGCGGCTCAACCAAAGTAAGTACAAGCTGCGTGGTAATAGCGGCGTCTATGGCACTGCCGCCTTGCGCTAAAATTTGCTGACCTGCGCGTGAAGCATATGGGTTTGCAGCTGCAAGCATATACTTGTTACCTGTCACCTCTTGTTTATGAATAAGCCCTGTTGCGGCTTCTGGCTCGCGAGTTTCAATTACTTGCTGTGCAAAAGAAGGCAGTGTTACTGCGCACAGCGTAATGGCTAATAATGAGTTAAGTTTAAAATGCATAAAAAGTCTAAAAACACTTAATGACGATAAGATAATTGGCATCTTAAAGTTAAACGGGCACAATATGCAAAAATTTATACTAAAAAATGACAATAAAATGCTTAATTTACCACTGCAGCCTCGCTATTTATTACCGCCTATAATTTTGCTGCTTTTTAGCACCACTTTTGCTGCATTTGATTTAAATAATTTACTAGAATTTAACCGTGAGCTTGTCAACCAAGGTGAATTATGGCGTATATTTACCAGCCAGTTTGTTCATGCTAACTGGGCACACTTGGGATTAAATGCCAGCGGTATTTTATTAATTTGGTTGCTGCATGGCGAATACACATCACCTACTCGCTACGCTTTTAATACAAGTGCGCTAGCACTGTGGTGTGGTTTAGGTGTATATTGGTTTTGCCCTGGCATACATATTTACACCGGATTAAGTGCTCTACTGCATGGTGTAATTATTTGGGGCGCTGTTAAAGATATAACCGTAGGACTAAAATCGGGTTATTTATTGTTTATAGGCGTATGGATAAAAATAGCGTTTGAGCAATTTAGTGGCCCAAGTACCGATATAGAAAAACTAATTGACTCGACGGTGGCCGTTGACGCGCATTTAATTGGTGTTATTGGCGGGACTCTGCTTGCCATCCCATTGGCTATAGAACTCTTTAAAAAGAAAAAATAAAGTTAGATTTTGTTCAACCTAATAAAAACGCCGCATTAGTTAACTAATGCGGCGTTTTTGTTTTTATACTTTAAGGGTTAAAGATTAAAGCGTTTCTTTAAATAACTTATGAATACGGCGGTATTCGTCTAACCAACTTGAAGGCTGCACAAAACCATGCGGTTCAACAGGAAATATTGCTGTTTCAAAGTTTTCTTTTTCAAGCTCAATTAAACGCTGTACTAAACGCACTGAATCTTGAAAAAATACGTTATCGTCAACCATTGGCGCATTGATCAATAAGCGCTTGTTTAAACCTTCAGCGTAGTAAATTGGTGAGCTGCGCTCATACGCAATAGGATCAACATCTGGGTGATTTAGAATATTAGCGGTGTAACCCGTATTGTAATGCGCCCAATCGGTTACTGGTCGCAGTGCTGCACCTGATTGAAACAATTCAGGGGCTGTAAATAGCGCCATAAAGGTCATAAAGCCGCCGTATGAGCCGCCATAAGTTCCCACAGCCTTAGTATCAACGTTGGCATTTTTCGCCATCCATTTTACGCCGTCAGCCAAATCTTGTGTTTCGGGAGTTCCCATTTGACGATAAATTGCAGTACGCCAATCACGTCCGTAACCTTTAGATGCGCGGTAATCCATATCCATTACTATATAACCTTCGTCTGCTAGTAATGAATGGAACATAAACTCACGAAAATAAACCGAAAATCCCATGTGTGAGTTTTGTAAATAACCCGCGCCGTGGTTAAAAATAACCGCTTTACGGTTTTTACCGACTTCGCCCTCTACATAATCAGCTGGGTAGTACACTTTGGCGTATATGGGTTGTGAAGTATGACTCGAAGGCACAGCAACAATTTTTGGTGCAGTTAGCTTTTTCGATAAAAATTCATCCGACACAGTATGCGTCAAACGTGTTGCTTGTGTATTTGCTTTAGCATCAGCAACGTAAAGCTCATTAGGCATGGTAATCGTAGAGTGCTTAAGCAGTAACTGGCTTTCATCTGGGCTTAATGTGTAGTCAGTCATCCCGTTTAAATCGGTAATTTGCTCGCTGTTACCCGTTTGTGGGTTAACGCGATAAATTTCGTACAGACCTGGATGCTCAACATTTGCTTTATAATAGATTGCGCTGTCGTCGCGTGTAAGCGTTAAGTTCGAAACCTCAAATTGGCCTTGTGTAAGCGCGGTTGCTTTACCATTTAGTGGCTTTTTATAAAGTTGGCTGTAACCCGACTCTTCCGATAAGTAGTAAAGCGTGTTTGAATTATGTAACCAACCAAAATCATTAAATGCGTAAGCTATCCATGCATCATCATGCAAGCGATGCTGCGAAACTAATGTATTATTTTCAAAATCAACAGTTGCAAGCCAGCGGTCTTTGTTATCCCACGCTTCAAGCATAATAGCGACGTGTGAGCCGTCGTCATTCCACACGATTGTGCTTTGCTCAAATCCCCAATCCATAATAAGATTTATGCCACGCGGGGCTTTTTTAGATGTGTATGTTTTGCCTTCCCGTGCATAGTTTTCTTTTTTTACTGAGGCTAAAACGTCTTCATCAAAGCCTGGCAACGTATCAAACGAAAGCGACTTTTGGCTTTTATCTTTTAAATTAATGTATACAAGCTCTGACGTTTCTTCTTTTGCATCAGCTACACGACGGCGCGCTTTTTTAGGGTCGATAGTCGCATCATCAGTGATGTAGTTTGGCATAATATCGCCATCACTGCGCCACCCTGTTTGCTTTTGCACAACAACTAATAACGCATCACCATTGGGCGAAAGCTGCACTTCAGCAACGGTATTTCCATCACCTAAATAATAAGCCGTATTAGCAATTGACGTATTTTGCTCATTTAACAATTCATTACGAGCTTGCCTGTCTTTTTTGTTTTTTTGCTCAAGTGCAACAAATTTAATCAATTTATGCTGCTCTTTAGCAATGTACGTACTGGGCTCTGTTACGCCCTCTGGTTTGTTTACTAGCTTTAAGTTAGCAAGTTCAGAGGTTAAACCCGTTACTAAGTCGGCTTTAAAAAATACATTACCTTGGCGATATGCCAATGTACCATCATTTAAAAATTGTGGTTTAGACTCAGCCGCTGATGTTTGTGTAATTTGCTTAATGGTGTTTGTTTTAATGTTTTTAACAAACACATTGCCTTTAAAAGTATAGGCCTGAAGTGATTTATCTTTTGAGTAAACGGCATTTTTAGCGCCTAGCATGTGCAGCTTATTAAGTGCCACTTGCTGTGCTGTTTGGCTAGTAATTGCTTGGCTATAAAAATCTCTAAGTGTGCTACCTCGCTCTTTTTGAGCATAAATAACGGTTGTTGAATCGGCTGACCAAAACGCGTTTTCTGGCTGATTACCCATCCAATCAGGGTGAGCCATTGCTTGTTCTAACGTAATGTTTTGCGATCCGGTATCGGCTGGTGTGTTTACAACCGCAGCAACCTTGGTTGCTGGTAACGCATTTTGCTGTGATGAAGAGGTGTTAGCCGTCGCGCTACAACCTGCAAGCACAATACTTGAAGCAACAGCTAAGGCCACTAACGTTTTAGATGAAGAAAAATTAAAAATCATAGTGCTTCTATACGGTTATTATAATTAGGCCGTATTTAAGCAGAAGCACTCAAGTTATTGCAATTTTTTAAGATAAATAACGATTAAACAGGGTAAAGCTCAGTTTACTCAAGCTTATTCAACAATTAAATCGAGCCACACCAATCGGTGATCACTTGATGCGTTTCTATCTTTAATTAAGCGATACTGCTCGCTTGTTTTAGTAGGCCAAAACACGCCTCCACTTTTAACGCTTAAACCATAGTTTGATGGTAGAACGTAATCGACACGGGCCTGCCAGTTAGCGGTGTAATTTTGTGCATAAGACTCTTTATACTGCTCCTTTGCGCCTTCACTTTTTGGCACAAAGCTGGCGTTAATAAGTGAATTTTTAAGAAGTAAATCAGTTGTCATAACACGTGCTTTATCGCCTTCAGGGGATGCATTTAAATCGCCTAAAATCACAAAACGAGACTGTGCTTTTAATCCACCTTTTTGGCCGTTATCGTCATAAATGTAATTTGCGTTTGTTACGTAATCGGCAATTAACCTTATTTCATCATGGTTACGTTTACCATTACGATCTTCTTCGCCGTCAAATACTGGTGGTGTTGGGTGGGACGCTAATATATGCACAGTCTTATTGTTAACGTTGATTGGTAAATCCCAAAACGATTTTGAGCTGAGCCTAAGCGCCTGCCACTCTTGTTTGTTATACCAGTTTTCAGCTGTTTTTGGCATAACCGGCATTTGCGCGTTTGGCATATCTTTATATTTAAAGGTTTGCAGCGTTCTTATTTTTTCAAAATCAATTGGGTATTTTGAAAGGAGCGCCATACCGTAATGCCCTTCAAAAAAACCAAAGCCTTGTGCATCCCCCATCACTGCATTTTTTTTGCCATCGTTATCTAAATCAAATTCGGTGGCTAATCCCGCATTTACTGGCGCTATGTAAGAATAAGCATAGTTGATTGCGTCTTGTTTTTGCTGGCTAACGTTGAGGTAATGTTTATTGAAATACTCAACACCTTGCTCTTTAGGGATATAATCAAATTCATTAAGCAAAACAATATCAGGGCGAACACGTTGAATAATTTCAGCGATGTTTTTAATCTGTTGGTTATTTGATTTAAGTGCATTGATTAATGCATCACTTTTAATTGGCTGATCTTTAGCGGTGTGATTAGTGGCATCCATACTCACATTAAAAGTCGCCACGCGTAAGGTGTCTGCAGCAAAAGAATGTGTACTAAAAGTAGCTGCAACAAGCAGTGCGCTATAAATTGCTTTGATTTTCATGTCGTGATTTCACTTATAAAATAATGGTCTTAGCTATTATTTCATAAACGAAGGAATTTGTGCTTTTTTAAATTTTAAAAATGCCGAGCAAGCTCAGCATTTTTAAGTTGTGCATAATACTAATTTCATGCAATTGGTATAACGTTTAGTGCAAGATTAACTGTGCGGCAGCTTTTAAAATGCCAGGATATTCTTGCTCTGGCAAAAAATCGCTAAGCTCCCCCAACTTATCTGCAAGATCATTCATGCTTGCAGCAGATACATTTATATGACCCATTTTACGTCCTTGCTTTGCAGTTTTACCGTACCAATGGCTTGTAACATCAGAGACTTTTAAAACATCGAATGGAATACTTGCTTGGCCTAAAACATTTATCATCGCGGTGATTTGTTTAAGTTCGGTGTTACCTAGAGGTAAACCTGCAACAGCGCGCATATGGTTTTCAAACTGCGAGCAATGACAACCTTGCTGTGTCCAATGGCCTGAGTTATGAACACGTGGGGCAATTTCGTTAACAAGTAACGTGCCTTGTACATCAAAAAACTCTATAGCCAATACGCCAACGTAGTTAAGCTCGTTTGCTATTTTTGTAAATGCATCGTTAGCCTGCGCTTCAAGGTTTTTGTTATTTTTACCAGCAATAGAGAGCGTTAACACACCATTAGTGTGCTCATTCTCGGTTAGCGGATAAATAGCCACATTACCGTGTTTATCGCGCGCACCAATAATTGACACTTCGCGATCAAACGGGATCATTTTTTCAGCAATAATAGTGTGCGGTGTTTGCTCAGTACCCGATGCAATAAAATCAGCCATTTCTGACCAAATTTGCTCTATTTGATTATCCGATTTTAAACGCCATTGCCCTTTACCATCGTAACCTGCTTGGCATGTTTTAATAACCAGTGGCTTACCTAGAGTTTTAACAGCGTTTTCAAGATGTGCTTTTTCGGTAATTAATTGATACGGTGCACACGCAACACCTGTTTTATCAAGTAATGCTTTTTCAAGCGAGCGATCGCCACCGGTTTTAATCGCGGCTTTACCTGGGTAAAACTTATTGCTGTTACAGCAAAGTGTGAGTACGTCATCAGGAATATGCTCAAACTCTGCCGTAATTGCATCAGCGTTTAATATCGCTTGCTCAAGCGACGTGGCATAAACCTCGCCTGTTAACGGGTGCTTAATTTGCTTGCTAGCTACATCGTACGCCACTACGTTTAAATTTAGCGGTGCGCCGGCAAGACTCATCATACGTGCAAGTTGCCCTGCACCTAATATTAAAATATTCATTATTACTCTGCAGGATTTGGATTAGCTAATATAGTGTCGGTTTGAGCTTTACGAAACGCTTCAATTTTTGCAAAAATTTCTGGATTTTGACATCCTAAAATTTGTGCCGCTAATAAACCTGCATTTGCAGCGCCAGGTTCGCCAATAGCAAGTGTGCCTACAGCAACGCCTTTAGGCATTTGGCAAATAGATAAAAGTGAATCAACACCATTTAATGCTTTTGATTTTACCGGCACGCCAAGTACAGGAAGCGATGTGAATGCTGCTGCCATACCCGGTAAATGTGCTGCGCCGCCAGCGCCCGCTATAATTACTTTAATACCACGTTCTGCGGCTGAGCTTGCGTAGTCGGCTAGAAGTTGAGGAGTGCGGTGTGCAGACACGACTTTTGTTTCGTACTTAATGCCAAAGTGTTCTAGCATAAGGGCTGCATGTTCCATGGTTGGCCAATCTGATTTAGAACCCATAATAATGCCAACAGTCATAAATACTCCTCAGTAATGTATTTTAAAAAAATAGCGGACTTATGTCCGGTTTTAGGCGGGTATTATACCCAAAGCCATATTAATTGCGACTCACAAAAACAAAAAGGCCATGTTTAAACATGGCTTTTTAGAATTAATGGGTAGATAACCTGAACTCTGGTTAAGAGATTTACTAACGTATTGAATCATCGTGATATTTAAATTTATCTTCTCTAGCCAGAGATTTTCAGTGAAAACAAGGCGAATTTACGCGTCAATAGCTTGCCTATTGCAAGTAAATTCAACGCAGTTAGCGCTGAAAATAGCGGCTCAAGATAGGTTTATTATCCAGAGTTCAGGTTAAATAGCTAATTAAGCGTCTTTACTCGCTAGGTATTCTGCGTAGTTACCTCTAAAGTCGATAACTTTACCGTCTTTAATTTCCCAAATACGGGTAGCTACCGATGATACAAATTGACGGTCGTGCGACACAAACATCAGTGTACCTTCGTAAGCTTCAAGGGCTAAGTTAAGCGCTTCAATAGATTCCATATCCATGTGGTTGGTTGGCTCATCCATTAGCAATATGTTTGGTTTATGCATCATAATTTTACCAAACAACATGCGGCCTTGTTCACCACCTGAGATTACTTTTACTGATTTTTTAATATCGTTTTGCGAAAACAACATACGACCTAAGAAGCTACGAACCACTTGTTCGTCGTCACCTTCTTGCTGCCATTGCTCCATCCATTGAAATAAGTTCATGTCGGTTGCAAATTCGTCAGCGTGATCTTGTGCGTAGTAACCAATGTTGGCATTTTCAGAAAACTTAAACTCACCGGCTTTTGGTGCTAAGCGCCCTGCTAACGTATTAAGCAATGTTGTTTTACCCACACCATTTTCACCAATAATAGCAATACGTTCGCCAACTTCAACTAAACCTTCAAGATTAGAGAACAATGTATTGTCGTCAAAACCTTGCGTTAAGTTTGTCATTTCAAGTGCGTTACGGAATAACTGTTTTTCTTGATCAAAACGGATAAACGGTGTTTGACGTGATGATGCTTTAACTTCGTCTAACTGAATTTTGTCGATACGTTTAGCACGTGATGTTGCTTGCTTAGCTTTCGATGCGTTAGCAGAGAAACGAGAAACAAACTGTTGGAGCTCAGCAATTTGGTTTTTCTTTTTGGCATTTTCGCTCAGTAGCTGCTCGCGTGCTTGTGTTGCTGCAAACATGTACTCGTCGTAGTTGCCAGGGTAAATACGCAGCTCGCCGTAGTCGATATCAGCCATGTGGGTGCACACAGAGTTCAAAAAGTGACGGTCATGCGAGATAATGATCATGGTACAGTCGCGCTGATTCAACACGTCTTCTAGCCACTTGATGGTATAAATATCCAAGTTATTAGTTGGTTCATCAAGAAGCATTATGTCTGGATTTGAAAACAACACTTGCGCAAGCAACACTCGAAGCTTGAAACCTGGTGCAATTTCTGACATCGGTCCATAATGCTGTTCAGTACCAATGCCTACGCCTAATAATAGTTCCCCCGCTTTAGATTCTGCAGAATAACCATCCATTTCAGCAAACTCAGTTTCAAGATCGGCCACTTTCATGCCGTCTTCTTCGCTCATTTCTGGCAAACTATAAATACGGTCACGTTCTTGTTTAATTTGCCATAACTCTTTATGACCCATAATCACAGTGTCGATAACAGAGTATTCTTCGTAGGCAAACTGGTCTTGGTTTAGCTTAGCAACGCGTTCATTTGGATCAGTACTTACATTACCTGAAGACGCTTCAAGCTCACCACTTAAAATCTTCATAAATGTTGATTTACCACAACCATTTGCACCGATTAAACCGTAACGGTTTCCGTCGCCAAATTTTGCTGAGATATTTTCAAATAATGGTTTAGCACCAAATTGCATGGTGACATTAGCTGTACTAATAATAGCGCTACCCTCCAAGGAGTAATGATGTATTTAAATTGCGCGCAGTTTATACCAAATTGGCTTTTTTTTCTATCAAAGATTATGACAATACAAGGCGTTAAAGCCTTTTTAAAATGCGTAGAACATTGCTTTGCTGGTGGCTTGTTTTTATTCTTAAAAATGTAAATTGACAGTGATTTTTAACGCTAACTACGTTATCGCCTATTTATGGGGAATAACTACATTACATAGGCTCTGCATTACCTAAATACAAAGCGCACTGCTGAAATTTCAACCAACAAAGATCAACTCGCCCTAAAATGTGAGTAAACCTCTTAACCAAATTTTAGGTTAATTTAACGCATTTCGTTATTCTTACTTTAGTTTATAAGCTATATTCATGAAAGCTAAGTACTTTAAAGTATTTGCTCTACATGTTGTTTTTTGAACAACGTGAAAAAATTTCAAATTAGTCCTTAGTATTTTTAAACTTTCCTAGCCCCATTTCCCTACTTTTTATCCTAAATAAACAAACATAACTCACACTTCAAGTGCAAAGTTAACCGTGTGTGAATAGCTATTCTTTTATATGATTTTGTTAATGAGTATTTTTCACTTTTGACGTATTTATTGCTTTGTTAGTCTGCAACTTCTTAAATTTAACTTTGTTAAAAAGCGTCGTTCACACACAAGGAAATACCTAATGAACAAAAGATTAGCATCACTACTTAGTGCAAGTATTGTAGTCGCTCCGGCTGTGTCAGCAGTTGAGTTATACAAGGGCGAAACCAACTCTGTTAATGCAGGTGGCTATATAGATGTTCGTGTGATCCATACCCAAGATCAAACTGAAGTTGTTAATGGTACATCACGTATTAACTTTAACTTTGAGCGTAAACTTAAAAATGATTGGATGGCACTGGCACTTGTAGAATGGGGTATAAACCCTGTTGGCAGTAGCGACATAGTTTACAACAACCGCTTTGAATCTATTCAAGATGAGTTTTTATACAATCGCTTGGGCTACGCAGGCCTATTACACGAAAAATATGGCCAAATTACCATAGGTAAACAATGGGGTGCGTGGTACGACGTTGTTTATAACACCAATTACAGTTTTGTTTGGGATGGCAATGCGGCTGGCGTTTACACTTATAATAAAGACGACGGCGCGGTTAATGGTACGGGTCGTGGCGACAAGTTAGTCCAATACCGTAACAGCTACAAAAACGTTAATTTTACCTTGCAAGCGCAGTTAAAAAATAGCGAATTTTATACGTGTGACGTGACTAATATTTCTGAATCTGGTTGCCAAAGTTTATGGGAGTCAGGTGATAGCGCGGCGCAAAAGGTCGAGTTTAATTCTACATTGGGCGGTGCAGTGACCTACAAGGTAACTAACATGTTAACACTTAGTGCAGGTGTAAACCGTGGTGAATTTGATCTTACTTTTGGCGATGGCACGACCCGCTCTGTTGAAGATTTAATTTATGGCGCAGGTATTACATGGGGTGATATTGATGCACTTGGTTTATACGTTGCCGCTAATATTAATAAAAACGAAAATCACGATACCGACAACTTAGGCCGTTTGATTAAAGACGCTATTGGTGTAGAGACATTCGCATCTTATCGATTTAACAACGATCTACGCTCTTTTATTGCGTATAACGTATTTGATGCAGGCGACGACTATGTAATTCAACCAAACTTTAATGCCGATCCAAATGATGTGTTTAAACGCCAATTTGCTGTAATTGGCCTACATTACTTTATTGACACGGACACAATTGCTTATATAGAAGCTCGAAAAGATTTTGGTGATTTTGAAAGCACTAACAAAGAGCAACAAGCTTTGATGGAACAATCTGAAGACGATGGTATTGCTATTGGTTTTAGATATACACTTTAAAATTCAGCGTATTTAAGCGTATAGGATATGCTTAATTAGCTAAGCATATCCTATACTAATTAGCTCCTATTCGAGTAAAGTGAAAACGATACTCATACTATGCTAGCTTTTAAGACCAAATCTTCCCCGTTGTTAAGAATACATCTAACAAAGCATAGTATGATGTGTTCTTTTTATGTGTTTATACTCTGCTTTAATCTTTATAACTCAATGTTTACCTGACCTTTTATCACCTGAAATAAACTGAGTTTATATACAGTTTTAATGTTTTATAAAATGATTGTAACCTCTCAACGCATTTGCAACGCTAAGAGATGGGTTGTCTGAGTGTTCAGCTCCAAGATTTACGGCACTTTCCCATACGAGCGTACTATTAGGATTAGCCGTTAAGGCTTGCTCTAGATTATTAAATGCCTTTAGCATTAGTGGATGCTCTGCACTGCCAACAGATAAATACAAATAGGTTGGCGAGTTAATTTTATCAGATTGTGTATCTAAAAATGTATCTAGCTTTTTAACCACGGTCATATCGTCGTACCAAGCTGCGGGGCTAAATGCAAAGTAACCATTAAACAGCTCAGGTTTAGTATGCAGTGTATAAAGTACAAAACTCCCTCCTGCTGAAAAACCACTCAATACACGATTATTTGTAAGCTTATAATTTGCAGATAAATATGGCAGTAACTCGGTTTCAATAAACTGTAAAAACTTATCGGCTTCACCATTGGGCTCTGAAATTGCTTCAAGTGCCAAACGTGCCTCTGTATTTACATCTTGTCGTGCATAAGGAGGCACTAAATCACGATTACGTGTAAAGGTAAAAAATAAATTTGGAATAGACACTAATATAGCTTTATCCCCTTTTTCTTTTTTAGCTTGTTTGGTAAGTGCTTGATCCCAAGTTTCTAAGTTAAAATTACCGTCCGTTTTAATTATTAACGGATATGCTTTATTTGCATCGTAATTAGTCGGTAGTCTAATAAATACCTTACGCGACTCATTAAGCACTTTAGAATTAATGGTTACATCCGTATAAGCCGACACATAATGATTATAATAACGTAAAGCAAATACGCCCAAAGCAAATATAACCACGGCTAAACTTAAATTTACAATGTAGTGTTTTGTTATTTTTATAGCCATACGGCATTCCTTTATATGTTTTCTGGTTACACGTTATAAGTTACCGTATCTCAACCTACTTAAACTTAACTAGGGCCTGTTGACCTTTCAGGATTAAAATTTGTTCAATCTAGGGGCGATTTAATCGCGGCGCGAGGTTTGTAACCTAGTGGGCTAAGTAAAAACCGAGCAACAAAGAGTAAATAGTCCCTGGGCAGCGCCTGTTTGGCATTTATGCTGCGTTATCGCCTATTTATGGGGAATAACCACACTACATAGGCTCTGCCTTGCTTAAATACCAAACAGTCTGCTGCAAATTTAACCTCGAAAGATAAACAGGCCCTAGTGTTATTTTACAAGTGTTTGCTCAGCCCTGATAAACAGGCTCAAAGTAGCCCGCAACACGCATAAAAGAACACCTTAATATCAATATCACTGCTTACCTTGCACATTTATTTTTTTATACCAAAGTTCACCGTTGTTACTGGTTATTGTTTTTATTCTGCTTGGCAATAAATCGGCATTAAAGTTAGGTGTAAACCCTAGCTTAGTCAAAAGTTTATGTGAACATATATTTTTTATATTAACTTCGGCAAAAAGTTCATAAATTTGCAATGTATTTGGTAAGGTATTTATAAAACCGACTAGCGCTTCGCTCATTAATCCTTGTTGCCAATAATTTGGGGCAAGTTCGAACCCTATAAACGCACTATTGATTTTGTCCCCTATTTTATACAGACCACAAGTACCAATAAAACACGTATCAATATTATGTTCAATTGCAAGGCGGATAACTTCACCCTCGTAGTATGCGCTTATATCATCTTGTATTAACTGTTTAATATTATCTTTACTGAGCGGAGTTTTATAATCGTTAAATTGAGCAACGAGCGGATTATTTAAAATAGTAAACAACCCACCAGCATGTTTATGGGTGATCAAGCGAAGTGTAACGCGTGGTAATTTTAAAGTTTTAAACATTTATTTTTAGCTAGTCAGTTGAAATAGCGCTTTATGGAAATACATTATTAACTTACCATAACCCATTAACAAGCATTATATTGAGAGCCTTTTTCCATGAGTGACGAATTTAAAGTAATACAACCAACAACCACTGTTTTTTGTCCAGAGCGCGGTGAAGGTTGGACCTTAACTGGGATCACTAATATTAATGAATTTACCTCTGTAATGTTTAATGGCACCCGCTATACACTCCCAGCACGGGAAATAATAGAGCAACTTTTGCCAAACCAGTTAGCTCGTGAAACGCAAAATAGTTAGTTTTATGATAAAAAGTAAAATGCTGTTTTATTTATCATAAAGCGGCCTTTACAGTTTAAAGCCCCGTATAAATTTAATATGAAAGACCTTTAAACTATTTCAGGTCTATTTATTATGCTTTAAACATTCATCATATCGATGCGAGATTTTATGAAAAAAATATTAGGCCTAGTTTTAACATCATCTGTGCTGTTTTATGCATCACTTGCTCATGCAGCTAATACAGAAAAAGCCGTTTTAGCTGGAGGTTGCTTTTGGTGTATGGAAAGTGACTTTGAAAAACTGCCAGGGGTTACTGATGTAATATCGGGCTTTACTGGCGGCAAACTTAAAAACCCGACATACAATGGTAACCATAAAGGCCATTACGAGGCCGTAGAAATCACTTACGATCCAGCAATAGTCAGTTACCAAGGTATACTTGATCATTTCTGGGTTAATATTGATCCCTTTGATGCTAAAGGGCAATTTTGCGATAAAGGCCCTAGCTACTTAAGTGCTATATTTGTTGAAAACGACGAACAACGTAAATTAGCTGAAAAAACAAAAGCAGCAGTAGTTGCCGAGTTTCCTAATCAAACGGTGGTTACACCAATACTAAACGCAAGTACCTTTTACCCTATTAAAGGAAAAGAAAGCTTTCATCAAGATTATTACAAAAACAACCCAATCCGATACAACACCTATCGCTGGCGTTGTGGACGTGATAGCCGTTTAGAAGATATTTGGGGCGACAGAGCTACGCACTAACCGATTATAAATTTTAATACACTAAAGGCTGCTTTTATTAAGCAGCCTTTTTATTGTTAATGCTTACCTGTTAGTTAAAAGTTGTACGTAGCAGATAAACGTACATTCCTTGGCGTACCTGGTTGAACCCATACATCTGCAAACGAGTTTGTGTAATACGTCTCATCGAATAAGTTATCAACCTCAGCGCGTAAACCAATATTATTAGTGAGCTCATAATTAATAAATGCACGTGCTGTTGTGTAACTTGGCAGCTCAAAATCGGTACCAAAAAAGCCGTTTCGTGAGCCTACATAAACCAAGCCTCCACCAAATTTAACAGCTTTACCATATAACTCAGACGATTTAATTAGTTGTAAACTAAATTGATGCTCAGGAATATTTAATAAAGAGCTTCCCGCTTCTACTGTATAACCAAAGTTAGCATCAAAAAATGAGTTTTCAATAGTTGCATCAACATACGCATACGATGCCCAAATATCTAGAGTATCGGTCAGTTCACCGTTTATATCAATTTCAAAGCCTTTACTTTGCGCTTCGCCAATTGCAGCAAAAGTAAATGCAGTGGGATCGTCAACTACCAGCATATTGTCTTGCTCTACTTTAAATACAGCAATGGTGCCAAACAGCGCGCCATCGTTTAAAGTAAACTTAACGCCAAGCTCAGATGACGTAGATTGATTTGGCTCAAACCCATCTCCGTTTAAATCAGTACCCGATAAAGGTCTAAAGTTTTCACCATAAGCCGCATAAACAGAGACAAACTCACTCGCCTGATACACAACACCAAACTGCGGGCTAACACGCGATTCGCTTTGTTTAGATTGAGTATCAGCTAAGCGGTTATTAAGTGTTTGTTCGTAGTCATCAAAACGTGCACCAATACGTATATCAAGCTTATCGGTTAGGCTTATTTGGTCTTGTATAAATATACCTAACGACTCTTGTATTTCTACCTTGTCGGTATTGGCTGTTGGTGTAGGTAACTCATACGCTCCATACACTGGGTTAAAAACATTTATATACTGATCGCCACGTACACGAAGAACAAATTGATTATTTTCGAACTTATCAGAATCAACACCAATTATTAAGCGGTGATTTAATCCAGCAACCTCTAAATTACCGGTTACTTCTGCGCGGTATACTTGGTATTTAGCATCGTAATCACGGTAGCGTCTAAAACGATTTACTTTGCCATTTTCTACTACACCGCCAAAGCCTGTTTCGGTTGCAAAACCTTCAAGCGATGTATCACGATAGTTTGCGCCCAGTAATAAACTCCAATTATCATTAAAGTCATGAACAAACTCTAATTGATGGCCAAGTACGTTTGCTTCTATCGGTCCATCGCCTGGCTCACCTAAAAAGCGGCTTTCTGGTATTAGGCCAAGCTTGCCATCTATTGCTAATACACCTCTATCAAACGGGACCTCTTGATTGCTATATTCAAGTTCATAAATTAGTTGGCTGTTGTCATTAATATTCCACGTTATTGATGGGCTAAAGCCTTGTTTAGTTGTTTCTATCGTATCGCGAAAGCTTTTCGCGTCTTCATAAAAACCAACCAATCTAATTGCTACATCGTCGTTAAGGGGCGTTGTGTAATCTACATCAGCACGGTAGGTATCAAAGCTGCCTACGCTTAGCTTTAGCTCGCCACTTGTATCAAATGTTGGGCGTTTAGTAACAAGATTTACTGTACCACCAGGCTCTCCACGACCAAATAGTGCAGCTCGTGGGCCTTTTAAAACCTCGACCGATTCAATACCCGATAAATCACGCGAACCACCAAAACCACGCCCGGCATTAAACCCATTTACAAGGTAATTACTTGGTAAGTTTTCATCGCCTACAAAACCACGTAGTGCAAAGCTATTCCAAAGCCCACCAAAGTTATTTTGACGCGCAACCGAAGCCGATAAATCAAGTGCTTGGTTTAAATCTATTGCGCCTGCATTTCGAGTGCTTCTAAATCTATTTTCAGTTCTGATTGTGGGGTTTCTAAAGGTCTAAAATTACCTTGGTATGCTTGACGAGAGCCAGTAACCGCTAAACGCTCGAAAAACTCTTCAGCACTGTTTTCAGTACTATTGTTCTCATTAGCTGCAATAGCGTGGCTTGCAAACATACTTGCTAAGCAGGCACTAATATAAGTGAGCTTAAGCCCTTTTTTATTGGTATTCATGATAAACCTTGTTGATTAGTTAGCTGATAAATTTTGTTTTGGCTGAGCGTCTACATTGCTTAGCATTTTTTGTTCATTAAGTATGGTTTTGCTAAAGCTTGGCATATTTTCAAGCGCGGCTTTAGTTGGGTTACCTTTTACAAATAACCAAGGGTAGTAAAACGTTCGTAAGCTTTTATGAAATCCACGCATTTGCGATTCATACCTAAATGCCGCTACGGCATCTGTTTTAGCCAGTCGTGTAAAACTGCGTTGTAACAGTAATGGCGGTGAAAACCACGATACAATTCCCACTAATTGATACTTTGTATGCGCTGCATCACGATACGCATGTGAAAGTTCATCTGCTTTTTCATCGCCCACTTGCTGAAATGCGTAATACCATTTCCACTCAAACTCGCTTTGCATATCAACGTGATCTTTCCACTGTGGATTTGATGCAACAAAAGCATCCATTGTGGTTTTCTTTGGTAAGTCCCATGCATCGTTAACGGCCTCTCTTTGAGTAAGCACAATGTCGCCGCCCTTTGGTGAGTGCACTGTTTTGTTTATAACTAAATCGCCTAAAATAGGAATAATAAAAGCAACTAACACCCAAAAACCAATTAACGATGAAGCAACACGCGGCGCACTGTTGGCGTTTTTACCCCACCACACACTAAGCGCAGTCCAAAACGCAATGTAAATTACACAAATAAAAATAACTAACCCCACATCAGCAAGGGCCGAATGACTAAGCAATGTACCTATATAAAATGGCAGCATTAAACACACTATTACCGCAATCAACCGCACGGTTATACGTGCCCCCCATAATGCAAAGTAAGACCTAGCAGTAGTTACTAATAAGTCATGCCTACCGCTTGTTCGCTCATTAGCAAATAAATCATGAAATAGTAAAATAACTATCAGCGGTGCTAATGCACTTACTACAAATACAAAATCAATTTTACCTGCCTGCGCTAGTTCTGCGTTTTGCGCATCACTTTCGTAAATTTGTCCCTCTAGGGCAAGTAAATTTAAGCGGTGTTTCCATGGGTAAATATCGCGCTCGCCTAAAGCAGCAAACGCTAAATTTGAAGGTGATGAATACGTTAAGTGAAAACTGTAATAGGCAAGTGAGCCTGGGTCTTCGTATTTATGTTGAACGTTAGTTAAGTCTGTTAAATCGGCGGCTTTTAAGCGCTCAATAGTTTGCTTTTGCTTTTTTACTTCACTAAGCCCGCTGAAAACTGCAAACCCCGACATTACAAAGGTACACACCAGTAATACCACTAAGTATTTTTGACCAAGTAAAAAACGCCATTCACGCGCTAGCTGTTTTAATGGGTAACTCATAACAAACGCCTCCCTACAAATTTAATACTGCCTAACAATACTGCAATCCAGAGTAGTAGCTGTAAAAAAGCAGGTATACTTCGCTGCGTTCTTACTTCTGAGGTGTCTACATTAAAGATAAAATCTTGCAGTACTTGCCAGTTTTGAGCACTCACACGTGCTTTTTGGGTTGCTGCAGTATTGGCATTTCGGTTCATGTCATCTTGGTAGCTAAGCTTTTCTACATGAACTTTATTAAGCCCTTGTACAAAATCAAAGCGCAGCTGCTCGGTTTCACGTAAAAAACGATGATGCGTTTCAATACTTGTACCCACTACAATCATCGATAAAGACCGAATTGCCACCATAGGTGATACCCAGCCAAAATAACGCGATACCTTCGTTTGTTTAAGCTCAGCTTGCATACGCTGCTCAGCAAACTTATTGAGTACGCTCGTGAGTTTAGCCTCAGATTCGCTTGCCACTAGCCCTCTAAAATTAACGGGTAGCTCATCAATACTGCTCACGTTGTATTTATTAAGGAGTGATTGTTTAAATTGCTTAAATGCAGGGTCGTTTATGTTGTGCCCGTCACCTAGTTTTCTAAGTTCGGCTTTTACGGCAAAGTCGGTTTCTATTTTACCTGTTGATGGTATAGCCGTTGAAGCTGTTGTACTAGCTACACGTGGCATTACAATACACAGTAAAATCCATACAAATGCGAGAGCTGTAAAGCTGCTACTGTTTTTACTAAATAGGCTTGATGCCAATAAAATAAGCAGCACCCACACAGTTAAATATAAAGCGTAGCCAAACACAAAGCTTGCTACAGCAAGTAAGCCTTCACCTGAGTCAAGTGTAAATAAAGCCGATACCGTAAGCGGAATTAAAATTAATCCTACAACAGATATTAACGCAAGCCCTTTACCTGCAATGAGTGTTGCGCCCGATGTACCTTGCGATAACGAGTAAGATAACGTTTGCGACTCACGTTCACGGCTAATTGCGCTATAACCAATTAATATTAATAATAACGGTGCGAGTGTTTGTACAATAAACGCAGGCGTTAAACTGCCTAATTTAGTAAGAGCAGTACCTTGGCGGCTATCTGCAAACATCGCGCTATTTTGTCTGTGCCCTTCTAAAAATATTGAGTTACCCGTGTAGGCATCAATACCTGGGTCAAGTGTGCTCAGTGGCGAAGGCGCTCTAAATGCATAATGCCCATAATGCACCATTCTGTGCGGGTGGCGGTCAGGCTGATCAACAAAGCTTTGCTCAGCGCTTGTTTGCAGTTCGTGCCGAGTATGGCTTAGCTCCATCATAGTAATTGCGGTCACAATTACCGACGCAAGCGTAAGCACTAAACCAATGGCAAGTACGGTCATTGCAAGTTTTGAGCGAAGCCAATAGCGCCATTCATCCTTTGCAACAATAACCACCTTTGAAAAGTTATTTATACTCATTAAGCGCCTCTTTGCGCAAATGCGGCATGAACTTGCTCAGTATCAATACGGCCATTTTGTGGTGCGTCAAATTCGCCCACCAGCTCACCGGCACTTAATAAACCAATACGATTAGCCACTTGACATGCGCCGTATACATCGTGCGTAACCATTAAAATAGTCGCCCCCGTTAATGCAAGCTCACGCACAAGTTGATTAAACTCATCAATGGCAACTGGATCTAAGCCTGAAGTAGGCTCATCAAGTAAAAATATTGGTGCTTCACGCAGGATGGCAAGTGCAATTGCCGTTTTTTGCCTCATGCCTTTTGAGTAAGTTTGCATGTGGCGATCCCACGCATCTTGCTGCAAATCAACACGAATAAAGGCAGCATTGATTTGCTCGTCTGTTTTTTTTATGTCAGCAAGTGATAAAAAATATTCAACGTTTTCGCGCGCTGTTAAATGCGGATATAAGGTTGCCGATTCGGGCAAATATGCGGTTTTACCTCGCACAAAGTCAAGTGCTTGTGTTACCTCTTTACCCGCAACCTTTACCGAGCCATCAGTTGGTTTATTAAAACCAAGTAACGTTTTCAAAGTGGTTGATTTACCCGCACCGTTGCCACCAAGTAGTGCATAAATTTCACCTTTGTTCACGGTAAAATTTAAGTCCTTTAAAATAACTTTGTTTTTAATACTAAAATTTAGCGAGCTTACCTCAATGATAGATTGCGCTTTATCTATTTGGGTAGTGCTAACTTGTGGTTTAACGGTTTGTAATTCAATTGATGTTATTTTATTAACTGCAGTCACACTCACACTCTATTATGATCATTTTTGAATGCAGTATGTTATACTATAACAAATCTTAATTGCAACAATATAACATACCAATTGTTGCAGTGAGTTTATTAACGCAAGGTACCGAGATAATCTTTGTGGGTTATACAACGTAAAAAACGTGTGGATGAACTTTAAAGTACTTTTTATATAAGTTTAGGGTTTTTAGGAAAATAATGATCTTCTTGTTGCTTACATAAACTAAATTCACGGGTATTTTTATAAGGTAGTTTCATAAATCCTGCGACACCAACATCAGTAATATTGACGGCATATTGCATTAGCTTATTAAGCAAACGCTTAAACTCAACTTCTTTTGTTTCATCAAGTAGTCGGTAGTAGTGGTGAATCTTCATTCTGTCGGGCAGTGCTTCAAAAATAATACACCCTGTGTGGTGGATCTGGTTAAGCTCAAATACACATTTAATAACTTTTTTGGGTAATTGTAATTGCTCGTCAGGATCTTTACCGTCTTCAAAGTACGAGTGTGGCCGTGTTATTTCGTTAGCTTTCATACTAACGACTTCGTAATCAAGTTCAGGTAGGCTATCAAATTTAAATGCACCAGTCCCATCGCGCTCTAACTGAATCGTTTTACGTGCATCAAATAAGCAGCACTTAAATAACCCTTTTTGATTAATTGCTTGGGCAAGCATCACCGTATTATTTATAGCATCGCTAAAGGCATCGCCTAAAGACTGGTCATGTATAATTAAAGATGATTCAACAAACAGCGAATCATCTTTCCAATGAAAACTAAGCCCACCCACAGCGGGGTATTTAGCCAGTCGGCTAATTGAAGCTAAAAATGCTTTTTCTGTATCGCCAGTATCAAATAGAAATTCTTTATAGTAACGATCGAGTTGAGCATCGTTTACGTCAAGCAACTGCTGATTATGATCGGCCTGGCGTAAAAACTGTTTACGTGAACTATATACAACCGTGTCAGGCTGTTCTTCTCGGCCATACCAAAATGGTATGGCCGCTTTTTTTCGATTTTTTTCAAGGGTAGGTAAATAAACTTTAGCCATAGTGGTAATATTGCGCATAAAGTAATCGCCAGCGCTATCGCGTATCGCTTTATTTTTACAAAGCATGCCATCAATAACTTTAGCTAGCTCTTTTGGTAATCCTAAACTGCTTGCAGGTATTGCTTGAGCCCCAAAACGGCACGACTGCGCTGATGCAAGTGCATACAAAGTAGCGGCTACACCTTGTTCATCAAAGCGAGGGGATGATTGCTCACCCGACATTTGTGCTTCACCAATAAAGTAAACATCGCCCATACGCGCATTAGTGGTACTTAAGTCGCCCGACATTAAATCCATAAAGTTACTAGCAACTGGATTACCATCACTATCAACCTGGGCAAACACAGAGCTGCCCCAATCAACTAACGACAACGCATTGGTATTTTTATCCCATACAAGGTTTGAAGGTTTTACATCACCATGGACTATAGGCTGCGGACTTACTCCATTTTTATGACTTCGCAAATCAATTAATACATTACGTAACCTAACCGCTAATGCCATTATTTGCGCCGCGCTGAAGCGCCCAGTTTTAAGCGATACTTTTTCAAGATCTTCACCAATGGCCCTTGCCATCATTAAAATCCCTTGTTTTTTGATACGCTCAAATGCATAAAAGGTTGGCACTAACGGGTTATTAATTTGCGAAAGCATATACGCTTCATCTTCAAGCCGATCTCGTACACTCTGTGCAAGCGTAATACGCGAAAACTTAAATACCCAAGGTAAGCTGTTACCGTCATCCCCTGCAAACACAAAACCAAACGCACCCGACCCAATCATTTCAACGTTTTTATAGCCCAGCAGCGTTAACTGCTTAATACAGATATTAAGCCATTGACGATGTTTTTTAGCATCGCGGTGTGAAAGCAAATAGACAGATTGCTCTTCGTTGATATAAAAATTGCGGATTTCTTTGGCTTTCAATGCGGGCACTCAAATTTATAAAACTAACCAATTATTAGTTTTATGTAATGAGATTACAATAGCTTGAATAGGAGTTTTTAAATCGTTGAATAAAGTAGCGCCGTGTTTATCCTTCGCGGTTAAATTTACAGCAGAGAATTAATTGTAAACGTTAACGCTAAAGCTTACTTAGCTAAAAGTAAGCTTTTACAATCAACTGTATATAAATACAGTGCATTGTTATTTTACTAACTTTCAATAATACGAAGATGCTTAAGTGATGATACATTTATGTGCGTTTGATAATAATATTTATTAGTTGCTCTACCGCGACTCATAAAATCGATAGTTACTCGTTTAGCTTCGCCTGTTACTTCTATTGTTTTATCAATAAAAAAGGTTTCTACAGGTTGTCCGTATTTACTTTCAAGCTCTGCTGCTACATTTGGCTTTATTGATATCGTAATTGAACGTCTATCGCGGTAATCTGTTTCTGTATTTAAATACAACCAATTACCCTGAGCCCCTGCCGCTTTAATGTGAAACTGGTAAGTGCCAACAACTCCTTTTGGTGCACTTTGCTCAGTTAAAGCTATAAGGTCCATATTTGTAGTTGTACGCTGACTTACTTCACTTTTATTAGGAACAGCACTACACGCGCTAAGCGCTAATACGCTGAAAAGAGTTATATACTTCAAGATACAATTTCCTTGCTTCTTTTTTGTGTTAATAAGAATGTAATGGCATTAATAATACCACTGTATGCATCATTGTTTCTATAAGAGAACCAAATACTTTCAATCAGTTAAGGAGCATTACGCTGAGAAGGGTTTGTTTTAAAGCTTTTTAACCTACTTTGCGGATTTACCACCTCTGCATGTTGTTTAGCTGCTTGCGCCCACCACGTTAATCGACTAAACGTTCGTGAAAAATAATTAAACCAAGACGATCTATCTTGCCCTGCGATTGGCTTTCCATCCACATTAAACACATCTTGTGCTTTGGGTACATGGATCATCGCAGAAACCGGTAAACACCGAGCTCAGATAAAAAAGTTCGCATAGTGACCACAGCTCTTACCCCACCCCATTGCCCTGCAGAATAAGTAACATTAGGTATTTTCAGTTAAAACAAGGTAAATCAAGCGTATAAAGCAAGTCTATTACAAATAGATTCAACGCACTTCGTTCTAAGATAAACACTTTAAAATGGATTTATTCTTCAATGTTCAAGTTAAAGTTTGAGCGAAAGCAATATACTGAAATACAGCTTTCGCAAATATAATAAGTTATCACCTAATGACTCAAATAAGCCATTAAGGTAATGAGTGCAACATAAAAACAAACACCTAATAAACAGATCAAGTTAACCTTTTTAGCTTTGCTCACCTTAAACGAGGCAAAATCTTTAATATCATTTTTAAACTGCCCAAAAGTAACTACTTTCAATACCACACAGCCCGTAGAATAAAATAAAAAGCCTAAAATGGTATCAACAAGTAACCAAGTAAAAATCTCTACAAATACACTCATACTATTTCCTTAATTCGCATTAATATAAAACATCCGTAGTTTATGAAAAATAATTTAGCAAAAAAAATCTATATTACAGTCCAACTCCAAGTCTTTTTAACAGCTTAAATGCTATTTCTGCATTGTTCGCTATTTTCATAACTTTTTCGTTTTCAGATGTTGCTTCGTTTACTTCTATTAATAATACATGTAACTCTTTAAGATCGTCATCCGAAAAGGCTTTGCGTAATTGTGGCGTTGAAAGCGGCAATGAGTTCGTGAGCTCATTTGCAATGCTGGAAATATCAGCATCAAATTCATTTTTTATATCATTTAAGCTCATGCTCATATCCCTTTATTTAAAGTCCGGCAGTGTTTAATGAGTCATTTATAAATGTGCTTATAGCAGGGGGAATTGGAATTATGTTCCCAACTTCTTTAACGGCTGATTGTTGAAAATTAACAATCGCATTAGCACTTATTAATAGATTAGTAATACTTTCATTTGCGGCAATAGTATTTTTGGTGTTTGACATAATTATACTTTTCATACTGTTCGCTTTAGCATTAATTTTAGATCTTACCTCATCCCTGATCAGAGCAGATAAACCAGCCACGCCTTCATGCTGTTGCGCTGTTAATACCGCGTTTTGTGCAATACTTTTTTTAGAACGGTAGCTCTCATTCGCCTTTGCATACACTTTTGACCATTTTTCATCAAGCATACTGTACGCAGATAGCTCCCAAGCCTTAACCATTTCAACACCGTTTTCACCTAAGGCGTTTATCCCCACAGACACTTGTTTATTTACATCAATTGCCGCTTGAGGAATATTGCTACAGCCTGTTATCACTACAAATAGTGAGGCAATAAGCGTGATATTTTTGATCTGCATTTATTTTATCCCAACGATCTATTTTTATAAAATGAATGATATCGATTATACATATTCAATTGATAAGTTCCCCCACCTTGACGATTATTTCTAAAGGTAGGTTAGTCTAAATAGCTTTAGTAAAATGCTAAAGCCATAAAATATGTATATTTTCAAATTTCAACATGCATACGGTTAGATACGACACCAACACCGCCAGCTAACAGGTAGTTTATTACACCGTTCTCTATTTTTAATAAAACCTCGATACAACTTGGTGAAGGTTGGAGCATAGAATACCCCTGCTCTATTTTAAATTCAGTTTGCCTAAATTTAAGAATGTCATGCAGAAAACAAGCAAGCGGTCCGGCAGCCATACCCGTTGCAGCTTCTTCTGTAATTCCATAAAGAGGAGCAAACATTCTTGTTGAAGCATCTCTTCCCAGAATATTAGCCTCAAGAGTAAAAACATAGAAACCAACAAGACCATATTTTTCAGAGATTTCTTTAATGATTTCATGGTCTGGACGTAAACCATCAAGAGCTTCTCTACTTGTTACACCAACAAGCATAAATGCATTTCCTGTATTTACTATCATTGGATCTGAGAGAGTAATATCTGATGAAATACCAAGTGCTTCCAGAACTGCATTTTTTTCTATCACGCTAATATACTTAGGGGCTAACTGTTCCATATAGGAAAAATCACCATTAACTTGAATATCTCTTCTTCCATCGATGGTTTCTTTGGAAGTTATTGAATTTTGTAATGATCCAAGCTGCGACAAATAACTAAAAGTTGCAATAGTTGCATGCCCGCAATGAGCTATTTGCTTTTTTGGGGTGTAAAAATCAAGCTTAAAATCTGCAATTTTGGACTTTGATACAAAAGCCGTTTCAGATAAACCTACTTTTTTTGCTACAGCGAGTTTTTGTGACTCGTTTAAAGAGTCTGCATTAATTACATCCCCAGCAGGGTTACCCCCTTTTCCACCGTCGGTAAATGCATTCACGATTGCTACTTCAACTTTCATTGTTTGTTCCTTCTATGAATATTAAAGTGAGCTTAGCAATGTAGACTACACTCTAGGTCAAGCATTTTTGAACCTATAAATTTTATTTTTTGTTACTTCAATATAGTGGTCAATATTATTTTTCTGTATTTGTAATTTACCTAGATGCTCTTCAAGAAATGCTACGCAGAGCATGTGCTCGTTTTCATAAAATGCTTTGGTGTATTTTTTTATCTCACTCAAAGACATGCCAGAGTTTTTCATGCAAGAAACCCAATTAAGCACGTCTACATCCATTAAGTCATATGATCGATGGCCGCTTTCATCTTTTTCAGGCTTTTTGATAAGACCTTGTTTTTCATAATATCTAATTGTATGAATACCAAAGCCTGTTTTACTACTAAGCGTACCTATTTTCATATTATTAAACCTTTAGCTGACTAACTGCACTGCTTAACCTAGCTCTAAAAATTTAAGAGCTATATAATATTTCAAGATAACGTATAAATCGTAAACCAATTCCCATTTTAATCTTTATAGCTAAATCCTGAGTTCGTAACAATCTGCTTGTATATGGGTTTATTTAATGATGAAAAATTACGCCGATGATACAGAGTAATTAAATCCATTAAATTGCTTAAATATTTATACAAGTTGATATCACTAGTAGCACATTAAATTGCCAAATCAACTGCTTTTCGCGCATGTTCGTACGTCGTATCTAAAAGCCTAATATGCGTATCTTCTTGTTTAATTAGCATACCGATTTCAGTACACCCTAATATGACGGCCTCCGCTCCTTGCTCAGCAAGGGCATCAATTATTCTTAAATATTCAGCTTTAGATGATGTAAGAGCGCGCCCTAAACAAAGCTCTTTATAAATAACATTATGAACAATAGCCCTATCTGATTTTTCTGGAATTAAGACCGACAAACCGTGTTTTTCTTTTAACCGACTTTTATAAAAATCTTGCTCCATAGTAAAAGCAGTACCAAGTAAACCAACGGTTTTCACTCCCATTTTAATAAGTGTTTCTGCTGTTGCATCAGCGATATGGAGCAAAGGGATAGTTATACTTTCCTGAATTTGGGGAGCAACTTTATGCATCGTATTTGTGCAAATTAATAAAAAATCAGCACCTGCACGTTCGACATTTTTTGCCGCTGCGCAAAGTATATCCGAAGTTCCATTCCAATCACCTTTGTGTTGGAGTTTTTCGATTTGATCAAAATCAACGCTATACATGACAATTTTAGCTGAGTGTAAGCCGCCAAGTGACTCCTTAACGCCTTCATTTATCACTTTATAATATCCGGCAGAACTTTCCCAACTCATGCCACCTAAAAGACCAATTGTTTTCATACAGTGCCTAACACATATAGTATTGCAGTTGGTTTATCCTAGTAGTTAGCCAATTAATTGTCTATTACATAACGTTTTTATATACTGTTAAGTGTAACCAATTGTTTAAAATGTGGTTTACTTAGTTGAAGATTTTCTTAAAATACATTCATCCACTACCAAGTCTTTTCATAAACAGATAACAACTTTACGCCTGTTGCTTTCGTTTCTTGATAAATTATGTTTTGATAAATTATGTTTTGATGAATGAAGTTGAATTGCAAACCTTTGTTGTTTAACAGCTTCATTCATAACAGAGCCCGTAGAAGCTTAAATAACCTGAACTCTGGGTAAGAGATTTACTAACGTATTGAATCATTGTGATATTTAAGTTTATTTTCTCTAGCCAGAGATTTTCAGTGGAAACAAGGCGAATTTACGCCTCAATAGCGGGCCTATTGCAAGTAAATTCGACGCAGTTAGCGCTGAAAATAGCTGCTAGAGATAGATTTATTATCCAGAGTTCAGGTTAAATATAATAAGAGAAAATAATGGCAAAATTTAATAACAATAGCGTAGTTATATTAAGCGCAGTACGCACCGCTATAGGCGGTTTTGGTGGCAGTCTAAAAAATTTCACCCCTGCCGAACTTGGCACACTTTGCGCAAAAGAAGCCATTTTAAGAGCCAAACTGTCACCCGAACAGATCGGCTCATGTGTAGTAGGTAAAGTAATACATAATGGCCCTAAAGATGCTTATCTATCGAGAGTTATTGGCTTAGACGCAGGATTACCTATCAGCAGTCACGCAGTGACACTCAACCGATTATGTGGCTCGGGTTTAGAAGCCATTATACAAGCAGCACAGCAAATCCAATTAGGCGATGTAGATGCAGCTTTAGCAGGCGGAACAGAAAGCATGAGCAGCTCTGGTTATACCTTAGAAAGTAACCGGTGGGGCCAAAAAATGGGTAATAGTATCGTGGTGGATGAATTAACCACCACATTACAAGATCCGTGGGATAATAACCCAATGGGAATAACGGCTGAAAACATTGCAGAAAAGTATAATATTACTCGTGCGCAACAAGACACCTACGCAGCCCAAAGCCATCATAAAGCGTCGAAAGCTATTATCGCAGGGCATTTTAAAGAACAAATTATTGCTATAGAAATAAAATCAAGAAATAGCGCCCACATTTTTGATACTGACGAGCATGTTCGCGCTGATACAACGGTAAAAAAACTATCGACCTTACCACCCTATTTTAAAAAAAATGGCACAGTAACAGCAGCAACATCATCTGGTATTAACGATGCAGCGGCAATGTTGGTACTTATGTCAGAACAAAAAGCGCAAAAACAAGGCTTAAAGCCTCTAGGAAGATTAGTCGGTTATGCAAGAGCTGGTGTGGCACCCGCATTAATGGGAACAGGGCCTATCCCAGCTGTAAAACAGGTATTGGAAAAAACAGGGTTAACAATCGACGATATGGATGTGATTGAGTCAAATGAAGCCTTTGCCGTACAAGCGTTGTGCGTAGCACACGAGCTAAATTTTCCTGAACACAAAGTAAATCCAAATGGCGGCGCAATTGCTTTAGGTCACCCTGTTGGCGCAACAGGCGCTATTTTATCTACCAAGTGCCTTTACGAACTTAAACGTATTAATGGTAAATACGGTTTGGTCACCATGTCTATTGGTGGCGGACAAGGTATTGCTGCTATTTTTGAAGTGCTTTGACTGTGAAATTTTTGTTTGATTAATTTATAAAAACATTTATAAGAAAATAAGATATTAAACAAGCATGCCGTTAATTACATTATTACTCTCATCTCTCAGTACAACCTTCTCCTGCGGGGCTTAATGCCCCACAGTTTATTCATCGGTCCGCTACTCACTTGTATATCAGGAATTTTTAACACCGTTAGCGACTGGTTTATCCATCACATTAATTAAGCATTATTGCGAAATTGGTATAAGCCATGTTCAACAATAAAGCCTAAACAAACGATTTTTTATTTTATGCTCTGTTACTACCGTAACCTGAAGCCATTAGTTATTTTTTTGTAGCTGTTTACTAAGTTGATCTAGCTCCATACTCGCAGCGGATACCTGATCAGCACCAGCCGCGTTATCAATAGCAGCTTGTTTAATTGAATCAATACTATGCGCAATTTCTTCAGACATGCTACTTTGTTCATGCGCTGCTGTTGCAATAATTTCAGCTCGGCGAGCTATATAATCTATTTGGTCAACGCTATTTTTTAATAATTTTTCGCTTTGGTTACAATGTGCGAGGCAAGAGCGCAGCTAACTGCTTTAAATCCGTTTAAGCAGCTTATTTTATTTATCCAAACCATTGTTTTAATGTTTCTTTTGCTTTTATCGCATGTTCACTTTTAATATAAGCAGCTACAGCCGCAAATGCTGCGACTAAAACACCAAGATCATCAGAATAACCTATGATAGGTGTAATATCAGGGATCGCGTCTATTGGCGAGATAAAATATCCAAGCCCACTATAAACTGTAGTCTTAGCCCAAATCGGTGTGTCTGAATCTTGAGCTGAGTAATATAGCTTTAGTCTGGTTCTAGGACTATTTTTCCTGCAACCTTCGCAAAGTTTTTAGTTTTATCCCAAAAACTATTTTCGCTGAACTCTTTTTCAAATTTATTATCTGACAATTTTAATTACTCCATTTCTGATTGAAAGCACCTCTCACTTAAGGGCTTGATTTTTTTAAACTGTCCTAATCATCAGTAATCAAATTAGAAGATGCTCTTTTATAGTCCCAATTTTTGAGCCAAGTATTGTTGGTTTACTTTTATCATCTGATATGGCGTTAATGACATAAATTAAATGGACACACTGATCAATATACCTTTCAGTTGGTGCCCAATACATAGGTACCATTCATATTACAGCAAACCATAATTCTAATAGGCCTTGGTCTTCAGGAGTTGTTGAAGTTTATTACCGTGTTTGGATTCACTCTTAACGGCTAAAACAGACAGCGCTCTGAATTAATAAA
Source organism: Pseudoalteromonas sp. Ld19 (assembly GCF_045064135.1). Classification (NCBI taxonomy): domain Bacteria; kingdom Pseudomonadati; phylum Pseudomonadota; class Gammaproteobacteria; order Alteromonadales; family Pseudoalteromonadaceae; genus Pseudoalteromonas; species Pseudoalteromonas sp. Ld19. The sequence goes on along the minus strand of NZ_JBISHA010000019.1, from coordinate 252,372 downwards.
TAATACCGTTGTACTAAATTTACTTTTTAGGTTAAAAATTTATCTTTTACTATTGGGTTACTTTCATTTCATCCAGTAAATAAGCTGTTTGTACTCTTAAGCCTAAATTAGGCGCATGAAAATACGCTGCATGATGCAGTTTCAACTTTTCTACTGAGTAATTTAAGTTTTATGCTAGTAGCTTTTCGCAGTTACTTATATTGAATCGCCGTTTTCTGTTTAAATTTTCACAGTAGCTTACTTGTGAGCTGGGTCGCCCTACTGCACCATGAAATACGCGTGTAAATTGTGTGGTGAGTTTTAACCAGTTTTCTGGAGAACAAACTATTACAGCGTTAAGTGACTGGTCCCATTTTACGTTTTTATCTTAACGCCGTAAGTATTAAGCAGTTTAACCACATACTCAAAATTAATGCCCTCTTGATAATTAAGATAGTTAAACATTGATTTACTAAGAGGGTATGAGGCGCTGCGCTTTTAGAGGGCATAAATGGCTTGAACCTAAACGATTTCCCAATTTAAGTTTTGAATAAAACCAAAATTTGCGCCTATTTGTAATTAATTATTATTTTTATAGGTTTAAGTGAAATAATTAAATAGCTTTACCTGTCTTATAGGCTAAGTGTAAAAGCTAATTAGCTAAAAAGCTCCTCTGTTTGATGTATTCAAACCTGTCGAATCTTTTTAAAGCATTAAATATAAAATTATAAGAGGTAAATAATGGAATTTACGAATAAACGCACCATGCTAATTACAGCATCTTTATTATTGGTATTGGCGATATCACAGGCTATTTTTTCTGCCCTTTACAGTGCTCAAATTAGCTTTTCAAGACAGTTTGCTTGGGGGCTAGAAGCGCTGGTATTTACTTTACTTGTTGCCTTTGCAGGCACATCTATGGTGCAAGCAAAAAACGCTCAACTAGGCTGGTCGGCAATCGCGTTTAGCGCAGTACTTAATATAGTACAGGTGAGTATTGGCCTTACTTTGTTTTCTACATTTGGAAAAGTAGCGGGTACCGTAGAAGGCGCACAACCTTTAATTGGTGGCGTGGTTTCTTTGTCATTCATGATTTACTACGCAGCAAAAGTATTATTGGGATTAGCAGCGCTTGTTTTTGGACTATCTTTTATCGCTAAAGGTGGCAAAGCGATTGGCGGGCTTACTGCCTTAGCTGGTGTTGTTGCAATGCTTGCTAATGGTATTTTAATTACCTTTGGTCGTGATGGATTCCTTCCATCAGCTGTTGCTGGCGCTTCAGGCATGATTGCAACGTTACTTTTAGCAATTTGCTTGATTAGCCTAAACCGTAAAGCCAACTAAGGCTTAATAGTTTACAAGTAAGCTCTTCATTTGAAAAAAGTATAAACATCGGCGTGTATTAGAGTGCTAATTCGCCGATGTTTTACATTTAGAGGTGTCAGCTGTCTTATTTTTTAAGACTAATTCACAAAGAAGATATGAGGCGCTGCGCTTTTAGAGGGTTAAAAATAGCTTTTATTAAAAGCTTTTAGCTAATATATGTTTTGATGTATGAAATCAAGATTGATCTCTGTTCACTATTCATAAGCTTCAATTCCCAGCTTGAATAACTAACTCGATAGCTTCATCAATTATATTAACCGAGTAACGTGCTCTAGTTCTTTCACCTGAAGGACATGCAATTCTTGGTTCTGAATATTTAAAGTTCTAACCGCAACTGGGGGATCTCAATGACCCTATAAATTCATAAACTCACACAGTATTTACGCGGCTGGGGACACTACTGCCTAATAGCCAACACGTATCAACTAACAGTGGATTTAGATCATTGGATCCGCAGTAGGATAAGGATGTGCTACTGGCGGCAATAGCGTAAACCTCGCACCAAAGTACGCAGTTTAATGAAACTGGGTGTTAGCGAACGACTCGCCATAGCTTGTGGTATCACCAGTAAAGGGCCTTGTCGAAGCTCAAAAACAAAAGGAATTAACATTGCGCTAGGCAATGACTATTTAGCATCACAAGGTTTAGTGTCATTGAGAGATATTTGGATCGGTATTCATTACGGGAGACGAACCGCCCATTGCGGATCCGCATGATGGGTGGTGTGGGGGCTGGAGGTTAGAGACCTCCGGCTACCCGATTAAAGTACTACTCATTCAAATCTATTTCATCATCAGAGGTATCATCGAACTGCTCTCTCAATTTCATTTTTAGCCAACTTCTGGGAGTTAAATCTGACATAATTTCAAAAATTTCTTTTTCACTAATATGTAATTCACTCAAACGAATCACTAATAATCTTGCATGTTTTGAATCAATATACTTCGAATTTGTTGAACCTCCACGACCAACTTTTTTATTAATAATTAGTACATTATCTAATATATCGTTCAGGACATCTTTGTCGTCTCTTTTAGGTAGATCTAACGTTGGCTCATCACTTTGTATTTGTAAAATTTGTGTCTCTAACACTGGCCAAAGTGCATTGAATGACATTTCTAGAACCGACTCCTGCACTTTAGTACTGTCTAGTTGTTTATTTATACTCTTCAATAACTTAAGAATACCGTCTTTATCTAACGTTGTATGATTCAAGTGTTTTAGAGGAGAACCAGAATTGATATCACGTACTTGTAAATCAACTAAAACAGTAAATACACGACTTTCGTTTAGGCCTTTCGATAAAGCTCCTGATTCAAAAAGAATCCAAGGTTTGTCTTGGTTTTCCTTTGTCACAAATACTAGCCCATAATTAGTATCCTTAAGTTGTTCCAATATGTCGTTTAACCAAATTGAGCCCCGATCTATATCTTCAGATGAGACCCATGGTTTAACTGCATTCAAGATACATGGAACCCATTCTGAGAATGCCATCGCAGTTTTGTGACTTTTTGTTCCCGACCAACTATAAAACATTTTCATATATACTCCTTGCACTTTAACAGCTTATTGAACACCTCAAAACGGCGTATATTACTTTGCTCGATAATTACACCAAACAACTCATTTATAAACAGGTAATTACAATTGCTAATCAGTAGCCTTTGTTATTTAACCCCAAAACGACTTTTAATAATGTTATGGGACAAAACTTACAAAGCTGTATTTATACACAGCCATTAATTAATTCTATTTTTATTTAAAGTTGAAAACTTTATAGCCCTAACCTTTAAAACCTTGTATCACTCTCGCAAGGTTTTCCATCACCGTCGCCATCCATTTTTGTATTCGGGCAGTTATTAATAAAGAACACAGCCTCTTCGCGTGAGCGCATTTGAGTACAGTACTGCCTGCCATCACACGTAAAATTTTGCGTGCTTTTTGGAGTAACGATTTTAGGAATAACAACTTTTGGGTATTTTTCATCAAAGGTGGCTAAATCGGCATTGGTAATAACAGGTGTTTGGTTGTTTGAACGAACACTGCTTAAATTATTTGTATTTGAGTGAGTGTTGTATTTATTAATCGCATAAAAACAAAGTGCAGCAATAAGCGCTATTGAGGCAACTTTACCTAAAAAGCTACTGGCAAAGTTAGATTTAGCAATGCGATATGGCTGTTGTTTGTGTTTTTGGTAAGGTGCTTTAAGCTCTGCAACGCCTTCTATACGGCAGTTAATTGCTTTGGTTTTACCGTCGGGCTGTGTTGCCACTTCAAAGTAAATGGTGTCGCCTACTTTGGGCTTGCGGTTCATGTGTTTGAGCGCTGATATGTGTATAAACGTGTCGTGCTCTAGGGTGACTGATTTAATAAAACCAAAACCTTTGTCTGTTTTCCACGTCTTTAACAATCCTTTGTGCATGTACCCGCCTATTATGCTTAAGCTGCAATTTACGCAAATTCCATTTAGTTAACACTTGTTATTATACGTTCCAGAATTAAAACCATGCAACAGGTAATATTATTTACAGTTATTTTAAATCTTCAAATTATTGGTATTTGTCACCGATTAAATAGCTAAAAAAAATCACTTAACGCAGTTTTAGAGCCACTGTTACTGTGAGCCATGACACTAAAACTGCCGTCTGTTTCGAGCACGACTACGGCTACATCTTCAATGGCTAATATGCCTGCACCACGAATAGCAGCGCGAATTTCTGATTTAGTTACCCGCTGCGATTTAAGTGCAGCAGTGCAGTATTCACTATCACTCAGTAAAAGCGTGGGTTCTGCTTTTATAAGCGCTGCAAATTTTGATGAGCGCATACTAAGCCACGTAATAACATATTGCAGCCCTATTAATACGACAAAGGCAAGTATGCCCTCAGCTAAAGGGATACTTTTAGAAATAATAACAGACGCCAATATAGAGCCCAGCGCAATGGTGACTATAAAGTCGAACACGTTCCACTTTGAAAGCGTACGTTTACCCGATATACGCAGCCAAAACACCAGTGCTACATAACCCAGTACACCTATTGTAAGTACACGTAATAACCCCTGCATATCATCATAAAACATAGTGGTTCCTTGCTATTAAAGGTGGCAATTAGCTTTTACTTATAACCCTTCATGGCGCTAAGTTAAATAACGATGAATAAAGTGCCTGCATTTACTTTGTTAGTTGTTTTACAAACTTAATTTTGCTTTGCTCTGTGCTTTGTTTATCAACGTAGCCACAAACGAGATAACCATTAGTGATGAGCATAGTGAGCATTTGAGGAAACCGGTTCATCGATTTAACGTGTATATTGGTAAAGCCTTGTTCACGAGCCCACTTTTCTTGTTGAACAAGTAATTTTTTAGCAATACCTAATCGACGATAGTTAAAGTGCACCCCGCCTAGCCAACTATAAAATTGTGTATTAGATAGCTCATAGCCAATTTTAAAACCAACTAATGTATCTTCTTTATGTGCTACTAATATCAATGCTTTTTTGTTTTCTAAACGGTTCCGTAAAGTGTCACTATCAATGGTTGTTAGCAGTTCAGGGACATATTCACTCACTGCGGTTATATCTTCAATGGTGCCTGTCGTTATAGTTATAGCCATAAAATTCCTTGTTTTTTATTATATGATTTGACCTAGACAGTTTAAATTTAAACTACGGTTGATTATGATGGTTTAAGCATTATATCTTTATTTTCGCTTTATCATTTTTGAAAGGATCACCATGTCTAACTATAACGAATCTCCAGAACAAGTTGAACAGGCTACTCAAGGCTTTGTTATGCAACAAACTATGTTACGTATTAAGGATCCAAAGCCGTCGCTTGAATTTTACCAAAATGTATTAGGTATGAAGCTGTTAGGTAAGTATGATTTTCCTGGTATGGAGTTTACGCTTTACTTTTTAGGCTACGAGCAAGAATTGCCACAAGGTGATGATAAAACTAAAGCGGAATGGGTGTTTCGTCGCCCTGCGCTAATTGAGCTTACCCATAACTGGGGCACCGAAAACGACGACAGTTTTGAGGGATACCAAAGTGGTAACCAAGAACCTAAAGGCTTTGGTCACATTGGTATTAGTGTACCCGATGTATACGCAGCCAGTGAACGCTTTGCAAAGTACGATGTAGAATTTGTGAAAAAGCCAGACGATGGCTCAATGAAGGGCTTAGCATTTATTAAAGATCCTGACGGCTACTGGATAGAAATACTGTCTGCCGAAGGTATTACTGAAATTATTTTTTCTCAGTAATAACGATTTATTTATATTAAAAACCAGCTTTTTAGCTGGTTTTTTTAATCGTAAAAATTCATTTTTATTTATAGGCCCAAGCATCGGTTATTGTTACTTGGCAATTGTTATAACTAGCAGCTTGTTTTTGCGCAATACCTCTTACTCTAAAATTTGTTGAGTCATTAGGCAGTAGAATTAGGTCTTCGTCGGTTATTGATAGCGTATCGACTAGCGTGTTTTGATCTGTTAAAAAATCGACCTTAAACTTTATATTTTTAAACGAAAAATCTGATTCATTTTTTATTTGCCCTATACAGGCAACATACAAACCATCGGTTTCATTTTTAGTGCTTATTTGGTTTACATTAGCAGTTAGGTTTTTTTTTGCTTGTTCTTCAAGCCATGCTACATATATATTTTGATAAAAAATAAACCCAAAAATACCAACAATACTTAAGGCCAATGCACCAATAATAATGGGATTGTTTTCTAAGTTAGAATATTTAGCTTGAAGTGAGGTGCATTGCGGGCATTTTTTAGTTTGCTGCATCTTTTCCACTACAATAAGCATCCTTGTTAAGTATTAAAACCAGCAGCATTGCTGGCTTTTAAGTTATTTTAGTTTACTTATACATAATAACTCCGTAAACACATATAGCTTAAAAAAGTAACGATTTTATAAAGCAGCACAGAGCACTGTATATAAAAACAGTGCACGCGGTTTTGGTATTTTAACGTAAACATAAAAAAGCCAGCAATTAAGCTGGCTTAGTATATTAACTATTTTACCGTTTCCAATACTTGCCATAAGCCCATACACCGAGCAAACGGCTAAGTTACTATGCAGCTAGCTAATTTGCCACAACAGCCAGAAAGCGTCCTTACATAATTACTTACGTAGTGCGTCTATTCGTGCATCAAGCGGTGGGTGAGATGAAAACAACTCAGCAACACCTTTACCACTTGCAATACCAAAGGCCATCATAGAGCCTTCTAATTGCGACGGATGATTTTGCTTTAAACGCTCAAGGGCTGATCGCATTTTATCGGCACCTACCAATTTAGCCGCGCCGCTGTCGGCTGCAAACTCACGTTTACGGCTGTAACTTGCCACTACTATGCTTGCTAGCACACCAAATAATACTTGGAATAACATATCGAATAAGAAGTATGTCCAGCTACTGCCGCCCTCTTCTTCATCGCTATTAATAAAGTTATCTACTATGCCAGCCAGTACTTTTGCGGCAAATATTACAAAGGTGTTTACCACGCCTTGTATTAGGGTAAGCGTTACCATGTCGCCGTTAGCCACGTGCGATACTTCGTGGGCAAGTACGGCTTCGGCTTGATCTTTGGTCATGTTGTGCATTAAGCCTGTACTTACTGCCACTAGAGAGTTGTTTTTACTTGGGCCGGTTGCAAATGCGTTCATTTCTGGGCTGTCGTATATAGCCACTTCTGGCATTTTAATACCTGCTTTTTGTGCCTGTGCAGATACCGTTTGTACAAGCCAATGTTCGGTTTCGTTGCGAGGCTGCGTTATTACATGCGCGCCGGTTGATTTTTTAGCGATCCATTTCGACATAAATAACGAAATAAACGATCCACCAAAACCAAACACAGTGGCTATAAGTAAAATTCCGCCAAGGCTACGATGGCTTAAGCCCAGCGCACTCATTATTATTGAAAGCACTACACCTAATACCAACATAACCGCTAGGTTAGTTAATAAAAACAAAAATACACGTTTCATATTGTCCTCACAAAAATAGGTTTGATCACCGAACGTAACATTAAATTAGGTTAAAGCAATCACTGCGTCATGACGCACTATGTCATAACATTAGCGCTATTCTGTGACAAACTATGTCATAACACAAGTGTTATTTATGTGTTTATTGATAATTTTTTTGAGAGGAGTTTTATAGCAAATTTAAGACTGAAGTTTCTTTATAAATCAGTTTATTACAAGCTGTTATTTAGCTCTGCCATATCAATTGGAAAACCACGCTCGTGTGCCAATATGCGTGCAACTTCGCCAATTTTTTCGCCGCTATTATGTTTAAGATACGACCATTGATGAGTACTGCGGTGATGATTTACAGCAGGATCGCTGCTTATTATTCCTAATTTTATAAACTCACCCACTATTTGATCGGCAGCGATTAACGTTGACGATGCTTTAACATTTTCGGCCCGTGCGTAGCAAATATGCGAATATAAACTTACATCGGCTACGCGCAAAGTGTCGTCATCACCAGGGATTTGTTGCCCGCCAAACAAGGCATTATTTTGTGTATTAGCACTTTTAAACGCGGGTACAAACTCGGCTACATAATCTATTGCTGTTTGAGTACGTGTTTGCAATGCTGTTTTGTCCCAGCCACCTTTAATATAGTGCAGGTATTTATCAGGGAGTTTAGGTTGAGCACTCATTGGTGTTGCATCAGCTAAGCCATCATTAAACAATGTAATGTTGTTAGTCATGCCGTGTATTTGAAAATAACCATTTGGGTAAGGCGTTAGCTGCGCCATGCCCTCTGGTGTGCCACGGTTACCGTAAATAATAATTTCGGGTATTTGCCCACCAGCACCTTGCCAATGAGTAATGTAAGAGGCTTTAAATTCGACCATGCGCTTTACATCTACCCCAACCAAGTCATCAATAATACCGGTTTGAAAACCGCACGCATTAATTAGGTAATCTACTTCAACGGTTTTAGCTTCTAAACTTGCTTGTGTTTGGTATTCAATGTTCCACTTGGTTATTTTTTTATCAATCTTATTATTGGTAGCAGGTACGACACTATTAACGCATGTATTTGTTAAAACGTGAGCGTGTTTGTACTGTGCAAGGGCCAGTTGAGCACTGGCCGATAAACGAAATATATTCCAACCATATTCTTGTGCAACAATGAGCGGAAACTTTAGCTTATCTAAATCTAAATGCTTAGCCACGGGTATCATCCACTCATTTAACGACGTAGGCTTGGCTACTTGTTTTTGCTTAGCAAGCTTTAGCATTTGCTCGCGGCTATATAACTGATAATAATGCTCTGGCTCACCTAACACTTTGTTGGCGCTGTCTTGCTCAACAAGCTCGCTATAGGCTTTTACTAATTTATCTAAACGCGGAAATAAATCCTCCGGTGAGTCGTCGTCGCGCTTGGGTACAGCAAATACTGTAGGGCGAACATCGATGGTATGAGGATAAAGGCGCGCAATATCTATACATTGCTTGAGTAAATCTATGCAGTCGTCGTCGGGTATTTCGCGATATAAGTTGCCACCTGAATGCAAATGGCACATTGGCGGGCCATCAATTAACGACTTTTTCTTTTCAAATACGTAAGTTTCTAACCCTAACGCAGCAAGCCTGATAGCTATAGTCGCACCCGCTGTTCCCCCACCTATTATGCCTACGCGTTTTTTAGGTAAACCATTGTTTAGCGCTTTTGGCTCTGCACCTACGTGCGAATTTTGGGCGTAGCGTTTAATAAATGGGTGCGTCATATATTTAGTCGTGTCCTTGGTAACATTGTCTTTGAGCAAGCTTTATATTTATAAATGTTCATATGTGTACTAAGGCTGACTATTTCAAGATTTACCTAAAAAAGTAAATATTTTAAAACCGCTTAAATGTTTATAGATAAGGTACTAAGTAGGGTTTTGTATATTTGTAACTTAGGCGTTTGCTCGCTGTATGGGCTTATGGCAAGTATTGGAAACGGTAAACGTGCTTTGAGTGAATCAAGGTTTGCTTGATACTCGTCCATATTTTTATCTACTTGGTTTGCAATCCAACCAACGCAGTTTATACCCATACTTTGCATATGCGCAGCAGTTAGTAACGCATGATTTAAGCATCCTAGCTTCATGCCTACAACAAGTATTACCGGCATTTGCTCTGCTTTAACCCAGTCGTATAAATAATCGTTTTTATTAATAGGTAATGCCCAACCACCCGCACCTTCAGTAAGGATAATGTCAGCGCCCTGTTGTTTTACGTTTTTATAAGCATCACTTAGTTTATCTACAGTAATACTAACTCCAACTTTCTCAGCGGCTATGTGCGGCGCAATAGGGGGTGCAAACGCAAACGGATTTACTACGTCGTATTTAGCGCTCACTGTTGCGCTTTCCATTAGTATTAGAGCATCGGCGTTTACCAGCTGATCAAACGCCATTTCACAGCCAGCAGCAAGGGGTTTAAAACCAATGGCTGGTTTTTTATGTTGGGCAAGTAACTTTAATAGCAAACTGGTAACGTGGGTTTTTCCGGCATCGGTGTCGGTGCCTGTTATAAAAAATTCTTTCATGCGTTGCCTTTAATATCTTTGGGCTTATTTAGTGTTTTTCTAATGATAACAGCACCACATGATAAGACACACATGCTTTATTATTTATAAGCGGATACGCACTGCATACTTTTTTAAGCGCCGATTTGGTAAGTAACCCTTGGCGCGTATTGGTATGATTTTGCGTAGTTGCCCCTATAGCTTTAATTGAAGCAATCGCTTTTAAAGGTGTTGTGTATTCATCGGTGTAAATACGTTTTTTAGCGCTGTTAATAGTAAATCCTGCATTTTGGACTGATTGGTTTATATACAATTCATTATTAAAGGTATTTATATGACTGTTTGAATCAAGCGCAGAAAAAGCTGTTTTTATTTCGTAAAGTGAGCCCTCTACCACAGTGCTTATGTACGCCTGCCCGCCAGGTTTTAGTATGCTGTAAAGTGATTGCATTAAAGCCGAAAAATTAGCAGACCACTGCACTGCAAAATTACTGTAAATTACATCAACACTGTTTGCTTGTAGCGGTAAGTTATCCATATCGGCGCATATTTTAGGTGTGGTTAAATGACTACTTTGCAGCATGTTTAAACTCAAATCTATTGCCACAACGCTTGAAAACATGCTTTGTAATGTGTGTGTATTAACAAGCGGGCCTGCGCCTAAATCAACGCATACCTTATTTTTATTAAAGCCTGGTTTTATAAGTTTAAATAGATCGCTCGCTGCGTGTTTTTGTACATTTGCATGGGTGTTATAATGCTCAGCTGCTTTTGAAAACTTACTTTGGGTGGACTTTTTAAGCTCCTTATTTAGCTCTTTATCCAATTCGCTAGTTAATTCTTTATTTAACTCTCTATTTAACTCGCTACTCACTAAGCACGGTTTTACTTTACGTGTTTGCATTAAGTCTGTTTTTAATACTTGCTGAGCAGTCATGCTATTGCACCTACTAAATGCTTAACTAATTGCGTTATGTCTTGCTCGGTATGTGCGGCGGTTAAAGTAATGCGTAAACGTGAGGTGTTATGTGCAACCGTGGGCGGTCTAATTGCAGTTAGCCAAATACCCTGTTGTTTTAGTTTATCGGCCGCTTGCAACGTTTGCTCAGCACAACCTAATACAATGGGCTGTATGGCTGTGTTTGATTCCATTACAGCAATATTATGGGTGTTAGCGAGTTGCTTAAATAATGCGATATTTGCACTTAGCTTATCGCGTTTATCATCGGCTGTTTTTATGCTTTTAATACGCGCAAGTGTGTGGCTTGCCATAAGCGGCGACATAGCGGTTGAATAGGTATAATCGCGATTAAACTGCAGCATGTATTCAATAAACTGTTTACTGCCTAATACACACGCGCCACTACTAGCCACTGATTTACCAAAGGTAATGACTAATATATCTGGCAGTGTAATGCCCTCTTCTAAAAGTACTTCGCAACTGCCTAAACCTGTTTTGCCTAATGCACCAAAGCCGTGTGCGTCGTCAATCATTAGCCATGCGTTGTGCTGTTTTGCAAGTGCGAGTAATTCTTTAAGAGGCGCGGTATCGCCATCCATCGAAAACACGCCTTCGCTTATAATAAGCTTGTTTTGCGCTTTTGATTTTTCGAGCCGTGAACGTAGGTGGTTCATGTCGTTATGATTAAAACGCACTAAAGCCGCGTTACAATGCAAAGCACCGTCAATCAAGCTTGCATGATTTAACTTATCTTGAAAAATAGCGCTGTTTTGTGCAGCGACTTTATCTTGAAACAACGCTTTAATTACGCTGCTATTAGCGCTAAAGCCTGAATTAAACAACATGCCTGCGCCATAACCAAATTGCTTGCATAAGTATTGCTCAAGCGCTTTTTGTTGCGCCTGATAACCTGTCACTAATGCAGAGCTGTGACTCCCTAATGCGTGGGAGTCATTAAGGTTAACAACCACGTCACCAAACCCTAAGTAGTCGTTACTGGCAAAATTAAGATAGGTTTTATTATTAACCGTTATGGTACGCGCTGTAGCATACTCTACTACGTGGCGTTTACGAAGCAGTGCATCTTGCAGGCGAGCCTGTAGATGCGTTTTTATAAAATCAAAAGGCATAAATATAAAAAAGCCTACGCTTCGTAAAACAATTCAGAGGTTGCTTTGTCGGCTACTTGCGATGAAAGCGAGGCTTCAACTGCTTCGTCTGAATAGTCGTGACGTTTTTCTGGGTTCATGCCTAGTTTTTTAATTAGGTTCATATCGGCATCAGCGTCTGGGTTTTCGGTGGTAAGTAGTTTATCACCATAAAATATTGAGTTAGCGCCTGCAAAAAAGCACATTGATTGCATTTGCTCGTTCATTGCGTTACGCCCCGCCGATAAACGTACATAACTGTGTGGCATCATAATACGCGCTGTTGCTATGGTACGTATAAATTCAAAATGATCTAAATCATCTGCGTTTTCAAGCGGTGTGCCTTTAACTTTAACCAGCATATTAATAGGCACGCTTTCTGGCTGTTGTGGCAAATTAGCTAGCTGCATAAGTAGTCCAAAGCGGTCACTTGCTTGCTCGCCCATGCCGACTATTCCGCCTGAGCATACTTTCATACCAGCATCGCGTACGTGGTCAATGGTATTTAATCTATCTTGAAAAGTACGGGTTGATATAATTTGCTCGTAATACTCAGGTGACGTGTCGAGGTTGTGATTGTAGTAATCAAGCCCTGCGTCACGAAGTTCATGGGCTTTTTCGTTTGTGAGTTTACCCAGCGTCATACAGGTCTCTAACCCTAGCTCTTTTACTTCTTTAACCATTTGCGAAATATATGGCATGTCTCTGTCTTTTGGATCTGACCATGCAGCCCCCATACAAAAACGCGTCGCGCCTTTTTGTTTTGCAAGGCGTGCTTGCTCTACTACTTTTTCTACTTCTATTAAGCGTTCGCGTTCTAAATCTGTTCGGTAATGGCCAGATTGCGGGCAATACTTACAGTCTTCTGGGCAAGCGCCTGTTTTAATTGATAACAACGTAGAAATTTGCACTTCATTTGGGTTGAAGTTAGCACGGTGAACCGATGCGGCTTTAAACAGTAAATCGTTAAATGGCATTTCAAATAATGCTTTAACTTCAGCGTGGGTCCAATCGTGACGAACAGGTGCAAGTTCCATAATACTCTCTTATTTTTTTCATGACGGTTATATTGGCTTAGTCTACGAGTTGAAGTACCATTGTCAACGAAGTCCAGCAAGATAAAGTTTACATATGACTAAAAAGAATACGATTGACCTTGATTTTGATCGTGAGCACATTTGGCATCCATATACATCTATGACTAAGCCAATTCCGGTATACCCCGTTACACATGCCAATCACAATATTATTCACCTTGAAACTGGCGAGCAATTAATCGATGGTATGGCCTCGTGGTGGAGCGCAATACATGGCTATAACCACCCGGTTATAAATAACGCCATGATTGAGCAAATTAATAATATGAGCCACATTATGTTTGGCGGTATTACGCATAACAGCGCAGTTGAGCTTTGCAAAAAAATAGTAAATATAATGCCGCCTAGTTTAACTAAAGTGTTTTTAGCCGACAGCGGCTCGGTAAGTGTTGAAGTAGCGATTAAAATGGCGCTGCAATATTGGTTAAGCCAAGGCATTACAACAAAACAAAAACTAATGACGCCTTACAAGGGCTACCATGGCGACACCTTTGCAGCTATGAGCGTATGCGACCCCGTTAACTCAATGCATAGTTTGTATTCAGGCTTTTTACCTGAGCATATTTTTGTACCCGCGCCAGTAAGTAAGTTTGGAAGCAAATTTAACCAAGCAGAATCCCAAGAGCTTGAAGAATATTTTAAAGCAAACCACAGCCAAGTTGCCGCCTTTATAATTGAGCCTATTGTACAAAATGCGGGGGGTATGAACTTTTATCACCCCGATTATTTAGCCTGCGTGCGTAAGTTATGTACGCAATATAACGTACTGCTAATTTGCGACGAAATTGCCACAGGCTTTGGCCGTACAGGTAAATTATTTGCTGTAGAGCACGCCAATATAGAGCCCGATATAATGTGTATTGGTAAAGCACTCACTGGCGGCTCGATGACGCTATCGGCCACTATCACTAGCGATAAAATAGCCATTGGCATAAGCGAAGGTGAAGCAGGTGTTTTAATGCATGGCCCTACTTTTATGGGTAATCCGCTTGCTTGTGCAGCGGCCTGTGCAAGCATTGATTTATTACTTGAGCAAAACTGGAAACTCCGAATAAACCAAATTAATACCCAACTACAACAACTTAATAAATGCAGTGAACTTGATGCAGTTGCTAATGTGCGTATTTTAGGCGCAATAGGTGTTGTTGAACTCAACGATGCTGCGGGGAATGTTGATGTTGCTAAAATTCAGGCTTATTTTGTAAAGCAAGGCGTATGGATACGTCCCTTTGGTAAATTAATTTACCTTATGCCACCGTATATAAGTGATGACGAAAGTATTAAAGCACTGTGTGATGCTATTTATAAGTCAATTAACAACAAGCAGTATTAACGCTTGTTGTTAATTGATCTAAGCTTTGAATAATAAATCTACCTTACAGAGTTCAGGCTAGTTAATGAAATGACTTAGACCAAGTAAAGCCAACCCTGCAAAAAGCCATATAGAACCAAAGTTATGCCAAAGCAGCGCATTTTTGTAGACCCTCGATGGGTTGTCTTTATCAACCAACAATGTACACGACTGCCCTTGTTTGTATAAGTTAAATAAGGACTCATCTAAGTCAACCACGACACTGTGCATATCACCATTAAAACGAAAACTAACCAGCATTGACTGCTGTTGAACGAGATCCAAAGGTGATACCCGTGTATTAACCACTGACGTAATTGTGCTAATTTCGCATACTCGCCAATGGTGTTTGCGTATTTTACATTTCAACCATCTAAAAAATGGCAGTAAACCAGCACCAATAAAACACACACTCAAAATTAATAGCATATTCGTCATCAAATATTAACCTTCTAATGATTGGTAAACACTATTCGCTGCAATCAAATCACTCAGCGCCGTTCCTACCGATTTGAATACCGTAATATCTGTTTCATTAAAACGGGCGTAGCTATTTGCTTTTGCTAAATCGGATAACTCAGCGCGAATATCGTGTGCACTAAACACTCCTTCTTTAATGGGTTGCAGCACCTCGCCAGCCTCGCCTAGCACATTTACTCTGCTATCAACGTATACATGACTGCGGCTAATCGTTGTCGTGTCGCATTCACGTTGCTCACTATGATGATTACCAATTAGATCAACATGAGTGCCCGGCTTTAACCATGCGCCATTAAATAAAGGCGTTGGCGACCCCGTTGCACAGCTGATCACATCGGCGCTAAAAATAATTTCCTTAGTACTTTTACTAATAACAAAATCGATATGAGGAAATGCCTGCTCAAGCGAATGTTGTAATGCCGTGACTTTTTCAACATTACGTGCAATTAATGTCACCCGAGTAAAATTACGCACCGTTAAATGTGCCTTAACCATGTATAACGCTAAATTACCACTACCAAAAAAAACTAAGTGATTGCTGTTTTCTCTGGATAAATACCGGCTCGCTAAGGCTGATACGGCTGCGGTGCGCCACAGCGTAATGCGCGTGCCATCCACCAAAGCTAAGGGCTCGCCATGATCCCGTGAGAACAACATAATTTTGGAATATAACGAGTCATATTCTGTGTGTGTATTGCTAGGGAAATAAGTAAACGCCTTAACACCAATAACTTGTTCATTCCACGCAGGTAATACAGCAAAGGCATCACGATTTGTCTTAGTAGTATCAAGCTCGTATACATTGCGTTTAGGCATGCAAAAGTCAGATGCAAAACCTTTTTGTAGTGCAATTAGCAATGATTCAAAATTAAGAGCATCATCAATGTGTTCTGCATTTATTATTTTCATGTTTAGACTCCAATTTAAATAATGTCGGTGTATAAGTACAATTTGACCATTGATTGCATTAGCACACGATTAAAACATGTACCATAGTAGAAACAAGCCCAGTTTTGCATACAGTATACTTTTAATAAAATTTTAACAAGTCTGTATATGCCAATAAAAATGCCGAACAGTTTCCTGTTCAGCATTAAGGTTGTAATGTGTCAATTATAACTACCGCTAATCAAAATTTAAGGGGTAACTTATTTAAACTAGGTACTTTTTACTAATTTATTTAAGCACCACATGCTTGGTATTTATACAAGGTGTTT
This sequence comes from Pseudoalteromonas sp. Ld19, assembly GCF_045064135.1. Classification (NCBI taxonomy): domain Bacteria; kingdom Pseudomonadati; phylum Pseudomonadota; class Gammaproteobacteria; order Alteromonadales; family Pseudoalteromonadaceae; genus Pseudoalteromonas; species Pseudoalteromonas sp. Ld19. The sequence goes on along the minus strand of NZ_JBISHA010000019.1, from coordinate 236,211 downwards.
GCTAAGCTTAACTTACCTACAAACCACATTATTCAAACAACTTACAACCTTCTAGGGGAAAATTAAAACTCAATACGCGCGACTAACGACACATAACGCGCACCTTGACGGTCGGTTACTAAACCGTAATCAGGGTTTAGTTCTAAACCACCTGAACCAAACTGTGCACGTTCTTCGTTAATATTTATCGCACTATCACTATTGAGTAAATTATATACAGTGCCTTTTAAGGTTAAGTCTGTACCAAAAAAGTCAGTGTAGTACGTCAATGACATGTCTATATTAGTGAGCCAAGGTAAATTACCTTTACTGCCACGTGGCGCTGGGTTTCCATTCTCATCATAGTGAGATGCTTGGTCATAGTACTTACTGGCACATGCATCCCACGGATTGCCCGCAGCACAGCTACCAACGCCATCAGGATGTTGCGAAAAATAACTTTTTGGACGACCTGATGTTGTACGAGCAACTAATCCTAATGTTAGTGCTTCTGTAATATTATATGCACCACTGAACTTAATCGCATGGCGGTGATCGTTAGGTAAATTACCGTAGCCATTATCCATCAAATCGCCGTAGTCATACGATGTTGTCCAACCTGGATCTGCTTGGTTGTTATCCGTTTTAACAAGCCCTTCAGTATTACCGTAACTATGTGACCATGTGTATGAAGTATTAATGCGTAAATCATCAGTCACGTTGCCATCTAGAGTAAATTCAAGAGCTAGGTATTTACGCTTAGCTTCTGGTAACGCAAGTTCTTCAGCACTCAAATTGACGTTATCTACTTGGCCGTCACCATCGAAGTCATATGACATTTGAATCGCTTCACCGGGATTATTAAGCACATAATACGAACCTTGCCCAACGTTATCGGTAATTCCCAGCTCTGCAAGCTTTTTAGCCAGTACAGGGCCTACATCAGTGTCTTCAACACTACGACCTAAGTCACGGTAAATAGCACGAACGCCCGCAGACATTCCATCAAACACTTCTTGTTGGTAACCTATCGTAAATTCATCACTGTACATTGGTTTTAAAGAAGCCGAGGCAATTAATCCTGGTTCAGTAATACCTCGTTGACGCCAACGTCTATCACGTAGCATATCTCCACGGCTAGGTGATCCATCGGCTAATAAAGATGGTGAGCCACTGCCTTCTAATTGATCTAATTCGAAATACTCAAACCATTCAATTGATGCTGAACCTTGCGTGATATTCATGTTTGCAGAAACAGGTTGAAAATAACGCCCAAAGGTTGCAAATACTTTTGCACTACCATCGCCACTAACGTCATAAATTGCTTGTAAACGTGGCGCTATTTGATTATCAATATCAACGAAAGCACGACCATCTGAAACAGTGTTTTCAAACTGGCTATAACGCAAGCCCATATTAAGCACTAAATTATCTGTGACTTGCCATGAATCATTAAGATAAAACGCTAATGAAGTGGTGTCCGAATCTACTTCACGACTACGTACTCGTCTTTCGATAAAATCCCCACCTAGTGCAGCACCAGAGACATCGTTTTCACCGGCCGTTTTTACTGTCCACCAGCCTTCAGCGTCCCCAATGCCATTTTGGCCTTCAAAGAAATCAACTTTTACATTGGTGTAATCCACACCAAATTGAATTGAATGCTCATCTAAGTCCCAGCTAAAATCAATGCGAGCTTGGTCTCGAATGTACTCTTCTTCTGTTATACCGGAATTTGTATGCTGACTTAACGTAACAAAGCCATTTCTTTCATCCCATACACCTGGGTTTGGAGACGCGACCACGTTCTCAACATTTTCAGTAACACGACCAACAACGGCTGTCACAGAAAAAGTATCAGTCAGATAGCCATTGTAGTTAATGCTATAAACATTACCGCCATCTTCACCCGGTGCATCAACACCTTGTTGATCACCAACGACGTTTTCTTCCCACGCGTAAGCATATGTTTTATCAGTCCAAGTACGCTCGTTATTCATCGCTGAAAAACCAAATGAGTGATTCTCATTTATAAACCAATCAACTTTAGCAAACCAGCGGTCTTCATCTCGTTCAAAATCAGAAAATGTCGTTTGTTTCGCGCTATTTCTTTCCTCTCTACGAGGAGCATATAAACCATAAAAGAATAATGTATCTTCTACAATTGCGCCGCTAGCCCATAACTGAAGTTCTTTAAAATCATAACTATTTTGTTGAGTATTGCTACTTATAGTGCCATTTTCTTGATAGATAGAATCATGCTGACTAAGTAAACTATCAGGATCCCAACGAGCCTCTGCTCCAAATTTAAAATCGTTATCACCCGATTTAGAAACCGCGTTAACAATGCCACCTAATGCGCCACCAAACTCAGGGCTCACCCCGCCCGTTTTAACTTGAGTTTGCGAAATAGCTTCCCAAGGAAGTCTAATAGAGCCAAGCCCTGTACGAATACTGGTTACATTTAATCCATTAAAGTAATAGCCATTTTCAGCTGCTGATGAACCGCCAAAGCTTGATGCGTCTTTAAAATTAGAACCACCAGGTGCCGATGTACCAGGTGCTAACAATGCAATGCTTTCAAACCCTGTATTAACGGGCATGGCTTTAAGCTCAGAGTCGCTAAATGTAAGTCCAGAAGTAGATGAAGACATATCGACACGACGAATTGCAGAGCCAGTGACTGCGATACGTTCCATGTCGATGCCCGCTTTATAGAGTTGCACATCAAGAATGATCGATTGACCAATTGTCACAGCCACGTTTTCTTCTTTAAGCGTTTGATAGCCATCTTTAACAATTGTGACATCATATGTACCTACGGGCACATTACGTAGTAAATACTCACCTTGTGCATTACTCGTAATAGTAAAAACTAAACCTTTACTTTTGTGTTTAAGCGTTACAGTTGCACCAACTAAATCAACACCAGCCTGCGCCTCAATATGACCTTTTACAATGCTACTGCCATCAACTGCGTGTGCTGCTGGAGTGATCATTAATGCCGTTGCTATTGCAGTAGCTAATAGAGTGTTTGTGCCTATTTTATTTATTTGCTTTTTATTATATGTAAACATAAAAATGTTCCTTTATTCCCATTGATTTTTTATCCACCTAACAAGTGGCGATAAAAATATACACTTATTACATATTGTATACAATATTAAATATACATTAATTTAAACAGAATTAAAATTCTGACAATGTGAAGCAATAAGCCAATTGACTTATCAATATTATTTAAAATGATAAATGGAAAGGTTGTTCATATTTATTAAAACTAGGGCGTGTTGACCTTCGTGATTGATTTTGCAGCTAACTGTTTGGTATTTGGGCAAGGCAGCGCCTATAGTGTGTGGTTATTCCCCATAAGTAGGCGATAACGCAGCATAAATGCCAAACATGCGCTGCTCTTTGGGTTCTTCTAGGGACGATTGACTCTTTGTTGCCTACATGGATGCAGGTAAAGGGCGTGAGCAGGACGCGGAAGCTTTGCTCGGTTTTTTTTACTTAGCCCACCCTCGGGCCGCGATTAAACCGTCCCTAGAGAGAGGAAAAGCCATTAGTATTTAAGTAACAACTCTTAATAAATGTAAAAATAGCCTCAATGCTTTTTTATTTTTTGAGCCTTGTAGCCCATAACGCAGAAGCGTTATTACAAGAGATGTTGTGAAAAACGATTTACAAGCTCATCAACCCAAAGAGCAAGCAAGCAAATAAGTAAGCTTTAACCTCATAAGTAAAACCCATGATCATAATGCTATATGACCTATCTATAAAGCATACTAATTTTTAGGCTACTGCCTCAGACTTTTTCCACTGTGCGCTTTAACATGTTAACTTTATTTTTACCCTTGCCGAAAGTATTTTAACTGATACAATCACTTTGTATAATGTATACAATATGTATTTATAAGAGGAAGTATAATGAAAAAAAACAGTAAAGATTGGCGAAATACGGTTATGCCGGCGGTATTTACATGGCTGAAGGAATCTGAATCTGGAGCCCTTGAAATTGACCTTGATACAACAAAAAAATACGCTGCGAATATTTTAAAAGCTCAAGGAAAAGGTGGAACCAGAATGGGCGGGCTTGTCGGCTCTGGTACTTTGGGTGAAAACAGTTATCTCAGTACTGAGCAACGCCTGTCTTTACTAAAAGCCCTTTCTAGTGTTGCTCAAGAATACAAAGTTCCATTGATCAGCGGTGCAGCTGCAAAAACGAAAGAAGAGCTTTACAAAATAGTTACAGAGCTTGCGACTGTTGGTGTAGATACCGTTATGGTGATGCCACCAAAAACGAAGGAAGCGCCTTGCGATAATGAAATGTATGCGTACTTTGCGCTTGCTGCAGCCGCTGCAAAAGAGGCCGGCATAACAATAATGCCTTACAACAATCCTGACGCAGCCGGCTACCATGCGCTCTCAACGGCTCTCCTGACAAAGCTTGCAGCTCTTCCTGAAGTTACAGCGCTTAAAATATCAACAATAGACGTATCAGTTATTGAAACAATGATGCTAGATAACAAAAATTTAAAAGTCTTAGCGGGTGTTGACACCGTAACTGTACATGCGGGACTTGCTGGAGCTTGTGGCGGAATTACAGGTGTGGGCTGTGTATTCCCTAAAGCGAGTATAACTATGCAAGAGTATGTGAATAATGGAGAGTGGGCTGAAGCAAATAAAATTTCTCAGGCGATGAATTCCATATCTTATCTCGATGCACAACCGTTACTTTTGGAATACCTCAAGTTTGCTTTTGGAGTCCATCATAATGACGCTGACGGTGGGCTTCGCACCTTAGGCAAGAAATTGACTCAACAGCAAATTGATGACGTCCGTACACGATATATTAAAGCAAAAGAAAGACTTGAGATCCTAGATTTAATAGACTGATTTTTAATTCGATAATGCTAGGCGTGTTGACCTTTCGTGATTGATTTTGCAGCAGTGTGTTTGGTATTTAAGCAAGGCAGAGCCTATGTGATGTGGTTACTCCCCATAAATAGGCGATAACACAGCATAAATGCCAAACATGCGCTGCCCGAAGGGTTCTACCTAGGGGCAATTAACTCTTTATTGCTCGGTTTTTACTTATTCTTACAGGGATGTAAGCCATTAGAGTAACGCAGGAGCAGTTACCGAGCCCACTAGGTTACAAACCTCACGCCGCGATTAAATCGCCCCTAGATTGAACAAATTTCAACCCACAAAGATCAACACGCCCTAAGTATCATCGAGATTTATTATGTGGAAGGACTACTTTTTTCGTCTTCTAACTTGAGTAGTAACTTTTTAATATCGTTTTTTGCGCCCAAAATATGTTTTTTCAAAAAATCACAGGCTTTTTTAGTATCTTTTGAACGACAGTGAGCTAACAATATGCGGTGCTCTTCGGGCGCAGTTGTTAAGCCACCCGCTAGTAAAATATGCATACGTACATAACGTTCTGAATTTTTACTATACATGTCAACAAGTTCAAGGGTTTGTGGGCGTTGTGCGCGTGAATACAATTTACCATGAAAGCGGCTATTTAAATCCCCCGTTACGAGATGGGTGTCCCCCGCATCCATGGCGCTTTCAAGCTCGGTTAAAATGAGCTCCGCATCAATTAAATCTTGTTCTGTTAAACCGCCTATTGAATGGCTTAGTAGCTCAGCTTCAAGTAACGCCCTTATATCAAAAATTTCATCAATTTGTGATGCTGAAAGTTCTGTTGCTGTCGCCCCTTTGTGCGCCTCAAAGTTAACCAAACCTTCTGCCTCAAGCTGTAATAATGCCTCTCGAACAGGAATTCGGCTGACATTTAGCTCCGTAGCCAATGCCGCTTGACGAAGTGGCTCTCCTCCTTTAATTTCTCCGGAGAGGATCTTTGCGCGAATAGCTTCTGCAACGAGCTGAGTTCGGGTTTTGTGCTCAATAGTCATGATGTTCCTATAAATTGCATTTAGCATACATTATACGCACCTAGGCTAATAAACCAAGGTACAATGCCATTAAAGCCTTATAAGATAACATAAATAGGGACAAAAGAAATTTTCATCCCTATCTATTTTTTACGACTGATAACAAATGGGTCTCATAAATCGCAACATTGCATTTGTTCCGACAGAAGTACTTCGTACATCAGTTGAGCTTGGGAATGGCCCACCGTGATTCATTGAAGCACATACTTCAACGCCTGTTGGCATTTGGTTTTTTATCAAACGGCCCACTTTATATTGTAGCGCTTCGATAAGACTATCCGCTTTATTTAAATCAGCTTCAGTACCATGAATACTGGCAGTTAGCTGCCCTTGAAGTTGATTTATTAACGTCATCAGCTGGTGTTCACTGTCGTAGCGCACAATTAATGCTGCGGGACCGAATACTTCTTCATTCAAAGCAGGGGTTGTTAAAAAATCATCTGCATTACAAGCAAATACATGCGCATCGGCATGAAATGCGTGCTCAAGTTTACCCTTACCTAGCACACTTACCTGTGCAAGTTGGCTGCGCTCTTCTACTTGGTGTTTAAACGTTTTTACAATTCCTGGAGTGAGTAAGGTGTCTGATGGTGCATCATTAATAAACGCAGTAATATGCGCTTCAAGTTCATCACATCCTGTTGGCACTAACCAAAGCCCTGGGCTGGTACAAAACTGCCCGTTACCCATCAGCATTGACTGGCAAAGCGACTGTGCCATTTCTTTGCTGTGCTCAATGGCCTTATTGGGTAAAATAACTTGTGGGTTAATACTGCCTAATTCACCATAAAATGGAATTGGCTCTTCACGCTTCGTAATCGTTTCTAGTAGTTTGTTGGCAACATTAAATGATCCGGTAAACCCCACTGCTTTTATTACAGGTGCAGCAACTAGCTGATGCGACATATCGTAGTCTTTACTTTGCACCATCGCAAATACCCCTAAAGGCATCGCACACTTTTTAATAGCAGCAAGCGCCGCACGTGCCATCAACTCGCCAGTACCTGGATGCGCCGTGTGATTTTTTACAATCACAGGGCAGCCCGCAGCAAGGGCTGCTGCCGTATCGCCACCGAGTGTTGAAAAAGCGTATGGGAAATTAGAAGCACCAAATACAGCGACTGGTCCAAGCGGTAAATAGTTAAGTTCTGTATGTGGTTTTGGTAGCGGTGCTCTTGTTGCATCTGCCTCATCCACTATTTTTAAACCCAGTGCTGATGCAGGGTTTTTGCGTAATGCATCGGCAAAAGCATTAAGTTGATTTACAGTGCGCATACGCTCACCTTGCAAACGTGCAAGTGGTAGGTTGGTCTCTTGCTGGGTTTGCTCAAGTAACTCATCACCAAGTGCTAATATTTGCTCTGCAATGCACGATAAAAAATCAGCACGTTGTGTAAAACTGGTTTTACGATACTGATAAAATGCCGATTGCGCAGCTTCTATCGCACCATCTAATTCTTCGGTACTGAGGTTAAAAAAGCGCGTTGGCAGTGGTTCATTACGTGCTGGAGAAAATCCATTAAATTCACCATTCGCTGAATCACCGATCCATTGCCCTGCTACTAAACTTTGTCCTGTTAATGTCATGCTTTGCTCCTGATTAAATTACTTGAAACCCAAATGCATATGGGTCATCGTCATCCACTGTGATCGCGCTTGTGCCCGTCACCTTAGACCAACCTTGAATACTTGGTAAAATGGCTGTTATGCCTGCAATTTCGGTTACTTTTTCAATACAACCAATAAATTGGCTACCGATATAGCTTTCATGAGTGAAACTTTGCCCTTGAGCCAATTGCCCCTTGGCAAATAGTTGTGCCATACGGGCACTTGTACCTGTTCCACATGGCGACCGATCAATGGCTTTATCACCATAAAAAACAGCATTTGCTGCGTTTGAATTGGCATTTTTTGGTGTGCCGGTCCATAAAACATGACTTGCACCTTGAACCGTTGGATCAAGCGGGTGCGTACACTTTATTTTCGCGTTTATTGCATCACGCACCAGTGGGCTATACTTTAAAATTTGCCCAGCAGTTAAATGTTCAATGCCTTTAAAATTGTCTTGTGGTTCAACAATAATGTAGAAGTTACCTCCATAGGCAATATCCACATTAAGCTCACCCAATTCATCCACTTCAATGACAATTGACTGATGTGCTAAGTAAGCGGGAACATTATAAATTTTTACCCACTGAACTTTGCCATCAATCATTTCATAATTGATTTGAACACGCCCTGCTGGCGTGTCCAATAACAGAGTCCCCGGCACTTTTGCATGAAGTAAACCATGCTCTAAAGCAAACGTGACAATGCCTATTGTGCCGTGCCCACACATGGGTAAGCACCCTGATGTTTCCACAAATAAAATAGCGGCATCGCCATCTTCTGTGGTTGGCGGATATAAAAACCCTCCTGACATCATATCGTGGCCACGAGGCTCAAACATCAAAGATTGACGTATCCAATCGTGATTTTTTAAAAAGTCTTGGCGCTTATCACTCATCGTCAGACCGCTCAATTGTGGATGACCACTGGTTATAAGCCTAACTGGATTGCCACAGGTGTGACCGTCAATACAAAAAAAGGTCCCTTTGCGCATAACTTAGCCCAATTTTAATTTAATTAAGTCAACCCAGCTTGCCATCGCTTTGTTATAAAACGCAGTGGCAGCTACTTTCTTGCATGATGTTCCCAATCCAATAGTACCCTGAGCACACTCATTAATAAGTTCATCGATCGTTTTTGCTACTGCTGTAAAATTAATCGAGTAACCTGTATTGAACTGAGTCTTTGCTGTAACAAAGACTGTTTGCCAATTTACTGTCATTTTAACCACCTGATTGATGTTTAGACTTGATATAGTATGTATATTGTATACAATAATCAACATTCTATTTTAGCATTTTATTAATTTACTCTTCGTATGGTTCTACAATGAGCCTAATTAGCAATCATAAGACACTGAAAATAAAGTATTAAAGTGACTTTAAGATTTCACACTATTAAGTAATAGTTAAAACAAAATAGCCTATAGGTTTTAATGCACATTGTATAAGTGAGGTTACACATTTTGGCAGCTCAAAAAAAACAACAAATAGCTGTGGTTGGTGCTGGGATTATTGGCATTTGCTGCGCACTTAACTTACAGCGAGCTGGCTTTGCGGTCACTTTATATGACGACAAAGGGTTAGCACAGGGGTGCTCAAAAGGTAATGCTGGGCACTTTGCTACCGAGCAAGTTTTTCCACTCGCGCACTCATCATTATTAAAAAAGTTACCGGGTATGTTATTTAATCCATTAGGTCCATTAAGAATAGATTGGCGTTATCTAATTCAAGCTCTGCCATGGTTTTGGTTATTCACTAAAAATATGAGAAATAAAATATATAAAACCAACACGTTAGCACTTAAAGCATTAAATGAGAGTGCAATTATCGCATACGACAACTTACTAAATGAGTTCAACTTAGGACACTTGCTAACTAAAAAAGGCAGTTTACTAACATTTGAAGTAACACCACTTAACCAAATTAATACGATTTATAATAGCTTTCTGGATCAGGGTATCGCTGTTGAATTACTAAGTGCTGAAGAAGTAAAAGTATTAGAGCCCAATTTATCAGAAACAATAACGTATGCGTTATTGTTTAAGGATGTAGCCCATAGTGTAGATCCGCATCTATTTTGTTTAAATTTAGCTGCGCAATTTAGTGCTTTAGGTGGCAATTTTTGTCAACAAAAAATAACCAGTGTAAAGCAAACTGGGAAAATATTTACCCTTGGTAATAATGAGCAAACATTTACTGCTGATAAAGTCGTTATCGCAGCAGGTGCATGGAGTAAGCCTCTAATTGTGCCGTTTGGTTATAAAGTCCCACTTGATACTGAGCGAGGATATCACTGCATGCTGGCAAGCAATTATGGCTTAACAAGGCCCGTTGCTTCAGCGGAGCGTAGTTTTATCATGACTCCCATGAGTCAAGGCCTTCGCATAGCTGGCACCGTCGAGTTTGCTGGTACAGAACGCGAAATGAATAACAAACGTGCACTTGCATTGTTACCAAATGCCAAAGCAATGCTCAAAAATGCAGCACCTCCGTTACAACCGAGCAGCATTTGGATGGGCTGTCGACCATCACTGCCGGATTCATTGCCAGTAATAGGTGAAGCACCTTATCACCCTAATCTATTTTTTGCTTTTGGCCATCAACATCTAGGTTTAACACAAGGTGCTATTACCTCTGAACTAATCACTAGTTTATGTTTAAAACGACCCACAAAAATTGATTTAAAACCTTATTGTATTAGTCGATTTTAAACTCAAGCAGCTTGCAGTTCACAGATACCACAAGCACAATAACCATACTAACGAGGAGAGTATTATGACAACCAAAGGTATTGGTATCCAAACCAAAGAACAAGCACTTGCCAGTTTAAGTAATATGACTGGCGATTTAACCCCTATTCAACCACAAGAGCACCTAGAACGCATTAAAAAAGCTCAGCATTACATGCAGGCCAATAATATTGATGCCATTTACCTCAATGCTGGCACAAACCTAACTTATTTTACGGGGATGCGTTGGTATGCTAGTGAACGTATGGTGGGTGCAATTCTACCTGCGAAAGGCGAGGTACAATATATAGCTCCTTATTTTGAGATTGGTTCATTAAACGGCTTTAAAGTGATTGAAGGGCCGATCCGTGGCTGGCAAGAACATGAAAGCCCATACAGTTTATTTGTAAATATGCTCTGTGAAATGGGTATAGACCAAAGCGGTACTATTGGCATTGATGAAAGCGCACAATTTTTTATTTTTGATGGTATTAATAAAGCACAAACAGGACTAAATTTAATTAATGCACAACCCGTAACGGCTCATTGTCGTATGCACAAATCGGCCAATGAACTGGCACTCATGCAACGCGCTATGGATATGACATTAGCCGTTCACCAAGCAACAGCGAGCATACTTTATGAAGGTATTAGCACTGTTGAAGTTGAAGACTTTATAAAACAAGCTCATCAAAAGGTAGGCGCACCTGGTAACTACTTTTGCATTGTTTTATTTGGTGTAGCAACCTCTTTTCCACATGGCGTAAAAGATCCTCAACACCTCAAAAAAGGCGACATGGTACTCATCGATACCGGTTGCAAAGTACATGACTATATTTCAGATATTACCCGTACATACGTTTTTGGTGAAGCAACGCCACGACAACGCACATTTTGGGAGTATGAAAAAGCGGCCCAAATTGCGGCTTTTGAAGCGGCTAAAATAGGAGAGCCTTGCGAAAATGTTGATATTGCCGCGCGTAGCTACTTAGCGTCACAAAATTTAGGCCCTGAATATCAAACGCCAGGCTGCCCTCATCGAACAGGCCACGGCATTGGTTTAGATATCCATGAATGGCCATATTTGGTCGGTGGTAATAAAACACCACTTGGCGAAGGTATGTGCTTTAGTAATGAGCCAATGCTGGTTGTGCCGGATGAATTTGGTGTTCGATTAGAAGATCATTTCTACATGACGAGCCAAGGCCCACAGTGGTTCACTCAACCAAGCCACAGCATCGATGATCCGTTTGGTTTGAATTAATAATCTAAACTGTGAATAATAAATCTATCCCAAGCAGCTATTTTCAAGTGCTAACGGCGTTTAATTTACTAAAAGTCTTAGACTAGAAATAAATTTATTATAGTTCAATACGTTAGTGAATATATCAGCCTAAGTTTAGGTTAAGAAGTTTGCTCTATATACTGCGTGTAAATCTTACGCGCAGTACTTACTACATAATACTACCTCAATATTTACCTCATACTTACTTTTACTAAGTTAACCTGAACTCTGGATAATAAATCTATCTCAAGCAGCTATTTTCAGCGCTAACTGCGTTGAATTTACTTGCAATAGGCTAGCTATTGACGCGTAAATTCGCCTTGTTTTCACTGAAAATCTCTGGCTAGAGAAAATAAATTTAAATATCACCATGATTCAATACGTTAGTAAATCTCTTAACCAGAGTTCAGGTTAAGTTATAAATCCTATGAGCAGATAGAATGATTCCCTCAGCATAGTTAAATGCGCATAAACAAAGGTAAAAATCTAATAAGGTGTGATTTAGGTCTGTTGATTTTAGTGACGGTTACGGATATGATAATACCTATCATTTACAATTACCTTTTTTGGATCTCCTTGCTATGAATTTATTATTTAAACCAGCCAAAACGTTAGGTGTAAGCCTTTTACTCGCCTCTGCATTTATGGCTCAACCAGTACTCGCTAACGGCCCTATTGGGGAGCATGTTAATCATCTTCAAGCTAATCTTAAAAGTTACGCAGAAGAAGTAGAATGGATGGTAGGCAAAGTTGATACCATGGTAAGCGACTACGATACTAAAGGCGCAAAATCGGTAAAAACAGATGATTTAATTGAATATTGGGAGTCTGTTAAGTTTCACAGTGCAATAGAAACCAACTTTGTACCAGTATACGCTTCTATTTGGCAGGGTCTTTATGGCGTAAAAATGGCCATTGATAATAAGCAATCAGCTGACGACGTTCGTAAACAGCAAAAAGCGATGAACATAGCCTTGTGGCAAGGTCTTGGGGCTGTTAAGCTTGCTGCAAAATTCCAGCAAAAAGGCTTGCTAGACACTGTAAAAGCAACCGCTACAACTCAAATGACACAAAGTGCCACCATTGACGAAATCAAGCACAAGTTAGACCGTGTAGTCGCTAAGTTTGCTGAACGTTTAAAAGACGAAGCCACTGAAATTGTTCATGATACTTACCTGCACCTGTTTGAAGGCGTAGAAGGAACCCTTATTGAACAAGATGCAAAATTGGTTGAAGTGCTGGAAAAAGACTTTAACGTGACACTGCCACAAGCTATTAAAAACAGCAAAAGCGTAGACGACGTACGCGATGTAATAATTGACATGCAAACAAAATTAGACCGTGCGAAGGTTTTAATAGAAAAAGCCGAAAAAGCGCGTAAGGATGTATTTTAAGTGAAGCGTAGGACCTTTATTCAAGGCCTAGCCGCGTTAGGGGTGGTTGGCTCATTGCCACTACCTCTTTCTCGTGCACTAGCAGCTGATATAGCAAACCCAGTTTCTGTTGATGATTTACCAAAGCTTAAAGGCGAATTAACCCTTTATTTAGGCCGTGGCGAAGGGGGGTTGTATGAAAACGTATTACAAGCAATCCAGAAAAAAAATCCTGACTTTAAACTCGGTATACGCCGAGGTCCTACTGCTGCTTTAGCTAATACCATAGTTGCTGAATCTAAAGCAGGCGTTCGCCGCGCTGATTTATTCTGGGCAGTTGACTCAGGCGCGATTGGTTTAGTAACCGATGCTGGCCTTGCACAACCTATCCCTAGTGATTTATCTGCTCAGTTACAACCACAATTTAGATATAAAGAGTGGGCACCAGTAACTGGCCGTATTCGTACATTGCCATATAACACATCGCGTTTAACTAAAGATCAAATTCCAACAAGCATTATGGACATTGCCGACAGCGATTTAAGTATTGGTTGGGCGCCCGCCTACGCTTCTTTCCAGTCGTTTGTAACCGCAATGCGAATTTTAGAAGGCAACGACAAAACCGCTAAGTGGCTTAAAAAGATTCAAAAACGTGCTAAAACGTACGCTGGTGAATTAGGTGTGGTTATGGGCGTTGAACGCGGCGAAGTAGATATTGGTTTTGCTAATCACTATTACACACTGCGTTTAAAATCAGGTAAGCCTGATGCCAAGCTAGATTTAGCATTTACGCAAAATGATGCTGGCTGTTTAGTTAACGCATCGGGTGTATTAGCGCTTAACGACGATCCGCTTGCTACTAACTTTATGCGTTACTTACTAAGTAAAGAAGTACAAGGTTACTTAGCCAGTGAAGCGTACGAAATTCCGTTAGTAAATGGTATTACCCAACCTGAGGGTTTACCGTCTCTTGCTAATATTTCTCCACCCAAAGTAGATTTAACACAACTTGCTGATTTACGCCCTACTATTGATTTGATGCGTAGCAGCGGCGTATTGTAATGAAAATACCAACCTCTTATCCAATGGCGCTGTTAGCAGCGCTTATTACGCTTACCCCTGTTTATGTATTAATTACGCTTGCGAGCGATACAAGTTCAGTGTTTGACAGCCATAACCTTCAAATATTAGGTAACACATTATCGTTAATGGGTTTAACGGTACTCGGATCTATTTTAATTGGTGTGCCGCTAGCATTTGTTAGTGCCTATGTGCATTTACCGTTGAAAAAGTTGTGGCTTGTTATATTTGCAGCGCCGCTGGCAATTCCCAGTTATATTGGCGCATTTACTCTTTATGCCGCCTTTGGTCCTGGAGGCGAAATCAATACCTTAACAGGGATAGAAACGCCATCAATGTACGGCCTTACAGGTGCCGCCATTGTGATGACCCTGTATACCTTTCCGTTTGTGATGATGACGACTCGCTCGTCCCTACTTAGCCTGGATGCAAGCATGGTTAACGCAGCCCGAACGCTGGGCATGTCGATGACACAAAGCGTATTTAAAGTCATATTACCGCGCGTAGTCAACGGCATTGCAGCAGGCTCATTATTAGTCGCGCTTTATACGTTATCTGACTTTGGCACACCTGCCATGATGCGCTTAGATACCTTTACCCGTGTCATTTATGTTGAATACAATGCGTTTGCTTTAGGGCGTGCTGCCATGCTTTCACTGCAACTGATGGTGATTGTTGGCTTTTTACTTTTAGTTGAATCACAAATAAAAACCGCGCCTGAACGCCAAGGTCGCCCGTTAATTTTATTTCCAAGTAAATTACAATTAAGTGCGCTGTTTGTTACGTTTGCCCCTATTTTACTACTCGCTATTGGCCTACCTTTGGCTATATTTTCACTTTGGCTAGCACGAGATGGTTTTAGCTCGTTTGATTTTAGCATTGCGTGGAACTCAACGTATGCCTCGCTCATTGCCGCAATTGTCGCTGTGATAGTGGCCATTCCAGTAGCGCATGCCGCACTTAGCGGCAAAGCGGGTCGCATAATGGAACGTGTCACTTACTTTGGTTTTGGTATCCCGGGTATAGTAATGGGCACAGCCCTTGTTTACGGTGGTTTGCAATTGCCGTTTTTGTATCAAACACTTGGCCTGCTTATTATTGCTTATATGCTGCGATTTTTACCGCTTGCAGTAGGCTCAATCAGAACAAGTACCGAGCACTTAGATCCAAGCTTAGTAAAATCAGCTCGCGTACTTGGCGCGAGCCCACGCGAAGCGTTTACTCGCATAACACTGCCTTTAACTATGCGCGGTATTATTGCCGGTGCTGCACTGGTATTTTTAGAATCAATGCGTGAGTTAGAAGCTACCCTACTACTTGGTCCAACCGGCTTTGAAACCCTCTCAACTTATTTATGGCGTGTATACGAGGCGGGCTATTTTGGCCGTGCCGCTATTCCTGGATTATTGTTAGTAGTGATATCTGCCTGCGGCTTAGCTATTATGATGTCTGGTGAAAAACGCAACCAGTTTGAACATTAAGGATTTAAAAAACAATGCTATCTGTAAGTCAGTTGTCTATAGATTATGGCAGTAATCGTGTAGTAAGCGATTTAAATCTATCGCTAGGTGAAAACGAAATTCTTATGCTTGTAGGCCCTACAGGTTGTGGTAAAAGTACAATTTTACAAGCCCTTGCTGGTCTTATACCCATTAGCGAAGGCGAAATAAACACGGATAAATGGCGTGCGACACCCAAATTAACAATACCTCCTGAAAAACGCAGTGTTGGTATGGTATTTCAAGACTTTGCGTTATTTCCGCACTTATCTGTGCAGCAAAATATTTGTTTTAGATTAAAGAATACAGCCCCTGCCGATCATTGGATAAACCTACTTGGGCTTGATGACTTTAGAAATAAAAAACCAGCAACGCTTTCTGGCGGACAAAAGCAGCGCGTCGCACTTGCGCGCACCCTTGCCCACGAGCCTGACTTCGTATTACTTGACGAGCCACTTTCTAACTTAGATGCAGCCCTTAAAGACATGCTTCGTTGGGATATCAGAAACGCACTTAAAGCCGCTGGCGTACCTGCAATTTGGGTAACACACGACCAAGAAGAGGCGCTGTCGGTTGGCGATCGCGTAGGTATTCTAAAAGGCGGAGAAATTCAGCAAATCGATGCACCTGAGCGCTGTTTTAGCATGCCAAAGAATCGCTTTGTCGCACGCTTTTTAGGTGAGGCGAGCTTTATTAGCGGCCAATTTAACCAACATCAAGCCACTACTTCGATTGGTAATGTACCTGCTCATGGCGTTGATTGTGAGAGTGGCGATGTTGACGTACTGCTTCGCCCTGACGATGTACTGCTTGTACAAAGCTGTCTGGGCAATAATGGTGAAGTAATTTGGGTACGTTTTGAAGGGGGTAGCCGCTTATGCGCTGTGAAATTGGCCTGCTCTACCATTGTAACTAGCCGTGTTAGTCATGAGGTTGTTGTTAATCCAGGCGACCAGGTTCATGTATCACTAAGTACATCACATCCGCTTGCAGTGTATAAACGTATGCAGTAAAACAATCACTAGCAATAAAAAAAGCCCATTTCCATGGGCTTTTTGGTTATTTATTAGTAAATATCTTAACCAGAGTTTAGGTTAGTTAAGTTAAGTATTTAAAACGCCTTATCGACAACCTTGGCTGTTAAAATCAACAACTAAGCTTGCACCAGTGCTGTTACCTGCAATTTTTAAGTAGCCCCAGTATTCATCCTGACTTGAAATATAAATACACTCATCATTACCAGCATTATTTGATTGAGCAGATTCATTATTTGTATTAGGCCAACCACTACTTGCGTAGCTTAAACTAATGTCACCGCTGCCATTTGAAGTCGTGATCGCAACGCCGTTTTGGCTTTTTACATCAGCAATACTGAACCATAGCGGACCACTGTTACCTAAACAAATAACCTCGCCATCTTCTAAACGACCACTGCTGCGACTACCTTGAGTAGAGCAAGCATCGGGGACATTGCTGCTACCAGCATTGTACGATGCAGTCAGCTGAACGTTATCAAATGAATTATAACCATTGACCATTATTTTATAAGTACCCACTTGTGCTGGGTTTATTACGCATTGTTCTGTGTTGCCACCAACATACGGACGACAGTCATAACTGCTTGTTGTCGGGATTGTTTCATAGCTCACATATAAATCGGCATCACCTGTGCCCCCGATTAAATTAAATGTGAGATCAGTAGCTCCTTGAGGTACATTGAGAGTGAAATATAGTTGTTCATTTTGATCACCTGCAATAATACGGCTCTGTCCATTTACAAGCTCCTCATCCCCAGAGCTATTATCATTTTCAACCATTACTGTAGATGTGACTGTTTGCCCTAGCCCTTTATCATCAAGTACTGTTAATGAGACAGTGTACTGACCTGCGTTTGTGTATGTATGAGCTGGATTTGCTTCATTACTACTCCCGCCATCACCAAAACGCCATTGATAACTCGCAATCTCGCCATCGCTGTCAGTACTTCCATTGCTTGAAAAGTTAATTGCTGCGTTTATAACACCAGAGTAAGGACCGTTTATTTTTGCTGTAGGCGGTGCATTTGTTGTTGTACCTGCCACCAAATCATCACACCACTGCACAAATTCACTTTCATAGCGATTAGCCCATTGAACCGTTTTAGCTTTGTAAGTACTCCAGTTACCACTGCGGGTGTCTGTAAGCATACTGTCAACATCGTCA
The DNA here is from genome assembly GCF_045064135.1 of Pseudoalteromonas sp. Ld19. Classification (NCBI taxonomy): domain Bacteria; kingdom Pseudomonadati; phylum Pseudomonadota; class Gammaproteobacteria; order Alteromonadales; family Pseudoalteromonadaceae; genus Pseudoalteromonas; species Pseudoalteromonas sp. Ld19. Next base: position 218,488 of record NZ_JBISHA010000019.1, on the reverse strand, counting down.
CCATGGCGTTCAAACATAAAACGAACCGCTAAATAGCCCCAACGGTATATACGGTCTTGATCAAATCCATCATAATTGGTTACAAAGATTTGCGCTAAGGTATAACGAGATCCATCACTGATTGTATTTTTAGCCGCTTCGTTGTCATCTTGATTAGCAATATATTCTGCGACACCTTCAGACCACCACACTATTTCTTCTGTTGGCGAGTTAAAATTACCATACAAGTCAAAGCGACCATCTAAATAATGCACATATTCATGCTCTAAATTCCACACATAATGTTCTGCATTGGCGTAACTTGCTTCATAGGCAATAAAATTAGCTTGATTTCCTACCACTGAAGGGTCGCCTTCTAAGTACATTCCTCCGTTATTAGTGTCGATGCCAAAAATAGCTTTTGCATATTTACTATAATCGTCGTTACTATCAAAAATATTAACTTGTAAAAAACTATTGTTATCATCAGCAACAGGAGTCAAATTGGTACTTAGTTTATTGTGGAAATAGCCCTCTTCAGCACCCATTGCATCACATGCCGATGCATGTTGGATTGCAGTCATATTTTGCGATCTGATTTTAATCGTACTGCTACAACTGTAACTCTGAGCTAATACCTGTTGCGTTAATTGCTCTGCAAAACCACAAATATTATAAAGACTACATTCGGCGTAATAACTCACTGAATCAGCTGCGGCAAGCCAAACAGCATCACCAAAGCCAAAGCTATTATAAGTGCTAAAAATAGCTTTAACGCCTTTATCTACCTCACTTTGAATAGCGGTCTCAGAATATTTTTTTAACCGTGCGAGCTCACTTGCGGCATTTACGATTAAAAATTCAGCATCGGAGTCTATCATCCACTGCTTTTGTGTAAATGCATTAAGCTTTACAACCAAATCAACATCCGTTGCAACCGCAGCTACATAAGCGTCATTCCATTGGCCTCTATAAAGCAATGTAAAAATGCCATTAATGGCTCCTCGCATATTCCATTTTGCCGCATAGCTTTCGTTAAAGCGCGTAAGCCACTCCTTAACAACAGGTAAGTAGCGGTGCTGTTGCTCTGCACTATCCATTGTAATAATCACTTCATTGAGCGTTTTGCCGTGCCCATCATTGTCGTCATAAAAATGGCTATTATTTACAAATGCGTCAATTGCATCGACTACTGCGGGTGTAACCCACGAACTAAAACTAATATTATCGTTGTAAAATTCTGCATAAAAGCCGGTACGCAAATACAAAAATAGTGCCTGTAAATCGGTATCACCACCACCGGGATAAGTTTGAGAAAGCGATTTTGCTTGATTGGCTACCGCAAACATTTTGTCAGAAGTGAACACCTGACTTTGTATGGAGCTCGACGCGCTAAATAACTCGTTTATACACGCGCTACCCTGAGTTTTAATTTCATTGCTAATATTTGAAGAATTCGCAGACGCCAACGCATTTAAATCACAGGTTGCCATAATCGCTTGAGAGCTCAGCATTACATTGTTTAGCTGTTGGGGTTGTACTTTTACACGGGCAATTGGCGCTCTTTCGTTATGGTTATCCTCTACACCATGGTGATGAACACGCTCAACAACCGCTGCTTGTGGTGTAAATAAGCGTTCATGTGTTGTGTTTGCAAGCGCAAGAGAGCTTGAGCCTAGTATTGGTAACGCAATAATCAATATATTAAGTTTCATAATGTACCTTAGATAATTTGTGTCTCAATCCAGAATGGGTTGCCGAGCATCAAATTTATAACACTTAATTATCATTGTATACAATATAATTTATATTGCATTAATAAAAATTAATGTTTTTGTTTTATGTAATTGAGAATAAACAAGCTTTTTAGATTTTTTTATTGCAAAAAACAATAAAATATTGAGTGGTATAAATTCCACCCATAACAAGTATTAACATACAAACCCTAAATGTTAATTTAATGTAAATTCAAAAGCTGCAAATATTAGAACAAAACGGAGCTGTACCCAAACTGAATCCTTTTAAAGGGATTTACCAAAAACCATGATGATATTTAAATTTATTTTTCTCTAGCCAGAGATTTTTTTTGCGAAAATAAGACAAATTTACGTACCAATAGTGGGCGTATTACAAGTAAGCTTAACGCAGTTAGCGTCTGATTTAATCTCTAAATTGAGTCAGTATTATTGCGGATTGGTATAACAGGTCGTTTAAATGAAAGACGGTTTTTTATGAGGCGTATCGTTATTGCATATAGTCCTAGGACGTGTTGACCTTTGGTGGTTGAATCTTCAGCAGTGTGCTTGGTATGTATGCAAAGCAGAGCCTGTGATGTGTGGTTGCTCCCCATAAATAGGCGATAACGCAGCATAAATGCCAAACATGCGCTGCCCGAAGGGTTCTGCCTAGGGGCAATTTACTCTTTGTTGCACGGTTTTTACTTATTCTTACAGGGATGTAAGCCATTAGAGTAACGCAGGAGCAGTTACCGAGCCCACTCGATTACAAACCTCACGCCGCGATTAAATCGCCCCTAGATTGAACAAATTTAATCCACAAAGGTCAACAGGCCTTAGAGTAGCAAACAATTTTGGCAGTTATTATTTATAGCCGCATCAACGATGTGATGATGAGTTCGCACTTCATATAGCAAATCGTTTATCTAATTAATTTAAGGATAATAATCCCTTACCACTCAAACATATACGCCATTTTGCTAATCATTTTTAGTGGGATGTGATGAGAGTTGCGTTTGGCGTATAAGTGCTGCATAGATTTGTCTTTCACTTCACCGACAATCACTTCTTTTACTTGATAACCTAGAGCAATAGCGGCTTGCGAATACGCTACAAATTCCCACTTTTTAATATTGGTATTATCTACAATTACCAAAGGTGTACCCTGAGCAAGTGCGCTTATAAAACGCGCTAAATTTAGATTATGAAATTGCGGTAATTTAAATTTATCAAAATGATACTCACCCTGTTCATTAATAAAATAATCATCTGTTGAGCATATTAGGTACTGGCTTTCGTCAGCGCCCCCTAATTCGTCGGCAAGATTCTGCGCATAATAAGACTTACCGCTTCCTGGTAGCCCTCGTAATATAAAAACTTGTTTCATAGCATCGATTTTTTAAGTGTAAAAAACATAAATTTTATTTGTCCGTCAATAATGCCACAAAATCACTAAATTTAAGAGTAACAAATAACAATAGTGTTAATAAACTGCTTAAAACTGCTTAAAAATAAAGCGCATGCATAAAAAATTTTAAAGAGTTGCCCACAATAGTTTTTTTATTTAACTTTACTAGGTAAGATACAGGGTTCAAGTGCAGCACCGTTTATGGGCAATTTATGCCAATGTGCTGCGCACAGTTAAATAAAAATAGTTAGGCAACTTATATCATTGGAGTGAAGATGAGCCATTTAGCGATTTCAGAGCTATTAAAAGGCAATGTTGCGGTAGACAGCCAAGTAACAATTAAAGGCTGGATCCGTACTCGCCGCGATTCAAAAGCAGGAATTTCATTTTTAGCCGTTCATGACGGTTCGTGTTTTGATCCTATTCAAGCGGTAGTTCCTAATTCACTGAATAATTATGATGAAGTTACTAGCTTAACAGCCGGTTGTTCTGTGTCGGTTACTGGTGTTTTAGTACAATCTGCTGGCCAAGGTCAATCTTACGAAATTCAAGCTAACACTGTGACTGTGTTAGGTTGGGTAGAAAACCCAGATTCATACCCAATGTCGGCAAAGCGCCACAGCATTGAGTACTTACGTGAGCACGCTCACCTTCGCCCTCGTACAAATATGATTGGCGCGGTAACGCGTGTACGTAACTGTTTAGCGCAAGCTATTCACCGTTTTTACCATGAGCAAGGCTTTTACTGGATCAGCACGCCAATCATTACGGCCAGTGACTGTGAAGGCGCGGGTGAGATGTTCCGTGTATCAACGCTTGATATGCAAAACTTACCGCTTACAGACAAAGGCGATGTTGATTACAGCGAAGATTTCTTCGGTAAAGAAGCATTTCTTACTGTATCTGGCCAGTTAAACGGTGAAACGTACGCGTCTGCAATGTCAAAAATTTACACCTTTGGCCCAACATTCCGTGCTGAGAACTCAAATACATCTCGCCACCTTGCAGAATTTTGGATGGTCGAGCCTGAAGTTGCGTTTGCTGATTTAGAAGACATCGCAAAACTTGCTGAAAACATGCTTAAATATGTGTTTAAAGCCGTACTTGAAGAGCGCCGTGATGACATGGAATTTTTTGCACAACGTGTAGAAAAAACCGCAATTACGCGTTTAGAAGAATTTGTAGATAAAGATTTTGCACAAGTTGATTACACCGACGCTGTAGAAATCCTTAAAAACTGTGGTAAAAAGTTTGAGTACGCTGTTGAATGGGGTGTAGATTTACAGTCTGAGCATGAACGATACCTTGCAGAAGAGCACTTTAAAGCACCGGTAGTTATTAAAAACTACCCGCGCGATATTAAAGCATTTTACATGCGCCAAAACGAAGACGGAAAAACCGTTGCTGCAATGGACGTAGTAGCACCGGGCATTGGTGAGATCATTGGTGGTTCACAACGTGAAGAACGCCTAGATGTACTTGATGCACGCTTAGAAGAAATGGGCTTAAACAAAGAAGATTACAGCTGGTACCGCGATTTACGTAAATACGGTAGCGTGCCGCATTCAGGCTTTGGTTTAGGCTTTGAACGCTTAGTTGCTTATGTAACAGGTATGGGCAACGTGCGTGACGTTATTGCCTTCCCGCGTACTAAAGGCAGTGCAACTTACTAAGTCCTTATTTAGTAATGTTAAATAAAAAACCAACTTACGAGTTGGTTTTTTTTTATTGTTCATAATAAAGTATTTAACCTGAACTCTGGTTAAGAGATTTACTAACGCATTGAATTATGCTGATATTTAAATTTATTTTCTTTAGCCAGAGATTTTCAGTGAAAACAAGACGAATTTACGCGTCAATAGCGGGCCTATTGCAAGTAAATTCAACGCAGTTAGCGCTGAAAATAGCTGCTCGAGATAGATTTATTATCCAGAGTTCAGGTTATTTAGATTTTTATAAATATACGCCGTTTATGAAGCACCTTTGCTATCAGCCAAAAGCCCACAACATGTAACAGCGCGTAAATCAATGATGCTAATTTAGCGGTAAATATTAACGCTAAATGTTGATATAACCAATCACCTAGTGTTAACTGCCCTATGCTTACCAACGCATAGCTCATTACCCACACTCCAGAGAGCACATAGATAAATAGCGGATTTGAGCCATAAACAATCAACGACTCAACAATAGCGAGTGGTTTTACTATGTCGCAAAGCCAGACAAAAAAAGCTAATGTAATATAGGCAATCGCTGATGTGTAAATAACATAGGTGCTTGTCCATAATGATTTATTAATTGGCATAATAATATCGCCTAGCTGTGCGATGATAATCCCTGTTGCGCCAATTAAAACGAGGCGTTTTATACTTGTCCATTTGTTTTGAGTATTAGCTAATAAGCGAGTGGTCTCAAAACCTAGTAATACACTTACGATACTTGGGATGGTGCTCAACAACCCTTCTGGATCAAAAGCAAACCCTTTGCCTTGCCATAAATGCGACTCACCCAGTACGGTAATATCCACCAACCTAACGACGTTATACTCTAGCGTGTATGCTTTTTCTGCACCTACGCTTAATAGCAATAGCCAATAAAGTACTAACACAATAAGCGATAGCGTTAATATCCCATTCCTATTTAGCACGAGCACACACACAGACGCTAAAATGTAGGCTATGCCAATACGCTGTAATACACCGAGTATTCTTAGGTTTTCGATATTGCTTATAAATGGGTAATAATTTAAGACCAAACCTATAGCAAAAATAATTACGCCGCGCTTTATAATCCGTAAAACCTGCTTTGAATTACCTAAATGGTCAGATTTATTGAATGAAAAAAACATTGCAGAGCCAATCATAAACATAAAAAATGGAAAAATGATATCCGTTGGCGTACACCCATGCCAGTCTGCGTGTAACAAGGGGGCGTAAATATGAGACCACGAACCAGGCGTGTTTACCAGTATCATTAACGCTACCGTTAACCCTCGCATAGCATCAAGTGCTTTATACCTTGCCATTGTATGGCTCCTACTTATATTTTATATTCTTAAAATGACAGCGCTGTCACTATGATATGAAAAAAAAGCCGTCGAATCAAAAATGAAACGACGGCTTTAAATCAGAATACGCTATTTTTATATAAATAAAATAACTACACCTTAGAGCGCTTGTTCAAGCTCTGGTAACACACCAAATAAGTCAGCGACTAAACCGTAATCAGCGACTTGAAAAATAGGTGCATCGGGGTCTTTATTGATAGCTACGATTACTTTTGAGTCTTTCATGCCCGCTAAATGTTGAATTGCACCACTAATACCAACAGCTATATACAAGTTAGGCGCGACAATTTTACCCGTTTGCCCTACTTGCATGTCATTAGGTACAAAGCCTGCGTCAACTGCAGCGCGCGATGCGCCAATTGCAGCGCCTAGCTTATCAGCAATGCCATTAAGCAACGCGAAGTTTTCGCCATTTTGCATACCACGACCACCCGATATAACTACTGTCGCGGCAGTTAGCTCTGGACGTTCTGATTCAGTTTGTTCAACACTTACAAAGCGACTTAATTGCGAATCAGAAACTGTATCAATATTAGTCACAGCAACAACAGATTGCTCACCTTGTAAATCAAAGCTACTTGCGCGTACGGTAATTACTTTTTTACTATCGAGTGATTTAACCGTGGCGATTGCATTACCAGCATAAATTGGACGTTTAAATGTATCGGCGTCCACTACTGCGATAATTTCAGAAATTTGTGCAACATCTAATAGCGCAGCAACACGTGGCATAAAGTTTTTGCCTGTTGTCGTTGCACTTGCAACTATGTGGCTGTAGTTGCCACTAAGCGATAAAACTAAATCAGCCATGCTCTCAGCTGACTGATGTTTATAAACGCTATTATCGGCAACTAAAACATTAGCTACGCCATCAATGCTGGCAACTTGTGCGCTCATTGCGCTTAGGCTGTTACCTGCAATAAGTACATCAACAGGAAAACCCATTTTTACTGCAGCGTTAATTGTTTTTGAGGTTTCTGGTTTTAAGGCACCGTTGTCGTGCTCTGCAATTACGAGTGTTTTCATTTAAATCACCTTTGCCTCTGTTTTTAATTTTTCTACAAGCTGTGCAACGTCTTCAACAATAATTCCTGCGGTGCGTTTAGCTGGCTCTTCTACACGCATTAATTGAATGCGTGGTGTTAAATCAACACCTAATGAATCAGCTGCTATTACTTCAAGCGGCTTACGCTTGGCCTTCATAATATTTGGCAGTGATGCGTAACGAGGCTCGTTTAATCGTAAATCTGTTGTCACAACCGCAGGTAAACTCAGTGCTACTGTCTGCAGGCCGCCATCAACTTCACGGGTCACGTTTACTTTGCCATCGTTAATAACCACTTTTGATGCAAATGTCCCCTGCCCACGATCAGTAAGCGCAGCGAGCATTTGACCTGTTTGATTATTATCTGAGTCAATTGACTGCTTACCTAAAATGACAAGTTCTGGTGACTCTTGCGCTACAACTTTAGCCAGAAGCTTTGCAATATGAAGTGACTCGAGCTTTTCATCGGTTTCGATGTGAATGGCTTTATCTGCGCCCAGTGCTAGTGCGGTACGCAATTGCTCTTGCGACGCTTTTGGACCAATAGTGACAGCAATGACTTCAGTCGCGGTTCCTTCTTCTTTTAAACGTATTGCTTCTTCTATAGCAATCTCACAAAACGGGTTCATTGCCATTTTAACGTTGGTTAAATCAACGTCACTGTTATCACTTTTAACGCGTGCTTTTACGTTGTAATCAATCACTCTTTTTATTGGTACGAGAACTTTCATAGGAACTCCATAATTATTTAAACCTACAAGGTAACGTGCACGTCAACCTATTTATTTCATGAAATTAGACTACTTACTGTTGACGTAAACGTCAACCTAAAATAACCTTTAACTATTCACAGTCTGTAACGTTTAATTTGCAAGGTTAAAAATAGGCTGTACACCTTATTTAAATGCGTAGTAAACATTCAAATAAGTCCGTCATAAAGAAAGAGGTTATTATGGTCGAACGTGAAACCATGGAATTTGATGTAGTTATTGTTGGTGCAGGCCCAGCGGGGCTTGCCAGCGCAATTAAACTCGCACAATTAGCACAAGAAAAACAACAAGAGTGCATGATCTGCGTAGTCGATAAGGGTTCTGAGGTTGGTGCACATGTACTCTCTGGTGCTGTTTTTGAAACAAAAGCGCTGGATGAATTACTGCCAAATTGGCAAGCACTTGGCGCACCAGTTACTACCAAAGTAACCAACGATGAGATTTATTGGTTTAATAATGAGCAAAAAGCGACATCAATCCCCCACTTTGCTACACCAAAAACATTTCACAACGAAGGTAACTACATTGTTTCAATGGGTAACGTCTGTCGCTGGCTTGCAGAGCAGGCTGAAAACTTAGGCGTAGAGATATTTCCAGGGTTTAGCGCACATTCTTTAATCGTTGAGGATCACACAGTAAAAGGCATTATTACTGGCGATATGGGTGTCGACAAAGACGGTAATGAAAAAGACGGTTACATGCCAGGCATGGAGCTTCGCGCAAAATACACTATTTTTGCTGAAGGTTGCCGTGGTCATTTAGGTAAGCAATTAATCAATGAATTTGCCCTTGATGCAAATTCATCGCCACAGCATTACGGTTTAGGCTTTAAAGAAATTTGGCAAATTGATGAAAGTAAGCATGAGCTTGGTAAGGTTGTTCATGGTACGGGTTGGCCACTTAGCGGCGATACTAACGGTGGTGCATTTATGTATCACAGTGACAACAATCAGGTCGTTGTTGGTTTAATTGTTGATTTAAATTACTCAAACCCACATTTAAGTCCGTTCGATGAGTTTCAGCGAATGAAGCACCATCCAGTATTTAAAAACATACTTGAGGGTGGCGCACGTATTGCTTACGGTGCACGTGCTATTGCTAAGGGCGGTTTACATTCATTACCAAAAATGCATTTTGCTGGTGGCTTAATTATAGGGTGCGATGCAGGCACACTTAATTTTGCAAAAATTAAAGGTAATCACACCGCTATGAAGTCAGGAATGATTGCCGCTGAGGTTATTTTTGAAGCATTGCAAAATGAGTTGGCAAATACCGATTTAACTCATTATCAAACTGCGTTTGAGCAATCGTGGGTATATAAAGAGCTATATCAATCTCGTAACTTTGGCCCTGCTATGCACAAACTCGGTAAGTTTATAGGGGGGGCGTATAACACGCTTGATCAAAACATTTTTAATGGTGGTTTACCGTTTACGTTTAAAGATAATACGCCCGATCACTCGACCCTTGTTGATGCTAACGCCGCTGACAAAATAGCGTACCCAAAACCAGATGGACAATTGAGCTTTGATAAACTCTCGAGCGTGTTTTTATCAAATACTAACCACGAAGAATCACAACCGTGTCATTTAAAGCTCAAAGATGCGTCAATTCCTATCAACGTAAACTTAGTTAAGTTTGATGAGCCCGCGCAGCGTTATTGCCCAGCAGGCGTTTACGAAGTACAAGAAGTAGCGGGAAATAAAGAGTTTGTTATTAACGCCCAAAACTGTGTGCACTGTAAAACCTGTGACATTAAAGACCCTAGTCAAAATATTACATGGGTAACCCCAGAGGGTGCTGGTGGACCAAACTACCCTAATATGTAACTAAATTATGCGTTGAACCACTATATATTCGTAATTTTTACATATAAATTATAAACATATCCTAAATTGCAGGGGCTTCGGCCCCTTTTTTGCGCTATGCTGACACTAGTTTTAATAAATTGAGTATTTCTTATGCCGTCGTCAAAAGTTGTTTTTCGTTTTTTAGCAGAGCCTACCGATGTGAATTTTGGTGGTAAAGTTCATGGTGGAGCCGTCATGAAATGGATTGACCAAGCTGGTTATGCGTGTGCTGCAGGATGGAGTGGCCATTATTGTGTAACGGTTTCGGTGGCGGGTGTTAAATTTAGACGCCCTATATTAGTTGGGCAAATTGTTGAAGTAGAAGCTAAAATAGCGCATACAGGTAAAACCAGCATGCAAATTTTTATTCAGGTACGTTGTGGTGATCCAAAGACACAAAATATGGTTGAAACAAATCATTGTGTTATTAGTTTTATTGCTATGGATGAAACAGGTTACCCTATTGAAGTTCCCTCTTTTCAGGCTGTGACTGACGAAGATATTAAATTAGAAAACTACGCTATAAAAATGAAAGAAATAGCGATTGAAACCGAAAATTTATTACACAAAGTTTAGGGCGTGTTCAGCTTCGAGGTTAAATCTAGCAATTGGTTTTTTAGGTCTGTTGACCTTTTTACTTTAAAACGTGTTCTGTTTAGGAGTGACTGACTTACTCTTTATTATCTACATGGATGTAGACTCGTATAACTCATAGAGTAACGCTAGAATAATTACCGAGCTAATTTTAGTTTTCAAAAACATGATCATTTCAATCTATTTGGTATTACTAGGTTAAAAAATCGCTCGTTACAGTTAATCCCTCTGTAAATAAAACAAATTTAGACCCTGAAAGCTTTCCCACTCCTCTAGGGCGTGTTTATCTTTGGTGGTTGAATTTGCAGCAGACTGTTTGGTATTTAGGCAAGGCAGAACCTATGGTGTGCGGTTATTCCCCATAAATAGGCGATAACGCAGCATAAATGCCAAACATGCGCTGCCCTTTGAGCTCGATCTAGGGAGATTAACTCTTTGTTGCTCGGTTTTTACTTAGCCCACTAGGTTACAAACCTCGCGCCGCGATTAAATCGTCCCTAGATTGAACAAATTTCAATCCACAAAGGTCAACACGCCCTAGCATGTAAAAAACTCATGTTAACTTGTAAAAGCTACAAAAGTCTTTAGATAACAATTCATTACAAAAGTTCACTTTGTTCATTATTTAAACTTTACATCGGAAAAACCAATACTAAAGTAGGTTTTTTTAAGCGTTTTTACTTGTTTTTAAAATTGGCATGTTCGCTGCATTTACTACATTGAAGTTTGATTGACTTAATTAAACATTATTTTTTAATTTGTAAAGGAGCTATTCACAATGATTAAAACACTTTCTCTTTCTGCACTTGCATTAGCAACACTGGGTTTTAACTCTACAGCACACGCTGATATTTCTGATTTTGATTCTCCACGTATTTATACTGGTATCGGTTATGGTCAATATTCTTTTGAGTTTGAAGACAGTGATAACGACACTGACTTTGACGACGATGCACAAATGCTAAAGGGCTATGTTGGTACTCAATTTAACGAGTACTTAAGCTTAGAGCTTGCTTACCAAAACTTTGATGAAGTGAGTGACATAGACAGCAAAGCTGAAATTGATGGCGTATCTCTTGCCGCACGCTTGGGTCTGCCACTATCTGAAAGCTTCACTGTATACGCAAAAGGTGGTTGGCTTGAATGGGACGCAGACTACACACAAGAGTTACCAGTAGGCAGTATATCAACTTCTACAGATGGTGGTGATGCGTTTTACGGTGCAGGTATTGAATATGCACTAACAACAAATGTTCAATTTCGTTTAGAGTATGAACGTTACAAACTTGATGATGATATTGATCCAGATATGGATGTCGCATCAGTATCAGTTCAATACATGTTTTAATTAGTTTTTAGCATGCATACAATTAGGTAAGCTCAGGCTTACCTTTTTTATTTTTAATAACCTGTTAAGCTGCAATCATAAAGCACTTGGCTTGAACCAATCATTTAAACCATCCGGTTTATAAGTAACAAACTCAATTACATTAATGCCATAAATGCTAAATACAGGTAGAATAAGGCTCTATTTTCTTTGTAACCGAGTACCATGAGCGATTATACCATTTCGGCTATTGGCCACATTCAATCTCCTTATAAACAGAAGTTTGCTATACCTAGGCAGCCTCGTTTAGTGCCACAAGCCAAGGCAAAACTTATTTTTGCACCTGATTTTAATCGCGAAGAGTTTGTACGTGGTTTAGATGAATTTACTCATATTTGGTTGTTATTTCGTTTTCATGAAACGGCCGATAAAGGTTATTCTGCGATGGTGCGCCCACCCCGTTTAGGTGGCAATGAGCGAAAAGGTGTATTCGCTACCCGCGCTACATTCAGACCAAACGCAATTGGTATGAGCGCCGTAAAACTTGAAGGTATTGAGTATAAAAACGGACAACTTAGTTTATTGCTCGCTGGCATTGATTTGCTTGATGGCACACCGATTGTTGACATAAAACCATATTTGCCTTACTCAGACTCAATGCCTGATGCAAGTGCTGGTTTTGCTGACACACGTCCAGAAACACATATGACGGTTGAATTTAGCGCACAAGCAATTGAGTTTGTTAATGCGCAAACGCAATATCCAGACTTACATGACTTTATAGCCAATGTTTTAAAACAAGATCCCCGCCCTGCCTATAAAAAACAAAAAGACGGCGAGCAGAGCTATGGTATGACTTTGTACAACTATAATATTCGCTGGCAAGTCAATGGTGAGCATAACGTAGTAACAAACATAGAAAAAAACTAAATAACTCACTTAGCGCTTTAGTGTAAAAGCATCCGCTGTTAAACTTAAGCTCTATTAAAAGAACATAATTACTCTATTTCGGAAAAAACATGCGTACAAGCCAATATATACTCGCAACACTTAAAGAAACGCCATCAGATGCTGAAATCGTATCGCATCAGTTAATGCTTAGAGCCGGTATGATCCGTCGCGTCGCTTCGGGTTTATACACTTGGTTACCCTCTGGTTTACGTGTGCTACGTAAAGTAGAAAATATTGTACGTGAAGAAATGGATAAAGCTGGTGCCATTGAAATGCTAATGCCTGTTATTCAACCTGCTGATTTATGGGAAGAGTCTGGTCGTTGGAATGAATTTGGTCCTGAGCTTATGCGCTTTACCGACCGTCATAACCGTACGTTTGCACTTGGCCCAACACACGAAGAAGTAATAACTGATTTCGTACGCAAAGAAATAAACAGCTACAAACAGCTGCCAGTCACTTTATACCAAGTACAAACTAAAGTACGCGACGAACGTCGACCTCGCTTTGGTGTTATGCGTGCACGTGAATTTACAATGAAAGATGCCTACTCTTTTCACTTAAGTGAAGAGTGTTTAGATGCAACTTATCAAGCAATGCACAAAGCATACTGTAATATTTTTGAGCGTCTAAATTTAGATTACCGCCCTGTTATAGCAGATACAGGCTCTATTGGTGGTAGCGTATCGCATGAGTTTCATGTACTTGCTGAATCGGGCGAAGATGCTATTGCATTTAGTGATGGCAGCGATTACGCCGCTAATATTGAAAAAGCAGAAGCCCTGGCACCAAGCGAGCCGCGCCCTGAAGCATTAAAAGAGCTAAAAGCATTTCCAACGCCTGACGCTAAAACAATTAACGAACTTAAAAAACACTACGGTGTTAAACCACATCGCGGTGTTAAAACGTTAATCGTATATGGTGCGCCTGATGAAAACGAAGTACGTAGTTTAGTTGCCTTGATACTGCGTGGCGATCACGAATTAAACGAGCTAAAAGCTGAAAAGCACCCGTTAATCGACTCTCCGCTTGAAATGGCAACAGAGGCTGATATTGTTGCTGCCATTGGTGCAAAACCAGGCTCACTTGGCCCTGTTGGCTTATCTATGCCAATTATTGTTGATAGGTCAGCTAACGTACTTGCTGATTTTGTGGCTGGTGCTAACAAAGACGGTGAACATTACAGCGGCATTAACTGGGATCGTGATATCACAGATTACGAAGTTGCTGATATTCGTAATATTGTTGAAGGCGATATGAGCCCATGTGGCCAAGGCGTTTTACAAATTAAACGTGGTATTGAAGTAGGGCATATTTTCCAACTGGGTACTAAATACTCAGAAGCAATGAAAGCTGGCGTATTAAACGAAGACGGCAAAAATCAAACAATGACTATGGGCTGTTACGGTATTGGTGTTTCGCGTATTGTTGCTGCTGCTATTGAACAAAACAACGATCAATACGGGATCATTTGGCCACAACCAATCGCGCCATTCGACTTAGCAATTGTGCCTATGAACATGCACAAATCGCATCGTATTCCAGATATAGCAAATACCCTTTATCAAGGTTTAAAAGATGCAGGCCTTGATGTATTGTTTGATGACCGTAAAGAGCGCCCAGGCGTAATGTTTAACGATATGGAGCTAATTGGTGTGCCATTCACACTTGTAATTGGCGAGCGCAACCTTGATGAAAACAAAGTTGAGCTTAAAAACCGCCGCACAGGTGAAAAACTAATGATTGATATTGATACTGCAATCGATGCAATTAAAGCAGCCGTTAAAGGTTAAGTAATAATTAGCTTTGAAATAATTTAATAACCGCTTTTTAAAAGCGGTTTTTTTATACCTACATTTTATCTGTGTCATTTAGCTTTAGTATTACTGTCGTATAGTTGTCATTTTCATTCCCTAAAATATTTAACCTGAACTCTGGATAATAAATCTATCTCAAGCAGCTATTTTCAGCGCTAACTACGTTGAATTTACTTACAATAGGCCCGCTATTGATACGTAAATTCGCCTTGTTTTCACTGAAAACCTCTGGCTAGAGAAAATAAATTTAAATATCACCATGATTCAATACGTTAGTAAATCTCTTAACCAGAGTTCAGGTTATTTAACTATTATACCAATCTGCTTATATATGAGGTCTATTTAACGTTAAAAAAATTACGCTAGAACTAGGCAAAAATTTTTGTATCTAGTTGTTCTAAATAAAAAATTTTTAACGACGTTATAGTGCAATTTAATTCGTTAAATTGTTCAAAGATTTATGCAGTTTGGTATTACACTCGATACTTTAGGGAATGAAAATGAGTAACGCTACAAACAGTAAAAAGCCACACTACCCTGCTATTTGGATATCTGATGTTCATCTGGGATACAAAGACTGTAAAGCCGATTACTTACTTGATTTTTTAAACTCTGTAGAATCTGACACGCTGTACTTGGTGGGTGATATTATTGATTTATGGTCGATGAAACGTCAATTTTATTGGCACCCTTCCCATTATCAAGTATTAAGCTGTATACAGCAAAAAGCAGCTAGCGGGACACGTGTCATTTATATTCCTGGTAATCATGATGAGACTTTTCGCAATTACATAGATCAGACTCTGTTTGGTATTGAAGTCCACCAGCAGTTTATTCACACTACTAAGGCTAATAAACGATTTTTGCTGGTGCACGGCGATGACTTTGACTCTGCGACTCGCTATAACAAATTTATTAGTATAGTAGGTGATGTAGGATATGACTTTTTATTATTTTTAAACCGCTGGACAAATCGTATTCGAAAGGTATTTGGTGGTAATTACTACTCGCTTGCTGCATGGATCAAAACCCGCGTACACAAAGCACGTGAAGCAATTACAGCCTTTGAAGACGCTGCAATTCATGAAGCTAAAAAACAAAATGTAGATGGTATTATTTGTGGTCACATTCATCATCCAAAAATAAAAGTTGATGATGGAATTGTGTATTGCAACGATGGAGATTGGATTGAAAGCTGCACTGCTCTTGTAGAGCAGCAAGATGGGAGAATTGAGTTATTGCATTGGTCAGATACACAAACCATACTTGATAGCGCTGATGTAACAAAACTAGCGACACCGATAATCAGTTCAGTAAAGATCAAACCTAAAAAATCAGCTGCATAGCAGTTAAGCGCACACTTGTAATTTAGTTTAACCAGGTCAATAACTTACTCTTTAGAGTATGTGGCTTTATAGGTTTGGTTATATAGTCGTTCATACCTGCTGCGAGACATCGTTGTCTGTCGCCTTCCATTGCGCTTGCCGTCATTGCAATTATAGGGACACTTGCGTAATTACTTCCTGCTTTCGAATTTCTGATTGCGTTGGTCGTATCGTAACCATTAAAGTTTGGCATTTGGCAATCCATTAAAATAACATCGAAGACGTGCTCCTTGTTTTGTTTTAATACCTCCAAAGCTTCTAAACCATCTGATGCTGAAGTAACTCTAACTTGAGTCGGCTTTAAAATCGCTTTAGCCACTTCTATATTTATCATATTATCGTCTACCAGTAATATATGGTATGGCGACAAATCAGGCTCAATGCACTCATCGATTAACTCTTTTGACGGCGTAATAATGAGCTCACTGTCCGAGCCAAATAAACTAGCGAGTTTATAACTAAATTGATCTTGGGTAAGTGGTTTATTTAAAATATGGCTGCCTTTAGAAAGTACAGCTTTAGCTGGGCTATCTGCCACCATATCACGTAAAATCAACACATACTTTTTGTTATACTGCTCACAAAAACGAACTAAAGCATTAATTTGTAAATGTTCATCATCTATTATTAATAAGTCAGCTTCAAACTCCTTATGATCGCTAAAGTAGTCGAGCCTTTCGATATTTGTACTGTGTATTTTGCAGGTGTTCTGTAATAAATCACAGACGTTTTTATAAACACTATCATGGGCGATTAATGTTGCAATACGAACATTCGTAGCAAGTTCAATACCTGTATTTAACTTTTTATTTTTAGCTATATATAATTCAATGGTTGCACAAAATGTACTACCGACTCCTTTTTCACTAACAACGGATATGTTACCTCCCATTAACTGAGTAAGCTTTTTGCTGATAGATAACCCTAAACCTGTACCACCAAAATGACGCGTAGTACTAGAATCCTCTTGTGTAAACATGTCAAATAATTTAGCAATGTTCTCAGCCGCTATTCCAATACCGGTATCTTTTACGGTAAAACTCATTAATAATTTACTATCAGTGATATATTTAGACCCGACTGTTAAACTCACTTCACCCCGATGAGTAAATTTAAATGCATTATTCACTAAATTAATTAAAATTTGTTTAAGTCGATGGCTATCGCCAATCACCATTCTATCCACTACATCTTTAGTATCTAAAAATACTTCAAGGCCTTTACGCTGCCCTTGTAATGCTAAAGAGCTAATCATATCGCTACATACTGTCACTATATCAAATGTATGATTATCGATATCAAGTTTGCCTGCTTCTATTTTAGAAAAATCGAGAATATCGTTTATCAAATTCATCAAAGAGTGAGCGCTGCTGTTTGCCAATTTTAAATAATGATGCTGTTGTTCGGATAAACCGTCCTCTTTTAGCATTTCAAGCATACCTAATACACCATTCATTGGTGTACGTATTTCATGAGAGATATTTGCCACAAAATCGCTTTTTGCTTGGCTAGCAATTAAAGCTTGATCAATGGCAGATTCTAACTCAAGTGTTCTTTGTGAAACCTTCAACTCTAAAGTATTGTTTAAACTTTCCAGTGCTGATTGAGTATTTTTTAAGGAACTTATATTTCTTAAAATTGCTGCGACTTGATATGCATTTTCATATACATCAAACACGCTCGTTAAAGTAATTGAATAATATTGCTTATTACCATTAGGCTCAGTATAAATGGCTTCAAAAGGCATCTTCGAACCTGCATTTATAGTTTGCGATAGACAATCTTTATCTATATCTGCCAACGTAAACATAGAAACAAAGTCAACTTCGTTCTCTATTGCATGATCAAACGCATACTTTGCTGTGTTATTACAATGAACAATGATACCCGTACTTTTTATTGTAAAAATAGCATCTAAGGAATTTTCAATAACTTTGTTATTTTGCTCTTTTAGCGAATGAATCAACAGTTTTCGATTAATAAAACGCTGATAAACAATGGTAACAACTAACAAAACAATCAGAAAAATAGCAAGTAGAGCGATGAAGTTTTCACGCCTTTTATTAACCTGTGTCATAAGCATATCGCTATCTACACTTACAGCTAACTCCAATGGCAGCATTGCAATATTGCCATCAAAGTAAATACGTTTTTTAATAAAATACTTTTTGGGTAAATTATTTAATGGTATTGCGCCTTCTAATGTCATACTTTGTGCATTTTTAAACTCATCACTCCAAGTTTTACCTCTGTTAAACTCAAAACCAAAGCTTAAATCAGGGTTTGGATGAAATAAAAACTCGTCTTCACTATTCATTAAATAAATGGCTGTATTTTTAGGTAATTCAAACTCTAAACTTTTAAATAGTTGATCCGCAAAGTAGTTTGTCACAAGCACTGCAAAGACTTGCTTATCCTTATCAAACACTGGTTTAGCAACACGGAAAGTTGATACATAAGGTTTTTGAATATCTCCATTTTCACGATTGTAATTAATGGGTGAAATATAAACGGTATTCTCATCCAGCATACTGGCTTTTATAATGTAATCACGTTGTCCTTTTTTTTG
The DNA here is from genome assembly GCF_045064135.1 of Pseudoalteromonas sp. Ld19. Classification (NCBI taxonomy): domain Bacteria; kingdom Pseudomonadati; phylum Pseudomonadota; class Gammaproteobacteria; order Alteromonadales; family Pseudoalteromonadaceae; genus Pseudoalteromonas; species Pseudoalteromonas sp. Ld19. Next base: position 199,990 of record NZ_JBISHA010000019.1, on the reverse strand, counting down.
TAACTGAGAGCCTTGTACCCGCTTAATTTCGCTTTGATAATTTCGATCAACTCTAACTATCTCTTGCCCTCCTTCAGCAAGCGCTATATAACGAGCTTGAAGAATACTCTCATCTGTTCGCATAAAACCTGAAAAAATACTAGCTAAACGCTCTTGCCATATAGCCATTGGTGTACCAAGTAGTGGATCTACACGATTATTTTCAGTCGCGCGCGTAATTCCTTTAATTGGTGGTGTTGCGTCTAAGAAACGAATGGCCGTTACGCTATCTTGAAAGTGTTTTTTTATTGCGACGGTTTTATTTTCAAGCTCTCGTTTTAGTTCAATATGAGACGCGCGATATATATCGCCTCTAATTTTTTGATCAAAGACAAAAAGAGAAGGAAGTGCAATGAGTAAAAAAAGCATCACAGTAAAAAGTACCAGTTTATTGCTTTTTGCAATACTTAAAAAAACATTCCTTTTGTACATTTATCTGCAACCTAAAAGTATAATACATTGAGTATAGAGCAAATAATCGTAACCTGAAAAATTAATTATTTATCGCTAATTTTGAAAAAGTGAATCTTTAAAGCCCTTCAACTACCTTACAGTTATATTGAGCTCATATTAATTTTCATATGCAAAATCACTATTATTTCAAAAATACTAATGTAATCTCTCCTAAAAATAATAAAAGCCTATAGGTATTAAATATATGGATTCGACGAGTATTAAACTATGTCATGACGTTCCTTTGCCAAAGAACATTTCAATGTAATTGCAAAACAAAGAAAGAAAACTGTGAATAGGCTTATTGCTTCAAGCTTCATTTAATTGTCAATCACCTTTGTGTGAATTTCTCCTGTATATGGGTGCCCAAATTACTACCACACTACAGTTAGCCGATACGAAGCCTTTGCTAGACTTTCATTTAGCCCGTTAGCACCGTAACTAATTGCTTATTACAGTTCGCTATAAAGTAAGCTTCATTTTAAAATATGGAATGTCCTGCTTATAAAAACGTACTCCGTACGGAGTCATACCAAAACGTCTATAAAAATCTAAGGCAGATTCTCTCGCGTCACACCAAAAAAGGTTAGCTTCTGTACTTTTTAATGACTGGATAATATGGCTCAACATTTTAGAACCAACACCTTGGTTTTGATAATCCGTGTCGGTTGCAAATTTACGTAAGCGTGCTTTACCCTGCGTCAAGTAAACAGAGGCAACACACACTAAATTGTCGTTTATAAAAGCACCAAAATGGCTCGCATCTTCATCACCGTCTACACGACAAAACTCAGTTGTTTCGTTGGGCCACAATACACGTTGGCGTAGTAACATTGTTTGTTCAGATGATATTTTGCATATCTGCATTTTGGTGTATTCACTCTCTAATAATTATATAAAAAATAATGATGACGCACCTCACTTTACTGTTAGAGCGTTATCCCACTTATAATAAAAAAGTAAACCTCATTAAGAATTCTGTAGTAAACGAATCAATTAGAAATTTGTAAGCTGTAATTATAAACGTTAAATGCTTTATTATATTTTAGCAGCAAAGTAAGCCATTATCTCAGCAGTGGTCATTTCTTTAGTTTCATTTGAAAAACAATAATAATTTGGTCGCATGTCACTAAAATACTGCATATCCATTTCTAAGCCTTTCAAATTAGAGAACATACCTACTGGCATGTTATATTCGCCTGTTGCTTTGAACTTATAAAACAAATGAGTGCCGCATTCAATACAGAAACCACGAGACGCCCACGATGAAGATTCGTACATTTTAACTTTATCCATTCCTTCGATTTTGACTTTAGTCCCGCATTTTACAGCAAAAAATGGGGCTCCGCCCCAAGTCCTGCAGGATTGGCAATGACACACCGTAAACTTAGGATTAATTTCCTCTGCAGTTATTTGTACCGCCCCACAAAGACAGTTTGTTTTGTACTGAGACATTAATAAGACCTTACGTAATAAATAAAATAGTGGGTGTAGCGTTAGCAAAGCAGAAGCATCTGCTACTATGTTTTAAATGAATTATATTAATAGCTTAAAATAAGTTTAGATAACGACTAAAATCAGCGATTTACTTTTGATTTTACAAACCATAACTTGGTTCCTATTTTGGTTCAATTCTTTCCTCTGTTTGTATAGGGGTATAACGGTATGTTTAGTGGGTTTTTATTTAAGTTGGAGAAATATTAACGCGTTTAAGTGGATTTTACAGCTAAACAATCTTAGTCATTCATTTCAGTATTATTCTTTGTTACTTTTATCGGCTATTTTAAACTTTAGCCATTATGATTATGTAATAGTTTTACACCAAACAATGCTTTAGTCGTTTTAATTCTATGCTTCATATTCTGATTTAATTAAAGTTAAGATAAATAAGCTGCAAGCTTAGTTCGCTCTTAGCAGATAGGACTGTATTTGAGATTTTAAAATGTCCTGTTATGCCAATGTTATTAAAAACATGATCATTCTACTGCATTAAAAATTATTCATAGTCGACTGCATGGATGCAGGAGGGTGAGCAATGCACTGAGCAATTGGCGTTACTTCCAGCTTCACTAATTTATGAATAGACCTTGTTTTGCAAATCACTTTTAACCGCTGGCCACTCAGTGTTAATTATTGAGTAAATAACCGTGTCCCTTATGCTTCCATCTTTTAAAATTTGATGATTTCGAAGAATACCATCTTGCTTTGCGCCAAGCCTTTTTATGGCATTTCTAGAAGCTTGATTAAAAGAATGTGTTCTAAACTCAACAGCTAAACCTGTATAGGTGTCGAAAAGGTGATTAGGGCCTATTTATCTTTCGAGGTTAAATTTGCAGCAGACTGTTTGGTATTTAGGCAAGGCTGAGCCTATGGTGTGTGGTTATTCCACATAAATAGGCGATTACGCAGCATAAATGCCAAACATGCGCTGCCCTTTGGGTTCTTTCTAGGGGCAATTAACTCTTTGTTGCTCGGTTTTTACTTAGCCCACTAGGTTACAAACCTCGCGCCGCGATTAAATCGCCCCTAGATTGAACAAATTTTAATCCAGAAAGGTCAACAGGCCTTAAGTAAAAGTAATTTACATTCGGTGTTAACAGGGGTTCGTCTAACCGATGATGAATACCACGTGTATCCTAACATAGCCCGTTTATTTATTTGGTCTGTATTATAAAAACGAGTCGTACCTACTATTTCATCGGAATCATTGCATTTTACCGCAAACGCTATATCACCCTTTGTTCCTGCTTTAACAGCTTCTTCGACATACCTTGCCATAGCGTCAGGCGATGGAACATTGGCAAACCACAGCTTCCAAGATTCACCATCTAAAACAGCTTGTTTTAAGCCCTCAGTGTGAGTTTTATTTAATGGTTCAAGCGTAACAAACTCACCCTTTAACTCAATACTAGATAACCATTGCATGCCACGCACCTATATAATTTATTGAAAAGCCGATACATTCTAAAAATAATGCCAACAGGCTAAATTTGATAAAAATGAGCTAAATGGATAAAAACCAAACACTCTAAAACATCATTCTATGGCCACAGGGCATTCATAAGAGGCATTTAAAAAATTTATACTATCTGGATAAGTATTTGAACAATTTAACGAACTAAATCGCCCATATTTAAGCTGTTCAGCATTATAGCTTAATGAGCGCGAGCATATCTTCACCATCAGCATCTAAGCCCACTTCTTGAAAACCAAAGCTACAGTAGAATTCTTTTGCAACTGGATTATTAGGGTTGTAGCAAATTTCAATTTCTTTTAGGTTTACGGTGCTTTTAATGGTTTCAATAGCAAGCTTTAAGGCTACTCTACCGATACCTTTGTTTTGCTGTTCTTTGTCTATCATGAAACGCCAAATAGATATTTTTATTGGTGTTTCTTGAACCCACATAAAAAAACCTACCGGTGTGTTATTATGATAAATCGCTTTACAAGTGTAGCCGTCGTTATAATGAGACTCGACGAGCGACCACATATTACACGCTACGTATTCTTCTTGCTCTTTTGAAACATCCAACTCGCAGACAGATTCATAATTTGAACTATCTACTTCTTTTAGAGATATATCCATGATCTTCCTTAACTTTAACGAGCATATAGAGTTATTCGTTCAGATGTACTTATCTAGAAACTTTAACTGAGTTGTTGTTGTGATTCAATCGATACCTTTGTTTATCGCCATTTTAAAGGCGTTTAGTCGTTGTTTTTATTGTTTTTAAAAGGAGGTTTATTAACATACAATCTATTTAAGACGTGGCTAGGGCCTGTTTATCTTTCGAGGTTAAATTTGCAGCAGACTGTTTGGTATTTAGGCAAGGCAGAGCCTATGTAGTGTGGTTATTCCCCATAAATAGGCGATAACGCAGCATAAATGCCAAACATGCGCTGCCCTTGGGTTCTGCCTAGGGGCAATTTACTCTTTGTTGCTCGGTTTTTACTTAGCCCACTAGGTTACAAACCTCACGCCGCGATTAAATCGCCCCTAGATTGAACAAATTTTAATCCACAAAGGTCAACAGGCCCTAGGCTTTAAGAACAGAAAAGCCACAGCTGCTACACTGTGGCTTTTTGCTTAAGAATATAAATAAATGCTATTTTAGCGCTTGTTTAACAACGGGGTAATGATCCCATACTTGCTTGTCACTTAATGAACGTACCAGCTTAATATATTCAGCGTGAGTCCATGCCAGCGGAGTTGCTGAATTAGTCCCTTCGCCCAGTGTATAATCTGCTTTGTTTACACCAACGCCGTCCCATACTTGCTCTGGTAACATCATGCCTTCATTGGCAAATTGCTCTAGCCCTTTAACGTAACTGTTTTTAATTTCAGCTTGTTTTACGTCATTGAATGTATTACTGGCATTGGCTGCTGCAATTTCATAATGACCACGTTCGCCTGTAAAAAATGGCCATACACGTCCGCGTTGCCCAGGTGTATTACTTCCATTTTCAGCGTAATTTGTACCGGTTATTTCATCTTCCCCATAGCCATCGTTGCCATAACGACGATAACCTGCAAATGAGCCGCTACCATCGCTAAAGTTAAAGCTGTATTTTACTTGCAGATTGTTAGCGAGTGTTTCGTCATCATATTCTGGTAGCGTTTTTACAATGCTTGGTGCAAGTGCATCACGTACTCCATAGCGTACTAACTCTAAAAAGCCACCGTCCAAAATCTGTTTTTTATTAAAACCTTCTCGGCCGTTATTTGCGTTAATTGTGGTATTCGAGTTAGCATTTTCATCTTGACCAATACGGATGAAATATTCGCCATCGGTGGCTTTTGATTTTAAATTACCTTGGGTGGTAAACATCACTTTTTCGATGTCAGCGTTATAGCTTTTTGCCGTTGCTAAATAACGTTCTGCATTTTTTATATCACCTGCCATATTCGCGATATCTGCGGCGCTAATTAAACCAGCAACAACCGCAGCGGTAGTTGATGGCGAATAGCCACTTTGCTCTTCCCAGCGCTCTTGTTGGGTTGCCGGTGGTGTGATTTGTGTATCATTCCATAAAATTTTCGCGCGTCCACCCTCGACTAAAAAGTCCGCAGCAGGTTTTAACATACGTGCGTACCAGTCTTTAAGCTCTGCATCACTAAGTACATTTGCTTGGTGTAATTTCCACGCGAGCATAATTGGCATCGCAGTTTGATCAAGCTGTACACCCACCCATTCAAGTTCGCCATCGACATGTGTTTTTTGTAAAAACCAGCCTGTATCGCCATTGTTACCTGGCGTTTTACTACTAACTTGTACTTTTTCAAGGTATTCAAATGCTGTTTTTGCCGTGGCTGTATCACCCAGTGCCATAAATGCCATGGCCACTTGGTAGAAATCTCGTACCCACACCGCTTTATAACCTGTTGAGCCTGTTTTAGCCGATACGGTTTCGCCCCACGGGTTAGACAACGAAGCAATAAGTGCGCCTGCGTGCGTTTTGTCTTCTTGTGCTTTTAATACCATTGCACTGGTATAAAGTAGCTTGCCGTTATCAGCCGTTTGCTCCGTCATTTTATTGATCGGAGTTAGGTTTTGTAGGTAATCTTGCCAACCAAATGCCGCACCTTTACCATTGTAGCTATCAAGTACACTTTGATAGCCTTTTGCTAATGTTTGGGCACCCTGCTCTGCACTTTGTTGCTCGCTACGTGCAAAGCTTAGTACTAAATCAAACGTGGTATTACTTTCAATACTACCAAGCTCAGCAAGTAGACTGACATTACCTGACTGCTCACCAGTATTGCTATAGCTGGTATTTAATGATTGTGACTTTTTGAGCTCATCCAAACCATCGCTTACACCCGTAAAGCCAACCGTTTTTGCGCCAAACTCAGTACTTGCTTGCAATGTTAAGTAGTTATCATCTTGCCAAGCCACTAAACCTTGCTCGGTAGTTTTTGCAAAATCATCAAGGCCGTTATTATTAATATATGGATTTACCACAACATAGGCTTTAACGTTTTTAAGGTCGGTATTAAACACGCTACGAACAAATAAACTTTGCCCATCAGGATCGGTAAATACGTGTTTTTCAAGAGTGAATCGACCTTGTTTATCTTTACTTACTATTTTATAAGCAAGTGATAACGGACGACCTTGATCGTCTTTGTATAAATAATCAATCGTGACATCAAGATCGTCTGCTTCGCTAACAGTAAAGTCTTTTCCTGTTACCACAAATTGCATATCTTTTATTTGCGCTTGATGAATAAGGCCAAACATAGTTTCGGTGATCATGCCTTTAGCAATTGAAAACCAGACTTTTGATACTACACCTGTTGGTGCATCATTTGTGTAATGACCATTTCGGTATTGCTCGTACGATGTACCAATCCCTGTTTTACCTGCGTATGACCAAAATGGATCGTTACCTGGTGCACCAGGCGCAGTTGTTTTAGATGTTTGTGCCTGATTTGTATTTTGAGCACCGCATGCAGTTAATCCAAGTGCTAATAATGAGATAGTAATTAGGTTATAGTTTTTCATTTTTTTACTCTTAATTAGAATTTTTAACGCGCATAACAGCAATGGCTGCTAATACAAAAGACGCAGCACCAATTAACAAAGCATAAATAGGCTGATTAGAAAACACATGGCGCAAAATAAGCCCTAAAATACTGGCTGCAAGTAGCTGTGGAATAACAATAAAAAAGTTAAATATCCCCATATAAACGCCCATTTTATTACTCGGTAATGAGTTACTTAGCATCGCATAAGGCAGTGAGAGTATAGAAGCCCACGCAAAACCAACGCCGATCATAGGAATAAGTAACATTTTAGGGTCTGTTATAAACATAAAGCTGGCAAGGCCTAATGCGCCTAGTAATAAGTTAAAACAATGCGCGCCTTTTAAGCCCATTTTTTTAACTAAGAATGGAATGCACATTGCGGCAATAGCAGCGAAGCCATTGTAGGCAGCAAATAAAATACCGACCCAATCAGCGCCATCGTTAAACGCTTTTGATGTTGTATCGCTACTACCATAATGAAAGCTTGTTACTGCCGACGTGGTATAAATCCACATTGCAAATAAGGTAAACCAACTAAAAAATTGCACCCAAGCTAATTGCTTCATCGCCGTTGGCATTGTAAATACATCTTGCACTACTTGATAAAAGCCCCCTTGGGTTTTATCAGCGCTTTTAAGTGCCGCTGCTATCCATTGCACAATACCAAAAGCTAATAAGCCACCAGCAAGTAGGTATAACTCTTTTTCAAGCGATAAGCCCATTACTAATGCAAGGGTCGCTAAACCAAGCACCACAAAAATAATGGCACCTTTATTAAAGTTAATATCTACTAATGCGATGTTAGTCGGTTTGGCAGTTTGCTTTTCAAATTTAGCTAATTGCTCAGGGGTGTATTCTTTAGTTTTTGCAACAGTCCACAACACGGCGGCTAGTAAAACAACGCCGCCCCAGTAAAACGAGTACTTAACTGAATCGGGTATTTCACCAATGGCTGCGGTGTTACTCACATCAAACCAATTGGTCATCATCCATGGCAGTGCTGATGCTAAAACTGCACCAATACCAATAAAAAAACTTTGCAAACCATACCCTGTCGCACGTTGCTTTTCAGGCAAGTTATCGCCTACAAGCGCTCTAAATGGCTCCATTGTGACATTGATAGACGCATCCATAATCCACAACATACCAGCGGCAATCCACAATGTTGGCGAATGTGGCATAATAAACAATGCAATGGTTGTTAATATTGCGCCCATAAAGAAAAATGGACGACGACGACCAAAACGACACCACGTTTTATCGCTCCAATAACCAATAATAGGTTGAACGATTAAACCGGTTAGTGGCGCTGCTACCCACAAAATAGGAATATCATCCACTTGTGCGCCAAGGGTTTGAAAAATACGGCTCACATTACCGTTTTGCAGAGCAAAACCAAATTGAATACCTAAAAAACCAAAGCACATATTCCATATTTGCCAAAAACTTAGGTTTGGTTTATTGCTGTCATAATTATTATTCATTTTTTGCCTTATTCGTTAATACCGCGCTACTAAGTGGACCTAAAGTGAGGGTGAATGAAGCGCCATTCGCATTTTTTGATACTAAAATACCGTTATTATTTTCAAGTGAATCGTGTAAAGCATCCGCTATATCTACTTTACTTGTTTGATTTTTCTTTAAAGTAACCGTTATGGCTTGCGCTTGTTCACTAAAATTACTAACAACAAAAATTGATTGATTACCTAACGAACGTGAAAAACCCACCACAGCTTCACTGCCAACCACGTTTAGCGGATGCATATCGCCGCCAACAACCGCAGGCATATCATTAAGGGCCATAATTGATTTGTAATATTGACGAAGATTGACCTGTTCAATAGTAAGGTTAGCGCCATCAAATTTGCCATTGTTCATCCATGCTTGATGCGCTGGTACGCCAATGTAATCAAAAATACTGGTGCGGGTTGGTGAGCCAAAACCTGCATTTTCAGAGCCATCTTCCCCTACATCTTGGCCAAAATATAATAAGGTGGGTGCACGGCTAATCAGGTTTGAAACCACCATGGCTGGTTTACCCCACACAGCTTTACCTGCAAAGTCTGGGCTTGCGATACGTTGTTCGTCGTGATTTTCTAAAAAGTGCAGCATGTGCTGTTCAATATCAGTAACCTGTTGCTGCGCATCAAAAATAGTGTTTGCAGGTTGCTTGCTTTGCATAATTGCTTTTAAGGTATCGTAAAAACCGACTTTATCGTATAAATAGTCCATTTTACCTTGATGGATATAAGCACGGTACATTTGTGGGTTGTAAACTTCGGCAAGTAAAAATGCATCAGGTTTTTGCATTTTTATTGATGAGTTTAAAAAACTCCAAAATTCAACTGGCACCATTTCGGCCATGTCATACCTAAAACCATCAACGCCTTTATCAAGCCAGTAAAGGGTGATATCTCTGAATTTATACCAACTATTAGGTAACTCTTTATTTTGCCAAAAAGCAAAATGGGCGCGGTAATCTTGGTTTTCTAACTCTTTGGGCAATGTAGGAAAATCATAACTCCCATCGGGCTTTACTCCGTAGTTAACTTTAACTGTTTCGTACCAATCGTTCATATCTGGTTTTGGAGAACGAGCACCATTACCTGTCCATTTGGCGGGTGTTTCGTCAAAAAAACCATCTGCTAATGGATGATTGTTACCACCTAATACCTGATAAGTCGCCGATGCAGGCACTTGAAAAGACTGCCCTGGTACATAGTAAAAGTTATTGTTTTTATCGTACGCTTTGCTGGTGTCGTCTTGCTCACCAAAGTCTTTGACACCTTTAGGTTTGGCAACAGAGTGATAATTACGTGCCACATGATTAGGCACGATATCAATAACCACTTTCATACCGTGGCTGTGAGTGCGCTCAATTAACGCACTAAATTCATCGAGTCTTCTGGCTACATTAATGGCTAAATCAGGGTTTACATCATAATAATCTTTTATTGCGTACGGCGAACCTGCTCGTCCCTTTACAACATCAGGGTCGTCTTGCTTTATACCGTACTCGGTGTAATCTCCAACGAGAGCATGATGTAATACGCCGGTATACCAAACGTGCGTTGTTCCCAGCTCCTTTATACCTTTGAGAGCGGCATCATTAAAGTCGGCAAACTTACCTACGCCATTTTGCTCTATCGTTCCCCAAGGCGTGTTTGTAGTATGCGTATTACCAAATAAGCGCGTAAAAACTTGATAAACAACAGGCTTAGTTAATTCATTTTGCTTTTGTGCAATAACCTGCGTTTGCGTAACTTCATCATCTGCACATGCATTTATAAAAAGCGCACTGCAAAGCAGTACAGGTGCATACATTGTTTTTTTCATTATGTGTGTCATTTCTATGTCAGTGATAGCTTTATACTAAAGATAACAACAGCCGCCATACAGTAGCTGCATACGTATTCAGGAGCTAATTCATTATTTGTTAATAACTAATACGGTTGCGCTCATGGGTTTTAGTGTGAGTTTACTTTTAAGCATATGCGTTTCATTGCTTAGTATGTCTTTAGCTCTTGTATTATGTGGTAAAACTTCTTTCATATAATCAAGTTCTTGGTTAATGGTTTGAGCATTTTTATTTAAAAACACTAAAACTGTTTGCTCATCGCTAAGTCGTGCATAACTATACACGCCATTTTTTGGGCTAAAGTGAGTTAATTTACCGTTAGTGAGCGCTGGGCTGGTTTTTCTAAAATGAAGTAAAGCAGACATCATTGTGTGCATGCTGTGTTGATCAGCTGTTAAGTCCTCACCTGTAAATGCATTTGCCTGTTGGTGTTCAAATCCACCGGGGAAATCAATGCGTATATCTCCGTGATCTTTACTTGGGGTGTTATCGAGTAGAACTTCAGTGCCGTAGTAGATTTGTGGGATACCCCGTGTCGTCAATAACATGGTCATTGCCATTTTTGTTTTGGCTAAATCTTGTTCAAGTTCAGTGTAAACACGGCTCATATCATGGTTATCAGCAAATACCATAATGTTGTCTGTATCAGGGTAAAGAAAGTCATTGGCCAACGATTGGTATACTTTAACCCAGCCTGTACTCCAGCTTTCTTCTTCATTTAGCGCCTGAATTAACGCCTCTTGTAATGAAAAATCCATAATGCTCGGTAAGCTTGACGTATAGCCGTCTTGATTCACCTTTTTGCGCTGCCAATATGACGCGATAGCGGGGTTTGAGGTCCATTCTTCACCAACAATATTAAAGTGTGGGTATTCATCCATAATGGCCTTTGTCCACGCTGTTAAAAATGCTTTATCTGAATAAGAATAAGTGTCTACACGAATCCCGCTTAAATCAGCATATTCGATCCACCACAGCGCATTTTGAATTAAATACTCGCTCAAAAGTGGCTGACGCTGATTTAAATCTGGCATGCTGGCTACAAACCAGCCATCGTTAAATTGACGTTTATCGTACTCGCTTGCGTGTGGATCTTGAATTGTTTGGCGGGCATGGCTTGTCGCATTTTTACCATTTTTAAATTCACCATTAAAATTGATCCAATCTTTGCTCGGTTTATCCTTCATCCATTTATGCTCAGCACCAAAGTGATTAAGCACCATATCCATAACAAGACCAATCCCCTGGTCTTTGGCCTTTATTGAAAGCGATTTATAAAGTGAGTTAGAACCCATGCGTGGGTCTACGTTATAAAAATCAGTAATAGCATAACCGTGATAAGAGTAATCAGGCATGTTATTTTCAAGCACCGGCGTTAACCACAACTGTGTAATACCTAAATCTTTTAAATAAGGCAATGCATTAATAACACCTTGAATATCACCGCCATGACGCCCTCCTTTAAATGTTGGATTTACTTTCTCCAACATACCGCTCACGGTGTCATTTTGTTTATCGCCATTTACAAAACGGTCAGGGTTAATTAAGTACACTGTATCTTTGCTGCTAAAACCTTCTCGCTCAGCACTATTTTTTGTTCTCTCAAGTAAAGAAAAACTAAAATTATTATTATCACTGCTGTTAAATTTTAATGTTCCAGCTTGGGCTGTATCGCTAATGGTTACATGTAAAAATACGTAATTAGGGTTTTCGGTGCGCGTCGCATTGGTTAGCTCAACCCCTTGATAAGGTAAAAGCATAAATTCGGTGTTTGTAATGTTTTGTTCATGCAACATCAGCGTAATTGTGTTTTTTTTCATGCCCACCCACCAGTTAGCAGGCTCAACGCTCAGTGCATAAGATATGCTTGGTATAGTACATAAACAGAGTAAGAGTACTTGCTGTATAAATCGCATTATGACGCCCTTTTAATACTGGCTAAAAATTCTTTATGAGTAGGCAGTTTTTCAACTGTCGAATTTATTAGTGTTTTTAAACTAATAAACAAATCACTTAACTGCTCATTCGTTAACGAGTCAACAATTGTGCTGTAATCATCAGGCATCAAACCTTGCCCAATCATCACTTGTTGCCATGCTATTTCGGCAAATAGCTCATCGTCTTCGCGCATAACCTTGCCTGTTTGCTTAAATAAATTAAGTTTATGATTCAGTGAATCCGGTATGTCCATTTGCATGCATTGACGCCAAAACGCGGAGTCTTCTCGCTCAGTAAGTTTGTAATGCAAAATAATAAAATCACGAATATGCTCTATTTCAATCACGCTTTGTTTATTAAACTCGCTTGCTAACGCATCGCTAATGCCGTGGTGCGGAAATAATTTAATCAGCCGCGTAACTGCGCTTTGAATTAAATGAATGCTTGTCGATTCCAATGGCTCTAAAAAGCCACTTGATAGACCAACCGCGACTACATTTTTATGCCATTGTTTTATGCGTCGCCCTGTTTTGAATTTAATGAATCGTGGCTCTGTTATTGGATCTGCGGGTAAGTTATTAAGTAACAACGTCTTTGCGTCTTCATCAGATAAATAACGACTACAATAAACCAAGCCGTTGCCTATTCGACTTTGTAGCGGAATTTGCCATTGCCAACCGGCACTGTGCGCAATTGATTGCGTATAAGGTTTTAATTCATCGTTTGATTTTGTTTGTACTGCAATGGCACTGTCGCATGGTAAATAATGAGACCAATCTACAAATCCAGTATTGAGTGTTTTCTCGATAAGCAACGCGCGCAACCCCGTGCAATCTATAAATAAATCACCATTGATTTGCTTATTATCATCGAGTATGAGTGTTTCTACATTACCCGTTGTTAAGCATTGCGTTACTTCGCTAATTTTGGCATCAATGTGTTTTACACCGCGCGATATTGCCAGCTTTTTTAAATATTCAGCGTAAAGTGTGGCGTCAAAATGATAAGCGTAACTTAGCCCTGGTAGTTGGGTATTAGGAATTGTATTTAAAGGCGCAAATTTATGTTGTTTAGCAGCTTGGTAATTAAGTGAAAAATCCCATAACTCGTCTTCACAACCTGTAATGTGCCCTTTCAACCAAAAATTATAAAAGTCACAGAACGGGAAGTCTTTTCCAATCGAGCCAAACGCATGCATATATCTGTGCGTTGGTGCTTTCCAGTTTTCGAATTCAATACCGAGTTTAATTGTTGCGTTAGTTTCGTTGATAAACTCTTTTTCGTTAATGCCTAATGCGTTATTAAGTTGAATAATAGGCGGTATGGTTGCTTCGCCCACTCCCACGGTGCCAATAGATGATGACTCTATTAATGTGATATTAATTACTTTACCTAACACTTTATTTAGCAGTGCTGCAGTGATCCAACCTGCGGTGCCACCGCCTGCAATCACGACGTGTTTTATTGGTTTCATCTTATTATCCACGTTTTATTAAATCAAAGTATGATTAAAAAGTTAGGTAAACTAGCTATAAAAAAGCCCTTGTAAAACAAATTACAAGGGCTTCTACACACAATTTTTATTATAGCTTGTAGCTAAAACCTAACAAGTAAGTGCGACCGTAATCTTGGTAATCACGTACTTGTAAATTGTTATCTCCCGAAAGAGAAGTAAATGGTTCTTCCGTTAAGTTTTGAATTTGGAATGTAACAGATAACCCTTCAAGGCCCTGTATACCAGACTCTGCGAAATCATATCCGGTTTGAATATCCCAAATTGTTTCGCCTTTAATATCAACTTGCGTAGCCGCAAGCCCTAAGCCGTTAACATTACCTTTAAAGTCAGAGCGTTTACGCATACTTGTACGCGCTTGGAAGCCATTTCTTTCGTAATAAAAAGTTAGGCTATCGATCTTCTCTGATAAACCAGGCAGTTTATATTCAGTCCCATTTTGATCTTCAATATCTTGCTCTACACCAGTATGGCTAGCAATTAAACCAAAGCCTTCAAGTGATGAACTAAATATGCTCAATGGTAAAGAAAGAGATAGCTCATAACCCCAAAGATTACCGCCGCCACCATTGACTTTACCTGAACCCGAACCTTGACTATTTGCTGGTATTTCACCTGTTGATGGATTAGCGACACCGGTCATATCTATTGCGTAGTTACCGTCAAAAATCCAAGTAGAAATATCTTTATAGAAATACGCTGCTGCAAAGTAACCTTCCTCATGGAAGTAGTTTTCATAGCTTAAATCAAAACCAGTGGCTTCTTTAGGTTCAAGCTGCGGATTACCACCAGAGACACTCCAGTTATTACCATTAGAATCTTTAGTTGGGCTATATGTTGCGTTAACAGAGGCATTCATTTCATCTAAACGAGCACGAGAAATAGTTTTAGCGGCACCAAAACGAACAGTTTGTTCTTCATCTATCGCAAATGATAAGTTTAAGCTTGGTAAAACATGCGAGTAATCATGGCTAATGTCTGTTGGCGATACCACAACTAAACCGTTTTCGGTCGTCGCAGCAAAGCCTTGTGATGATTGTTCCGTTTTAACATAACGCACGCCAATGTTACCCGAAACTGGAACCGACCCTAGTTCAGTATTAATATCTGCTTGTAAAAATAAAGCTGTAACTTGTTCTTGTACTGTCCAAGACTGCGTTTTATGTTTTTGATCTGTTAAGCTCTCTTGTAGGAGATTGTAGTAACCGTCATTAACCAGACCATTAGTGTCATAAGCAATCATATTACCCATACCAATAAAGTCTAAACTTGCAGTGCCTAAACGGTATTTTTCTGGTACTGAGACCATTCCAGGATTACCAAGTGAAAAATCTTTCAAAGTCATAAAATAACCTTCTGACTTTTTAGTTTTTTCACGGTCACGGTACGAAATACCAAATTTAATAGCGCTTATGTAGTCATTTTCAAGCACTTTGCTGGCAGCTAACTTTAATGTTTGAAGCTCATCATTAATTTCTGGTGCGTTGATGAAGCCATCTTGTGCTGTATTTTGGTAAGGCGTATCATTTAGACCGTATCTATCATTTAACGCAGAGCTTGCGCCCCAAGATAACGGCCCACCTAATTGAATTAAGTTATAGTCACTGTAATCAAGTTCATGGGTAAATTGCGCACCAGTATTACCACCATTAAAGGTATAACCTAAGTTATCAGCAACACCATTACTGTCTCCGCGACCAGTTCCTGAGTAGCTCTCTATACTCCAAAGCTGACGTTCTACTTCAGATACACTTGCATCAAACTCTACAGACCATGCATCATTAATATCGTATTTTGTATTAAAACCGAATTGCTTTAGTTCAGCATTTCGTTCTTCATAATCATTTCGAACAACAACACGTTGCCCTTGCGTCTTAGCACTCGTAATAAAACCAGATTCTTCGTCTACAGTAACACTGTTTGGATCTATACTGCCTTGACCCCATGCGAATGGAATTTCAATACCGCGTAAAATTCTTTCATCAGAAAAATCAACATATAATGCATCAAATGTCATATTCAAACGATCATTCGGAGATGCTTCTATAACAAACATTGCTGAGTCACGATCTAATGTAGATGAACGCACATAAGGTTTAGCCCCACCTAAAATTGAATAATCTTTACCATTATTTGTAAATTCTGGGTAACCCCACGAGTTCCAACGCTTTTCTTGGTTTGGTGAACTCATTTTGTTATACGCGAATGCCACACCGATCGTGTCGTCTGCAAATTGGTCAATATACGAAAAAGTGCCACGGAAACCTTGGTTATCGCCATCTGGGTTTAACTTATCAAAGCTTGTTTTTTCAAGCTGACCATTAAACATAACAACACGTTCGCCTTTGCTTAAAGGCTTAACCGTTTGCATATCGATAACACCAGCGATGCCTTCGGCTTCAATACTGGCATTAGGTGTTTTATAAACAGTGACACCGCTCATAATTTCAGATGGGTAAAGGTCAAACTCTACGCCTCGATTGTCACCAATAGACACTTGCTCACGGCCATTAAAAGTGGTCGCACTTTCATCTTCACTGAAACCACGAACACTCACACGACTCGCTCGGCCATCTAAACGTTGGGCTGTTAAACCAGGTAAACGCGCAATAGACTCAGCAATAGATGAATCTGGTAATTTACCAATATCTTCTGCCGAAATAGACTCTACAACCTGTGTTGAAAAGCGCTTTGTGTTTATAGATTCAATTAAGCTGCCACGAAAGCCTTTAACTTCGATAACCTCTACGTCATCTTTTTTTATTGTATTTTCTTGCGCCGCTACGGTTGCAAAGCTAGATATGCCTGCCGCTGTTAACGCTAAAGTTAATATACTTGGTTTGAACATAGACATGATGTTTTCCCGTTACCCATAGTGTGATACCCGCATATAGTGCTTGAGTGATAGTCAAACAAGGCGAGCTAATTTTGTTGTCAGGACGGATATTAACGCTTGGTTTATTTTATTAACAACTTTATGCATACGTATTCAGCATTGGCGCCCGCTTGTATATTAACATAAAATTCACAATAAAAAGTCATAACAAACTGTTTTTAATATAATAAATCTATTTAGGCCTGTTCTTTAAACAACGCTAGCCTGCCCAACTTATTTGTATCAAAATGATTAATTTAATGGCATGTAAATAGTTTGAAATAAAGCCGATTTATTTTTTATTCATTAAAATATCGTACCATCATCAAAAGATAAATTGGTAAGACCATTAATGATAAAGCATTAAATTACAATAACTTCTTATATTTCTTTAACTTAAAGCATCTAAAACCACATAAATATAAGCTAATCCATAATTGGTAAGTAATATTACCGCTAATTAAGGTGATCCCATATGCTGTTTAGCACTTAAATAAAGTGTTTTAGAGCCGCCTATTTATGTGCATACGTATGCAAGCTTTTTACAGGGTCACAGGCTTCACGTATGCTTTTTGCAAATAACGTGATTAAGCCTAATCACAGAAGAATAGTTTAAATACTGTATAGAATAACGGAGTAAAGCATGACCCAAAAGCAGTGGTATAAAGGTGCGGTTATTTACCAGGTTTATCCGCGTAGCTTCCAAGATAGCAACAACGATGGCATTGGTGATTTAAAAGGAATAATTAATCGTATTGATTATATTAAAAGCCTTGGTGTTGATGCTATTTGGATTTCACCATTTTTTAAGTCGCCAATGAAAGACTTTGGCTACGATATTAGTGATTATCGCGACATTGACCCGCTTTTTGGTGATTTAAACGATTTTGATCAACTAATAAGCCAAGCTCATGAGCGTGATATTAAAATAATTATAGATCAGGTATTAAGCCACACGTCGGATCAACACCAATGGTTTTTAGACAGCCGCGATAATTTAACCAATGACAAAGCCAATTGGTATGTATGGGCAGATGCCAAAGAAGATGGAACAGCACCTAATAACTGGCTTTCTATTTTTGGTGGGGGTGCTTGGCAGTGGGAGCCTCGTCGTGGGCAATACTATTTGCATAACTTTTTAACTGAACAACCCGATCTAAACTTTCACAACCCTGATGTAAGGCAAGCTGTACTAGATAACGTGGAGTTTTGGCTTAAAAAAGGCGTTGATGGATTTAGACTCGATGCCATTAATTTTTGCTACCACGACGCATTACTTCGCGATAATCCAGCAAAACCAAAAGAAAAACGCCAAGGCCGTGGTTTTAGTGAAGATAACCCGTATGCGTTTCAGTACCATTACTATAATAATACGCAGCCAGAAAACATTGCGTTTATGCAAGATATTCGTGCATTACTTAATAAATACCCAGGTACTGTATCGCTTGGTGAAATATCGTCAGAAGATTCATTAGCAACGATGGCAGAATATACCCAAGGCGGCGATAAGCTGCACATGGGTTATAGCTTTGAGCTCTTAACAAACGATTATTCAAGTGAATATATTAGAACTACAGTTCAAACACTTGAACAGCGTATGCTTGAGGGGTGGCCATGCTGGGCATTTAGTAATCATGACGTAGAGCGCGTAGCAAGCCGCTGGAGTGAAAATGGCGAAATTAACCCTCAGCAATGTAAAATGTTAACAGCCCTACTTGCTTCTCTTCGCGGAAGTGTCTGTATGTATCAAGGGGAAGAATTAGGGTTAGGTGAAGCAAGTGTTGCCTTTGAAGACTTACAAGACCCTTACGGCATAACGTTTTGGCCTAACTTTAAGGGACGCGACGGATGCAGAACGCCAATGCCTTGGGAACACACTGGATCGCACCACGCTGGTTTTAGTGAGGCAAAGCCTTGGCTTCCGGTCGATGATGCACATAAGCAACAGTCAGTCGCAATACAAATAAATGACAGTAACTCAATTTTAAATGCATATCGTGAGTTTATGACTTGGCGCAAAAGCCAAGCCGTTTTACTTGAAGGTGATATTGAGTTTATTGAAACACCTGAGCCTGCACTTGCCTTTTATAGAACACTGGGCTCACAAAAAATGTTGTGTGTATTTAACTTAAGTTCACAGCAAGCAAGCATCAATATGCCTGTATCAGTTGTTACACAATACACAGAGCTTAGCCACCATAATGCTAAGCTTAGCAATAATCAACTAACTCTTGAGCCTTACGCTTGTTATTACGCTAAGTGCTAATTAGTTAACCGTAAAAAAGCCCAGAGCATAAACTTGGGCTTTTTTGTATTAGTACTAATGACTTTGCGTTTTACTGTTTAAATAATCTGTTAATGCAAATAAAACACCCGACATCACAAACGTAACATGAATAATCACCTTCCATAGTAATTCATCGTTTGGATGCGCGCCTGAGTTAATAAATACTTTTAACAGTTCAACAGCTGAAATAGCAACAATGGCACTGATCAATTTCATTTTTAAACCTGAAAAGCCCACCTTTCCCATCCACGAAGGTCTGTCTTCATGATTGTCTATATTGAGCTTAGAGACAAAGTTTTCGTAACCACTAAAAATAATGATTAAAAGTAACCCAGCTAATAACGCGGTATCCACTAGCGTTAAAATACCAACGAGAAGCTCTTGGTTAGTAGATGTAAACGTTGCTAGACCCATTAAATAAAGCTGTTTAAAAAACTTTATCAAAAGTAGTACAACAGCAAATAATAAACCGACAAAAAACGGCGCGAGTAACCAACGCCCTTTAAAAATAAAGGACTCTAATGCGTGCTCTACTTTATTTGTATGACGCGGCTTTGTATCTGGTGTGTGTAGTGACATTGGTTCATCTTTTTATAAAAAAAAGCGACCTTAGCCTATATAGCAATTCAACACAAATAGATGTACATATAGTTATGTAACCTGAACTCTGGATAATAAATCTATCTCGAGCAGCTATTTTCAGCGCTAACTACGTTGAATTTACTTGCAATAGGCCAGCTATTGACGCGTAAGTTCGCCTTGTTTTCACTGAAAATCTCTGGCTAGAGAAAAATAAATTTAAATATTATTATGATTCAATATATTAGTAAATATCTTAACCAGAGTTCAGGTTATGTATAAATCACTCATCCTCACGATAAAAATATTTCGTTTTCTTTTATTTCAAATTCGATTAAAAATCAACTTACCAACAGAACTGTTCTGGATTGGGCACTATTGTCTTACGCTTAACGAGAGAAAGCGTATTGCGATCGTCATACCATTTTTTAGGAATAAACGAATGAACAAAGCATTACTAGCATTAATCGTAGCGCCTTTATTTGCAGTATCTGCAACTTACGCAGTGGCAGACGACACCCCAACAGCTTCAGCCGAAATGATAAAAGAATACACAGAAATGTGCGTTAACTGGGCTAAAGATGACGACGTAAGCAATACAGAACTTAACGCCTACGTATTAAAATGTGTAAATGATGAACTTGAATCTGAAGGCTACAAAAAAGTATCGTCTGTAAAAATTTAATAATATTCATACCAATCTGCTTATATACGTGGTCTATTTAACGATAAGAAAATCGCGCTAGAACGAGGCAAAAACTTTTGTATCTAGTTGTTCTAAATAAAAAATTTTTAACAACGTTATAGAGTGATTTAATTCGATAAATTGTTCAAATATTTATGCAGGTTGGTATTATATGTACGGCTAACAAAGCCATTGCGAAGTACATATAAATAGATAAAAAAACCGGAATCGACACAAGCTGTGCGTTCCGGTTTTTTTATAGCCTTTTAAAACCTATAAAAAGTTATGAATAAGCGATAACGTGCTTATTCATCTTCTTTTTTAGCTTTCGCTTTAGCCTTTGCTTTAGCAGGGGCTTTTTTAGCAGCCGGCTTCTTTTTTGGTGCTGCTTTTTTCTTTGCTTCTTCTACCCATTTACCCGCTTCATAATGTGCAGTCCAGCCAGTTGCTTTACCGTCAACTTCAGTCATTACGTATTGAGACTTATTTTTACGGCTATAACGAACAACTGCTAAGTTGCCATCAGGATCCTGTGCTGGTGCATCAGCTAAGTAATAAAACTTAGCTGAAATACGGTCTCTAAAGCGCTTTAATTCCTCAACCTTTGGTGCACGCGTTTCACGTGACTTAGGAAAAGTGTTGGCCGCTAAAAATATACCTGCTGCGCCATCACGTAATACAAAATACGCTTCAGACTTTTCACACTCAAGCTCTTTTATATGTACAGGGTCTTCTTTTGGCGGCGCTGCTTCACCACTTTTCAGTAGTTTACGCGTATTTTTACACTCTTCATTATTACAACCAAAGTACTTACCAAAACGACCAGATTTTAGCTCCATGTCAGCACCACATTTATCGCATTCGATAATTGGACCGTCATAGCCTTTAATTTTAAAGGTGCCTTCTTCAACAACGTGACCTTTACAAGCTGGGTTATTACCACAAACATGTAATTTACGTGTTTCATCGATTAAGTACGAGTCCATTGCTGTCTCGCAAATTGGACAACGCTTCATCTGCATTAATGTTTCGGTTTCAACATCTTCAACATCAGCTGCTACGGCTTCATCACCTGACACTAAGTTCATTGTTGTAGTACAACGCTCTTTAGGCGGTAGACTATAACCCGTACAACCTAAAAACACGCCTGTTGATGCCGTACGTATACCCATTTTGCGGCTACATGTTGGGCATTCAATATCCGTTTCAACCATTTCATTGAGGCGCATACCGCCTTGCTCTGGTTCATCTTTTGCGACTGTTAATTGCGTTGAGAAATCAGCATAAAATTTATCAAGTACTTCGGTCCAAACGCGCTCGCCTTCTGCGATATCATCTAGTCGACCTTCCATTTTAGCGGTAAAGTCAAAATTCATTAAATCTGTGAAGTTTTCAACTAGACGATCGGTAACAATTTCACCCATTTTCTCAGCGAAGAAACGACGATTTTCGACGCGCACATAACCACGGTCTTGAATCGTTGAAATAATAGATGCATACGTAGAAGGACGACCAATACCACGTTTTTCAAGCTCTTTTACTAAACTCGCTTCACTAAAACGCGCAGGTGGTTTTGTAAAATGCTGTTTAGGATCAAGTTCAACAAGGGTCAGGGTTTCGCCTAGTGTAACGGGTGGTAATGACTGATCTTCTTCGTTCTTTTTACGAATTGCAGGTTGAACTTTAGTCCAACCATCAAAGCGTAATACACGACCCTTTGCTTTAAGCTGAAAATCGTTTGCTGCAACGGTCAAAGTAGTTAAATCGTACTCTGCTGGTACCATTTGACATGCAACAAATTGACGCCAAATAAGCTCATAAAGCTTTTTAGCATCGGCATCTACGCCTTCAATATGGCCAGAAAGTACGGCTACACTCGATGGGCGAATAGCTTCATGCGCCTCTTGTGCGTTGCCTTTTGAGCTGTAATTAATTGGATCTTTTGGTAAGTATTTTTCACCAAATTGTTCTGTTACATATTCACGGCACATTGCAACTGCATCTTTTGATAGATTAGTTGAATCGGTACGCATATACGTAATATAACCGCCTTCGTACAAGCGCTGTGCTAGCATCATGGTTTTCTTAACACCATAACCTAAGCGTGTGCTCGCCGCTTGTTGCATTGTTGAAGTGATCAGAGGCGCACTTGGGCGGCTCTTACTTGGTTTTTCTTCAATATTAACAACTTTGTATTCGGCATTCTCAAGGCTTTTAACCGCTGCGCTAGCCTGAGCTTCATTTACTGGCTTAAATGGCTTGTCAGCTTGTTTAGTTACTTCTAAACGTAACTCAGACTCACTATTTTTAACATCAGCATGAATATCCCAGAATTCTTCTGGAATAAACGCTTTAATTTCACGTTCGCGCTCAACCAATAAACGCACTGCAACTGACTGAACTCGACCTGCTGAAAGTCCACGAGCAACCTTTGCCCACAGTAACGGTGACACCATAAAGCCAACCACACGATCTAAAAAACGACGCGTTTGTTGCGCATAAACCATATCGGTATTTAGCTCGCCAGGTGTCTCAAATGCTTGCTGAATCGCATTTTTTGTAATTTCGTTGAAAACTACACGCTTATACTTTGCAGGCTCTCCGCCAATGATTTCTTGAAGGTGCCAAGCAATTGCTTCCCCTTCTCTATCCAAATCCGTTGCGAGGTATATTTGGTCTGCATTTTCTGCCAGCTTTTGTAATTCTTGAACAACTTTTTCTTTACCAGGCAGTATTTCGTAATGCGGCTCCCAGCCTTGATCAGGGTCAATCCCCATTCTCGCGACTAAATTAGTATAATCTCGTTGCTTTTTATACGCTGCTTTTTCTTCTGGTTCCATTTTACGAACTTCTGCAGGCGTTTTAGTTGCCGGCACTTTATTTTTGCTCGAACCTGAAGTAGGTAAATCTCGTACGTGTCCAATACTAGACTTTACGATGAAATCGTTACCTAAATATTTATTAATTGTTTTAGCCTTAGCAGGTGACTCTACAATTACTAGCGATTTGCCCATAGTTGCCTATTTCTAACCAAATATTAAAAATGTGTTTACCGCTATAAGCGGCGCGAATATTTATAGGTATATCTACAAACACTAGTTGTTACAAGCTTTTAATACAAACTTTTCAGTATTTACTGAATAAACAAACAATTTCTGTTGTTAATTTAAACAAACAGGTGTTTTTATGATAATTGCTGTGGAATATATAGAACACAAACAAAAATGCCAACCTTTCGGTTGGCATTTTTACAAATAAAGCAATTATAAACCTTTAACCATCGTCTCTAATAGTCAGTGTCGATGATGTTTGCACCCCTTTAGGCGTTTCAAATGAAACTGTAAATAAGCCCGTAGTTGCATCATTTGGATCTGTTTCTCGACTAATAGTAAGCGGCTCTGAGTGTGCTTTAGTCCAACCGCTTTCAAGCATCGTAAAACTGCCACGACCATCGTATTTACCATTTTTTGTCGATATTGATACCGTAGTTCCTGAGGGAATAGGATTATTGTATCTATCAGAGTAGTAAATTCTGAACGTAAGGCTATCAAACGTGTCAGGTGCAATATTTGGGCTTAAATCAATCAAATCTACGTCACAATGAGTACTTAAATCTGAAGGTTCTAATCTCAAAATATCGACACTATTACCATTTCTATCCCCTGTGATGTTGCTACAGCTTGCTATGTTTGCTGATTCAAGTGGAAATTTTTTGGTAAGCTCTTCTTTAGCAACTACAAAACGACTATAAACAGTACTGCCCGATAATATAATTTGAAATGATTCACGCACATCGAGTAAATCTTTTGTACATAGGCTTGCAAAGGTTGCATTAGCAGGTGGATTAGTTGCCGCTTCTGTACATAATAGGCCATTGTACTTACCATCAGCTAAAGTATGCATACCATTTGAATCAATATCAAAGCTCTCTTCAAAATGACCGCCATTCGTCTTTTTAGGGCTACATGGATCATTTGTATCACCCTCTTTACAAAACTCGGCTGCTTTTTTTACAGTTGCTGTGACCGGGTCATAAATACCCGCTAATCCGTCGTATATCCCATTTTCATTATGATCGACAAACGCTTCAGGTAAATCGTAACCACTATAATACTCATTGGTATCGAAACGGCCATTACCATTAATATCAATAAATGATTCTTGCCCTTTCGCTGTCGCAACAACGGTTACACGCCCACCTAAAGGAACTCCATTGTTAACATCGTCTGCTGCGTTAGTGATCCCATTCATACAAGGCGCAGCTGCATTGAAATACAGATCACAATTAATAGTATTTGTTTTAGGATTTATAGAACTGATTTGATTTCCCCATTTAGCCTCTGTAAATGGTTTCGGATTTTGGTTGCGCCATTGTGCCGTGCATGCACCATCCACTGTATTACATTCCAGTTGTGGATTAAAAGTAGTTCCATCCAGTGTGCCAACTGCACCGCCTTCAGTGGTTAGATAAACAGTGGTACCGTCGGGTACTGGATTGTTAAAGTGATCGGCTAGAAAAATTGAGATTTCATTAGTGTCACCAATATAATCAAGTGCTTCAATATTAATACTCGTTGCACCTGCGGTAAAACTATTCCCATCAGGAAGACCTGAACTAATTGAGACTAAATCAGAGACAGTTACAACTTGTTCATCAAGTGAAACTAAAGAAAGCTCCCCAATAGGACACGAAACACTATTATTTCTTTGTGACGCATCTTTTTTACACTCTAAGTAAACGTCTTGCCAACAAGTCACATCATTATTTTGATTTGCTGGAATTTGACTCTGAGGGATATAACAAGCCTGTACTCGCACTGCCATAGGGACAAATCCTGAGTTTACTTGCACGCGGGCCAAACCTTGTGCATCAGTAAATACACTATTATGCGATAGGCTTATACCACCATTTGTTGAACTTAAACGAAAATCCATTCTATTACTGACAACCGGTTTTCCGATTCTGTCTTTTAATTTAAACGTGATTTCAGATGTTTCAGAGCGCGATTGTCCGCCAGTCCCTTTAAGTGCAATTACATTTTGTGTTGCACTCATAAATTCAATGGACTCAACCTCAGCAATTGATACCGGAATGTTAATCGATTTAACGACAGGTGTGCCACCGGTAAGCACGGTTGCAGTCACGGTGTCGCCGAGTGAGGCGCTACAACCATTGGTACGATAAGTGGCCGTTGCAATCCCACTGATGCTTTTTGCGTTTGCATCCAAAATTGACAAACCCGCTTGAGTACAACTAGAACTAAATTGCACATCTAGTGTCGATACTACGCGCTGTCCATTGCTATCTAATATTTCAACGCTAATAACGGTTGTCGCACCAGCGGCTAATGGCTGGTATTCATTCGCTATAGGGTTACCATTGGCATCTAATTTGTTAAATAAACCATTACTGATATTAACTTGCAGCTCAGCAGTCGAAATTTCAAATGCTTTTTGACTCGATGTTGATTTTGATGTTGCTGTAATTTCACCGGCGCCACTGTTCGCACCAGGCTGTAATTTTAAAATTGCAAAGCCAAAGTTGTCTGTTAGTGCTTTACCAGAGACAGGTAACAAACTTCCTAAATCAGTCGCAATATCACTGATCACACCAACAAAGCCATCACCCGAGCTCGTATCGGTTACTTTAACTAACACATCAATCAGTTCATCTGACGAAAATTGATTAACCGATTTACAGCCAGAAGCAACATAGCTTTGTTCAAGCGACACTGTGTTTCTATCGCTGTCCCAGCCGTCATTACATCCTTGTAGTAGCTTAATATCTACTGCAACTACGGCCGCTTCACTTGACGCATCATCACCACTGGATATAAAGCCCAGCGTTTTTGTAATGGTTTGATCATCAGTTACATACGTTGCGACCACTTCGCCCGCACCTTTAAAATTACCGCTGCTTAAGCTCACAGTTGCTTCACCTTGATTATTGGTAAGCGCCGTGCCAAGTTCTGGGGTTATTTTCCCTGTGAATTTTGTGGTGAACGTAATGAGTTTGTCAGTAAGTGCTACAGCGTTATTTGTGAGTGTTGCTGTCACAACGCCTTTGTTATCTTTACTCACAGGGTTCGAATCAGAAAATGCAGCCCCTGTTTGATCTAAAATAGTCAGCTGTAAAGCAAGTGAGCTGCTCGTATCTGTGCCGTCGGTGCCACCACCAACCGTGCCACTTTTTTCAAGTGTTCCGCCGCCGCCACAAGCCATAAGAAAAAAGCTAAGTAATGTAATACTGAGCAGTCGCGTTAAAGGCATTTACCTCTCCCTAGTGTAGTTAATATTTGCTAAACGTCATTTACCTAATATTAACCTATAAGTTAGTTTAAAATCTCCGTTTTTTATTACTTTTTTATATAAAATAATTTTCAATAAATACTAATTTTTTCTGTATAAATATTTATAGACTGGTAGTCTATGGCAAAATTTATTTAAAGTAGATTAGGGTATATGTCAAAAATCCGTTCAATGAGTTTAACCACCCGCATCATGATAGGCATGGGCCTCGGGGTTATAGTAGGCTTTATATTTCAGGCTATTTTAGCTGGTGAAGACGATTATCTAATCCCACTTGGATTATTCTCTTTGCCAATTAAAGCCTTTTTTGTAGATGGTATTTTTCACGTAGGTGGACAAATATTCATTGCCAGCTTAAAAATGTTGGTTGTTCCCTTGGTCTTTGTTTCACTAGTGTGTGGCACCTGTAGCCTTAGCGATCCAAAAAAGTTAGGTCGTTTAGGCGGTAAATCAATTAGCCTTTATTTATTAACCACTGCAATTGCTATAACCGTTGCTATATCACTGGCATTGTTATTTAATCCAGGTGAAGGGATCAGCCTTCCCTCTCAAGCAAGTTATGATGCAAAAGAAGCTCCTACACTTGCAAGAGTTATCATTGACATGTTCCCAACGAATCCATTTGAAGCAATGGCTAAAGGTAATATGTTACAGGTAATTGTGTTTGCTTTATTATTTGGTATTGCTATGGCGTTAAGCGGCCAAGCTGGTAAACGAGTAACGGCCGTATTTGAAGATTTAAACACTGTAATCTTAAAATTAGTCACATTATTAATGAACATTGCACCTTACGGTGTATTTTTCTTAATGGCTAAGCTTTTTACTACTATAGAATTGGATCTAATTGTAAGCTTAGCAAAATACTTTTTTGTTGTTGTTTTAGCCCTACTGTTACATGCATTTGTAAATTACACGCTTTTACTAAAACTTCTCACAGGACTAAGCCCTGCTATTTTCTTGGCAAAAATGAAACATACGTGCTTATTTGCGTTTAGTACATCAAGCTCTAGTGCAACCATGCCTATTACACTTGAAACCGCCACTAAAAAGCTAGGCGCTAGCAATTCTGTCGCCTCTTTCACTATTCCTTTAGGTGCTACCATTAACATGGACGGCACCGCTATTATGCAAGGTGTTGCAACCGTATTTATTGCGCAGGTATTTAGTGTTGATTTAACTATTTCTGATTATTTAATGGTTATTCTAACCGCTACGCTTGCTTCTGTAGGCACTGCAGGTGTGCCTGGTGTTGGTTTAATTATGCTAGCAATGGTGCTTAACCAAGTTGGTTTACCGGTTGAAGGTATCGCTATTATAATTGGTGTAGATAGATTGCTTGATATGACCCGTACTGCGGTAAATGTAACGGGCGATTGTATGGTGACTTGTGTTGTGGCTAAATCTGAAGGAGAACTTGATGAAAGCGTATTCAATGACCCTAACGCAGCTAAAGACTTAGAAGATTATCATAAATCTATTGACTCATAAGCTACATTTATACAGCTATAAAAAACCTTGATGCAATCCATCAAGGTTTTTTTCGAGTAAAAATAATTAGCTTGTTCTCAGGTTAAAAATTCTAATCTAAGGATTTAGGGACTTAAATTTAGAAAGTAAGTTTATCCCGACTTTGTTTACGCCACTACTCAAGCCAAGCGCTAGCTTATCGCTCAGTCCTTTTTTAACTTTGTATTTAATTTTATATATTTGACGTTCATGTTGCTGATCTAATAAGGCATCGTCGCTTGTTTTTATTACGTCGACCAAGCCTTTTTCAATGGCCTGAGTTGCAAACCAATGCTCACCAGTGGCGACTAAGCTCATGTCTAAGCTAGGACGTTGCGTACTCACAAATGTTTTAAATAAGTCATGTGTTTGCTCAATTTCTTCACGAAATTTTTCACGGGCTTTATCCGTATTCTCACCAAACAATGTCAATGTGCGTTTAAATTCACCTGCGGTTATTTGTTCAAATTCCACGTCATTTTTCTTTAATATTTTATTAAAGTTAGGAATTTGTGCAATAACACCGATTGAGCCAACAATGGCAAACGGAGCTGCGAGTATTTCATCTGCAACACATGCCATCATGTAACCACCACTAGCAGCCACTTTATCAATTGAAACACTCAAAGGAATGCCCGCATTCTTAATACGTTGTAATTGAGAAGCAGCAAGGCCATAGCCATGCACTACGCCACCACCACTTTCTAAACGAATAAGGACTTTGTCTTTACTAGGCTCAGCAATAGAGATAATTGCAGTGATTTCTTCTCTTAAGCTTTCCACTTCGTGAGCATCCATACTTCCTACAAAATCAATAACATATAAACGAGGTTTAGGCTCTTCTTTATCGGCTAATTTACTTTGTGATTTTAGCTGCTTGTGGTGTGCCTTAAGTTCTTTTTTACCAAGCGTATTTTGTAAAAAACTTTCTTTGAGTTCGACTAATTGCTCTGATATATCATCTATTTGTATCTCACCTTTTTTAGCTTTCGGCTTAACAGCAGCACCTACTATCAACATTAAAATAATCGCGATAGCAATAACAAAAGTAACTGTTTTAGCAAAAAACAAACCGTATTCGTATAAAAATTCCAACTGGTTTCTCCATTAATAAATTTCAGCTAATTTAGCATGCTTTAAGACAAAAAAAAGCCACTTTGCAGTGGCTTTGAAAGGTTAATTTTTTTGCTGGTTATTAATCAGTCACAACATCGCTGTTTGTTACGACCAACATACGACCGCGAGCGGCGAGGTAGGTTGCAACTTGTAGCTGCATCTCGGCATTAGCCGCTGCACTTCCTTGAGCATCAGCACCGGCTTCTTCATTTGGTGCAGGTGTAAGAATTGAACCGTGGTGCCCTTTGGTAAACTTAACTAAATAGCTAGAAGGCGTTGCACTTAGCGCTTGCGATGTACTTACCGTTTCTAAGCCCATAAAGTTTGCTAGCGGAAGGCTGCCTGCAATTGGGTTAATCGTTGTGGTAGGCGGAATAACTTGATCCGCTTTATTATTAACACCATCACCCACAACAACATTCATATAAATCGGTGTTTCGAGTGTTTTTACAGCTGCAGCATAATTAGTCGGATCACCACTATCGAGCGTTGTTTGTGCTGCAAAAGCAAATTTAGTCATCACACCTTGAATATTTGCAAGCTTACTTGTTTCTCCTGCGACGGTAAGCGCAGTAACATATTCTTTAAAAGCACATGAAGTAAAGGCTCTACTATAATCTGCTACTCCACAGTTAGAGATAGCTGGACCTTGTGTAAATGCGCCAAATTCAGCAGACTCCGTAGTGCCTGAAGATAAAAGAACAGAACCTTGTACAAATGGGCCAAATGCGCCCGATTCTAGTAAGAAACTAGCAACGCCACCGCCGCCGCTTGCTAATGCAACAGTATTAACCTTGAACAGTGGGTCAATCGATTCAGCCATTGGGCTGTTAGCTTGAGCAATAAATGCCGGCGCAACAATAGACCCTAGTGAATGCCCGATGTAGGTAACATCTTTACTATTGATAGTCGCATCGTTGATAAAGTTCAAGCCCAGACGCAAACCTAATAAATCGGCAGCTGATTGACGTAAGCTATCACGTGCAACGAGCAATGAGCTTAAGTTCATGTAACTCAGTACTGAGTCTGTTGTCGCATTAAAGTCATCTTTTCCATCGCCATCAACATCAATACCACGCTCACCATGTCGAGGGTGGTCAATAGCGACCGTTGCAAACCCCTGAATTGAAAGCTGAGCAGTTAACGCCAGCATGCTTTCTTTTTGCGTAGTGATACCATGTTGCATAATAACAACAGGCCAACCATTTTCAGGCATTTCGATAGCAGGTAGCTGTAGTTGTGCACGTACACCATTAATTATAGGTAAAATAGGCTTAGTTACTTGCACTGGCACATTGGCCATGCTTTGCATTTTTGGAATGGTATTATATTTGGTTAAATGACGCGTGCTATCTAGACCTAAATCACGCAGTTTGCCACCACTTAATGCGGCACATGTGCCATCATTCACGCTAATTGGCTCGGCTGGGAAAGCATCACCTGCCTGTGCTTTATACCCTGATACTACGACTGCGTTGTCACACATACCTTGCCAATATGTATCGTTTAAATCGCTGATCGCTGAGCCTGTTGGAGTCCCTAGGTACATAGGTAACATGATGCTACCTTTTTGGTATTGCACACCCGAAAAAGCAGCAGAAACCTCTACTCCTTGGCTTTTGAATACATCTTGAACATTTACCATTGGTTGAGCTGGTACTTGTATAGCAGGTGTTGGCATGCTTGGTT
Source organism: Pseudoalteromonas sp. Ld19 (assembly GCF_045064135.1). Taxonomy (NCBI): domain Bacteria; kingdom Pseudomonadati; phylum Pseudomonadota; class Gammaproteobacteria; order Alteromonadales; family Pseudoalteromonadaceae; genus Pseudoalteromonas; species Pseudoalteromonas sp. Ld19. The sequence goes on along the minus strand of NZ_JBISHA010000019.1, from coordinate 169,114 downwards.
GTTGTAGACTTACCGCTAGCAGTTGCTTGATTGTACCAAGTACTGGTCCCGCTGATTGCATTGTCATTGCAGCAGAAAAAATAATCTCATCTTTAGTAATATTACCTGAGCTCACCACTACATTTTCGTAACTATTTACTGCACCTTGCAACGCAAGTTGTGCGGCGGTAACGAGTGGCACTTCTTGTTTGACTAACCCATAAGTAGAAGATGGCTCTATTGAGCGCCCTAATGAATCTTTTAGTTCAGTCGTTAATACATTGATGTATGAGCTTCCCGCTTTAAATGGTTTTAAAGGGATAATCGCTACCGCATCACCCGATGCTTTCGTGATGAAGTCAACACCAAAAGTAAGTTCACCAATAAGCTTACATGCCGCCCCCGCTGGGGCTTGACCACATTCCTCATCGGTTAAACTTGCACCCATAATCACTTCAAAAATACGAACTGAGCCTGGTGTACCCGCTGATACTTCGTCTAAGCTTATTGAAGGTGGAAACGTTAAATCTATCTTAAAAGGAACTTGCGTAGACCAACCATCGAGTGCACCTATTGCAAATTGTGGATTTGCATATTCTGCACGAGTGATAGACACACCCGCTGAGTTAAGCTCATCTGGGATATTAAGGGTACCATCTCGGGTACCACTCATTAATAAATCATTTGGTACAGAAATAACTCCTTTAGCAGGATCAAACTTTACCGTAGCTGTAGGAATAACAGGGGCTGTATCATTTTTAACATCTTTTAGCGTTTCTCCACCGCCACATCCTGCTAAAGCAGCCGTAACCGAGAGTGAAAGTAGCATTTTTTTCATATTATTGGCTCCGCACATATTTTATTTTTATAGTGTTTTTTATCAGTGTATTAGGTTAAAACAATGTAATCAGATTATTAATGAGACATTAGACCAGTTAAACTTAACGTAAAGTTTCTATTTTCGCCACCTAATTTTACAATAAATTCGATTACTTCACGTTTTGCTATGTTAAAATTAAAAAAATTATATAGATTGGTACTTTTATGCACACATATCAAGCAACTGAAAATGCACTTAAAGACAAAGTTATTTTGATCACAGGCGCCGGTGATGGCATTGGACGCGTCGCGGCAATTACCTATGCGAAATACGGCGCGACTGTTATTTTATTAGGGAAAACAACTAATAAACTTGAATGTGTTTACGATGAAATTGTTAATGCGGGTTATCCTAAGCCAGCAATTGTGCCTATGGATTTAAAAGGCGCTACAAAACAAAACTACCGTGACCTTGCAGCAACAATTGAATCTCAATTTGGTCGCCTTGATGGGCTGCTCAACAATGCGGGCATTTTAGGATCGCTCGGCCCACTTGAACATTTTTGCTCATCTACGTTCGAAAACATAATGAAAGTAAACGTGACTGCACAAGCGATGATCACTAAAGCCTTGTTTCCTGTGCTTCGTAAATCTGAAAGTGCATCAATCGTATTCACATCATCAGGTGTTGGCCGTAAAGGCCGTGAATTTTGGGGCCCTTATGCCATCTCAAAGTTTGCAGTGGAAGGTATGATGCAAACGTGGGCTTGCGAAGTCGGTAAAACAAACATACGCGTAAACTGTATTAACCCAGGTGCTACGCGTACTTCTATGCGAGCTGCTGCATATCCTGGTGAAGATAGAGACGCGCTTGCTACACCAGAGGATTTAATGCCTACCTATTTATATCTAATGAGTGACGATTCTAGTGAAGTGAATGGCGAATCGTTAGATGCTCAGGTAAAAAAATAACTCAGCCTAAGACCTGTGTTATTTAAAAACACATTAAAAAAGCCGTAATTAGCGGCTTTTTTGTGTTAAATAAATAACTAATTGATTATTTAACCTGAACTCTGGTTAAGAGATTTACTAACATATTGAATCATGGTGATATTTAAATTTATTTTCTCTAGCCAAAGATTTTCAGTGAAAACAAGGCGAATTTACGCGTCAATAGCTGGCCTATTGCAAGTAAATTCAACGCAGTTAGCGCTGAAAATAGCTGCTAGAGATAGATTTATTATCCAGAGTTCAGGTTACTTACGTTTAGTCGGCTTAACACGCTGATTGTGTTTTTTAACTGCTTTACGAATTTGGTTGATTTTAGCGCGTTTATCTTTGCGCTTTTCTGGCATAACTGAAAGTTTGGTTTGCGTTTCACGGCCTAATTTAACCGTTTTACGTAAATAGTTAACTGTTTCTAAGTCATACTCTATCCAGCCACCTTGTGGTACGCGCTTGTCTAGCTCTAACTTTCCGTAACGAATACGAATCAGACGAGATACTTCAGCATCCTGTGATTGCCATAAACGACGAACTTCGCGGTTACGACCTTCGTTTAACGTTACGTTAAACCAACGGTTTACACCTTCGCCACCCATAGGCTTTACGCTAGTAAACTTGGCAGGTCCATCTTCTAACTCAACACCACGCATTAAATTTTTCAGGGTTTCGTTTGTTACCTCGCCAAACACACGCGCTGAGTATTCACGCTCAACTTCGTAGCTTGGGTGCATTAAACGGTTTGCAAGCTCGCCATCATTCGTAAACAGCATTAAACCGGACGTATTAACATCAAGTCGGCCAACTGCAATCCAACGATCGCCATCAATGCGAGGAAGTCGGTCAAATACAGTACGGCGACCTTCAGGATCTTTGCGTGTGCTTAACTCACCTTCTGGTTTGTTATACATAATAACACGGCAAATCCTATCTGCTTTTTCTTCAATTTTTACTGTGTGCCCATCAACGCGAATTAAATCGGCCTCTTCAACACGGTCGCCTAACTTTGCGACTTTACCATTTACACTAACGCGGTTTGCATCAATGTATTTTTCCATTTCACGGCGTGAGCCTACCCCTGCACGGGCTAGGACTTTTTGTAACTTTTCACCTTGTATACTCATTCGGATGGTTCTCTCACAGAAGGATCACTTAATAACTGGTTAATCTTACTTTGCTGCTCTGTTGGCAACGCTGGTAAATTCTCAAGCCCAGTTAACGAAAAATAATCTAAAAATTGTTTAGTAGTTGCATATAAAGCCGGCTTACCCGGAACTTCTTTATGCCCTACCACTTTAACCCATTCTCTTTCGAGTAAGGTTTTAATAATATTCGAACCCGTAGTAACACCTCTTACCTGCTCAATTTCGCCGCGTGTAATAGGCTGCCTGTATGCAATAAGCGATAATGTTTCTAGCAAAGCACGTGAGTATTTAGGCGCACGTTCCTGCCACAGGTTGTTTAGCCAAGGACTTAGACTATTGCATGCCTGAAAACGATACCCACTGCCCACTTCAACTAAGCGAATACCACGAGTTTGAAAATGTATTTGTATTGTATCAATTGCATTATTTATTTGCGCCATAGATACAGCTAAATCCATTAATACAACGTCTTTAAGATGACGCTTACTCACCGGTTTATCTGCAACAAAAATCGCCGCTTCAATGATCTCAACTAATTGCTCATCACTAATTCGCCGACCCGCCATACACACTCTTAACAAATAAAAATACACAGCCATCTATTATGACAGAACAACACCAAACTAGGAAAATATATCTATCAAATAGTTAAATTAAAGACACAAAAAAGCCAGTGAAAATCACTGGCTTCTAACTTGATTAATCTAACAGCAAAAATTAGCTGCGTTTAAGTGACTCAAGTGCGTCATCTTCAGCTACGGCGCTGCCGTACTTTTCAATATAACCGACAAACTCGCTTTTACTAACGCGTTTATCTTTATCTTTGTCCATATAACCAAAATGATTTGAAATATCATCGTCATTACCTTCGACGATTGAGATATAACCATTTTCGTCATTATCTAAACTTGCAAAACTACTTTCAATTTTATCAAATTTAGCAATATCGGCTTTAAATGCCGACTCGCTCACATCACTATCAGTCGCAACTTTACCGGCATTTAGTTGCATGTAAGTGCTAAACTCTTTACGGCTGATTTCATTGTCCATATTGGTATCAATATTTGAAAAATGTTCCCAGATGTTATCGTCATCTGCTTCGACTTTTGAAATATAACCATCGCTGTCATTGTCCAGACTTGCAAAATCGCTGTCTATTTTATCAAGACCTTGATGTGAAGAACAAGCTGCTAGGCTCAATGATGCTAAAATTGTTGCTGCTAATGTTAACTTTTTCATAAGACGTATCCTTGTAATTAATAAATGTCAGTCTAATTAATACAAGTCTAATGCCAAAATTAAAAGCGCAATTAAATCAATGATATGAATTCAATGCATCTTCGAGAGGAGCTATTTTATCACATCATTTCTGCAGACTTTTCAGTAAATCTTGTAATTTTTACAAAAAAAAGCTCGGTAAAAATACCGAGCTCTTTTTAAGTCTTTAGCGATTAAATAGCGGCGTTTTGATAACGCTTAACAAATTCAGTGACTGTTTGCCCATTACATTTTAACGAGTCTACATTACCTAACTTTTGACGAACTGGTGCTAGCCCTTGTTTTAAAGCTGTAAGGCATAATTGTGTTTCTTGTTGAGCATCTTTAGCAAATACTTCAACCTTAGCTTTAGTTACTTTACTGGCTGTTTCTTTTTTGGCGATATCGCGAATATCTTCACCATTACACAAGATGCTTGATGAAAAGCGCGATAAAAATACACCATGCTGAGCCGCTACTTTACGAGCAGCTGTAAAACCCTCATTTGCACTTAGTACACATAATTTAGATTCAATTTTATTGTCTTTACTAAAATACGAATTACTTTGTGCAGAAACAGTTGTTGATACTAAAAGTGCTGCAGCTAGAATTAATTGTGTTTTCATGAGAGTTCCTATTTGAACGTGGTTGCTAAATAATTTCGCGCATTATATAACCAACAATCCACATATCAATTGAATTTTTTATTTATTTTACAAATTAATAGAACATTAACAATGTTTAAACTTTAAACACCATTTGTACAACATTTGCGCAGCTATTTTCTCATTTCAGTCATTTTATGTAAGCGTATTTACTGATACAATTTGGTGTATTAAATCGAACTAATTTTAAGGCAAATCCAATGAAAGTGATTTCTTTTAACATCAATGGTCTGCGTGCTCGTCTTCACCAGTTACAAGCTATTATTGATAAACATCAACCAGACGTGATTGGCTTACAAGAAATTAAAGTTCATGATGAAGCGTTCCCGTTAGAAGATGTGCAAAACATGGGGTATCACGTGTATTACCATGGTCAAAAAGCACATTACGGCGTAGCTATGTTATGCAAAAAAGAACCAAAATCAGTCTTAAAAGGTTTTGCTACAGATACTGAAGAATCACAAAAACGTATGATCAGCGTTACCGTGGAGCAAGAAAACGGTCGTGATTTAATCGTAATGAATGGCTATTTCCCACAAGGCGACAATATTAATCATGAAACTAAATTCCCTTATAAACGTCAGTTTTATAAAGATTTAATGACTCACCTTGAAGCAAACCATACACCCGCTCAAGATGTTATCGTTATGGGCGATATCAATATATCTCCAACCGATTTAGATATTGGGATTGGCGATGTAAACGCAAAACGTTGGTTAAAAACGGGTAAATGTTCTTTTCAACCCGTGGAGCGTGAGTGGCTTGCTACATTACTTAACTGGGGCTTTAAAGACACTTTTAGAGAGCAAAACCCTGATACAAGCGATCAATATTCGTGGTTTGATTATCGTTCAAAAGGATTTGTAGATAACCGAGGTTTGCGCATTGATGTGGTGCTTGCAACTAACGACTTGTCAGCTCGTTGTATTGAAACTGGAATTGATTACGAACTACGCGGCATTGAAAAACCGTCAGATCACGCACCAATTTGGTCAACGTTTAAATAATTATGATGTTGAGCGTACAATTACAAGGGTTGCTTTGGGCCCTAGTAATAATATTTAGTTTACTCAGTTTTGATAAAGCGACTTATAAAGCGCTTTTTGCTACACCCGTTCGACAAACGGGTGTACTTGCTTGTGCGCTGGTCTTTGCACTTTTATGGCGGATCAAAGCTGGGATACTAACAGGCCTAGATTTACATATTTTAGGCGTAACCGCAGCCACTTTAATTCTGGGTTGGCGCTTGGCTATTTTAAGTAGTTTGCTTGCAACTGCGTTACTATTCGCTTTTGGGCTTATTGAGCTTGAATTACTCGCGGTGCAAATACTTATTAATGCATTCATACCTATAATAGTTAGCTACTTAGCTTTTATTGTTAGTTATCATTATTTACCTAGTCACTTTTTTGTTTATATATTTGTCTGTGCTTTTATTACTGCAGGATTCATAGCGTGTCTAAAAATATGCTTGGGTGCCTTATTTTACTTAGCTATTGGGCAATATAATTGGCAAGAGCTCGCTGATAACTATGTATATTTAAGTGCCATAATTTGGTTTCCTGAAGCCATGCTAAATGGAATGGCCATTACTATAATGATCACTTATCGCCCACATTGGGTAAAAACTTTTTATGATAAGGACTACCTAGACACATGAGTCTTGAATATCGCTGCCCTTTGTGTAGCAACATGCTTACAAAAACGAACAACACGCTTAGCTGCGAAAATAAACACAGTTTTGACTTGGCAAAAGAAGGGTATATCAATTTATTACCTGTACAGCAAAAAAACTCTAAGCAGCCAGGCGATTCATTAGAAATGGTACAAGCCAGACGCACATTTTTAGAACGCGGTTATTACCGCTTTTTACAACACGCACTGGGTAACATAGTTAGCACATTTGATGCAGGCAATATTATTGATTTAGGGTGTGGGGAAGGTTTTTACACGCATGCACTGGCGAATAAAACAAACGCTAATGTGTATGGTGTAGATATATCAAAGTCAGCAATAAAATATGCTGCAAAGCGTTATGATAATTGTCAATTTAGTGTTGCATCAATTAGCCAGGCACCGTTTGAAAACCAGTTCGCCGATGTGTTAGTGAGTGTGTTTGCTCCTTTATTTGAACAAGAACTGGCTAGACTTGCTAAATCTGGAGCAACACTGATTGTTGCAAGTCCAGGGCCTTGGCACTTAAAAGAATTAAAAAATTATATTTACGAAAACGTTAATGAACATACTCAAATAGATACCCCAAGTGGATTTGTTCAAGCACAGCAAATACTGCTAACTGAGCAGGTAACGCTTAATTTTAACGACGTAAAGAACCTGATTATGATGACACCATTTGCGTGGAAATTCAGACCTGAACACTGGACGTTACTCGAAGAAAAAGGTGAGCACAATGTCACCTTATCATTTTACATCACCCAGTTTACAAAAAAAGCTTAAGATAAATGAGGTTGTGAGTTAACAACCTCTAAAATTGCTCTTTTGTAAACGCTTTATCCATTTTATCAAACATGTCTTTTAAAAGATTTGCAAGCTCCAGATAACGAGGCTTTTTTTCGTTTAGCTGTGTTTGATAACCATTGGCAAGCATTTTTGTGTAAAGATCGTTATACCATCTTTGCATAGCTGGTTCTAAAGGCGTTTGCGCGCGTTTACCTAGCCACAATAAGCCTTGCAACGGTAACGATATAAAAAATAAAGCACTTGCAATAGCTTGCGGTAAAAAATCTGGCCCTAAATAATTTATCTGAAAAAACAACGTAAGCATGGCTAAAATGGGCATAACTGTGATCGCAAGATCTGTGGCTTTAATAATCTTAAACTCGATAAATAGAGGCGATAACTCTTTTCTCATTGGCCATTGTTTTGCGTACAACCGCCCCGCTTGTACTTGTGACATCACACTTTTTTGCATCATGACTCCTCACAGTGACTCTATTAAAACACAATACTAAATGGGTTATCTCTAAAGTGTAACACAATTTTAAAGGCTTTTACTTTATCAGTAAAAGTGCTTAATTTTGCTGTTAAAGTGTGCAAAACACTAAACTAAATTTCGTAACTGGGGTAAAATATTACGCATTGATTCAGCTACGTTTTAGTTTAGCTTAATTAAATATTTTAGCCTTATTTATCACCTTGAGTGTAACGATTAATGTTTACGTTCACTTACTAAATTTTGTTTATGGAAATGAATTTATGTCAACAACCTCTCCTAAGTCACAACACGTTTTAGTACTAAATTGTGGTAGCTCCAGCTTAAAATTTGCCATTATTGATGCAAACACAGGCCACGAAATCATATCGGGTTTGGCAGAGCGCTTAGGTGCAACAACTCCTTCTATAAAATATAAATTTAACGGCGCTAAAACAGTCATTAACTTGGCAGCGGAGCAAGCCCATGCCGAGGCTATTGATACGTTAGTAAGCCTAATAAAAGATCATAACTTAGATGAGCAACTTATTGCTGTGGGCCATCGTGTTGTGCATGGCGGCGAGCATTTTACACAATCGGTATTGATTGACGAGAAGGTCATAGCGGGTATTACACAAGCTGCAACGCTTGCGCCGCTGCATGGGCATGCTAATTTATTAGGCATCGCATCTGCACAGGCATCGTTCGAAGGTTTACCACAAATAGCTGTATTTGATACTGCGTTTCATCAAACAATGAATGAAGTAGCTTACCTTTATGCACTGCCATATAAGTTATATACAGAATTTGGCGTTAGGCGTTATGGGTTTCATGGCACAAGCCACTTCTATGTTGCAGGACAAACTGCAAAGCTACTTAATCAACCAATCGAAAAAAGTAACTTTATTAGTGCTCATCTCGGGAATGGCTGCTCAGTATGTGCAATAAAAAATGGTAAAAGTGTTGATACAAGTATGGGATTAACACCACTAGAGGGGCTTATGATGGGCACGCGTAGTGGTGATATAGACCCCGGTCTGTTTAACTTTTTAACCACGCAGCTCGATTACACTGCACAGCAAATAGATAACCTACTCAATCAAAAAAGTGGTTTATTAGGTATCAGCGAGCTTTCTAATGATTGCCGCACAATTGAAGAAGCAGCTGTTGCCGGTAATAAAAAAGCAATACTCGCGCTTGACATGTTTTGCTATCGTCTTTCAAAACAAATTGCTGCTTATATGGTTCCACTACAACGCCTTGATGCGATTATTTTTACCGGTGGTATTGGTGAAAACTCAGATATTATCCGCGAAAAAGTAATTTCCCAACTTGCCTTTTTAGGTGTTGATTGCGATCAACACGCTAATCTTAATGCTCGCTTTGGCCAAGAAGGCATAATTAGTTCTTCACAGGCACGCAGCAAAGCTGTAGTCATGCCTACAAATGAAGAATGGGTTATTGCGCTTGATGCTGCAAATATAGCCAAGGAGCTTTAATATGGCACGTCGTATTATGTTAATCCCTGTATCTACAGGTGTTGGTTTAACTTCTGTCTCTGTTGGCTTAGTGCGTGCTCTTGAACAAAAAACAGTGAAAGTGAATTTTTTCAAACCAATTGCCCAGCCTCGCTCGGGTGAAACAGGACCTGAAAAATCAACGCAAATAGTTACCCAAGGCTCTCCTATTAACCCGCCCACTCCTTTTGCACTCGATTATGCAGAGCAAATGATTGGCGATGGTAAAGGTGACGACCTACTTGAAGAAATTGTTGAGCGCTTTGAAAGCAAAATAAACGATGATGAAGTGGCCATCATTGAAGGTATGGTCCCTACTCGACGTCAGCCTTACGCTGGGCGTGTAAACCGCGAAATAGCACAAACACTGGGAGCAGACATTGTATTTGTCCTTACACCTGGTAATTACAGCATTACACAAATAGAGGACCGCCTTGAGATTGCAGCTGGGAACTATGGCGGTATTGACCACCCTCGCGTACTGGGCTGTATTTTTAATAAAGTAAATGCACCACTTGATGAAGAGGGCCGCGCGCGCGCTGATTTAGTTGATACCTACAAACCAGAAGAACTTGAAAACGAATTAAACCGTTTAGCGTCGTTACCTATTTTTAGAAAAAACCCGTTTATGTTACTTGGTGCAATTCCGTGGGATTTTGACCTCGTCGCACCGCGCGTAAAAGATTTAAGCGCGTATTTAAAAGCAACGATAATAAACGAAGGCGATATGCTGCACCGTCGTCTGCGTCGTATTACTTTTTGTGCGCGTACAGTGTCAAATATTTTAAATTACTTTACCCCAGGTGCCTTATTGGTAACACCAGGCGATCGCTCAGACATACTCGTAGCTGCATGTTTATCAGCAATGAATGGTACAAAACTGGGGGCTATATTACTTACCGGTGGCTTTGAACCAGAGCCACGTATTATGGCTTTGTGTGAACAAGCAATGCAAACGGGTTTGCCTATACTCGCTACTGACGCTGATACATGGCGTACCTCATTATTACTACATAACTTTAATATGGAGGTTCCCAGCGATGATGACCAACGTATTGAAAAAGTAAAAGATCATAACGCTGAACATATTGATTCTGATTGGCTAGACACATTAGCCAAAAACGTAGGTAAAACACGCAAATTATCCCCTCCCGCATTTCGTTATTTATTAACCGATAAAGCACGTAAGGCAGGCAAAACCGTTGTACTACCTGAGGGTAACGAGCCACGCACCATTAAAGCCGCTGCTATTTGTGGTCAACGCGGTATTGCTAAAACCATATTACTTGGCGATCGTGAAGAGATAATGCGTATTGCCGAGCAGCAAGGCATTGAGCTTAACGAACACGTAAGTATTATTGAGCCTCAAAGCATCATTAATGATTATATAGCGCCTATGGTCGAAATTCGCAAAAGCAAAGGTCTAACAGCTGTTGTAGCACAAGAACAACTACAAGATAACGTAGTACTTGGCACTATGATGCTAGAACAAGGTAAAGTCGATGGTTTAGTATCGGGTGCGGTTAATACCACAGCCAATACAATTCGCCCACCTCTACAGTTAATTAAAACGGCGCCAGGCTCGTCGCTTGTTTCCTCGGTATTTTTTATGCTGCTGCCAGATCAAGTATTAGTTTACGGTGACTGTGCTATTAACCCAGATCCAAACGCCGATCAATTAGCTGATATAGCAATTCAATCAGCCGACTCAGCCGCTGCATTTGGTATAGAGCCACGCGTGGCGATGATCAGCTACAGCACCGGTACTTCTGGCACCGGTGCTGATGTTGAAAAAGTACGCGAAGCGACAAAAATAGCACAGCAAAAACGCCCTGATCTTATTATTGATGGCCCACTGCAATACGATGCCGCAATCATGGAAAACGTGGCTCTTAAAAAAGCGCCCAATAGCCCTGTTGCAGGAAAAGCGACCGTATTTATATTCCCTGACTTAAATACCGGTAATACAACGTATAAAGCGGTACAACGTAGCGCGGATTTAATAAGTATTGGTCCTATGCTACAAGGTATGCGCAAACCAGTTAACGACTTAAGCCGTGGTGCTTTAGTTGATGATATCGTATATACAATTGCCCTAACTGCAATTCAAGCAGCACAGGCGCAGACACATAATTAACTGTTGAATTAACATGTGTTTTTTATGGCCTAGCTATTATTTATTTAATAATTAACTAGTTAGGCTATTTATACCCCGCAACCCCCACAGTTATCCACAGAAATTGTGGGTAAGTTTTTCTATCTTCGGGAATTTACTCACTTACTATGAGGTTAGTTACTGTTACACCTTTAATTCAAAGCTAATGATCTATACTATAAAGCTATCTATATTGCTGTTTCGCAGGTTTTTAATGTCAAAACAAACATTACAATTACACAGCACCATTTTATCTATACACAGTCTAGATGTTGATGCCGACATACCTGCGGCACTGTTAACACTGCCGTTATTTTTTATTTCTAAAACCCATGACGAAGTATCGGTTGTCTGCCCTAGTAACTTTGAAATAGACAGCTTAGACACAGAGCCAAACTGGCAAGCTCTTGAAGTTATTGGCCCACTTGGCTTTTCGTTAACAGGAATTATGGCGAATATTTCAGGTGTCTTAGCGCGTGCTAAAATTTCTATCTTTTCTATTTCGACCTACGATACCGATTACATACTAGTAAAAAAACAAACGGTACCTCTGGCTATTACTGCGCTAAAAAAAGATGGTTACAACGTGGTGGTCGAATAAATCATGAAAGCTCAAAAAATACAGTACATAGCGCAAAATAAAATCCCCAAAAATGCCATAAATATTACCAGCCCTTTTTCAGGTAAAGTACTTGAGCTTAATGAACACTCTGAGCCTTTGTTTCGTTTTGGTACATTGGGCCCTGGTATAATGGTGCAATTAACACATCATAAAATTTTAGCGCCGTTCGACGGCACTTTATTACAAGTAAAAAACGCAGGTACTGAGTTTGTATTACAAGCTAAAAATGGTTTAAAGATTTTAATTAACTTAACTATCCCCGATTCGCAATCGATAATGCATACTCATATAGCACAGCTTAACGGTAGTAAAATAATCAAAGGCCAACGCCTTGCTTATTTTGATTTACGCGAGCTCGACAGCCCTTTACTTGCAAGTTTAATTTTACTAAACGGCCATCATCTCGGTACGTTTCATCACTCTCACCCGCAGGTAAAAGCAGGCGAAGACACCCTATTAACTATTATTAAGAAGAACTAGATTTATGATCACTCTATACGGTATTAGCAACTGCGATACGATAAAAAAAGCAAAAAAATACTTAGCCGACAACAATATCGAATTCACTTATCATGATTACCGCAAAGATGGCGTAAACGAGAAAATGGTGAGTGATTTTGCAAATAAGCTCGATTGGGAGCAACTCGTTAATAAAAGAGGCACTACTTATCGCGCATTATCTGATGAGCAAAAACAGAGCCTAACTAACGAAAGTGCTATCCCATTGTTAGTTGAACAACCTGCAATGATAAAGCGCCCTATATTAGTTAACAATGGCACTTACCATTTAGGATTTAAAGCAGCCCAATACGACGAGATTTTTAATAATGACTAATGATGTAATTAAACTCGCCCAAGCACTCATCCAACGACAATCAGTAACGCCCGAAGATGCTGGCTGCCAACAAATGATGAACGAGCGCCTTGCTGCGGTTGGCTTTAATATTGAATCATTATTTTTCACCGATACATTAAACACTTGGGCTCGGAAAGGTACACAATCGCCGCACTTTTGTTTTGCAGGCCATACCGATGTAGTGCCAACTGGGCCAGAAAAAAATTGGCAACATCCGCCATTTTCAGGATTAATAAAAGACGGTTTATTACATGGCCGGGGCGCTGCCGATATGAAAGGCTCACTTGCTGCAATGCTTGTAGCAACCGAGCGTTTTGTTACTAAGCACCCAGATCATAAAGGTTCAATTTCATTTTTAATTACGTCTGACGAGGAAGGTCCGTTTGTAAACGGGACGACTCGTGTAATTGATACGCTAGAAGCACGCGGTGAAAAAATTGATATGTGCCTAGTAGGCGAGCCCTCATCACGCGATGTACTCGGTGATGTGGTTAAAAATGGTCGCAGAGGCTCACTTACCGCATTTTTAACAGTTAAAGGCGTACAAGGTCATGTTGCCTACCCCCATTTAGCACACAACCCAATTCACTTAGCGACGCCAGCACTTACTGAACTTAGCCAAACGGTGTGGGATAACGGCAACGAATACTTCCCTGCTACCAGCTTTCAAATTTCAAATATTAATGGCGGCACGGGTGCGGGTAACGTGATCCCAGCTGAACTAGAAATACAATTTAACTTTAGATTTAGCACGCAAGTAACGCATGAGCAATTACAACAACGTGTAAATGACATTCTACAAAAACATAATTTAAATTATGAATTAAGTTGGATAGTCAATGGTTTGCCTTTTATTACCGAGCACGGTCCACTTGTTGATGCCACAGTAAATGCTATTAAGTCTGTAACCGGTTTAACAACTAACCTAGAAACCACAGGTGGCACATCTGACGGACGTTTTATTGCGCAAACAGGTGCTAAAGTAATTGAACTAGGACCACGTAACGCCACTATTCATAAAGTAGATGAATGCGTAAGTACCGATGATTTAATAGCCCTTAGCGACATTTATGAGCAAATACTAGAGCAAATATTAACATAATGGATGTCACTCAACCCACATCAATATTGTGTATCACAGGAAAAAGTGACACACATTTAACTGATATACAAAACCATCGCTTGCACAGCGCCATCATTAGCGATTTTTTAGCGCTACAAAATGCTGCCCAAAAGGCAGGGTTCGAACTCGCGATAGCCTCAAGCTTTCGTGATTTTAATCGCCAATCCATTATTTGGAATAATAAATTTGCAAGTTTACGACCTGTTTATGATAAACAGCAAAACGTTGTGGATTTAAGTAAACTAAGTGATATAGATAAGTGTATTGCGATAATGCGCTACTCTGCACTACCAGGGACAAGCAGGCATCATTTAGGCACTGACTTGGATGTGTTTGATAAAGCAGCAGTGAATGACGATTACAAACTACAGCTAACGCCCGATGAATACCAACTAGGCGGGCCATTTTCACCTTTAAGTAATTGGCTTGATGCTAACTTAGTTAAATATGGTTTTTATCGCCCTTACCAGCATGATTTAGGCGGCGTAGCGCCAGAGCTTTGGCATATAAGCCATATTAAGCAATCACAGCTATTAGTGAATAGGCTTGACGAACACGCACTTTTTGACTGCATAAAAAACAGTGAACTACAGGGTAAGCAGGCAATACTTGATAACTTGCCTGCTATATATACACGCTTTGTAACAAACGTGAGTTCACCCTAAAAAGAAGGTCTGCTTTGCCTAAGTGACGTTAAACCTTCTTTTTATTTAAAATAAATACAAGTACAGCGCCTAATATTAATGAGCTTGCTACTGTAAACTCCATTGTTACCTGCTCTGATAAAAATAACATACCCGCCATTGCTGCAAGTACGGGGACACACAGCTGAACAACAGCAGCTTGCGTACTTTTGAGTAATGGCATAGCCACATACCAAATACTGTAACCCATACCCGATGCTATCGCGCCCGAGGCGCAGGCAAGTAACACCCCTTCAATGCTCACATCTTGTAAATGGTTCATGCCTACCAGTAGTAAAATAGGGATAGCAACTAAGCTTCTAATAAAGTTAAAACCTGTTGTACGTAATGGCGATACGCACACTTTTCCGCGAATGCTATAAATGCCCCACGCTATTCCGCTTAACGCCATAAGTGATGCATCAAGAATAGATGGCACTGCAGCAGAGGGCAACATTAGGTACACAAAGCCACCTAACGCAACTAAAAACGCACACCACTGAAGGGCACTTAATTGCTCTTTTTTATAAATCCCCCAGCCAATCATGGTCAGTTGCACAGCCGAAAATAAAATAAGTGCCCCCGTACCGGTATCAAGTTTTACGTAAGCTATAGAGAAACAAATTGCATAAACAAGCAAGCTAATACTACTTCGCCAGCTGCCTTTATCATCTAAAATAGTGCGATCAAATCTACCTTTACGTTTTAAATTACTCGTATAAATAGCCATTATAATACCCAAGCACACAGCGCCGCTGAGTAAACGAATAATGGTAAAATTCCAAGCATCTATATAACCTTCTGCTAATGCCATTCTGCAAAATAGAGAATTTGCAGCAAATGCTATTAAAGCAATAATTGTGTATAGGGTGGCTTTCAAAAAAAAATCCTTAAAAAGAACAACGTTGTTTAAAGTTAACCGCTTATTAACCAACCACGTTCAAGCCATTGATTAACTTTAATAATTAAAAAATCAGCGATTTTATCGCCAGGAAGTTCATTTAAACAGGATTGACATAACTGTGCAAAGGGGGTCTTTTGTTTTAATAGATTTAATAGACGGTATTCTTGCTCATCAACGCTTACGTATTGCGTACGCCTGTCAGCATCACGCGCTATAACCCAAAAACGCAGGGCTGATGATTGGGGATCTGGCGGGGTTTGCTTTTCTTTTATTGCTTGCCAACTTTCAACAGCGGATGTACTAAACTTTACTAATTGAGCACTGGGGTGCAGGTTTAATATTAAAGTCGGCCATGCTAGCGGTTCAACCATTTCTAAGGATTCTACCGCTAACAATGCAGCGTCTCTTGCATCAAACGCACTTAGCAACAAGCGTTCAAATTTAGCTATATCTGCGAGTATGGGGTAATTTTTAAAAGGAGTTTGGGTCGCTAGGTAATCAGGTAGTTTATCTGCAAAAATTCGTAGCGATGTATGAGATGAAGGATACAGGGCTAAATAACCATCAACCATTTGTTCAAATAAATCATCACCTAAGTAAATACCTAACTGCTGGTGATCTTGCTCTATCACTGCTCTTAAGCGAATTTTATAAGCGTTTTGATAAATAGAGAGCCGCTGCTGTGTACTTAACTGCCCTTGCTGTGCAATTTGCTCGGTAATATCCGAATTTTCACCTTGCAGTAAATCCATAAACTGTTGTTGCAGCTTTGCTAAATCACTCATGACGTCATTTTCCAAAACGGTTTTACCAATGTTTTAGCATGCTCAAGCTCGCTAATTAGTTCATCTAACGAGCCTATATTATCATCGCGCTCAATCATGGTGCTTGTTGGGCTTAGCGTTTGCGCATACTGCTGATATAAATCCCACACTGCGTCAGGTACATCTTCATCATGGGTATCTATTATATGCGTACCAAAGTCTTGATGCCCTGCTAAATGAATTTGCGCTATAGCAGTACTCGGTATCGCTGCTAGATAATCCATTGCGTTAAAATCGTGATTACGTGCACTTACATAAACATTATTTACATCCATTAAAAATTTACAGCCCGTTTGCTTATGTAATTGCGCTAAAAACTCCCATTCTGTCATTTGTGAATCGTTATACGTTAAGTAGCTCGACACGTTCTCAAAAATCATTTCACGGCCAAGGTAGTCTTGCACCTGCGCTATTTTAGTTGCTAAATGATTCAGCGCTTCATTAGTGTAAGGCATTGGCAGTAAATCGTGACTATTGATCCCCCCTACTTGGGTAAAACATAAATGATCAGACACCCACTGCGGCTCAACTCTTTCAATTGTGTTTTTTAACTGATTTAAATAAGCTTTATTAATCGGATCAACACTACCAATAGACATTGATACCCCGTGCATCACAATTGGATAATCCGCTCTAATTTTATTTAAATAATGCCAAGGTTTACCCCCTGCAACAAAATAGTTTTCTGAAATGATTTCAAACCAATCTACAGATGGTTGCTGTGCGATAATCTGTTCAAAATGTGGGGCTCTTAAGCCTAAGCCAAAACCTAAAAAGCGGTTCGTCATATACTTCCTTAAAAGCCTGAGTAATACATTTGTAATTGATATGTTGCTCAGGCTTATTTTATAACTTTAATTAACCTGAGCTCTGGTTAAGAGATTTACTAACATATTGAATCATGGTGATATTTAAATTTATTTTCTCTAGCCAGAGATTTTCAGTGAAAACAAGGCGAATTTACGCGTCAATAGCTGGCCTATTGCAAGTAAATTCAACGCAGTTAGCACTGAAAATAGCTGCTCGAGATAGATTTATTATCCAGAGTTCAGGTTAGTTATTAATAATTAGCTATTAACTGCCTACAGAGCCACCAATATCGCCACATGCTTTCGCTGGCATAGAAACGAAACCGGTGCCTTTACATGATGCATGACCTGCACACGCATTATTAGCTGTTTTACAATCGTTATGACCACCACACACATTTACATCATTACAGTGTACTAAATCAGTTTTAGTAACTGTGCCAACCCATTTATCTTTTACCTTACCGCCAACGTCAGCACATGCTTTTGCAGGCATTGCTACAAAACCAGTGCCTTTACACGATGCTTGACCAGCACATGCGTTTTCGGCTGTTTTACAATCGTTATGGCCGCCACATACATTAGCATCGTAACAATGAACTAAATCGGTTGTTGCTGTATTATTCGCAACTGTATTTGATGAAGACGTTTGTGTTTCAGTCGCATTACAACCAACTAAACCCGCAACCATTACTGCCATTGCAGCACCTGTGAACTTTTTCATTTTTATTTCCTCTGAGTGATATAACAAATAGCTAGACCGCAAAAGCTAAATAACTATTTCAGTGTAGTTGATAAAAAATTTAAAAATTCACGTTTTGTTCACCAACTTTACTCTACGATTTTTTACAATCTTTCACATATTTAACCGATAAGAGTATGTTAATGTATCAGCGTAAATTAAAAGGAGTGCTCAGTGCGCCGCAGTATTATTTTAAGCTTTAGTTTTATTTTAAGTGGTTGTAGCACCATAGGTTTTAGTGATCTATTTAATGACTACGCAACTCAAATGACACCAGTAAGAAACGCGATCGAGAATAATAATATCGAAGAAGCACGCTCTCTTATTGCTAAAAATAACACCACGCACAGCAGTTATTTACTTAATCAATTAGAGCAAGCACGCCTAGATGATTTTGCTAAGCGCGCTGATGATGCACAAAACAAGTTCGAAAACGTATACAAACAAATGCAGAGCAAGCGTGCAGCAGCAAAAATACAAGTCAGTGCAGGGCTTGAGCAAAGTAACGCATTATTTACTAACGACTCAGTTATTACCTACGTCCCTCCCGCTTACGAAATGAGCATGCTACATAGTTATAAAGCACTTAACTATGTGTATAAAAACGACGTTGAAAGCGCTTTAGTCGAAATTCGCCGAGCAAATAAGGTACAAGTGGATGCGCTTGTTGAAAATGATAAAGACGTTGATTCAATAGCAAAAGAAGCGCAACGGCACTATCCAAGTATGAATAATATAACGAGAAAGATCAAAAATGGCTTTCAAAACGCTTATACCTTTTACTTATCTGCTTTGCTATATCAAAGCGCTAAACAATACGACGATGCTTATATTGATTATAAAAAAGCACTCGCAATTGAGCCAAATAATATTTATTTACAACGCGACGTAATGCGCCTTGCAAAAAAACAAGGGTTTGAGCAAGATTTAAACGAGTTTAAACAACGTTTTAGTGATGCACCTAGCATGGCTGCAAATCAAGGCGAAGTTATTGTTTTATTTGAACAAGGTTTAGTTCCAAAGCAAGATGAATTTAAATTACGTCTACCAATTTATACATCACGTGACGATATGCGCTTTTACAGCCTAGCAATACCTGTGTACAAAGATAATGCCTATGTTCGTCGCGTCAATAATATAAATATAGATACACAAAATTTAGCACTTAGCCCTTTGGTACATATTGAGGCGCTGGCTGCTAAAACATTAGAGGACGCAATATCTGCAAAAGTGGCCCGTCAAGTATTGCGATTAATTGCGAAAGAAAAGGTGCGTGCAGAACTTGCACGCAGTGCAGGTGATGTAGGTAATATACTAGCCAATATTTATAATTTAGCATCTGAGCAAGCCGATACTCGTAGCTGGCTTACGCTTCCGAATCAAATTAGTGTCGCCCGTGACACACTTAACGTGGGCGTACATTCATTATATGTAGGTACACACGCACCTATAAATTTTACCGTTAGTAAGCAAAGGTTAACATTAATTTACTTAACCTCTGTTAATAATTACTTTAACTACCATGTAGTTCAACTTTAGGAGGCATCATGAAATACATCGCGCCATTATTAGCAGCCTTAGTGCTCAGTGCATGTTCAAGTAGACCCGTTACATCAGGTATCTCTGTTGAACAACATCAAAACTCATTTAGTGATCAACTCCGTGTTGATAATCCAAATTTAGCTAAAAAGCTCGCTATCACTGATGTAAAAACTCGCCAAACGAACCAGTTAACCGACGTGGTCGTTACGCTTTCTAGCAATTATAAAAAGTCTCAATACTTGCAATATCAATTCAATTGGTTTGATAAAGATGGCTTTATTATTAAAGGCAATCATTCGCCTTGGCAGGCACTTACTTTATTTGGTTTTGCAAAAACACAATTACCGGGCTTAGCACCAAGTCCAGATGCGGTCACCTTTTCATTAGCAGTAAGAGAAGTCTCAACCAAGTCACAAGAATTCAAAGATTAAAGGAAACGACAATGATCATCAGTAAAAAGTATAAAACAGCATCTACTTACGCTTTAGTTGGCTTAAGTGCCTTGGTATTAAGCGGCTGTGCAAACAAAGCCGTAGTCAGTTATGGAGATGCACAAGCGGTAGAAACAACCGATATTAACTTTGGCTCGACAGACTTACAGAAAGTGGCGAGCCAAATGACAGACTCATTGCTAAGCTCGCCAGTAGTTGGCACTATGACAGCGAATAAGCGCCCTGTTGTGTTTGTTGAGCGTATTAAAAACAAAACCAGTGAGCACATTGATACAGAATCAATCACCGATTCAATCTCTACTCAGATGCTTCGCAGCGGTAAATTCCGCTTTGTTGATATGAGTCGTGTCGAGTCTGTACGTGAGCAGTTAACATTCCAAAACGAAGACGCCCTTGTTAATCCAGCAACAGCTGTAGCGTTTGGTAAGCAGATTGGTGCGCAATTTATGTTATACGGTAACTTATCAAGCATTGTTAAATCAAATGCAGACAAGTCAGACGTTTACTACAAATTTACAATGCGTTTAATGGATATGGAAAGCGGCCTTATAGAGTGGGCAGACGAAACTGAAATTCGTAAAACAAAAGAAAAATCAACCTTTGGCTGGTAGCTAGTGGGAGTGAGTGATGAAAGTAATTACTGTATTAATGTGTACTTTATTATCGGTAAGCGCACCTACTTTTGCCAAATATGAACGCAATAAAGCGGTGCCCGTACAACAAGTTCTATTTGGGGATGTCAAGTCGGTGCGTAATATTACCGAGCAAGAAATCATCCAAGATAAAAAAAACGGATGGGAGACATTTGGTGGTGCATTGTTAGGTGGGGTTATTGGGAATCAGTTTGGTGGAGGAAGCGGTCGAACTGTCGCAACAATACTTGGCTCAGTTATTGGTGGCAGTGTCGCACATAACAAGCAACAGAGAAATCACTACCAACAAAGTCACTTTGTGGAGTTATTGATACAGGTTGAAAGTGGCGAGCAGTTTATGGTCGTTCAAGATCAAGACCAGTCCATGCGCTTTAGCAAAGGCGACAACGTTAGGCTTGTGTATTTAAATGACAACACAGTACGTGTAGATAAAGCTTACTAATAAATTAATAATGGTATCATAGTATTTAGTTGTTCTATTTAACCTGAACTCTGGTTAAGAGATTTACTAGCATATTGAACCATAATGATATTTAAATTTATTTTTCTCTAGCCAGAGATTCTCAGTGAACACAAGGCGAATTTACGCGTCAATAGCTAGCCTATTGCAAGTAAATTCAACGCAGTTAGCGCTGATAATAGCTGCTAGAGATAGATTTATTATCCAGAGTTCAGGTTATTTAGCTTTTATTTAGAACAACTAAATTTTCATCATGTTTATCTGTAATAAAAAACTCGATTACTCTGTTTAATAAATTTACTGATTTGTTGCAGTAAATTTAATTCAGTTAGCATCAAAAATAGCGGTTTGTAATCAATTTATTATCTTGAATTTAGGTACTAATCAATAATAAATGCACGCAAATGGGCATATTTATAATAATCTTAGCGGCACTATTTGGTAGGGGCAAGCTTACGTTGTTAAAGCTACCTATCACCCATACTCTTTACAGGTATAAATGATAGGCAGTGTACAAGCATTACGAAACAGTTTGCTTGAGGAGGTAATAAACTAATCGACTAAAAGCGGAAAAGTCGTCTTACGCCAACTAGTGGTAATAACAGTAATGCATACCAAGGAAAGCTCGCTGAATTACGCTCATAAACTTCTACCTCAGGAGGAGCACAACTCTCTACTGTTCCATCCACTAATGGTGTAAGCTTTACAGCAACCGCCACGCTTTCAAATTCAGTTTTACCGTCAATATCAGTAACAATACCACCTAAAGAATTACGTTTTTCAACCGTTTTAGTAGCTACGCCAAATATTTCATTATTTTCGTTAATAACTTTAGCTTCTGCCATAGTATAAGCGTACGCAGTTTCACCATCCGCTTCAAAACACGGCAATAAGTCATTAAGATTCGTAACTTTATCATCACCAATTTTATAGACAAATGCTTGTTTACGTCGAGAACTATCAGTAGTACCTACTTCGCCTTCACCAACAATATAACCTTTGTTGTTTATATCGTTACCGAAAGAGCTAGAGCTATTAAAATAACCTGTTGGAAAAACAGTGTTGCCTGTTTTTATATCATGATAGAAAAACTTATTACGGCGAGTATTTTCAATAACTTTCGTTGCGTAACCTGTAATGACGTCATTGTCATTAACGGCTACTGCTTTGCCGGATTGGCGGGAATCATTCTCTTGGTCTAAAAAAGATACAGCCTTACCACCTTTAAAATATACCGGCATTGTTATAATTATGTCATTATTATTGTCATAACGAATATTTGAAGAACCAACGATAGTGCCATTTGCATTAATAGCAAAAGCTGTACTTGCAAAGGCATCATCTTCAGTTTCGTCTTCATCTGGAGTGAGTGCTAAGCCAAGCTGTTCAACAGAAATTATATTTAATGAATTATCTAGTTCCCACTTAACTGCACGTTTATTAAATAACCCTCTTGCAATATTGGTATTTAATAAGTTAATGCAGACTGATGTTGGCTCATCTTCATTATCACAACTATCATTGATATTAACTTGCCTGTCGTCGGGAATACTTGTAGATACGCTACCAACAACAGTATAGCCGTTTGCTGTTTTTACAATATCGTTTGCGCGGCTTGTCCCGCCATATTCATTAAATTCAGGTGTCAGAGGTACGCGCACTCCATCAGCACTAACAACGATCCCTCGTTCAATAAATTCATGGGTAAACCAGCTTTCAGCCTCGTCTTCACCATCAGGTGTAAATGACACTTTATCATAAGGCGCGCTTCCCCAGCCAACCGTAACACCATTTTCACTTACTGCGTTATAAACATTGGTAGTGGACTGGGTTAGGCCATCATAATCAACAGCAGCGATATCAAATAGTGGCTGCTCTATTACATTGGTATCTTTAAAATTGACTGCAACCAAAGAGCTAAGCTTTTGGTATTCAAAGTTATTTGAAAGTGATGATAAAAATCTAACCATGAAACTGTGGGCATCTGGGTTAGTATTAATGGCATCTTTATTTTCAATATCATCCAGCGTAAATGTGATTACTTTATCGCTTTCTTCGAAAGCTTTTTTCTCATTACTATAAGCCGTTTTTATTACACTTTCTGTAAAATCAATATAGCTAATATCTATCGGCAGCTTGTAAACACCGTTTGCAAAACCGATAATATGGCCATTTTTACTCACATCGCTTATATAAGAATGTTTAGCGCCTTCGAGTGTGCCTAATTCGCTTAGTTGATACGTTGCGCTTATTGCTGATGTGCTCAGGGTCGCTAAAACACTGACAGCGAGTAATTTATATTTCATTTTTATCCTTACTACTGATTCTGTAATTCTTCAAGTTCTTCCCAGCGCTCTAGGGCGGCTTCAAGGTCAGACTCAAGTTGTGCTAAATGGTTCAACGCTTTCGTTGTTACATCACTGTTTTGCTTAAAAAAGTCAACGTCACTAACAACAGCTTGTTGAGTTTCAATATCAACTTCAAGTTGTTCCATTTTATTAGGCAGTTGTTCTAATTCAAGTTTTAATTTGTACGTTAGTTTAGTTCCTTTACTCTCTACTTTTGCAGGCGTCACCGGTGCCGATTTTTCAGTCTTTTTTGTTAGCTGCGGTGTTTGTTTCTCTTGCTCTGCTAAGTAGCTAACATAAGCTTCATAGTCACTGTAACCACCTACTATATCAGTTACTTTACCATTTCCTTCAAATGCCCAAACACTTGAACACGTATTATCAATAAACTCACGGTCATGGCTTACAATCAGCACAGTGCCTTGATATTGATTAATTATGTCCTCTAATAACTCAAGTGTTTCAATATCCAAGTCATTCGTTGGCTCATCGAGAACAAGTATATTAGACGGTTTTAAAAACAATTTAGCTAATAGTAATCTGTTTTTTTCACCACCAGAGAGTGCTTTAACAGGGGTTCGAGCACGTGCTGGCGGGAATAAAAAGTCTTGTAAATAACCTAAAACATGACGTGAGCGACCACCCATCATCACTTCTTGTTTACCTTCAGCAACGTTATCTTGTACTGTTGCTTCTTCATCTAACTTTTCACGATATTGGTCAAAGTAAGCGAACTCTAAATTAACACCTTGTTTAGTTATGCCATTATCTGGCACTAAATCGCCGAACATTAATTTTAATAGGGTTGTTTTACCAATCCCATTTGGGCCAACTAAACCTATACGGTCACCGCGCATAACAAGTGTAGAGAAGTCATTTACAATGACTTTGTCTTTGAATGCATGACATAAATTTTTAGCTTCAAACACTAACTTACCAGAGCGATCTGCCGTTTCGATATTAAAGTCAGTTTTACCTACTTGATCAACACGTTGTTTGCGCTCGGTACGAAGCTGCTTTAACTCCCTAACACGTCCTTCGTTACGCGTTCTACGTGCTTTAACACCCTGTCGGATCCATGTTTCTTCTTCTGCTAAACGTTTATCGAACAATGCATTTTGAGCTTCTTCAACTTTTAAATCATGCGCTTTTTGTTCTAAATAAGTCGCGTAATCACCAGGATAGGATATAAGTTTACCGCGATCCAAATCTAAAATACGCGTAGCAACAGCACGAATAAACGCACGGTCATGCGATATAAATACAATACCGCCTTTAAATTCTTTTAAAAACTGCTCAAGCCACATAACACTTGCCATGTCTAAGTGGTTTGTTGGCTCATCAAGAAGTAATAAATCAGGCTCACTAACAAGTGCACGAGCAAGTGCCACCTTACGTAACCAACCACCTGAAAGAGACTCGAGTTTAGCGTCTGGTGTTAACTCTAATTGAGTTAATACTAATTGAATTCGGCTATCAAAGCGCCAGCCATCCGCAACTTCTAATTGGTTTGATAAACGCTCAAGTTTGTTTAATAACTTATCATTACACTCTGTTTGTAACTCATTACTTACATGGTGAAAATCAATGAGTAAATTAGCAATTTCTGGCATACCTTGCGCAACGTAATCAAATACTGTTCCACTTGCACCTTTTGGTGGATCTTGCTCTAAGCGTGAAATTCGTATTCCGCCAAGCTGATTTATTTCACCATCATCTAAAACAACTTGGCCATCAAGTACTTTTAATAACGTTGATTTACCCGCGCCATTTCTGCCAACCACACACACTCGCTCGCCACTTTCAATTACAGCATCAGCTTTGTTCAACAAGGCGTGTGTACCAAAGGCAAGTTGTGCTTTTAAAATTCTAATTAAATCCATAGTTCTTATTTGCTCTTATTCTGTTTGCGCTAAAAATTCACGCACACTGTGTGAGGTAAAAGGCCAAAACAACTGTTCGCCATGTTCACTTTTTAATACAGGAATACTGATTTGATACTCAGCTATAAGCTGCTCATCGCTCATAATATCGATTAGTAATAACCCACTAGTATCACTAAGTACCTCAGTGATAAGTTGCTCAGCTTGTTCGCACAAGTGGCAACCATCCGTGTGATATAAAACCCATTTAGCCATGCGTAATTAACCAGCTATTATGGATTTTTTTATTGCGCTTAAAATCGGGTGATAATGTTTTATCTGAAATATTAACGGCTTTTAAACCTAAACCGATCAGCCCGACTTCATCCATCACAAAGCCACGTTTGTTATTAGAGAAAATTAACGTACCCGATGGGCTTAAAATCTTTTTAACCCAGGTTAATAATTTAATATGATCACTTTGCACATCAAATGCATCTTTCATACGCTTTGAATTAGAGAAAGTCGGCGGATCTAAAAATATTAAATCGTATTGCGCGGTTGCATGTTCTAACCATTTTAAGCAGTCTGCTTGTTCAAAACGGTAACGTGTATTATTAATACCATTTAAATCAAAGTTATCTTGGCCCCATTTTAAGTAGGTCTTTGATAAATCAACGGTAGTAATGGCTTTAGCGCCACCTAAGGCTGCATGCACAGACGCTGTACCCGTGTAAGCAAACAAGTTTAAAAAGCGTTTATCTTTGGCATTTTCTTGAATGTAACGACGCATTAAACGGTGATCTAAAAACAATCCAGTGTCTAAATAATCAAATAAATTGACTTTAAACTTAGCGCCAAATTCTTCAACAACCATAGTACGGTTTTGTTTAGACATTGCCGTATATTGATCTTCACCCTTTTGTTTTTTACGCACTTTTACAGCAATATTTTCTGGGGCAATTTCAAGCTGTTGAGACGTTAAACTGATTACATCTTGCAGGCGTTTTTCTGAGGTTTTTTCATCGATTTCTTTAGGCGCCGCGTATTCAAAAATAACCGCTGAATCACCGTAAATATCCACAGCAACATTGTATTCAGGGATATCCGCTTCATATACTCGGTAAGCATCCACTTTATTTTGTTTAAGCCAATTTTTTAAACCGTGTTTATTCTTTTTTAAACGATTTGCAAATGACGTTGAGCCTTCAAAATTAAGTGCTTTTTTGTCATCTGTCGTTAGGCTTACTTGCTTATCATCTAATTGATATAAGTTAAGTTCAACGTCAAGCGGGCCATTTTTAAACTTATAACGCTTAAGGCGAACTAGTTTTAAAAGTTTAAATAAGCTCTCATCCATGCCTAGTAGGGCAAGTTTCCAGTGATTAAAATGCTTTTTAAAGCCAACACCTAAATTACGGTGTAAGTCTACAAGTTCAGCCATAGAGCCAATACGCTCACCATACGGTAAGTTTGAAATGACCACACCTGGTAACTTAGCAACTGCAGTCAGTTTGGTTGCATCGCTTTGTTTAAATTTAATAACGTCATCAAGCTCAGCACGTTTTGCATTATCAATAGCTTTACTTAACACTTGCTCATCGTAATCGTGACCAATTAACCACAATTTAGGATCGGTAATATTAGCAAGTAACTCTTCTTTTAGTTCTTTAAATTTGGCGGCTCTAAAGCTCGGCAAACGCTCAAAAGCAAAACCTTCACGGAACAAGCCCGGTGCTTCATTTCGTGCCATACCAGCAGCTTCAATTAAAATAGTCCCCGCACCACAACATGGATCAAATAAAGGCTGTTTTACATTTTCAAGCCAACCACTGCGCTTAATTAGAGCGGCTGCTAAATGTTCTTTAATCGGTGCTTTACCTTGACCTTGACGGTAGCCACGTTCAGATAAGCGGGGGCCAGAGTAATCAATATACATTGATACACCATAACGATTTAAACGTGCAACAACACGTACGTTAGCATCTTGCTTATCTACATTTGGGCGCTGTTCGAATAAATCATTAAAGTAATCAACTATCGCATCTTTAATTACAAGACCAGAAAACTGTGTATTTTTTAATGAATCATTTGTGCCATTGAAGTCAACTGCGAATGTTTGCGTTGGTCCAAACCATTCTTGCCATGGCTGCGAACGCGCAAAGTTGTACAGGCTACTTTTGTCATCTACGCCTTCTTTTTCTTCAATAAGCATAAGCACACGCGTAGCAAAACGACTTGATAAACAAACCTTTTGCGCTAGTAATGAGTCAGCCTCAAAACGAACTGAACCCACAGTTTGCTTAGACACCGTTGCGCCAAGCTCTGTTAGTTCATCAACCAATAAATTTTCGATTCCGATAGAAGTAAGTGCGATAAATTGCAAAGTAGTAACCCTTAATAGCTAATTGCGCAGGATTATATCATAGGTTGGCATACAAACACGCCATAAACACGTGCATATAAGGTAAATTTGGTTAGGCGGTTTGGCTTTGATATTGCTGATTTAAGATAGGGTGTACGCGGTTATTCAAAATACGGATAACTTCAAACTGCGTTAATGATAAATTTTCATCCAGTTTAAAGTCCTCACTCAGGTTTAAACAAATAGAAGCATCAGGGCAATGCTCCACAATAAGAAAATCACCCGATTGTGCTTTAGATGTTAATTTTACAATCGCTTCAACACTAGGATCTGAGCCAGTATACTCTTTAAAAAACCAACTTTTAGCTAAAACTGGCTTTAAATGGTATTTTACTGCAGTTGCATTAAGTGATATTTGGCATATTTTTGCAGGACTCCACACGTTAAAGCCTACTAAATAGTTATAAACTTGCTCGTAAAACGCGGCATCCTCCACGCTAAAGTAAGGGTTTTTAAATACAGAGTCGGTTAATAACCTTAGTTTATAGGGGGTGCACAACTGCATATCGTCATTTAAATCAAGCAGTAAGCGATTTTTATTGGCACAAGCAATCCATTGCCATTGCTTTGATGCTTGTAACATATAACCCCCCTTACTTAAGTGATGTAATTAAAATAATACAATAAGCTTAGAGTATAACTGCTTTTAACCATTATATAAATATTTACTTAGAACATTTATCGAACGATCAAAAGCTTAGATAGCAGATCCTTATAAGCCATTTACAATTGATTTTACCAATTGCGGTCCTTTATAAATAAATCCGGTGTAAATTTGCACTAAATCTGCTCCGGCATTTATTTTTTCCTTTGCCGATAGCGCATCATCAATACCACCTACCCCTATTATTGGTAGTTGCCCGTGAGTTAAACGTTTTAACTCACTTACCACGTGCGTAGAGCGCTCTTTTACTGGGTGTCCTGATAACCCACCCGCTTCATCAGCATATTGCTGACCAATCACTGCGCTTCGCTCTAACGTGGTATTAGTGGCAATAACACCATCAATTTTGTTGTTAATCAAAGACTCACTTACTTGCTCAATTTGGATCTGATCCAGATCGGGCGCAATTTTGACAAGCATGGGGACTTGCTTATTATATTTTGCGATTAAATCTAACTGTTCATTTTTCAAACTTTGTAATAAATCATCCAGCGCCGCACCGTACTGCAGATCACGAAGGCCTGGGGTATTGGGCGATGAAATATTCACTGTGATGTACGAAGCATGTTCAAATACTTTGCGCATGCAATGAATATAGTCATCCTTACCTTGTTCATTCGGTGTGTCTTTATTTTTGCCAATATTAATGCCTAGTATGCCATTGTATTTTGCCGCTTTTACATTGGCGACTAAGTTATCAACACCTTTATTATTAAAACCCATTCTATTGATAATCGCATTTGACTCTGGCAACCTAAAGATACGCGGCTTATCATTTCCTATTTGAGGACGAGGTGTAACGGTACCTACTTCAATAAAGCCAAAGCCCATTTGGCTAAAGGCACCAATACACTCAGCGTTTTTATCAAGCCCTGCTGCAAGTCCCACTGGGTTTTTAAATTCAAGGCCTAAAAAATTGACAGGCTTGTCTGCAACATTTTGTGACCATGCGGCTTTTAAAGGGGTGTGTGCAAAGCGACGAAGATTATTGAGGGCAAACTCATGGGCCCACTCTGCATCACGAGTGAACATAAACCGGCGAGCTAAATCATAAAACATCAAGATAATCCTCTAATAAATAACAGACAAAAAAATACCTCAGACAAGGCTGAGGTATTGTATAACAATTTTAATAATTAACTTATTATTTACGAAAGAAATAATAACCCAAATACTAAATTATTTAACAGATGTATCGCAATTATGGCTTAATAACATCAGTTCACGGAGCGCTACAGAAAACTTAGCGAAATCGTGGCTTTGTGATGTTTTAAATTCAGCCAGCATTTGCTTCCAACGTAGAAGCAGTAATTCTTGGCTATCCATCCATTGATCAATTTGGCTATCTACATCGCTATCGTCACCTTCAAAGCTATTTAATACAACTTCAGATAACGTACGTTGTTGCCAATCTAATTCTTCACGGTAAGAAGAACGAGCAAGTGCTTGCCAATGGTTAGCAACAGGTTGATTTGTGATTTGATCTAAGAACCAATGTAGCCCCATTCGCGCACCTAACTTGAAGTAAGTGTTAGAAACCATTGCTATATTACGACCTGTTTTACTTGCTACTTCAGCTAGGTCCATTACAGAGAACAAGCTTGATAACGACACAATGCGTTCAGCAATCTGACGAGGTACACCGTCTTCTATCAGTTTATTCGCTTCAATAACAATACGGTCATTTTCTTTTTCGACCATATAGTTTCCTAGGTTATCACTTAGGTCTTTAAAGGTTGGTGCAAAATGCGCAATTGCCTGTTCAATCGTTTGCGCTTTATTTCTATGGCGTAGGAACCAACGCGTAGTACGACGTACAGTACGGCGTAATTGATACAGCATTTCAGTTTGTACTGCTGACGGTATCTTATTATCTAGCGCACTAATTGATGACCAAGTATCACGCATCTCGAAGATTTCACTGGCAATTGAATAACACATTGCAATTTCAGCTTCGTTTGCACCGGTTTCTTCATGCATACGAACCATGAAGTTCAAACCCATATCGTTAACAATATTATTAGCCAACTTAGTCGCGATAATTTCTTTACGAAGCGGATGATTATTCATCGCATCGTCAAATTTCTCGCGTAGCGGGCGTGGGAATGACTTAACAAGCAGCTGACGGTAATAAGGGTTTTCAGTAATTTCATCGCTTACTAACGTCTCTTTCAATACCATTTTAGCGTATGAAACAAGCACTGAAAGCTCAGGACGAGTTAGATCTTTACCTGCTGCTGCACGCTCAGCGAGTTCTTCATCACTAGGGATAAACTCAATTGCACGGTTTAATTTGCCCTCTTTTTCAAGTGCATGGATAAAGCGTATTTTCTCTTTAAGCGTAGAAGTACCTTTAGACTGCGTAATTGAGATGGTATGCGTTTGACGATAGCAGTCTTTTAGCACTAACTCAGATACTTCATCTGTCATCGAATAAAGTAATTCATCTCGTTGTTTACGTGTTAAATCACCTTCTGCAACTAAGCCATTAAGTAAAATCTTAATGTTAACTTCGTTATCTGAACACGCCACACCGCCTACGTTATCAATAAAGTCTGTGTTAACACGACCGCCTTTTTCAGCAAATTCTATTCGCCCTAGTTGGGTCGCACCTAAGTTACCACCCTCGCCTATAATTTTCGCACCTAATTCTTTACCGTTAATACGTAGTGCATCATTTGCACGATCCCCTACATCAGCATCGGTTTCTTTTGAATTTTTAATGTATGTTCCGATACCGCCATTCCACAGTAAATCGAAATTCATCATTAATGACGCTTTCATTAATTCATTTGGTGTCATGCTCGCTTTTTTCGTGCCAAGCATTTTCTTCATTTCAGGACTTAATGTAATTGATTTAGCCGCACGAGAGAAAATACCACCACCGGCAGAAATAAGGTCTTTATTATAATCTTCCCAAGAAGAACGTGGCATGTTGAATAAGCGCTCACGTTCAGGGTAAGATTTTGCAGCATCTGGGTTAGGATCTACAAAAATATGCATATGGTTAAAAGCAACTTGTAAACGGATGTGTTTAGATAACAGCATACCATTACCAAATACGTCCCCCGCCATGTCACCAATTGCAACAACGGTAAAGTCTGTCGTCTGACAATCAATATCCATTTCACGGAAATGACGTTTTACCGACTCCCATGCACCTTTAGCGGTAATACCCATCTTCTTGTGGTCATAACCGACAGAGCCACCTGAAGCAAATGCATCGCCCAGCCAGAAATTATATTCGTTAGCAATACCGTTTGCGATATCTGAGAACGTAGCAGTTCCTTTATCGGCCGCAACCACTAAATACGCATCGTCTTCATCGTGACGTACAACATCTTTAGCCGGCACTATTTCACCGCGCTCAATATTGTCTGTAATATCTAATAGACCACGAATAAAGATTTTATAGCACTCTTGCCCTTCTTTAATAAACGCTTCGCGTTCAGTCGGTAGCTGTTTACATACAAAACCACCTTTAGAACCAACAGGTACAATTACTGTATTCTTAACTTGTTGTGCTTTAACCAAGCCAAGTACTTCAGTGCGGAAATCTTCACGACGGTCTGACCAACGAAGTCCACCACGCGCTACTTTTCCGTAACGTAAATGCACACCTTCTACGCGAGGCGAATAAACAAAAATCTCAAATGCTGGTAGAGGTAATGGCACATCCGGAATTAAGCTAGGTTGAATCTTAAATGAAACATACGATTTAAACTGCCCTTGTGCATCTTTTTGATAATAGTTGGTACGAAGTGTAGCTACAATCATATCAACGTATAAACGGATAATGCGGTCATCATCAAGGTTCGCTACATTCTCAAGTTCTAAGTAAACCTGAGCAATAAGCTTCTCTATTGTTTTTGCACTGACGGGTGCTTTAACTGAGAATTTTTTAGCAAATAAGTTAACAATCTGCGCGGCAATATTTGGGTAGTTAGCAAATGTACTTTCAATATACGTTTGCGAGAAGGTAACACCAATTTGGCGCATGTATTTAGCATAAGCGCGAAGAATTGAAGCTTCACGTCCAGCCAAGCCACCCATGAGTACTAAACGGTTAAAACCATCATTTTCTAAGCGATTAGCCCAAACATTAGTTAACGCTGCGCGAAAACGAGCAGACACTTTATCAAAATCAGCCATCCCTTTACTGTCTATCAGCATAGAGAAATCCATGATCCAATTAATGCGACCATCACTGGTTTTAACTGAGTAAGGTGTTTCACCTACAACACGTAAACCGAAGTTTTCAAGCATCGGCATTACATCCGATAAGTGAATCGGCTCATCTTTATGGAATAAGCTTAAGCGTACAATATTACTGTTGGCTTCTTCTTGCGGGCGATAAAAAAGCATTTCCAGCTTATTTTCATCGGTTAGTAATTCTAACTTTTCAATATCGACAACGGCTGCGCTAGGTAAAACTTCATCTTTATATGAGCGCGCAAATGCATTGCAATATTTACGATTTAAATCGTTTCCGCGTGCTTCGCCAGCAGATTCTAGCAATGCAGATTGTAATTTATCTTCCCATGTTCGGGCAGCTTCTACTAAGTTGTTTTCGATGTCTTTCACATTATATTCGATATTGTTGTCGGTCACACGAACGGTATAATGAGTACGCGCCAGTGTTGACTCAGAAAAATAAGTAGTAAATTCGACTTTGTCGTCAGAATTAAATGCATTGCCTAAAATAGCTTGAGTTTCTCGGCGTAATGCTGTGTTGTAACGCTCTCGTGGTACATACACCATGCAAGAGAAAAAGCGACCATAGGCATCTTTTCGCACAAATAAGCGGCACATATCACGTTCTTGTACCTGTAAAACACCGGTGGCAACTTCTAACAGCTCACTTTCACGTGCTTGAACAAGCTCATCACGTGGATACGTTTCTAAGATATTCAGTACCGCTTTGTACGCATGCGTGCCTTTAGCAAAATCACACATATCCATGATGCGATTAATTTTACTTTTAAGAACAGGTACATCTGAGGCGCTGTTGTTATAAAAATTTGATGAGAACAAACCAATAAAGCGATCTTCACCAATAACATTACCTTCCTCATCAAAGCGCTTAATGCCAACGTAGTCGATATAAGCAGGACGGTGAACGCGAGAAAGTGAATTTGTTTTTGTTAAAATAAGCAAATTGCTACTGCGCGCTTCTTGACGTGCCACTTCTGGTAATTCAGAAAGTAAGCGCGTGTGCTCTTCAGTCGAGTTTTTCATCAAACCAAGGCTTGTTTCCATTTTACCTTTAAGTTGATAATCACCCTGCACTGGGCTTAACTCATATTCGCGGTAACCCATTAAGGTAAAGTTATCTTTCACTAACCAATCTAAAAATTCGACTGTTTCTGATACTTCACTTTCATTTTTATTGTGGCTACGCTTTGGCAGCGCTTTATTTACCGCAATTAATTTTTTGCGAATTGGTTGCCAGTCTTCTACCGCAACAGACACATCAACAAGGACTGACTCTAATTCTTTCTTAAAAGACTCAATCACAGAAGAATCTGTTTGACGGTCAATTTCAATAAAAAACACTGTTTTTGTTGATGTTGATTCTTGCTCTGCTTTTAAATTTGATAAGCCCGATATTTTAGCGTTTTTATCACGCTGAATTTTAAGTGGGCTATGAAGTAGTAAATGAGAGGCGATATTTTCGCGAGTCATGGCCATACGAACTGAATCAACTAAAAACGGCATGTCTTTAGCAATAATCTCAACAATTGTATGTGATGACTGCCAGCCATCTTTTGCCACTTCTGGATTAAAAACGCGAATAACAGCGTCGTCGTTAGTATTTTTTTCTAGCGAATTCCAAAGGCTTAGTGCAGCGCCATATAAGTCACTATCGTTGCGGTTTGCCAAATCCTCTTTAGACATATTGCTGTACAAGGCTTTGGCGAATTTTTCAACGAGTAACACATTATCAGCGTGAACTTTTTTCTGGATCAGCTTACAGACATTATCTAGGATAACCGAGGCTTGGCCTTCATTTCGTGTCATTGTATGTTCCTTAATCTATTACTGCTCAGGAGCAGGAATTTTGTACAGCCATTTATTAGCGTGGAGTCAGTTAAATTCTAACCCTTTTACAACTAATAAACAGCCTTTTCGATGAAAACATTTTAAGCATTTCAGCTATTTGGTCATCTATTCACAAAACATAGATATAAATGGCTATTCCTAGCCATTTAGGAGCAAAATTATTCACATTATTTTTTCTGGTCGGTCCAGAGCAGGCTACCAATTGCAGGTAATAACAGTACTGCGCCTAGCATATTTACTAAAAACATGAAGGTAAGCAGTATTCCCATATCCACTTGGAATTTTAAATCAGAGAAAATCCACGTACTTACACCGATAGCTAGAGTAATACCAGTGAACAAGACCGCACTACCACGTTCAACTAGCGCATTACGATACGCCACTGAAAGCGGTACATTTTGCTTTAGCTGGCCCATCATCGATGAGAGTATATAAATACCGTAATCGACCCCAATACCAACACCTAATGCAATTACGGGTAATGTAGACACTGTTAAACCAATTTCCAGTTGTACCATTAGTGCTTGTGCAAGTGTTGAAACCACATAAAGTGGAAGGACCACAGCAATCGTCGCTTTTACACTTTTAAAACTCAGTAAGCATAAAATAATTACAGCGCCATAAACATATAACATCATCGGTATCTGGGCTTCAGATACCGATTCATTCGTAGCGGCCATTACACCAACTGGACCCGATGCTAATTTAAAGGCTACTTTATCTGTGCCTTCCTCTTGTGCAAATTGCTTAACGCTCTCTATTACACGGTCAATAGTTTGTGCTTTATGATCATTTAAAAAGATAATCACTGGCATAACAGAACAATTACCGTTTAATAAACCAGTACTTGTTTCTACGCGAGAGGTAGACTGGACTAAGCTTGCCGAATTACGTGGTAAACTTTGCCATTTTAGATTTCCTTCGTTATAGCCTGCATTTACCGACTGTGCCACAGAACTTAAACTAACCGCAGATTGTACACCAACAACATTTTCTACCTTGTATTGGAAACGACTGATACGTTGCATCACATCGTGCTCAGTACACGCCGCTGGGTAAGCTTCTACTATTACTTTTAAAATATCAGATGAAATAGTGTATCTATCCGAGATCAAAAAAGTATCTTGATTATAACGAGCATCTTGATGCAGTGATGGCGCACCTGCATGTAAATCACCAATGCGCATTTTATCTGCTTGCCAGTAACCTAACGCAAATAAAACTAACGTAAATCCGATGATCATTTTTGCGACTTTAGGGTCGGTTGCTTTGACAAGTAAATCTCTAATTTTATCGAGCATATTAGGTTTGTTAGCATCGCCTGATTGAATATGCACGCTGCCTTCAAACTTCATGTACGAAGCCCACACAGGTAATAAAATTAAATTAGTAAATATAATTACGGCAACACCTAAGCTCGCTGTTATAGCAAGTTCTCGAATTATACCGATATCGATAGTGAGTAGCGTTAAAAAGCCAACCGTATCAGATAGCAAGGCAATGCCACCTGGCACCAGTAAAGATCGAAAGCTCGATTGACAACAAATACGTGTACTTTTGCCTTCACCTACTTTTTTGCCAATGGCATTGATCATTTGCACACCATGACTTACGCCAATAGCAAACACCAAGAATGGCACCAAAATAGACATAGGATCAAGGCCAAAGCCTAAACTAGAGAGTAGACCTAACTGCCAAATAACGGCTATAATTGAGCAGGCAATAGGTAAAATAGTTAGCTTTAAGCTACCACAAAATAACCACACCATGATAAACGTAAAGGCAATCGCTATAGCAAAAAATAGTACGACCCCTTTTGCACCCTCAGCAATATCCCCCGCCATTTTAGCAAAGCCAATTATATGGATACTGACTTTGTCAGTACTTAGAGGTTCACGAAGTTCATTTTCTAACTTTTGCGCAAATAAAAGCGTATCTAGTTTTTGCTGCGTTTGTGGATCAGTTTCTAGAAGCTGCGCTGTGACCATCGCACACGAATAATCACTAGCAACCATTCGCCCAACGACTTTTGCTTTTTCGATGCTTTCTTTAACAACGCCTAAACCACGCGCATCCGCTGTAAAGTTTGCAGGAATAATAGGGCCGCCGGCAAAGCCATCTTCAACTACTTCGACAAAACGAGCACTGGGAGAAAATATTGAGTTTACTAAAGGACGATTTACACCTGGGATAAAATAGAGTTGATCGTGAACCGCTTTCAATTGCGTGAAAAACTCAGGGTTAAATATATTTCCGCTGTCATCACACACCGAAATTAAAATGCTATTTGCACCGCCAAATTGTGTTTCGTGTTTCGTGTATACCTTCATGTATTCATGGTTTAACGGAATATTTTTGTTAAACGAGGCATCAAGTTGGATCTGTGTCGCTTTAAATACGAGGAAACACGTTATAAGTGCAAAACTTATAAGCATAATCAAACGATGCCTAAAAATCGCTTTTTCTATAAAATCTAATATTTTATGCATTAAGGGGTCAACTCCTTCACTTTAATGCCGTTTTCTGTTGCCATGATTAACTTATTATTTGAAATCACGCCATCAAGAATTGCTTTACCATCTGCTAGTTGCTCATAAGTGAGCAGCCCATCTTTTAAATGAAAAATCACACCACTGTTGGCCAACATTAACCATTGTTCATTGTTATAATTGAGAATACTGTTAATGGTTGCCGTTTTAACATTTTCTAAATGTTGCCAATCTTGCTCTTCGCGCTGCTTAGTAAATACATTACCACGTAAGCCTGCAACAACTTCGAGTGCGTCATCTGAATTAAACGCAAAAAATGAACCTGGGTAAATTTCTTCTATACGCTGCCAAGTAAGGCCTGCATCCATACTTTTTGCCATTAAGCCCATTTCACCAACCAAAACCAACCCACTTGCACTTTGTTCTATCCGATTAAAGTGTGGCAAGATTGACGCTGTTTCAGCATCGTATGCCTGTGGATCATTTTCTTTTAAATCATTTAAGTATTCTCTATCTTCACTAAAAAGTAATGAATCTAAAAAACGTTTTTGCCAATGCGCACCACCATCACTGGTTTGATAAAACATGCCATAGGCCCCTACAGCGAAGCCGTGCAAGTCGTCTTTAAAAAGAATATCTAAACATGGTTTGTCTAATTGTGGGCTAGATTGTTGTAGCTGCCAGTTTACGCCACCATCCGTTGTATTAATTATTGTCGCATCGTGACCACATGCCCAACCATTATTGTCACTACTAAAATCAACAGCCGTAAGTAAAACTTGAGTTGGTACCACGTCAGCTTGTTGCCATTGAGCTCCATCAGTACTTCTAATGATCGTGCCATGTTTTCCTACAGCAATTAAGTGTGTATCTGTACTCGTGATATCGGTTAAGAGGGTTTTATCTGCATTGATCACGTTAATAGCATTTTTAGGAGCATCTTGCGCAATACTCGCACCGCTTATAATTAGGCTGGCATATACCAAATACTTCATAAGTTTTAATCGCCTTGAACTGAGGAATTGTTTGTCTTTAATACTGAGGAAAGTCCAGCGCGTTAACAAGACAAACGCGATGAGATAGGAAAAAGGCATCTAACTAATTAGTTAGATGCCAACTTTAGGACTATTTACCAGCGCGACGTAGTGCACTTGAAGTAAATTCGTTATCGTTAAACGATTGCGAAAAGTCGTACATTTTCTCTTGATTATCTAAACCAATTGCTAAGTATCGACGTGAATTCAAATCATGATAAACTTCTAAAGTACTCCACTGTGTAGGCACTTCGTAGTAATTAAGACCATATGCCATTGCAACACGGTACAGTTGATCACGGTTATCATAAATATCCGTTACCTGAACTTGCCAGCTATCTTCATCAATATAAAAAACACGCTTTTTATAAATATGACGAGTGTCGTCTTTTAAGTTAGCTTCAACAACCCAAACACGGTGCTTTTCGTAACGCGTATGTGCAGGATTAATATGGCCAGGCATTAAAATGTCATCGTATTTAAGCTGATCGCTATGGAGTTTGTAACTATTATATGGAATATAAAGTTCTTTTTTACCCTTCAACGTCCAGTTATAACGATTAGGCGAACCATTGAACATATCAAAATCATCAGTCGTACGTAAGCTATCAGCCGCAGTACCTGGTGCATCATATGCAACATTTGGCGCGCGACGCACACGACGTTGTCCTGAGTTATAAGTCCACGCTTGTCTTGGTGTTAATATCTGATCCATTGTTTCATGAACAAGTAATGCAGTACCGGCTAAACGTGCAGGCTCTGTTACTTTTTGTTTAAATTTAAACAAAATATTTGAATCTTTTAACTGAGCAGGCGTTGCACTTGGATCTGAATATTTAACTAATAGCTGTTCATCAAAACCAACATAGTTGTAAGAACCCGATGCTGTAGGAGCCGCTTGACCACCAAAACGTTCGATAGACTGACCTCGGTAACGCAATAAGTGGTTCCAAATTGCTTCTAAACCCGTTTTTGGAATAGGAAATGGCGTCCCAATTGCAGTACTTTTAATGCCATTACCTTCTTCAACTAACTCAGCCGTTGTTGCAAACTGTTTTGTTGCATCATAAACAAACTGAGGGAAAGACGCTGAACGGCGTGTTTCGTAAATTGGCATTTTGAATGTATCAGGATACGTTTCAAATAATGCAATTTGCCCAGGGCTTAAGTTCGCTTTGTATTTATCGATATTACTTTTATCAATAGTGAAAAGCACTTTATCTGTTGCAAAGGGGTCAAGGTGATGCATACCAGGCTCATAACCTGCCGGAGCAGTCGTTATGCCATTATTCCAAGCAGGAATAGATCCATCAGCATTGCCCGCTTTCTCTGCCCCAAGTGGTGTTAAGTTTTGGCCTAATTGTGCAACTTCATCAGCAGTGAGTTTTGCTAGTGCTGCATTGCTTGCAAACAAACTACAAAAAGCGGTTGCGATGAGGGTAGGTTTTTTTATCATAATCATGTTACCCCTAGATTGAATATTTTAAATTGAAAGAAACGTAGTCGCGGTCTGAAAAAGTATTTATATCACCGCCGCCCCAAAAAGAGTTATAGCTCACATCAAGTGACCACGCATTTTGATAGTTAAAGCTCATAGTGGCACCTAATGATTTACGGTCTTCAAGGAACAAGAACATAGGATCAGGTGTACTACCATTTACATCGTGAGAGAAAACAAAGCGTGGTGAGAAATTAATACCATTATAAATATTATAATAATCACCTTTAGCAATCAGCCGGTAACCCCAAGAGGATGCAGTCGCAAATGATTTTTGTTCAGCACCATTAGACAATCCCATTTGCAACGTTGAGTAATCACTTGCATTAGGGCCTGAAATTCGACCGCTTCGCCCAGTACCTGAAATATTTAAACGCGTCTCGTCATATGAGGGCATGTTATTAACACGCACACCACCAATCTCACCTACCACAGCCCAACTATCAGCACCTAATGAAGGACCAAATAAATGAGTAGCAGTAAACTGTAGTTGCGATGTATTTCGCTCAATGTAACCTTTAGCTAGTTCACCAGGTCCTACAGCACTAATCGCATCGCCAATACTTAACTGTGAAATACCAGCAAATTCAGGACGAAGCCCAGCAACAGCAAGTTGCTCTGGCATAGCGGCATAAAGTAATTCAACATCATCTATTTGCAGTGGCTCATCTTCGCGAAAAGTAAACTCACCCGCAAAGGCAGTCTCACCCAGTGACGTATTAAAACTCAAACCATAGAGTTTAATATCTTCAGGGTATTCGTTGGTCGCTTTAGAAAACGCTCTTAAATCTGATATGTTATCAGGTGTGATTTCTGTAGTAGAAAGCATCGCTAAGTCTTGTGCTATAGAGACTTGCGTAAAGTTTGAAACTCGACCAGAAATGAGTGGGCGGCTGCTATGGTAGTTGACATGGTATAACGCAATTTCGGTGTCATAAAAGTCAGGTAAAAACATACCTAAGCGTAAACCGTACTGGCCGTCATCGTTTGGCTCTGATTTACCCTCATCGCCTTTACCCTTTAACGCAACTTTAGTTGGATGGGCAAGGTACATATTTGAAAGCAATTCTTGGCCTTCGCTGCTCGAAGGGTCAATACCACGAGCTGCAGCGACTTGAGCAAAATTAGTCGTTAAATTATTTAAGCTGCTTGTTAGAAATGCTAAATCAATGTCAGGGTTCGATGTAAAACCTAATTGAACGTTTTGTTGATAGCCGTTTTCAGCCGCAAAGTCATTCGTTGAAAAATAAGTTCCCGCTGCTGGTAAACGTGTTTCATGCCACTGGTACTGATAAAAACCTTCAAGGGTTATATTTTCAGTAATACCAAGTGAAGCCCATAGCATGCCAACAGGAATAAAAGCTTCTTTAAGCTCTGCACCTGGTGCTTTTAAACGCGCAATATCGACTGGGTTT
Source organism: Pseudoalteromonas sp. Ld19 (assembly GCF_045064135.1). NCBI lineage: Bacteria > Pseudomonadati > Pseudomonadota > Gammaproteobacteria > Alteromonadales > Pseudoalteromonadaceae > Pseudoalteromonas > Pseudoalteromonas sp. Ld19. The sequence goes on along the minus strand of NZ_JBISHA010000019.1, from coordinate 128,175 downwards.
ATATTGATACCGTGAGAAATAAGTGTGCTTTCCCCCCAGTTAACAACTTGTTGACCAATGCGGATTGATAAAGGATTATTACCATCATTAAAATCAAAATTAGCCCACACATACGCATCTAATAAGCGAATATCTGCACAGCTTTGTTCTTTAGTATCTTTATCATCACACGGATCAACGCCTTGACCCGATGTTGGATTAACGTAAGCATGATCGCTATCCATTAACGCAAAGTCATAAAAGTACATAAAGCGAGTAAACAAACCGTAGTTATCTTTGCTAATTGATAGGTCGTGTGTGCCTTTTAACAGTTTTGAAAATGAATCACCACTGTCGAAGTTTAACCCACCGGCGTCACCATTATTTGAATATGAGCCTGGTTGTGCCCACACATCTTGAGATGAATAGACAGTGTTTATTGCAGGATTATAACCCGTCCAATTAAACGCTGGATTATTACTTTTACCAATTAGGTCAAAGTTTCTATTTTCTACACGGACACTTTGCCCGTAAGAAAAAGTAGAGTCGAAGGTTATATCAAAACCTCCAGCTTCGAATGTTACAGCTTGTGTGCTGGCTGCAGACAACCCTAAGCTAGCGGCTGCTATGCTTAAAGCTATTTTGTTTCGAACAAAAAGCGATCTTCTTATCATTGTGGTTCCCCCCTGTCGCGGGTCATTTTGTGTGATCAAATTATTGTTTTTAGTGTAATCATAACGATAGAAGCGATATTAATAAATTACAAATGGTCGCATTCAATCTGTTATACATTTATTCTGGCTGACGTTTACGTATTGGTAAGACGTCATACCAGATAATTTATACACGTTATTTAACAATAGAACAAATTGAAATTAACAAAAAGACAATATTTTTATGTATCTATAACATAAAAATAGCGCGCTAAGCCACTCGTTCAATACGAATGAACTTATTTTCAGGTGTTAATAATATTCTAAAACGACCTCGTATTCCTAAGCTAGAAATGTAAGGTCTCAAGTGGTTAGCAGAAAAACGAATTCTTTTTCCACCATCTTCCACTACTTGTAAGGAGCTAAAACGACCATGATAATAATCCATGCAATCGTTGTAGCTCAGTGTTAAGTTAAAATAGTACTCAATCATTTACGCTAGCGCTTTTTCAACTTTTTCAAATAAATCGTCGCTTAGGCCATCCAACGCAGCTATACGCTCTAATTGCTGCTTCATTGCATCAGAACGAACTTTATCGTAACGTTTCCAGGACATAAAAGGCGTTAACATACGTGATGCATTTTGTGGGTTTATAGCATTTAGCTTTATTAATAAGTCACCTAATAGTGAATAACCTTGCCCGTCGGCACGGTGAAACTGCGGCGTATTAAAATGACTAAAGCTGCCGACTAACGCACGAACTCGGTTAGGATTAGAAAAATCAAAACATGGGTGCTCATAAAGGGCTTTAATATTTTCGATTGCGTTTTCTGATGTTTGCATCGCTTGTAAAGCAAACCATTTATCCATAACTAAAACATCATGGCGCCACTGACTATCAAAGTGATTTAATAATTCATCACACACTTCATGAGATGCTTTAACCGCTGCGCTCAACGCACCTAACACATTCGTCATATTAGATGAACTAGCTGCGTCCTTAATAAATTCAGCTGCCTGGATACTTTGAGTTTTAGCTAAGTAATGAAGGCATAACTGTTTTAATGAACGAATAGCAACCGCATTAGCACTTACACTGCCGTCATCAAATAATGATTCAAAACATTGAATAAATTCACTACATAACGAATCTGCTATTTGTTTTTCAAATTGCTGCGTAATTTTAATTATTTCATCAACAGGAATAACTTCAAATTCACCGGCCAATGTATCAAAGCTAGGTAACTTTAATAGCTCAGCAATTAGCGCTAAATCACCTTGTTGGTTTACAACTAACACTCTGAGCGCATTAATTATTTCATCACTTAGTGCAATACTTTCGGCGCTCTTTATATTTGCTTTTACTGCATTGATAAATAGCTGCTGCTGGGCATCCCAACGAGAAAAATCACTCCGTGCAAAACGCATAATATGAAGAAGCGCATGTTCATCTGTTTGTTGATTTAAAATACACGGTGCAGAGAAATCTTCCAGTAATACAGCAACTGGTTTACTGCTAATATTATCGAAGTTAAATGTTTGCGTAGATTGCGTCACATTTAACACATGCTCAATTTTTTTGCCTTGATACTCAAGCGCAATACTGTGTCCGTTTGCATCCAATAACTCAATCGCAAAAGGAATGTGTAAAGGTTCATTATTTGGTTGATTAAGCGGTGCTAATTGCTCTACTGTTAAGCTGTAGGTATTTGAATCTTTATCGAAGCTTTGCTGCGCATTTAGACGTGGCGTACCAGCTTGATTATACCAGCGTTTAAATTGTGCTAAGTTAATCCCTGATGCATCGCTCATTGCACTTAAAAAATCATCACAGGTTACTGCTTGACCGTCGTGACGCTCAAAATATAGCGTCATGCCTTTTTGAAAGTTTTGCTCGCCTAGTAGCGTATGCATCATACGAATAACTTCAGCGCCTTTATCATACACTGTAACCGTATAAAAGTTATTCATTTCAATAACTTTTTCTGGACGAATGGGGTGTGCCATAGGACCAGCATCTTCGCTAAACTGGTGTGTACGCATTACTTTTACAGCATCAATTCGATTAAGCGCACGCGAGCCTAAGTCACTACTAAACTCTTGATCCCTAAATACCGTTAAGCCTTCTTTTAACGATAACTGAAACCAATCTCGGCACGTTACACGATTCCCCGTCCAGTTATGGAAATATTCGTGCCCTACAATTGATTCAATGGTGTGATAGTCTTTATCTGTAGCCGTTTCTTGATTTGCTAAAACACATTTACTGTTGAAAATATTTAACCCTTTATTTTCCATCGCGCCCATGTTGAAAAAATCGACTGCTACAATCATATAAATATCAAGGTCATATTCTAAATTAAAACGCGCTTCATCCCATTGCATCGCTTTTTTAAGTGAAGTCATAGCATGGGGTGTTTTAGATAAATTACCTTTATCAACAAATAATGCAAGCTCAACATCCCTACCGCTTTGAGTAACGTAGCTGTCTTTTAATACATCAAAATCGCCAGCAACTAAGGCAAATAAGTAACTTGGTTTTTTAAACGGATCTTGCCATTTGGTAAAATGACGACCATCTTGAGTTTCACCACTGTCTATTTGGTTACCATTAGACAATAATTGTGGGTATTTTTTATCAGCAATTATCGTTACATCAAATGTAGATAAAACATCTGGACGGTCCATGTAATAGGTGATTTTTCTAAAGCCCTGTGCTTCACATTGTGTGCAATACGCACCACCTGATAAATATAAACCTTCAAGTGAAGTATTGGTTTCAGGCGATATCTCAGTGACTATACTTAATCGACAACTATCCGGCAGATTATTAATTATTAGTTGCTCGCCAATAATTTCATAATCTGTTATGTCCATGGTATCAACAGATAAAGACAGTAAGCGTAAATCAATGCCATCAAGCACTAAAGGTGCTTTTTTATCCCCTACACGTGTAAGCGTCAACAAAGCGCTCACTTTCGTTGATAATGGTTGTAAGTCAAAAGTTAGCTCTGTGTGATTAATTAAAAAATCAGGAGCTTTATAGTCTTTAAGATATTGTGCTTGAGGTTTATTTGATTCAGTCATAAATACTCCAAAATAGCTCCTTTTGAGTTAAAAGGAGCTATTTAAATTAGTCAGATTGTTTTGGCTTAATGCGTAAGATTTTAATACCTAAATAGGCATAAATAACCGCTAAAACTGGGTTTATCAAGTTAAAGAAAGCGTAAAGCGCATAATCAAAAGGATTTATTAATAAAACGCTTTGCATGTAAGCACCACATGTATTCCACGGGATTAGTGGACTCGTGATCGTGCCGCCATCTTCTAAAGTACGAGATAGATTTACAGGCTTTAACCCACGTTTTTTATATTCGTCTTTAAACATACGCCCTGGTACAACAATAGCAATATACTGATCGGCCGCAATAACGTTGGTACCAATACAAGTAGCAATAGTGGCAGCAATTAATGAGCCCGTGCTTTTAGCTATTTTAAGTATGCTTTTAACAAAAATATCCAAAAGGCCTGTTTTTTCCATAATGGCACCAAACATCAGTGCAGTCATAATAAGCCACGTGGTTGTTAGCATACCTGACATACCGCCACCGCTAAGGAGTGAGTCCATTTTATCATCGCCTGTACTTATGCTAAAACCATCAAAAAAGGTGGTCCAAACAAGCTTAAAGTACCCGACTAACTGCCCTTGGGAAATATCTATTTGGCTACTAATTAAATCAGACTGAAACAACATAGCCCAAATAGCACCCACAACTGCGCCAATTGAAATAGCTGGAAACGCTGGCATTTTTTTAATCGCTAATACAAGTAATACAATAAGCGGTATTAACATTTCAAAACCAATATTAAAGTTTTGCTGTAAAATAGCTGTTATCTCATCAATGCGCCCCGCTTCACTTGAAGCCGTTGCATTAAAGCCCATAAAAATAAATATAATAAGCGCAATCACAAAACTTGGTACTGTGGTCCAAAGCATGTGTTGAATATGCTCAAACAAATCAGCACTCACCACTGCTGGTGCTAAGTTTGTGGTTTCTGACAGCGGGCTTAATTTATCACCAAAGTACGCGCCCGATATAACCGCACCTGCAGTGACCGTTTGCTCAAGGCCAAGACCCGTTGCAACACCTAATAACGCAACACCGATTGTTGCAGCTGTTGTCCATGAACTACCAATACTCATTGCAACAATGCCACAAATTAAGCAGCTAGCTGCATAAAACCAGCTCGGATTGATAACCTGCAAGCCATAATAAATTAAGGTTGGTACGGTTCCCGAAAGTAACCATGTGCCAATTAAGGCACCTACCATTAGTAAAATCAAAATAGCACCAAGTGAAAGTGTGATCCCTTCAATCATGGCTTGCTCAAGTTTTTTCCAAGTGTACCCATTTTTAAGACCAATTAACGCAGCGGCAAAGGTAGCAAATAAAAGTGCAATTTGGTTTGGACCCGATGATGAGTTATCGCCAAATAAGTAAACGGCAGCTCCAAGCAAACAGATCAAAACTGAAATCGGAATAAGTGCATCAAAAAACGAGGCGGGTTTAATTGGTTTATCTTCCAATGGCTTCAAAGTAGAGACTCCTACACACACTTAAGGTGTGTCTAATTATTATTTTAAGCACAATTAGCGCATTAATTGAGCACCTTTGATCTGGCTCAACTTTATGTAATCAGAGATTATAACAATTTAGTAAATTATAGGTAGTAAAAAAGGCGCATAAGCGCCTTTTTTATAGAGGTAAAACCAGTTGTTACTGCTTAGCTATACGGCCATACTTAATATAATCTTGAGTAATTAACGCCGCTTCTTCTAAAAATGGATCTAGCTCTTCGATGACTTCAGGTAAATCATCTAGGTTTTCTACCGGATCTTTACCTAAACGCTTAAGCCGCTCATTAGTGCGTACAAGTGTGCGTGCTTCGTTTTCATCTTTTTCTTTAACGCGCTTAGCTTCTACTAACGAAATTGTTTTACGGTCCTTTTCTTCGTTGTAGCGTGCAATATCAGTAAGTACATAATTAAATTCTGGCTCTGACTTAATACGTACTTCATGTTGCTTTTGAAGCTGCGTAATAACTGGCGTTAAATTATCCAGCTTATTATATTTAGCTTTTACAATACTATCCCATGGCAGTGCATTGTCTTGCTTGCTTTCTCCCCACTGTGCAGGATCGATTGCTGAAGGAAACGATATGTCAGGGATCACACCTTTGTGCTGCGTGCTACCGCCATTAATGCGGTAAAACTTAGCAATAGTATATTGCACACTGCCAAGTGGGTTGTCGTATAAATCATACTTACGACCTAAGCGTTTGTGCTGTTGTACTGTGCCTTTACCAAATGTTTGCTCGCCAATAACAACCGCTCGACCATAATCTTGCATTGCTGCTGCAAATATTTCAGATGCGGACGCACTGTATCTATCAACTAACACTGTAAGCGGGCCATCGTAATAGGTAATACCATCACGATCTCTTTGTTCTTCAATACGGTTATTTAAAGTGTGTATTTGAACTACAGGGCCTTGATCAAAAAACAATCCTGAAAGCTGCGTTGCCTCGTATAAAGAGCCGCCACCGTTTTGGCGTAAGTCGATAATAATTCCATCCACTTTTTCTTCTTTAAGCTTTGCCAATTCAACTTTTACATCTTTGGAAAGATTGTTGTAAAAACCAGGTATTTCGATCACCCCTATTTTACTGGTTAAGTCTGAATATTTAGCCTCAAACACTTCTGATTTGGCCGCCCTATCTTCGAGGCGAATTTTATCACGGGTAATTTCAACTGTTTTAGGCGTACCATGGGCATCAGCACCTTTTAAGTATTGCAGACGCACCTTAGTCCCTTTAGGACCTTTAATTAAATCAACGACGTCGTCTAAACGCCAACCGATGACATCAGTAAACTCTTCACCATCTTGAGCAACACCGATAATACGATCATCAGCTTTAATCTGTTCGGTTTTATCCGCAGGGCCACCTGGCACTAAACTGCGAATAACCGTGTAATCTTCATCTGGACTTAATACTGCACCTATGCCTTCTAGCTCTAGGTCCATATCCATTTTAAATTGCTCTGCACGGCGTGGCGATAAATAAGATGTATGCGCTTCAATACTGCGTGCTAAAGAATTTAGTACTATTTGGAATGCATCTTCAGCGTTTGATTGTACTAAACGCTTTTGGGCATTCCTATAGCGCTTGGTAAGCACTTCTTTAATACCTTTCCAATCTTTACCTGTCATTTTTAAACGCAGTGCATCGTATTTAACACGTTCGCGCCAAATTTCGTCAAGCTCAGCCTGAGACGTTGGCCACGCGGCATCTTCACGATCAAAAAAGTATTCATCTTCTTTATCAAAAGTCATTTCTTTTTCAAGTAATGCTAATGAATACTCATAACGTTCAAAACGACGTTTAAGGCTTAAATTAAAAATATCAAATGTGAAGCCTACTTTACCGGTAATTAAAGCGTTATCAAAGTCATCACGATATTGCTCAAAAGAGGCAATATCGCTGGCTAGAAAAACACTTTTATTAAAATCAAGGGATTCGATATAACGATCGTATACTTTACTAGAAAGCTCATCGTTAAATCGAACTGGGATATAGTGTGAACGAGTAAATAAGCTAGCCACGCGCTTGCTGGCAGTACCATGTTGACTTTCTTGTTTGAGCTGGGGTAAATCGTCAATTGTGACGGCTTCAACAGCAGCAAATAATGAACCTGAAAACAGGGCAGCAACTAACGGAATGAGCGTAAACTTTTTACTCATACAAACTCCTTAATTTATTTACAGTTTAAACGATGTATAAACTGTCAGCTTTGGTTTTAACTTGCATACCCGTCACTAATTCAACATGAACGTCATCTTTGTTCACTTCAGTGATTACTGCATTTACAAGTGCTTGGCCAAGTTTAACCTTAACCTTATTATTAACCTTGACCTCAGTTGCTGGTAAAGGTTCAATTTTTCCTGAACGCTTAGCCGGTGCAACTTTAGCTGGTTTATTAGCAGTGGAGGCGTTTTTATCACCTGCTTTGATAGCATGTGCTGGTTTTTTCTTGAAAGATTTAGCATCAGAATCTTGGCGAGGACGCTGTTGTTTTTTGCGTTTTGCCATTTTAGCGCGGCTTTCTTCCAATGCTTTTTGTGCATGGTCGATATGCTCTTGCTCAACTTTTTCACCTTGATTGCCATCAAGATCAATACGAAACTCTGACTTGGTCACAGCTTCTAAATAACGCCAGTTAGACGTATATTTTCTAAGCGCTTGACGTACTTGAGTCTTGCTTACTTTATCAGACCCTTCAATACGCTCAGCAATATCTTTAAAGATACCGACTTTAAGCGGTTTGATACCGTCTTTTTGTTTAAAACATTGTGGAAATTCTTGATATAAAAATTCCAACACTTCATTAACATCTTTTAGCTTGTTTGTGGTTTCCATTTTAGAACCTATTTTTCACATCTTTTCATCAAGGGACGAATCGACGTAGTGTGTTACCCAGTCGACCAACTCTTCGAAATCGGCTTCAATAACAGCCATATCACCTCGAAGGTGTTCCCAAATACCATTAATTGTTTCATCAATAAATTCACATTCTGCGTCATCTGGAAGACGATCCCAAGCAATGTGAATCAAATCATTGAGCGTTTCCGCTACATGTTCTTCTTCGCCTTCCCAATCGCCAACATCTTGCACAGCAAATAGGTAGTCTTGAACATTTAGCAAATCTTTCATTACAGGCTCGCCTCTAAGCATTTAACTATCACTTCAAGACCGGCTTTGTCATCAGTATCAAATCGACCAATACTAGGGCTATCGATATCGAGTACAGCAAATACTTTACCATGTTTCATGATAGGTACAACCACTTCGGAGTTAGACGCTGCATCACAGGCTATATGCCCGTCAAAAGCGTGAACATCTTCAACTAATTGTGTTTCTGCGGTTGCCGCAGCAGTTCCACATACCCCTTTTCCTACTGGAATACGGATGCATGCAGGATTACCTTGAAACGGGCCAAGTACTAATTCAGTAGGAGAATCCATAAAGTAAAAGCCCGCCCAATTTACATCTTCTAAAGAGGTAAATAATAGCGCGCTTATATTTGCCATATTGGCAATTACATTAGATTCACCAGCTATTAGTGATTCAGTTTGCTTAACTAATGACTGGTAAAAATCGTGCTTTTGCATACCAAACTACTTCTTATTAAACAGACAGTAGCTAAAGGTACTCTTTGTCGTGAAAAATTGGAACCTTTTGGAGGTAAAAAAAAGGAAATTGCACCGTTTATCAGCGTGCTTGGTCAATAATGCTGCGATTATTTTTTATCGATTTACGAAGCCCAAATAAAAACAGCCCCGCTGCGAATGCCGACATTACACTATTAATTAAAAATATCTCACCCGTCGATGCACTCAACAAATAACTAAATATAGCGCCACCTAATAATCCAAGTGTTAAAACACCTGAATAATTAACTTTTGAATACTTAAACATTAGTAAGTACCCTGGCACAACAAAAGCCGCCATTGTTAAGCCTACAATATGTGCATTTGAAATAGCAGTCATCAACAGTTGAAAAAATACGGATAAGAAATCCCCCTGTAGCGTCAGTGCATAATACAAACCCAACACACTGCCAACAATCACCGGGGACAATAATGAAAGCGCAACGCTTTTTGCAAGTTGATGTTTCATCTAATAATCCTTAATACAGCGTATAAAATTTAATGTATTAAGAATGCACCAAGATTTAAAGCTTAGAAATAGAGACTATAGTCGTAATTCATAATGATAAGACTCACAGCCTTTAACTATATTTACTTACATTACGTGCACAAAAAAGCCCGCTAATTTAGCGGGCTTTTTTGTTATATGGTGGAGAGATAGGGATTTGAACCCTAGATGGGCTATAAACCCATGCCGGTTTTCAAGACCGGTGCATTCGACCACTCTGCCATCTCTCCGATACTGCTAAGTTAAAAGTAAGAGTGTACTAATAACTATTTAAATGAATGATACTTTAATTACCACACACTTATTAAATAAGTGGTGGAGAGATAGGGATTTGAACCCTAGATGGGCTATAAACCCATGCCGGTTTTCAAGACCGGTGCATTCGACCACTCTGCCATCTCTCCGCACGGCCTGCATAATAGGGAAAGCGGTGCCTTTTGTGAAGCTTTTTTTTAAATTAATTGTTTAAGTGATTAAAAAACAATTGATTTGTCCAAACTTAGAGCAAAGTGTTTTTAATTTAATCGCTAATGAACTTTTATTAAAATATTTGACTCTATTGATCTACAAAGGTTTGCCCAAACATATAAGAGTTGGTAATCTAATTTTAGTTAAATTATCGAAACACACACGTTTCACTTAAAGGAGCTCTACAATGGCGTTTAATCAATCGTACAATACCGCGAAACCGGTAATGTCTACCATTGAAACAAACAAGGTACTTAAAAACACCTACTTTTTATTAGCAATGACACTTGCATTCAGTGCAGTAACTGCTGGTATTTCAATGGCACTACAATTACCTTACTTTATGGGGATTGTGTTTACACTTGTTTCATTTGGTTTATTATTTGTTGTCAATAAAAAAGCAGATACCGCATCTGGTGTATTTTGGGTGTTTGCTTTCACCGGTCTAATGGGCGCAGGCTTAGGTCCATTGCTTAACCATTATGCTGCAATGCCTAATGGTCCAATGCTTATTATGCAAGCGCTGGGCTCTACGGCGCTTATCTTTTTTGGCTTATCTGCTTATGCACTTAACACTAAAAAAGATTTCTCATTTATGGGTGGCTTTTTAACTGTTGGCTTAATCGTTGTGATTGTAGCAAGCATTGTTAATATTTTTGTTGGCAGCTCATTGATGTTTATGGTGCTTAATGCGGCAGTTGTATTAATTATGTCTGGTTTGATTTTATTCGATACGAGCCGAATCATAAACGGTGGCGAAACTAACTACATTCGTGCAACAGTATCTTTATACCTAAGCGTATATAACTTATTTACGTCTTTGCTTGCTCTACTTGGCGCAAGTGATGACTAATTAAATAGTTCTGTTAAAATAGCCCCTCTATTGGGGCTTTTTTATTGGAATTGTTTTGGCACGCTTTGTTCTCTCATTACATACACCACCATCCGATCACGATACCACGCAACGCATAGTTAAATTTGCGAATGCATGTTTAGCGCAAGGCCATACTATAGATGCGATATTTTTATATCAGCAAGGCATTTATCACGCTTCAAATAATTTTGATTTATCCTCAGACGAACTTCAAATAACAGAGCTTTGGCAGCAATTAGCTGATAAAGATATAAACCTGATGCTGTGTGTTACCGCCGCTGAAAAACGCGGATTAGATATTAAAAATACCGGTGTATTTGCAGTCGCAGGGTTAGCTGAATTTGCCATGCTTGCATCTGATGCAGACAAATGGGTGCAATTTAAATGATAAACGTACTAGTAATGAGCCAGTGCAGCCCATTTGATGATTTAAATATTCGTGATGCACTTGATATGACGTTGATATTTGCTGCCGTTGATCAAAATGTAAGTTGGCTATTTAGCGGCCCTGCCGTTTTGGCTTTAAAAAAGCATCAGCAACCAAACAACATTGGCTTAAAAGACTTTTTTAAAAATATTAAAACGCTCGAGATTTATGATGTTGAAAATATTTTTGTGTGTGAAAAATCATTGCTTGATTATGGTTTAAATAAACATGATTTACTCATAGAGGCAAAAGTCCTTAACTTTAGCCAACAACAAACACTAATTAGAGCGCAGCAACATGTGGTGAACCTATGAGTACGTTACATATTTTTTCAAAGCCGCTTAACTATTACTGCGCAAATCAGCTAGAAAACTTAATTTTATCAGGCGATAAGGTACTACTTGTTGGTGATGCCTGCTTTGCAAAAAAACAATTTAGGCAATTTGCAGATACACTGTTAATACTTGAACAAGACGCGCAAATACGTGTAATTAAATTAGCCGATAACGATAAAGCAATTAGCTATAACGACTTTGTAGCTCTCACTTTATCAACCAATCAATCAATTACCTGGTAACTCATGCTCGAATTTAACAACCAACAGATTGAAACCGATAAGCAAGGCTATTTGCTTGACCATACTTTATGGTCGAAAGAGCTTGCTCCTGTAATTGCTACTCAAGAAAACATCACACTGAGTGAGCAACACTGGGAAGTCATTAATTTTGTTCGTGATTTTTACATTGAATATAACACCAGCCCAGCAATTAGAATGCTTGTAAAAGCAATGGCTAAAGCACTCGGTGAAGACAAAGGAAATAGCCTTTATTTATATAAATTATTTCCTAAAGGCCCAGCCAAGCAAGCAACAAAAATTGCCGGATTACCAAAACCAGCTAGGTGCATATAATGAGAGCTAAATCAGGCAATAATCAAGCAGCACAAGCCAGGCCAAAAAGAAGTACTGGCCGTACTTATTCTCGCAGTGCACTTAACAAAACACCTTCAGGTAAAAGAGAAATAAAGCCACAAATAGCGTCTAAAGACAGAAGAATTGTCCTGTTTAACAAACCATTTGATGTGCTTTGTCAATTTACAGATGATGCCGATAGGAAAACGCTTGCAGAGTTTATCCCTATTAAAGAAGTTTACGCAGCGGGTAGATTAGATAGAGACAGTGAAGGTTTATTGCTTTTAACAAACTGTGGAAAATTGCAAAACACCTTAACCGCACCAGATAAAAAAACGAATAAAACATACTGGGCACAAGTTGAAGGTAAACCCACGAGTGAATCAATTAATGATTTATGTAATGGCGTAGAACTTAAAGACGGACTTACACTCCCCGCTAACGTTAAAATAATTGATGAACCTACAATTTGGACTCGTAATCCCCCTGTACGTGAACGAAAAGCCACCCCCACTACGTGGCTAAGCATTACCATTAACGAAGGTAAAAACAGGCAAGTCCGCCGTATGACTGCGCATATTGGCCACCCTACTCTTCGCCTCATTCGCTATAGCATTGGTAACTATACGTTGGATGATATTAATTGTGGTGAGTACAAAGTAATTAAGGGCGTAGTTGATGCATAAACCGCATGTTACAGTTGCAGCAATAGTAAAAAAGCAAAATGAGTTTTTACTTGTAAAAGAGCGCGATAAATTTACAAAGCAAATTTGTTACAATCAACCGGCTGGGCATTTAGAGCTAAACGAAACTCTTGCACAAGCCGCGAGCAGAGAATTACTTGAAGAAACTGGATTAACGTTGTTGCCCCTAGGTTTATTAGGTATTTACAACTTATATGCTGATAACGGCACTCACTATTTACGATTTTGTTTTATATTTGAAATGTGCGATACCCTTAAAATACCTAAACCTATCGACCCAGATATTATCTCTGCTGATTGGCATACCCTAGAACAAATTAAGACACTCCCCCTTAGAAGCCCATTAGTTTTAAAATGCATAGAGGATAGCTTACACAAACAGCCTCTTAACCTAGATACTATCTATAATTAATTAGGCCGTGCTGATTTTTTGAGGTTGAATTTCAGACAAGGCAGCGCCTATGCTGTGTGGTTATTCCCCATAAATAGGCGATAACGCAGCATAAATGCCAGACATGCGCTGCCCGAAGGGTTCTGCCTAAGGGCCACTTACTCTTTGTTGCTCGGCTTTGACTTATTCTTACAGGGTTGTAAGCCATTAGAGTAACGCAAGAGCAGTTACCGAGCCCACTAGGATATAACCTCGCGCCGCGATTAAATCCCCCCTAGGTTGAACAATTTTCAATCCACAAAAATCAACACGCCCTAAAGTTAAAGAAGCATATTTAACCTGAACTCTGGTTAAGATATTTACTAATATATTGAATCATAATGATATTTAAATTTATTTTTCTCTAGCCAGAGATTTTCAGTGAAAACAAGGCGAATTTACGCGTCAATAGCTAGCCTATTGCAAATAAATTCAACGTAGTTAGCGCTGAAAATAGCTGCTCGAGATAGATTTATTATCCAGAGTTCAGGTTATTTACAAATTTTCAGAGCTAAGTGCAATACAATTTCGTCCCTGTCTTTTTGCATAATAAAGAGCACTGTCGGTTGCTTTTAAAAAGACAAGTTTGTCATCGTTCGTATCCGCTGTGTTAACTCCCATGCTGATTGACAAAAGTCCTGTAAAACTATCTTGGTGTGGTATTGCTAGCTCTTCTATTGCTTTTTGAATCTGCTCAGCAATGAAAAGTGCACCCTTCGTATCCGTTTGCGGCAATAACACAACAAATTCTTCACCACCATACCGCGCTACAAAGTCTTCAGGGCGACTCACCGTCGCTGCAATTTTTTGCGCGACATCACGCAAACAAATATCGCCAGTTACATGCCCGTATCGGTCATTAAATTGTTTAAAATGATCAACATCAATAAAGATCATAGATAGTTTATCGGCACTGCTTTTTAATCGCTCAAACTCATACGCAAACTGCTCATCAAAACGGCGCCTATTTGCTATCTTTGTCAACGAATCAAGAAAAGCCATATCACGTAATATATCTTGTGCTTTTAGACGTTCAGTGGCATCGTAAAATACCGCAATAAATTCATCACCATTATCAATACCCGACACTTCCATTACTAACTCGCTACCATTACTGCAACGAACACGATAGTCATTTGCAGGAATATCATTGTTATTTTCCTTCGCAAACTGCAAAGAATTTTTCCATAATGCTTTGGCTGATTTTCTATACTCGGGATCTGGAAAGGCTTTTTCCCACCAAACAGCTAAATTAGGCACTTCATCTAATGTGTAACCAAAGATATCAACAAAGCGCTGATTTACTTTTAATAGATCACCAGTTCGGTCACACACATTACAAATTGGCATTGGCAGCACCGTAAATAACTTAGCGTAATGGCTTAGCTCATGTTTGCGCATCGGATGCTGTGTACTTGATGATACAAAACACGCAGGGATATCAGTTATGTTTGATGCAAGTTTAGTGTCCATTTCTAGCGTGAAGTACCATTCAAGCCACCAACGCTCTACACATTCAAGTACTGATTTTTTTGAGTGTTCAGTGCAAGAAATTGAGCGTTTGATTAAGCTAAACACCTCATTTATAGGGTTTGGTTCTTGATAAAAAGAAGGACTTTTAAACTTAATAAGTTCGTAAAAAAGACGATAAGCCGATTGCTTAAATTGACTTGAGGGGTTATTTAGTAACTCACTAATAGACTGATTAGATTGGCAAGTGTAATATTCAACTAACGATTTAATTTTATTTATTTGTTCAACGTAGTTCATATATTCATTCCATTGATTATATTGCCCAGCACCCTAAATCGATATAACAAGGTTATATCCTCGTGCGGGCGCAGTTTATATTTACTGCCGAATATTTGAAAGAAAATAATACTAAATCACTGAAAAAATATAACAAAATTCACTCATACTCATAACATAGTTAGCAATATAAAAACCTAATTAAAACAAAAGGATTGTTTTTTATACTTTCTAAGTTTCTTTTTCTATTTGTTATATAAATAAAATAGTGACTAATTCCTTCCTTTGCCCCTTTACTCTCTTTAAGGACAAACAAAATACATGCTATAATCGCGGCCTTTCCAAGTTAACAGCAATCTGTATAAGCGAAATTATTCATGAGCGAAAATAGTCACATTAAAGTCATTGTTGGCATGTCCGGCGGTGTTGATTCTTCTGTATCTGCATATTTATTACAACAACAGGGCTACCAAGTAGAAGGCCTGTTTATGAAGAACTGGGAAGAAGACGACAATGATGAATACTGTGCTGCCGCTGATGATTTAAAAGATGCACAAGCCGTATGCGATAAATTAGGCATTGAGCTTCACACTGTTAACTTTGCAGCAGAATACTGGGACAACGTATTTGAGTACTTTTTAGCAGAGTACAAAGCCGGTCGTACACCTAACCCAGATATAATGTGTAATAAAGAAATTAAATTTAAAGCCTTTTTAGAATTTGCGGCTCAAGCTCTTGGCGCTGACTACATTGCAACCGGTCACTATGTTCGCCGTGAGCTTCGCGATGACAAATACGTCATGTGTCGCGGACTTGATAACAATAAAGATCAAAGCTACTTCTTATATACCCTAAGCCATGAACATATTGGCCAAACGTTATTCCCGGTAGGCGATATAGAAAAGCCAGAAGTACGCCGCATAGCAGAAGAACAAGACCTAATCACTCACGATAAAAAAGACAGTACAGGTATCTGCTTTATTGGTGAGCGTAAATTTAAAGACTTTTTACAAAAGTTCTTACCAGCACAACCTGGCGTTATCGAAGACACTGACGGTAACAACGTAGGCGAGCACGAAGGCTTAATGTACCACACACTTGGACAACGCAAAGGCTTGTTAATTGGTGGTATGAAAGAAGGCTCTGGTGAACCTTGGTATGTAGTTGATAAAGATCTTGAGCGAAATGTACTTATTGTGGGCCAAGGTAAAGATCACCCTCGCCTGTACAGCAACGGCCTTAACGCAAACCAATTACATTGGGTCGACCGCGTTGGTCCTAAAGGTACTACTCGTTGTACTGTTAAAACACGTTACCGCCAAGAAGATTTAAGCTGTACACTACTTGTCGGCGAAGACGGCATGGCACGCGTATTATTCGACGAGCCACAAAAAGCAGTGACTCCAGGTCAATCTGCCGTATTTTATGCAGAAGATGTGTGTTTAGGTGGTGGTATTATTGACTCGGTGATTAAGTAATGAATGAACACCAAGTCATGGCCCTTGCCGCCATGTGCCAAGTAGCTAAACAAGTTCAAAAAATTGCCCAGTACGGCAGCAATAACGAACACGATTTAGAAATATTACTAGCCAGTATTATTCAAACATCACCTGCATCGCCAGAAGATGTTTATCAAGGTACTGACAACTTACGTGATGGCTATAAAACATTAATGGCACAGCTAACAGCGGGTGCTCAAAAAGATGTTGAAATAGTCAAATACGTGGGTGGTTTAATGCAGCTTGAGCGAGCACTCAGTGCTAACGAAAAAAACTTAAACGAATTAGGTAAACGCATTGATGATATTCATCGTCGTTTAGACCACTTTGCTATTACCGACGAGAGCGTTGTTGCCGGTTTAGCAGATATATACTCGTCGGTGCTGAGCCCCCTTGGGCACCGAATACAGGTTTATGGTAAACCCGAGTTATTAAAACAGCAACTCACTCAAAATAAAATCCGTGCATTATTATTAGCCGGCATTAGAAGTGCAGTATTATGGCGACAAATGGGCGGTAAACGCCGTCACTTTTTCTTTGCAAAGAGAAAAATACTCGCTATTGCTAAAACAAAAATTTAACTATCGTTCAAACTAAAATTTAGGAGTTATTATGGAGCTTTCAGCGTTAACGGCTATCTCTCCAGTGGATGGTCGCTACGGCAGCAAAACCACTGAACTGCGCAGTATTTTCAGCGAATTTGGCTTAATCAAATACCGCGTAACCGTTGAAGTGCGTTGGTTGCAAGCGTTAGCTGCGGCAAGCGATATTAAAGAAGTACCTGCATTTAGCGAACAAGCTAATGCACTACTAAACGCCATTGTAGATAACTTCAGTGAAGCTGATGCACAGCGCGTTAAAGACATTGAACGTACTACAAATCACGATGTTAAAGCGGTTGAATACCTACTAAAAGAAAAAGTAGCCGATAACAGTGAACTTCATGCAATCAACGAATTTATTCACTTTGCTTGTACCTCAGAAGATATTAATAACCTATCTCATGGTTTAATGCTTAGCGAAGCGCGCACCAATGTTTTACTTCCCTATTGCGATGAACTTTTAAGCGCAATTAAAGAAAAAGCGATTGAGTACAAAGCAATCCCAATGATGACGCGAACGCACGGGCAACCGGCTACACCGTCAACTATGGGTAAAGAGTTTGCAAACGTATACATGCGTTTAAAACGCCAACGTGACCAAATTGCACAAGTGGAAATGCTCGGTAAAGTTAATGGCGCTGTAGGTAACTACAACGCTCACCTTAGCGCATACCCAGACTACGACTGGCATACACACGCTGATAAATTTGTATCAAGTTTAGGTTTAACACTAAACCCATTTACGACACAAATTGAACCGCACGATTATATTGCAGAGTTGTTTGATGCAATCGCTCGTTTTAACACTATATTGCTCGATTTTGATCGTGATATGTGGGGTTACATTGCCCTTAATCACTTTAAGCAAAAAACAATTGCTGGCGAAATTGGCTCATCAACAATGCCGCATAAAGTTAATCCGATTGATTTTGAAAACTCAGAAGGTAACTTAGGATTAGCAAACGCTATTTTTGCTCATCTTGCACAAAAATTACCAGTTTCTCGCTGGCAGCGCGACCTTACCGATTCGACAGTATTACGTAACTTAGGTGTAGGTATGGGTTATGCGCTTATCGCATATCAGTCAACACTTAAGGGTGTAAGCAAGCTTGAAGTAAACGAGCAACGTTTAGCCGACGAGCTTGATCAAAACTGGGAATTACTCGCTGAGCCGATTCAAACAGTTATGCGTAAATACGGCATTGAAAAGCCGTACGAAAAACTTAAAGATTTAACACGTGGCAAACGTGTAAACAAAGAAATAATGGCTGACTTCATCGATGGTTTAGACCTTCCAGAGCACGCTAAAGTAGAAATGAAAAAACTAACACCGGCTAACTATATTGGTCGTGCTGTTGAGTTTATTGATGATTTAGTTTAAAAACTAAACTGCTCTTTTAAAAAGCGAAAGGATCATCCTTTCGCTTTTTTTGTTTTAACCCATTGCACTAACTAGTAGGCATAATGTATGTATCAATTAAAAA
Organism: Pseudoalteromonas sp. Ld19; assembly: GCF_045064135.1. Lineage (NCBI taxonomy): Bacteria > Pseudomonadati > Pseudomonadota > Gammaproteobacteria > Alteromonadales > Pseudoalteromonadaceae > Pseudoalteromonas > Pseudoalteromonas sp. Ld19. The sequence continues at coordinate 109,617 of NZ_JBISHA010000019.1, read as the reverse complement.
TAAATAATTTGTCTGAGCAAGAATTTTTAAGCCACTTTTGGCAAAAAAAACCGCTTTTAATCAAGCAAGGTTTTGCTAATTTTCAAGATCCGCTTGATGCTAATGAACTTGCCGGCCTAGCAATGGAAGAAAGCATAGAATCACGTATTATCACCAATCATAAAAATGACTGGCAAACACACCAAGGTCCATTTGAAGACTTTGAGCAGTTAACAGACGATCACTCTACTTTGCTCGTGCAAGCAGTTGATCACTGGCATAGCAATGCTGCACAACTGCTCGAACCATTTAGGTTTATTCCCAACTGGCGCATCGATGATTTAATGATCAGCTATTCAACGCCTAATGGTGGTGTGGGCCCACATTTAGATCAGTACGATGTATTTATTATTCAAGGCGAAGGCAAACGGCATTGGCGCGTAGGTTTACCCGATCCGACACTTAAGCAGTTTGCTCAAAACAAAAAATTACTGCAAGTAGAAGCATTTGAAGCGGTCATTGACTGCATTTTAGAGCCTGGCGACATTTTATATATTCCACCAGGGTGCCCTCACGAAGGTTACGCTGTAGAAAACGCACTAAATTATTCAGTTGGTTTTAGAGCCCCAAATCAACAAGATTTATTGTCGAGCTTTGCCGATCATATTATTGATACTGAAAGCGGCCAAAAACGCTATACCGATCACAATCTAACACTGAGAAAATCAAAAGGTGAACTCACAAACCTTGAGGTTGATAAAGTTAAAACGCTCATGGCTTCACTGCTAGAAAACGATGAGTTATTTAAACAATGGTTGGGCTCAACACTTAGCCAACCTAAACATGAAATGGATTTAGCGCCGATAGAGCCACCATTTACATCAGAGCAAATAAGTCATGATTTAAGTGATGAAGAAGCTGTGTTTGAGCGCTTAGGCGGCACGCGTGCTATTTATCAGCAACTCGATACCGAACTATTATTAAGTGTGAACGGTGAAAGTTATGCTATGCCATTAACTGACTTAGCGGCGGTAAAACTACTTACCGATAATACTGAGTTTGAAGCGACAGCATTAAATTTAACAAACCCAAGCCTAGTTTTTACGCAAACCTTTACTACACTGGTTAATGAAGGAATTTGGTTTAATATCGAACAGGGTTAATTGCTCTAATAGGAGTTTGCTATGGGCTATCAAGTTAACGAAGCAGATTGGCACAGTCAAAAAGACTTGTTACAACACATTCGAGAACGGGTCTTTGTGTACGAGTTACATATACCTAAACATATTGAGTTTGATAGCCTAGATAAATTTGCATACCATGTACTCGTTACCGACGACGGACATTTCCCAGTTGCCACAGGTAGATTATGTAGTGATGGATTGATCAGCCGGATTGCTGTACTTCCAAAGCACCGTAACCGCAAAGTATATAAATCGCTTCTCAATTTTATTGTTGAATTAGCGTCAAACCAGGGGATAGAAGAGGTAAGCATTAATTGTATTTTAAATGAGGTAGAGCGTTTTAAGCGAAATGGCTTTATTCAGCAAGGAAATGTTTTTATGGAGGCGGGAATTCCTAGGCAACGTATGCAGTGCCCTGTTTCAGCATTCAATACCACCCCTTTCACTCTTGTACATTAATTAAAATAAAAAGGGTACTAACTAATTACTACCCCACATTATTACTTAAACCAAACTGTAGCTACTTTGCTTCATTAGCCCACAGCGGTTCATTATCGTACATTTCGTACAAGCCATGTGCTCTATTTATAAGTAAGTTAGCAAAATCTACCTGTGTTTTATCACGCGCGCCTGTACTCATAATTTGATCCGCTTTTAATTGCCACTGCAAAGAAAAATAACGCATTGCATCGCGAGCATCTGTAGCTGCACTTGCTTCTACATGATCTGTAGGTAACCGCCCTGTTACTACCCAATATGTTTTACCGTTCTGGGCTTTAAATTTCCACATTGCACAAAGAGGTGCTAAAAATCGGCTGTCTACATCAACTACTGATTTTGGCATAATACCCTTTTCGGCTAAATGCTTTTGCGCGCTTTGAAAACACTCGCGTTGCCATGCAATACGTTGTTGTTCTGCTAAAGCTTGCTCTTGTGCTGTTAACGGTTTTTTTTCTTGTTTTTCCATTTTTAATAACCTTTTACTTCTTTTTCTTACACTGTAAGGGCTTAGTAAATAAGGTGCAAGTATAAAAGGGCCGTTTGCACATTGAACCTCTCTGTTTGCTGTGTTTTTAGCCAAACTATTATTTTATATTGTGATCAAACGAACCTACATCACCAGGAAAAACCACTGGCGACTCAATCCCTTGTTTATTTACAGACGCGACTCCAAAGTAATAATTATCAATCACTACGTTTTTAAGTGTGTACTTTGAAACCTTGCCAACATATTTACTAAACTGCCATTGCGGCTCGCTGGTATAGCGCCAATAAATTTTATAGCCGGCAATATTTTCATCACTGGTTTCTTGCCAAGAAAATGACGTATTCGCTGTCACGGCTCCCTTTATTTCAACCTCTTTTGGCGGTGCAGGTGCCCATGCCATTGAGGCCATAGCAACGGCATTGAGTGATGTTAACTTTGCGGTGTAATCAAAATCAACGCCTTTAATTGTATCGCCATACTCAATACCATCTTCAGTTCGCAAATCTTGATGCTGACGGTCGTAGTGTTCGTTAGTTTCCATAATACGCACCGCCGCAAACCCTGCATCGTTAAATGGACGATGATGCCCACCACGGCCAAATCTATCTAATCGATAAACGAGTATCGTGTTTAAATTTGGGATGTATTTATCGGCAATAGTATCTATGTAGCGCGCTAAATTACGACTCGCAGAATCAACTTCCCCCCCCGTAAAGCGCCGAGTATTAGCCTGCGCTTTGGTTTCTACAACGCGGGTACCTTCAGAAAATATTCGTGCGGTTGTGTTATCAATTACCCCATTAATACCGGTAATATTGCCAATCATATCGTTGTTTAAAACGCCATGAACTTGCCAGTTATGCTTTTGTGCATAAGCCGTTAATATTTTACCGCCAAACAAACCTTGCTCTTCGCCCGAAAGAGCTGCGTAAACTACCGAACCATTAAATTTGTACTTACTTAAAACACGAGCCGCTTCTATAACGCCCGCTACACCAGAAGCGTTATCGTTAGCACCAGGCGAGTCACTGGTAAAATCCATAACGTTACTAACACGTGAATCTATGTCTCCCGACATCATCACCATACGGTTTGGCTCGCTAATACCGCGTTGAATAGCGACTATGTTTACAACTTCAACAGGATTCGGAATGCGTTTTTCACCCGAAATAGTATCTTTTACTTCAATAACTTCAAGACAACCGCCACATTGTGCTGATATTTTTTTAAATTCTTTTTTTATCCAACGCCTAGCCGCACCAATCCCTCGGGTATCAGATTTAGTATCTGAAAGTGTATGGCGAGTACCAAAATCCACCAGCGTTTGAATATCATGACCAATGCGACTAGCAGATACGTTGTTTGCTATATCATGAAGCTTTTGTTGATCCTCAAATTTAAGCTCTGACGCATTTACCATCAGACTAAAAGAACATACAACAGCGAACGTGCTGTGCTGCAAAATTTTACTCGTAATTTTAATACCTGTGCTAAGCATAAATATGACTCCGAATTATTTGAGCATACACCATTACTCAAGCACGTTTGTACTTCAATACATTTGAGATAAATGTGAACATAGCTACGCTAAGGTGCAGGATTGAGAGTGTCTTAATGTATTTAGTACACTAAAAAACGATAAAGTGGTGCTGATGTAGTTACTGAGGATATGATCAAGGTAACCTGAACTTAGGATAATAAATCTGGCTAGAGAAAATAAATTTAAATATCACCATGATTCAATACGTTAGTAAATCTCTTAACCAGAGCTCAGGTTAAGTAAAAATTAAGTGAAAATCTCACCCTATTCATGGCACACTACTGAGCGAGTTTAATCTACTACATACTGTTATGCGCCAATTAAAAACCGATACCACATCAAGTAATCTAACCTATCATGTCGAAAATGAATTTGGCTTAACTTGCGTTTATCAAAATAATGAACATCTATGGCTCACGCTTAACAACAACCCACAGTCTGACGTAATTATTCAAGGTGTTATGAATAAAGTGAGCCCTGAAAAAGTATGTGTGGCTATATATCAAAGCATGCTGTTATTTTTATTAATACCGATTAATAACCTGCGTATTCTAAATTTAGGGCTAGGCACCGCTGGGTTAGAACGTACACTCAAACATATTGAGTCTAATACTCCTTACTTAAGTCCCGTTAATCTGTTTGAAAGTGTAGAAATAAACCCAGCAATAGTGAGCATTGCAAAGCAGTTTTTTCAATTACCCAAGGATCACACTGTTCATTTACAATGTGCTGAGCAGTTTATAAGTCTATGCAATCAAAAATACGACATTATCTATATTGATATTTTTAGTGGAGAGTACCACCAAACGTTTATTCAAAATCATTCATTTTGGCAATCAATTAATCGCTGTATAGATGAAAGTGGCCAAGCAGTGATTAATTTAAACCCTCAAACAGGCCAAGATTTAAAAAATATTTTAGTTTTACTACGTCAGTATTTTAAGTGCATTGCACTCATTGAATTTAATGAATACAACAATATTGTACTGATACTTAGCCACAAGTCGTTGAAGTATATTAGTATTGAAGCCATACAAACATCAAAAGTAATGCAAGCCATTGCCCCAAAACTACATAACGCAATAAATACTATATACCATATAGAAATAGAGTAACGACTAGCGACCAGGTTCAAATGTATCGTAACAAGGTAAGCTCGTTTCTAGTTGCTCCCAATTTGCCTTAGAAGTTACAAAGTTATGAGATAAAGGCTTTTCAGTAATCGCTGAATCTATTAGACCCAAACGAATTCTATATCGACTTTTGTCATCTGCATTAGCACTATAAATTGGTGAACCGCAACATTTACAAAAATAACGCGTGCGCCCTGCTTTAAAAGAATATTCGCTTAGTAAATTACTGCCTGTTGCAATGGTAAATTCGTTCGCATTTATAAAGCCATTAGTCGCAAAAGCAGTACCGCTGTTTTTTCTGCAAAGTGAGCAGTGACAATGGATAATACTCGTAATAGGGCCCGTTAGCTCTACTGTAATTTCACCACATAGACATGAACCTGTGTACATATCACCTCCTTATAATTAAGCCAATTTAAAGTAATGAATCTATCTCAGCAGCTATTTTAAATGCTAACCACGTTACTGTCTATTTCTGGGAAATAAACACGCGTTAACATTCGCCTATTTTGATCTACTATCAAATTTAATATCTTTTCGATACTCAAATAGAGTATTTACGTGCTTGCTTATATTAAGCCTTTACAAGGCTGCATTTTAAAATACTTAAATGCTATGATACCCATCATTATTTGCCATTTAAGTTTTTAAAATGTATCGATTATTTGAAAAAATGACCAAAGCATTTCCTGAGGATCAACCAACTCAGCCGCCTTCTACTTTGTTTGCTTTTTGTCGTCACTACACCAAAGGAATGGAACTATCGTTGGTGCTGATGTCAATAAGCGCCGCCATGCTCGCTATCCTAGAGGTGTCTTTATTTAGCTACATGGGGCAATTAGTTGATTGGTTAACGGCCTACACACCCGAGACTTTGTTTGTCGAACAAAAGTCAGAACTTATTAAAATGGCTGTAATGCTATTAGTTGTGCTGCCTGTCGTTGTATTTTTTCATTCCGCTATTTTGCATCAAGCCTTGTTAGGTAATTACCCTATGTCGATACGCTGGTTAGCGCATCGTTATTTACTGCGTCAAAGTGTGAGTTTTTATCAAAATGAATTTGCTGGACGAATAGCTACTAAAGTACTGCAAACCTCTTTAGCCGTTCGCGAAACAGTGACTAAACTACTCGATGTACTAATGTACATCGTGGTTTACTTTGGCTCAATGGTATTTTTAGTTGCCGAAGCTGATTGGCGCTTAATGATCCCTTTACTGGTTTGGCTGGCTTTATACATTTGTGTGCAGCTATATTTTGTTCCGCGCCTTAAAAAAATTGCCAGCTCACAAGCCGATGCTCGCTCAGAAATGACAGGGCGTATTGTTGATAGCTACACCAATATTTCTACGATCAAATTGTTTTCGTATACCCAGCGAGAAGAGCAATACGCAAAACAAAGCATGGATGTATTTTTACAGCCGGTGTACAAGCAAATGCGCTTGGTGACCAGCTTAAACTTCGTTATTCAAACCCTAAATTACCTATTAGTATTCTCAGTTGCTGCTGTATCACTTTATTTATGGTCGCTTAGCGCAATTACCGCAGGTGCAATTGCGGTTGCAGTAAGTCTAGCGCTTCGATTAAACGGCATGGCGCAATGGATCATGTGGGAAATAAGCAGTCTGTTTGAAAACATTGGCACCGTAGCCGACGGTATGAAAACACTCTCAAACCCTATCGAAGTGGCCGACAAACCAAACGCCAATACACTGAACGTAAGCCAAGGGGCAATTGAGTTTAATAACGTACACTTTAATTACGGTAAAGCCGCAAACGAGACTACTCGCAGCCCCGTTATGAACGGGCTAAATTTAACGATTAAACCTGGCGAAAAAATTGGATTGGTGGGTCGCTCTGGCGCAGGTAAATCAACGCTTGTTAACTTATTATTGCGTTTTTATGATACCGACTCTGGTAGCATAAGAATTGATGGTCAAAATATCACAGACGTAAGCCAAGAAAGTCTTCGCCGTTATATCGCCATGGTCACGCAAGACACTTCCCTGCTGCACCGTTCAGTAAAAGATAACATTTTGTATGGACGTCCCGATGCAACGCAAGCTGAGATGATAAACGCTACCAAGCAAGCTAAAGCACTCGAGTTTATAAACGACTTGGTTGATAGTAAAGGTAATAAAGGGTTTGATGCACAAGTAGGCGAACGCGGTGTCACCCTATCGGGCGGCCAACGTCAACGTATTGCTATTGCCCGCGTATTACTTAAAAACGCACCTATACTCATACTTGATGAGGCCACCAGCGCACTCGACTCAGAAGTAGAAGCGGCAATTCAAGCAAGCCTTGATGACTTAATGACAGGTAAAACAGTAATCGCTATAGCACACAGACTTTCTACCATCGCACAAATGGATAGATTAATTGTACTTGATGACGGCGGCGTAGTTGAACAAGGTACTCATGAAGAACTCATTGCTAAAGGTGGCATTTACGCAGCCCTTTGGACACACCAAACAGGCGGGTTTATAGGTATAGATTAATTATACCAATTTTATTAAAAACATGATCATTCTAGCGTATTAAATAACTCACTCACTACGTTAAAAATTATTTATATAGAACAACTATGTATCATAATTTTAGCCTTGTTATTGCGCTATTTTCTTATCGCTATAATAGCTCACTAATTTAATGCGATTGGTATTAATCTGTGAGTTACTGAATTTAACTGTAACAAAACAAGCGAAGGTGCCTTTTAAGGTCTTCGCTTGTTTTGTTGTTAATATTTTAAAAACGAAACAAAAATATCTCCTAATTATTCATTTATCAAAGTGTTAATAAAGTGGTTAATTGTACCTTTTTAAACATAAAACACGGACATTTTCTTGATTAATTTTAGTCGATTATATACCATCCCTGCCTTATAATAATTTATGGATAGTGAGCCTCTTTATGGAAAAAATACTTCCTCTACTTTTCCTTTGCGCGTCTTCACAGTGTTTTGCTGACACCGTTTATATCGGTGTAGATTACGTTTTACCTGAAATCACGATTGCCAGCGAAGATGCAAAACCCAAAGCAACCGCACTACGTTTAGGTGTTAGTAACAACAACATGGCTTTTGAAGCCCAATATTTAGCTGCTAATGACACTGATAATATTTATAGTATTGAGTTTGATATAGAGAAAAGCGCCGCGCTATTTTTTGTTATGCAATCAGATGTTGTAAATGGTTTTGGCTTAGATGTTTCTTTGGGGTATGCAATAACAGATATTGTAACTGCGGGTCCTGAAATGACAATTAGTGACAACTTTCAATATAAAGGTTTTGCGTGGGGACTGGCGGTACATCAAGATATTCCTTACATAGACAACACCCAAATCAGATTGGGTTATCAATCTTTGTACAACAAAGATGATATTAAAATTACAGCTATCTCTCTTGGTTTTACATACCAATTTTAGTCATTAATTTATTATACAAAGGTATTTTTCCAAAATGGCAAAAATAAACACTTTCCCGAAATTATCCGTTGTTGCAATTTTATTAACAAGCATTATTGGTTGTGGTGCAGATGACAAATCCGACGACCTTGTCAAAGCTGTTACCCTCGAAAAGCTTCGCAGTGAAGGAACTATTATAGAATCAGTCACTATTGAAAATGCTCAAACACGCTTAAGGGTGGGCGATAAACATCAACTTAGCGCAACAGGTATTGATAGCAAAGGTAAAAAAAGAGATGTCACTAAAGAATTAACTTGGAGCTCAAGCGATAGCGACATTGCAACCGTGAGTGATAGTGGTTTAGTGACTGCAATAGCTGATCAGGGTCTAGTTAAAATTACAGGCACTACTATTAATGATATTTCTAGTAATGGAGAGATATCGATAAGCAATGCTGCAGTTGCTAGTATCAAATTAAAGCAAGCATCCTCACAAACCGGTAATATAAACACCTGTATTGATGCAAAAATTAATGGGGATGTTAGCTACACGGATGGATATATTTCATTAAATACTATTAAAGATATGAGTTTTTCCGTTGATAATAGTACTACTGCAACCATTGACTCAGATGGAACTTTATTTACCTCAGCACCTAGTATTGAAAAAACGCTGATCACCGCAAGTATAGGCACAGTTACAGCTCAATTAAACGTCACTTCAGATCCAAAAAATCTAGAAAGCATAAATCTTTTAGTTGATGATGTTGCAACAAATACGATCACATTAAATGTGGGCGATCGCATGCAACTTAAAGCACAAGCTAATCTCAGTAATACAGATTCAACGTTTAATATAGATAATAGTATTTCTTGGTCACAGCTAAATACAGACGACTATGTAGGAATAACAACAGATAAGAATAACAAAGGTGTTATTTTTGCTTTAAAGCCAGGTTCAACCAAGCTTATTGGTCAATGTGGTGGGAAGCAAAAAATAGCAACGTTAGAAGTTAAGGGAGATGCAACTCTTAACACAATCCAAATTAATGATGGCGAAAGCACACTAACATTAGAGCCATTAAAAACAATCGACCTCGTATTAACAGCAAATTATACCACTACACCAGCAAGCCTAAATGTTACCGAATTTGCTGATTGGAACCTTAATGGTAGTAGTATAGTGGAAGGTAAGTTAATTAATGCCGGAACAAAAGAGGCTTTATATAGGCTAACGAGTAAATCAAGTACTAATAATACTGCTGTTATCTCAGTAACCTACGATGGAATAATTAGTAATGCAACTATTAACATAGAGTGAAAAAGTTTAAACATTATTATTTCTCAATCCGATGGTAAATATCTTAACCAGATTTAGGCCAAAATAGTAAACTAGCTAAAACCGTTTAAAATAAAAAAGCGAAGATGCTACATAGCTTCTTCGCTTTTTTAACGTTATAACAAATATAATTTATAGGCTCTATTTGTATAACCTAGGCAACTAATCTTAATCCTATCATTACTAACATAACCACATTTGCAATCACACCAATTAAAAAGAAGTAACTACGCGGGCTTGGGTTTTTCTCTGTTGCAATTGCGTAGTACAATACCATGTGAATTATACGCGCTATTAAATACACCCAAACACACATTGCAAAAAGTGGGCTTTGATAATTAATCACAAATGCAAATAATACGGTGCCTATAAATAGCGCACTGTTTTCGAGCGTATTATGAAATGTGCGGTGCGCTCTAAATATAAAGCTGTCGTGCGATAGATCGCCCTTTATTTTACCAGGGACAGCATGGGGCTCTTTAGCTTTACTAAATGTAGCCACCGCCCATTGCACTACGAGCATAATTAAGTAAAGGTAAAATGCCAAATAGGCAGAAAGCGTAACTTCAGTCATTCTCAAATTCCTTGTTTTAATATTACTAGAGCCTGTTAACCTTTGTGGATTAAATTTGTTCTGTATAGGGACGATTTAGTCGCGGCACGAGGTTTGTAACCTAGCGGGCTAGGTAACTGCTCACGCCCCTTCCCTACATCCATGTAGGCAACAAAGAGTTAATCGCCTCTAGGACGAACCCAAAGGCAGCGCATTTGGCACTTATGCGTCGTTATCGCCTATTTATGGGGAATACCACACAACATAGACTCTGCCTTGCCTAAAAACCAAACGCATGCTGCAAATTCAACCTCAAAAGATAAACAGGCATTAATGTTTAGCACATTTGATACCAAAAATAACTATATGATATTAAAGTAAATAAATTATTACATTATAAAAAATATGTAATACATACTCTGTTTTTATAAAGTTTACTCAGTGTTTTAAGCTTTAAGGCTCCGAGCAATTCAATACATTGCAGTGCTAGCTACATGTTTTAGATTACTTTTTATCAACCCTTTTTAACTAGTTAGGAATAAAAAACCAATACCAATACTAATTACGTATTTTAAAATATTTACTTGAGTATTTATTCTAATCGGTGTTTTATATAGGTACTGATAACTGAACGGTAGAATACATATGACATATAGAATAACAAAATACCTAGCTGCTTTGGCTTTATTAAATGTTGTATCAGCGCCCGCTTTTTCAGCGCAAGCTAATATAAATAAAATTGAAGACTTGTCTAAGTTAGCAAAATACAAAGACGTAACAACAATTAAGCGTAATTTTGCCAAAGATGTAGCACTTAACTACAACTTACTAAATTCGGATCTTAAACAAACGCTAAATCAATATAACCTTACGCTAAATGCCGACCAGCTTTCGTCTTTGGGTATGCAAAAGCAGCAGAATATTGGTGAAGCAAACAGTGCCTTACAACAACTAAAAGGCTTACCACAGAATACGGGCAGTTTATTACAAGTTCGTTTAGCAAGTGATGCTATGCTTGCTGATTGGCAACAAGGCCAAAGTCCTTTATTCGCGTTTGCACCACAAGGTGACGATAAACTGTGGACTGAAATTGAAGCGTTTGACCAATTTGGTCAGATTCATTATCTCGCTGTTGATGAACTACCAAACCAGCCTGTATTTGTGGTGGAATTAGATCAGCAAAAAGTACAAAGTGCAGGTATTGCTGTTATGCGCAGTATTCTATCTCCTGAGAAGTTAAATGATGGTGCATTTGGGCAAATAAACCAATTAAATAACGAAAAGCCAATGCAAACCAGTGTATTGAAAAAAATACATTTAGCCGATGATAAAGAACCATGGATCTCAGGCAAAGCTGAGGTGTATGCCATTGTTACAGGTATCGATCCATCTAGAGATAAGCCGATATTAGATATAGTGGATTTACCTTATCTTGATCATGACGAAACGACATACAACCCTAATCAAGTTGTAATTCATTGGCAACGTTACCGTTGGCAAGCAGTCGATATGCTTTTAATGGAGCAAGATGACAACACTAATTATAAAACGCTAGCATCAAAATTATTAGAAATCACAGAGCAAGTTATGTCCAACATTCCTGACTTGCAAGCACAGGGTTTTGCCATCATCCCTAAACTGACAAATGAGCTATTAAAAGCAATGCCAGACGAGTGGTTTACCAATAATGATGACTATGTTGACGTTTTTTATACTCTTTTTGAGAACAAAGACTATCAAGAATATAAAGGGGCAAGTAGCAATGCAACCATCACATTGTCACCTTTAGTAATTAATCCTAGACAGAACTAACCTGAATTTTGGATATTAAATTTATCTTAAGCCGCTATTTTCAGCGCTAACTAAAAAAGCCACTAATTGTATAAGTTAGTGGCTTTTTTATGCCTCACACATTCATTTATCCGATACACCGCCCACATCGCTAAACATTAATTTATACCAATCTGCTTATATATGGGGCCTATTTAACGTTAAGAAAATTACGCTAGAACTAGGCAAAATTTTTTGTATCTAGTTGTTCTAAATAAAAAATTTTTAACGATGCTATAGTGCAATTTAATTCGTTAAATTGATCAAAGATTTATGCAGTTTGGTATTAATACCAATTGCATTAAATTAACCTAAACTCTGGTTAAGAGATTTACTAATGCATTGAATCATGGTGATATTTAAATTTATTTTCTCTAGCCAGAGATTTTCAGTGGAAACAAGGCGAATTTACGCGTCAATAGCGGGTCTATTGCAAGTAAATTCAACGCAGTTGGCGAGTTATTTAATACGCTAGAATGATTATGTTTTAATAAAATTGGTATAATCACTAACCTTGCGCTACTGAGTTACGAAAACGTGTTAATGCAAATATAAAAAATACACTGCCAATTGCAAGTAAAGCTAAAAAGTAAGACCAAACTACATCCCACCCCGCCCCTCTGTATAAAATGGCTTGAGCAAATTTTACAAAATGAGTCGTCGGTGCAAGTAGCATAATGTTTTGTACTATATCTGGCATGCTTTCACGGGGCGTAACACCGCCCGATAACATTTGTAATGGCAGTAAAATCAATATCATCAATAAGCCTAATTGCGGCATGGTACGCGCCTGCGTTCCCAATAATATACCCAATGACGTGGTCGCAAATAAGTGAATGGCGGCGCCCAATAAAAACAACGCTGCTGAGCCATGAATAGGCACTTGTAAAAAACCTTCAATTACGATGAAGAGTGAAAAAGTGGTTAGTAATAAAATAACTAAACCATTGGCCCAAATTTTAGCTATGACAATTTCAAAAGGCGTTAATGGCATCACTAATAAATGCTCAAGCGTACCGTGCTCACGCTCGCGGATCACCGCAGCACCCGTTAAAATAATCGAAATCATGGTGATCACGTTCATTAATTCCATCACACTGCCAAACCATACACTGGTCATATTGGGATTAAACATTATGTGCGCCGATTGTTTAATAGGTAGCGTGTATACCGCGCGATAGCCTTGCACAAATTCATTAATTTCAGCACTGATAATTGTTTTAATATAATTATCGCCAATAAACGCTTGCGACATACGGGTGGCGTCTATATTTACTTGCAGTGTAGGCTGTTTACCATCGAGTACATCGCGCTCAAAGTGCGGCGGGATATTTAATACAAAGGTATAGCTGCCGCTATCAAGCGAAGGGTCAACTTCACTTAATGCAATCACATCAGGCGTTTTAAAGTAAGGCCCGTAAAAGGCATTAATAATACGTTTAGATAATTGCGATTGGTCGTCATCAACAACCGCAATAGGCGCATTATTTAACTCTATTGACGTTGCCGAAGACACCACATAAATCAATCCCGTAAAAGCAAAAAATACAAACAACAGCAACACTTTATCGCGCCATAAGCTACGCAGCTCTTTGATGCCTAAATGAAGAATATTACTATGGCGTTGCATGACTATTTATCCTGCTTTGGAAGTAAAAATACACTGGCTAACGTCAGTACGGGTATAAAAGCAAGTAAAGGCAAAAGTTGCGCTGATAAATCGGAAAAATTAAGTGCTTTATTAAATACACCACGACATGCTTCTAAAAAATACGTGGTTGGGAACAGTTTGCCTATTATTGCGGCCAAACCTTCTAACGATGAAACGGGGTCAATCAACCCACAAAAGTTAACCGCAATCATCAATACAACTACTGTGGATGCGGCTAACGCCGATATTTGCGTTTTAGTGAAAGCCGAAATTAATAACCCTACGCCCGTCGTTGCTGTTACATATAATAATGCAGCCACACTGAGCGCCCAAAAACTGCCTTTTAACGCAACACCAAACACAGTCACAGCAAGGGCAATTAAACCAAAAAAACTCACCATACTAACTAAAATATAAGGCAGTTGTTTGCCAATAATAAACTCAAGCCGCGTAACCGGAGTAACATACAAATTAGTGATTGAACCTAACTCTTTTTCACGTACCACACCCAGCGCCATTAATATTGCAGGTATAAACACTAACAAAAGCGGGATAACAGCAGGCACCATTGCCTCAATGCTTTTAAAATCTTGATTGTAGCGATAGCGTGATTCAATATTAGCCGGAAGCAAATTAGGCACAACTCCATACGTACGCAGTGATAGATCAGTTAAATAGTTGTAGTAAGTACCGCTCATATAACCATTAATAGTTTCAGCCCTAAACGGCATAGAGCCATCAATCCACACTACAATTTCGGGTTTACGCCCACGCTTTAATTGCTGACCAAAATTGGGCGGTATTTCAATCGCCACACTTAGCTCACCACTGCGCATCCGCTTATCCATCTGTGAAGGGCTTTTAATATCGGTTTTTTGTATAAAGTAGCGCGATCCGGTAATGTTTCGAACGTAATCGCGACTCTCCGGGGTTTGATCTTGATCCATCACTGCAAAGCTCAAATCTTCAACATCAAAGGTGATCCCATACCCTAAAATAAACATTAAAATAATTGAGCCTAACAACGCAAAGGTTAAACGAATAGGATCGCGCCATAACTCCAAAGTTTCACGATAGGCATAGCCAAATAAGCGTAAAAAGCTAAAAGCGGTATTCGCTTTTTGTTTACCAATTGGCGCAGTTTTAGGTTCACTTTCAGGTAACAGCTCTGGCTCTTCAGCCATCGTTGTTGGCAAAGCAGAGCTCGCTTGAGACTCAAGCACCGCCTCTTCTAAATAAGCAATAAAGGCATCTTCGAGCGTATCTGCACTGCGCGCTTTACAAAGTGCAGCGGGTGTATCACTGGCAAGTATTTTTCCTGCATGCATCAACGAAATTCTATCGCAGCGTGCAGCTTCGTCCATAAAGTGGGTCGAAATAAAAATAGTTACTCCCTGCTCCCGCGATAACTCTATAAGTAGTTCCCAAAAATCGTCACGCGCTATGGGGTCTACGCCCGAGGTAGGTTCATCAAGTATTAGCATTTCAGGATTGTGCACTACCGCAACCGCAAGCGATAAACGCTGGCGAATTCCTAAAGGTAAACCGGCAGGAAAATCATCACGATATTTTTTAAGGTTGAAGCGTATAATTAATTCATTAACGCGCGGTGCTATTTGCTCTGCTGGCAAATGAAATAAACGGGCATGCAACACCATATTTTGCTCAACACTCAGCTCATTATAAAGTGAAAATGCTTGTGACATAAAACCAACGCGCTTGCGGGTTTCTATATTTTTAGCATCAACAACTTGACCAAATAACTTCGCTTCGCCACTGGTGGCCGGTTGCAGGCCTGTTAGCATTTTCATGGTTGTGGTTTTACCACAACCATTTGACCCCAAAAAGCCAAAAATTTCGCCTCGTTCGATACGTAAATTTACATTATTAACCGCCGTAAAATCGCCATAAGTTTTAGTAAGGCCTGTTGCTTGGATAGCAGCTTCAGCTGTTTCTAGATTTTGCTGATGAGGAGGAACAACAAGTACATGATGATCATGACGCTTTTCTGCAGGTAATAATGATATAAACGCTTCATCAAGGGATTTTTGCCCCGTTTGTATCTTTATAGCCTCTGGACTACCCGTGCCTATAACTTTTCCATCGTCCATGGCTATCAGCCAATCAAAATCATCAGCCTCTTCCATGTAAGCGGTCGCAACAAGTACACTCATACCACTGTGCTGAGCGCGAATGCGGTTAATTAATTGCCAAAATTGACGGCGAGACAGCGGATCAACTCCCGTTGTTGGCTCATCCAAAATCAATAGTTCTGGATCATGAATTAACGCACAGCATAAACCGAGTTTTTGTTTCATTCCGCCTGAGAGTTTTTCTGCAGGGCGATCGGCAAATTCGGTGAGTCCGGTGCTTTTTAATAAGTTTTTAATTCGATGCTGACGCTCTTTTTTATCTTGACCAAAAAGGCGACCAAAAAAATTAATATTTTCAAAAACAGAGAGTGTTGGGTATAAATTTTTGCCTAAACCCTGTGGCATGTAGGCTATACGTGGTGAAACCGAAGTTCGAAAGCCATTATCACGCATGTCACCGTCCAGCACCCCCACATCACCTTCTTGAATCGCGCGAGCGCCCGAAATAAGTGCAAGTAAGCTCGATTTACCCACCCCATCGGGGCCGATAAAGCCCACCATATTGCCTGCTGGTAATTCAATATTAATGTTATCCAGTGCTAAGTTATCGCCATAGCGATGCGTAACCTGTGTCAGCTTTACCACACTCAACGATTTTTTGGTTTTAGCATTAGCCATTATTCAGGTACTCTCACCTGTAATTGCATAGGCCAATTTTTTTCCGGTGCTAATAAAACATAAGCAAGGCCGGGCACCCCTGTTTTAACTTGTTTGATATGGTCGTTTATTAATTTTGCATCAAGTTTCACTTTTACTCTAAACATCAGTTTGTCACGTTCGTTACGTGTTTCTACCGATTTAGGTGTGAACTGGGCTTGCGCTGATACAAAAGTAACCTTAGCGGGTAGCGTATATTGTGCAATAGCATCTATTACAATGCGTGCCTCCGAGCCTATTGTTACTCTGCCTGCTTGCGCTGTTGGCAAATAAATACTCATGTATACATCGGTTAAATCAAGCAGCGAAAAAACCTTGCCACCGCTGCCAAGCACTTCTCCTGGCTCTGCTAATCTATATAATATTCGGCCACTAATAGGCGCTTTAAGGGTGCTATCGGCAATATTACTTTGTAATCGCTCAATACGCGCTTGCGCTGCTTCAATTTCGGCGCTCGACTGCACCACTTTTACATTCGCCGCTTTTAAAGCCGCTTGCGCTGTTGCAGCGCTTGTTCGTTGTTGATCAACCACTTCTTTTGAGATGTGACCTTGCTTTAGCAGTGTGACTGAGCGATGTAATTCAGTTTCTGCAAAGTTAAGTTCGCTTTTGTGCTGCTCTACAATTGCCAAAGCGTACTTACGCGACTCAGTAGCAACACGTAACCCCGCATTAGCTTCACGTAATTGCGCATTTAAATCATCAGTGTCAATAACGGCCAAAGTTTGACCGGCTTCAACCATGTCACCTTCTTGTGCTAAAACCTCAATCAAGCGACCCGGCAATTTTGTTGCAATATCATATTCGGTCGCTTCAATGCGGCCATTCCCGTAGGCTACGCTCTCTGGCAATTGTTCAGATAGCAGTGCAGATTGCTGAGTTTGCCAAGCATACCAACCACCCCCACCCAATATGATCATAACAGCGATTGTACTGAGTGATTTGAGTGTCGATTTAACTGTCATGCGGTAAAACTCCATGTATATAAAAGTAGGTAAATGTAGCCAGTATTGCCCTATTCCATAAGATTAAGCTGATACTGCACTATCTTTGGTGTTAACTATCACTGTCTGGGTTAATTGTAATTTAGGGGTGACTCGACTTTGTTGTTTCACGATAGTAGATCATTTTAATGAATTTTAAATGTCGAGTTCACAACTTATAATCTATCACTATCACCACATCTAAAAGTGATGTAGATCAATAAATATCCACTGGATAATAAAGGATGGCACTGTTAAATTTTTACAGTTAAAACATGTACAAATTTTAGGCGGTTTAAAATAGTAATGCGAGTACACGATCAGCATTAACTTTAGCGATTATTTCTTTTCGAAGGTATATTTCCTGCTAGAAACCTCAACATTTGGCGGCTGCTTGTGAGTGTTAAAATAATCATAACCCTCTTTAAGGTTAAGCCAAAAAGAATACCATTGATTTGCTCTATACTTTGATAAAACCTCATCATCAAGCTTAAACGGAAATGAATGAACCCTAAAAAAAGGCTGCCCCGATTTTAGCGCTGCAGCAGCTAATGCGTAAATTTCATTTATATACTCATCAGTCATTGCATAACAGCCAATGGAAACACAGTTGCCATGCACCATCAGTGCACTGCCAGTTCGGTTGTGTGCCCGGTCATACTTATTTGGAAAGCCCAAATTAAACGATAAGTGATAACTGCTCCAAGGGTTGAGCCGGCCAGCATTAACATAATAAAACCCTTCCGGGCTTTGATTGTCGCCTTCTTTTAATTTAGGGCCAAGATCACCTGAAAAAGTACAAACTTCATAGTTTTTGAAGTGTATAAATGTGTCATCATCTGACTCTACCCAGACTTCAAGAATGCCAGGATCTTTAAATATTCGAATAAATATAGGAGCCCCGTATCTAAGCCCTTTATTAGAAAGTTGCTCTTTTAATGTGGATTCAACCATTGATATGGCTTTTTCAGACCGTGCACTGGTAGGAAATTCAGCTGCAAAAGAATTAAACATAAAAAATACCAAGAATGTAATTGTAGTTAATTTCTTCATAATAAAAATAGCCTTTACGACCTTAACTTTAGTGTGATCAACACCACACCGTGGTCGGTAGTTAAATCATCACGCTCATACTCGGGATTTATTAAATGCCTGTCATACGTACTGTAATCACTTACTTCAAAAAAGCTATCATCGTAACTGGCATCAAACTCACACGACAATAAAATGTAATCAAGTACTGAACTGCTAGCACCATAGTAATGTGTAGGCGCTCTTAACGGTGCTGGATTTGTTATTTTTGTATTTTTTTCTTGGCTTTTATCCGTTGAATCAACAATCTCGCTGTTATTGCTATTACAATCGATTTGTACATCGTTTGTTATTATTTCATCACTAAGCAGCTCACCATTGCTTAGCTGCGACTTTACAAATAAATCCCATGAATCATTTAAACAATATTTAGCAAGGTAGGTTTTAGCATCAAAAGCAGGAGCAAAGCGTAATGTCTTTGTGAGTAAATGACTTAACACGCCATCCGCAAGTTCATTATTAAAGTCCCCCATTAATAGCATGGGTTGCTGCGTAGCTTCACGGCGAGTAATCATTTGTATCATTAGCAATGTAGCTTCACTGCCACGCTGAATAGTTGAGCCCCATCCGCCCGCTACATTCGCCTTTAAAATTTCGATTATGTTCTTTTCAGGCGTTAGCTCTTTATTGTGCTCATCAACATTAATCATTGGCCGCTTAGATTTAAAGTGCACCACATAGCAATCGGTATTGCCTATGTGCGGCAACGTTATGGTTGCTCTTAGTACTTTGCGACTAAAAGTAAACTCACGATTAAGGCCAAGCATACTTGCAAGCTCACTATCGTGCTCAACCGCTGCCACTTCAACTATGGGGTATTTAGAGGCAATCGCCACTACGGGGCGTTTATAAATAAAGTCGTCAATCACCTCTGGCGTATCAACTACTGCAAAGTAATTATAACCTTGCTTGCCTACTAACTCTTTTAACGAGTCAATACTAAACACTTCCTGAAAGCCAATTACATCGGGTTGATATTGCGTTAAATAATCAACTATCCAGCGCTGCTTTTTGACCCACTGCTGCGTAGTGTAAATTTTCTCAAATTCATAGTATGTATTGGGCGGCTCAAGATAGTTAAACAGATTAAATGTGGCTATTTTAAGTTGGGTGTTAATAATTACAGATTCTTGAATATTAAAATCTGTATCTAACTGTTTTAGATCTTGATTGCTGATATCTATTGCCTAAGTAAAGTTGGAAGTCTAGCTTGCTCTATAAACTATCATTTTATTACATGTTTATATAATAGGTCAGCCAGCTTGATTAAAATTTTATACACTCTTTCATTTTTGTATTCATTATATCCCTCAATAAATAGCATTCATGCTACTAACCAGATAAAATTCGCGGCAATTAAATATGAGCGAAGTGAAGTTGTCATGAGTAGAAAGATTGAACTATTAGCCCCAGGCGGTGATGTAAACGCGGTAAAAGCCGCCATTGTAGCCGGTGCTAATGCGGTTTATTGTGGATTAGATACTTTTAATGCACGTAACCGAGCGTCTAATCTTTCGTTTGATGAGCTTAACGGCGCACTTCGCTTAGCCCATGAATACGACTGTGAAATATTTTTAACGCTAAACGTAGTGATATTAGAGCACGAAATGGGTGCGCTATTTAAGCTATTAAATCAGCTAGTAAATACAACGCTCGATGGCATTATTGTGCAAGATTTAGGATTGTTCAATATTGTTAAAAAGCACTTTCCTACTTTGCATATTCACGCATCGACTCAGTTAACTACCCATAACGAATCACAGGTTGAATTTTTAGCGCGCATTGGCGCTACGCGTGTAAACTTATCGCGCGAGCTTAACTTAACTGAAATAAAAATACTGACCGACGTAGCGCACAAATGCGATGTATTAACCGAAGTATTTGTTCACGGCGCCTTATGTATTGCGTTTTCAGGGCAATGTTATTCAAGCTCAGTAAGTGTGGGTAACTCGGGCAATCGTGGTCGTTGCTCGCAAGCGTGTCGTGATGAATACGAGCCAACGGCGATGGGTAACAAACACCCGTTAAACTTAAAAGACAATTCAGCCTATTTTGATTTACCTGAGCTGGTAGCCGCAGGTGTTGATTCGTTAAAAGTAGAAGGCCGTATTAAAGGCGCTAACTACGTACATACGGTGATTGATAGCTGGCGCAAACAAATAGATACCTTTGTACAAACCGGTAACCTCATTGAAGACGATTCAAGCTTATACAAAGTATTTAACCGTAATTTTACTAATAAGTTTTTGCAAGGTGACATGACTAAAAACATGTTTACCGATAACCCACGGGATCATAGCTTTGATCACGCTAACGAAAAAAACAACGCGATTTCGGTTGTGCAAATTTACGATGCACAACAAGAGCTCGCCGCAGAAAAAAATGACATTGATACATTGGTTAAAAAGAAGATTGAGTTTTTAGATATTTCAAAACGAGAGCTACGCTTTGAGTTTACAGGCCAATTAAACCAGCCATTTGCAGTAACACTGATAATAAACGATAAACACGACAACACTCTAGCAGATGAAAGTGCTCTGCAACCTCTACGTTTTGAAGTTCAATCGCAAATGCCTATGCACACCGCCGATAAATCGGTTGTTGATATTGCCGCTATTGATAAACGCTTTAAAACCTTTAGTAATGCCAATTTTGACATTAAAAACATGGATTACTCAAACTTAGGCGACAACTTAAGCATTCCGTTTAAAGAGCTTGCCCGTATTAAAAAGCAAGTCGCGTTTTTGTTAAACGAAGGCAAAGACGTACTCGCCCCTGTTGAACTACCTAAACTAGTTAATCACGAAAAAGTCGATAAAAACAAAACAACACTCTCTATTTTAATATCGGACATAAAAGACGTTCACCTATGTGATTTAACTGACGGCGATGTTTACTTTAAATTACCTGAAAGCTTTAAAACCGATAACGATAAATACATTAATGTATTTTTAGAGCATCCTCAGTTAATTCCGTGGTTTCCGGCGGTATTAATTGGTAAAGATTTTGAAGAAGCGGTACGTTTACTCGAAGTTGTAAAACCTAAGCTTATTATTAGTAACAATACAGGCGTGGCATTTAAAGCGGTGAAAATGGGTATTGACTGGATTGCCGGCCCATTATTAAACACCACAAACTCTTATGCGTTACTAACACTACAAGAAGATTTAAATGCACAAGGCGCGTTTATTTCAAACGAAATAAACAAACCACAAATGCGTAATATTAAACGCCCTAACAACTTTAAAATGATGTACAGCATTTATCATCCAATACTAATGATGACTAGCCGACAGTGTTTTTTCCAGCAAACCGTAGGCTGTAAAAAACCACGTATTGACGCAAGCTGTATGTTGAGCTGTAAAAAAGAAACCACCGTTACCAATGTAAAAGGCATTAGCTTTGCCATTGATAAACAAAAAGGCGGCTACCCAAGTATTTACAACCATGAGCAATTTTTAAACATGGATATAGTGAGTGACTTTGCCGACAAATTTGACGAGTTTATGATTGATTTAACCGATATTGGCTCAGGAGATAAAGAAAAGCTCGATAAAGCCGTGTTACTTGCGCACTTCCAAGACTTAGTTAACGGCCAAACACAAGCGGTTGAATACCTAAATAGCTTGATAAAAGTACAAACCCGCCAACAATATGTTGAAGGCCTAAACAGCTAAGGTAACTGACATGACATTGCCATTATTATATTCATTACAACACTGCCCATACGCAATGCGTGCACGAATGGGTATTTTAATGGCAGAGCAACAGGTTTTACTGCGTGCTATAAAAACGAAAAATAAGCCACCGCATCTTTTGCAAATATCGCCAAAAGGCACTGTGCCTGTTTTATTACTGCCGAATAATCAAGTTGTAGATGAAAGCCTCGATATTATGCTCTGGGCGCTTAAACAAAACGATCCGCATAATTTACTACAGGCTCACGATCCATTAGCACTTGCGCGCATGCTTGAGTTAATTAAGCTAAACGACACGCAATTTAAACCGGTGATCGAAAAGTACAAATTTTATGCTCGCACAAAAGACATGGCACAAATTTATTACCAAAAAGCCTGCGAAGAGTATATTAAACAGTTTGAAGCAAAACTAACCATGCATAAATACTTAATGGGCAATGAAAAAAGTCTAGCCGATTATGCCCTGCTACCGTTTATTAGACAGTTTGCCCGCGTAGATAAACACTGGTACTTACAAAGCGAATACACGCATGTACGCGCATGGTTAAACGAGTTTTTACACGCCCCCATGTTTACCAAAGTCATGGCCAAATACGATTTATGGATGGACTGCGGCGAAGAGTTTTTATACGGCGCTACAAAGAGTAATTAACATTTAGGCAGTGCAAAGTCGTAATAAAAGTCTTACTTATTTCCTCTAAACTAACACTTGTTAAGGCCAGTTTTACTAACTGTTTCCTTTATTAGCTGTGAATAAACATAACCCCCTACCGCACCCGCAAGCAGTTGCGCATAAAATCCCCAACCTCTCGCGCCCGCTATAATATGAATATTCATAATTGACTCAATGGCAACTAAAACAACAGCAAAAGCGACAATACCCGCAATAACAAATAGCTGAGTTTGTTGTTTTTTAACCTTTTTATACAGCAATCCTGCGGCGAAAAAAGCGATAACAAGTGCAATGGCAATAATAGCGCCGTAGGTGGGTAATAAGCCTAACCAATCATCAAGCGTTAAATTAACGCGATCACTAAAGTCTACCACAACACCCACATTAACTAATTGATTGACAACGTATTGACTATGAAACAAGCTAGCAAGTGTGAATGTAAGTAACCAAGAAACTAAAAATGAAGGCAATATACGTGTTAAAAACGACATGGTTATCTCAACTTAAAATAAAGCTTTTCTCTTATACCAGTCATGCTAGCAAAGGCTTGCCCAGTAAACAATGTATCTCTTTTTTTACTCTGCTTTCGCTTTTAGCATTTTCTGTTAATGCACAAGCCGCATTACCAAAAGAGCAACACCGTACAAAAACACTGGCTACGCAATTACAGTCTCCGTGGAGCATGGTTGAACTACCAAACGGCACATGGTTAATTACAGAACGTGATGGCCACGTCGTTATTATAAAAAACAATGAGCAATCAAGAGTAAAATTAAATCTAACAGGTTTATATGTTGCGGGCCAAGGGGGTTTACTCGACATTGTCTTATCGCCAGATTATAACGACTCCAAAGAAATTATTTTTACCTATGCCCAAGGTGATGCAAGCGCAAACCGACTTGTTATTGCCAAAGCCACGTTTGATGGAACTGACTTTTCAAAGCCTAACGTTATTTATAAAGTCGCGACTGATAAAAACACACCGCAACACTATGCTGGCCGTGCCCTAGTCCTACCCGACAATACCTTGCTATTTTCAAATGGTGATGGGTTTGATTTTAGAGAGCAAGCACAAGTTATTACCAGCCAGCTTGGTAAAATATTACGCATAAACTTAGATGGCAGCACTCCAACAGATAACCCATTTATTAATCACGAAAACCCAAACGCCCATGCTGTTTACTCACTTGGCCACCGTAACCCGCAAGGTTTAGTTTATGATTACGATACGCAGCAAATTGTTAGCCACGAGCACGGCCCCGCAGGCGGTGACGAGCTAAACTACTTAACCGCTGGGACTAATTACGGCTGGCCGGTAATCACCTATGGCAAAGATTACTCGCAAGCGCGTATTTCACCCTTTACCGAATATAAAGGCATGCAAAAACCAAGTGTTAATTGGACGCCATCAATAGCGCCATCAGGCATGGCGTATTACGGATCTAAACACGCAGCTTTTCCTTCATTACAAAAGCATGTACTGATCACTACTTTGGTCGATCAAAAGCTGTACAGTGTTAACCTAGCCAATGGTGAATTTACGCAATCTCACGTGTTTCCAGAGGCCGCAGGTCGATTAAGAGATGTGTTTGTTACCACTGAGGGTAATATCGCGATATTAACCGACGGTAAAGAGGCAAAGCTAATGTTGATGACATCAAATTAATTCACAAAGGGGATAAAAGCCGCTGCGCTTTTAAAGTAAGGTAGCGGCTTGAATAAACGGATTTTATTAATTTAAGTTCTGATGTACGAAGCCAAATTTTGATCTCTTTAGTTATTGCTAAAAATATCAAAATTCCTGTTTGAACAATTTGCTCATAATGCTTGCCGTAAACGGCACAATGTAGCAAGCTAAAATTTGCGACAAGGATTACAGGCTGCTGTCCTTCGTCCTTTGTTTAACGGTCTTGTTATATTTCAATTTTGCTAAGGCCTAAATATCCCGCCAACGTTCTAAAACGTTCGCGTATATTAGAGGCGTCATTTGTACCTTGTTGTGATAACCGATCGAATTCTAAAAATTCGAATGTGGATTCAGAATAATTTTCTTATGCATCTTGTCTGTTTTTAGTTAACTCAATTCTGAAATTTAATAATTTTCTTCTACTAATTTTATCTACTTCGTTCAGGAGCAATGATTGTCTGAAAATCAGATAGTACAAAACCATATTACCTTGAGATCTTAAAATTTCATCTGAATCAGAAAACACCTCTTCCATTTGTTTTACTACATTTACCACACGCTCAAATAGCACAGTCATCTCTTGCTCACTTCCTGAATTCGCGGAAGCAAACTTATCCAAATAAACTTTTTTGGTATCAATTATTTTATTATTTTCAGTTAAACTATTTTCAGTTAAACTATTTTCAGTTAATAGAATGCGACTTGATACTTCTAAATGCTGGTATCTTTTATTAGAAAATTTAACTTTCTTTGTAAATAAATCCATTGCGGCTACATTTCTAATTACTTTAACCGCCTCACCACCAAATGCATTCCTTTTTTCAGCAGCATTAAGAGGGACTGCTTCATTCAACCTTGAAAACATGTCCTCAATTAACTCTTCATCATCAGTTCGTACACCAACAATAGGTAAAACAAATGAATCAAATTGGATTCTTATTCTAAAACTGTGGCCAAAATTAGTTGACCACTACAATAGCAATCACTATTGTTACCAGCTATACAAAGAGCACTATTGAAGCTTATCTGTTTTGGATTCTGCCTATACTCGCTTTAACAAAATTTAGAGTGGATGTTTTGTTTATATTTTTTAATAACAAAAATGTACTGTAAAAGAATAAAAAACCACCCGAAAATTTAACTCAGGCGGAGTGACCATATGTGTCTGTGTTATTTCCCTAAATATCTGACCCTAGAACTTCTAAATATCACAACGAGGATTTCGTGTAATACAGTGTAATAGATAATTCAAAACAAAAAGCTATTATTTATCCGTAGCCACAGAGCAGTTCTCAGGAAAATAGAAAAACCTGAATAATACAGCGGCTACCAATTAATGCAGTGGAATTTATTAACCACTTTAAAAACAAGGTGTATTCGAAAGCTAACTAATCAAAAATTAAAAGGATTATTGTATGGAAATCACAGCAAATAATGAAGTTGAAAACATTAGTTTTAAATCCACTATAGAAGAGATGAGAAAGCACTATTTACTCCAGCTAGGCAACACGAAACGGGTAACAGGGTTTGGCTTATCTCGACTAAGAGTAGCATCTTCATCAGAAAGGTCAGAAAGCGAAAATGAAGAGTTAGTAGAAGTCATGGGAGATACTGTTTCCAATGTACAAGCCATGACAAGTGACTTTTCAGCCACAACACAAGTTAGTGTTAACGCTTCCTCAGAGGAATATATTAATAGTAATAACTCTGAAAGTGATCAGGCTAGATTCAAACAACAAATGGAAGATCGTCGTAAAAAAGCGTTAGCCGCAAGTGAAAAAGTAATCAATGCAGCATTTGATAAAGCTTCTGAACTTGGTGAAAAGCACCCAAACCTTCAAAATGGTATATTGTCAGTAACAGACACTATGACACAAGGAATCGTGAGTGCTGCAAATTTTGTAGCAGATATTGTAATTGAAGTCGTTGGCAAAGTAATAAACGCACTAAGTAAAGCTTGGAGCTGGATTACAGATCAATTTGCAACTGCTGCGAAATCGATAGGCAATTTCTTTTCAAATATTTTCTAATAATATATTAATTAAACAAGGGGAATTTCACCCCTTGTTCTTCCTTATTCTAACCTTCTACGAAGTGTCTTCCTGTAGCATTTTTGGCGCGTTCGATAGTTTCGTCACTCATACGGTACTGGTTTGGATCATGCCCATGATGTCGATAGCTAGCACAATCGTATTTGTATTTAGACAGTATTTAAACAGGACAGCTACTCTAATTGAACAGACAAAAATCTACCACTGAATTACTTTCATTTGACTCATTAAATTAATCATTGACACTCTAAAACTTAAATTACACGCATAAAAATAACTGGCGCATATTTTTGTCAAAGACCTGTAACGCGCTAAAGCACGTCCTACATATTAACTGAACTTTATTACCTTTAACCTACCACAAAAAAGCCGCCGTTCATTACAAACAGCGGCTTTCGAATTCAGATTTACAAGCTTAAAGCCTGCTTAACTTAAACTTGATTTTTATTGTTTACCAATTACTTCAAGTCCACCCATGTATGGGCGTAATACTTCTGGTACTACTACTGTGCCATCGGCTTGTTGGTAGTTTTCTAGTATGGCTACGAGTGTACGGCCAACGGCTAAGCCTGAACCATTTAGTGTATGTAGTAACTCTGGCTTTTTAACACCTTCACGGCGAAAACGTGCTTGCATTCTACGCGCCTGAAAATCAGCCATGTTTGAACATGATGAAATTTCGCGGTATGTGTCTTGTGCAGGTAACCATACTTCTAAATCGTATGTTTTAGCTGAACCAAAGCCCATGTCGCCCATACATAAAATTACTTTACGGTACGGAAGTTCAAGCGCTTGTAGTATTTGCTCTGCGTGACCTGTTAACTCTTCAAGCGTTGCCATTGAGTCTTCTGGTTTTACAAGCTGTACAAGTTCAACTTTATCAAACTGGTGCTGACGAATTAAGCCACGTGTATCGCGACCATAGCTGCCTGCTTCACTTCTAAAACATGGCGTGTGGGCAACTAAACGAATTGGTAAATCGCTTTCGTCATAAATTTCGTCGCGTGCGCTGTTTGTAAGCGGTACTTCAGCAGTAGGAATTAAGCTAAAGCCGGCTTGTTGTTCGCCATCGTCGTTCACAAGACCTAAGGTGTGGAACAAATCGCCTGCAAATTTAGGTAATTGGCTTGTGCCATAAAGGCTGGCGCTATTTACTAGGTACGGTACATACATTTCTGTGTAGCCGTTTTTGTCTGCGTGTGTATCTAACATAAATTGCGTTAGTGCACGGTGCATGCGCGCTACTTGGCCGCGCATTACGGTAAAGCGTGCGCCACTAATTTTAACGCCCATTTCAAAATCTAAGCCGTTTAAGTCTTGACCTACATCTACGTGATCTTTAACTTCAAAATCGAATTTTTTAGGTGTGCCCCACGTTAAAATTTCAACGTTGTCGTCTTCGTCTTTACCGGCAGGTACTGACTCGTCTGGCAAGTTTGGAATTGCTAAAGCAATGTCGTTAATCGCGGCTAATACTTCATCTTGCTCTGTTTTAGCGGCGTCTAGCTCACTGCCTAAGTTAGCCACTGCATCAAGGAGTGGCTGCGCGTCTTCGCCTTTTGCTTTGGCTTGACCAATTGCTTTTGCGCTTGCATTACGTTGACTTTGAAGTTCTTGCGTTTTTACTTGTAATGTTTTGCGTTTTTCTTCAAGTGCCGTTACCGTCGCTACATCGAGTTCGTAACCGCGCGCCGCTAGACGTGCTGCAGTTTGTTCGATGTCTTGACGTAAAAATTTAGAATCTAACATGTTAGTTTTTTAACCTTTTTGCATTACTAGCTGAAGGCCCAGCCAAGCCATAAAAATACACACCATCACGTTTAAGATGATATTGAGGGCCATTTTAATAAAGTGACCTTGTTGTAATAACAACAACGAGTCCATTGAGAATGTTGAAAAGGTGGTTAATGCACCTAAAAAGCCAATTCCTATAAGGGTTTTGGCGGGGCTTGCGGTGATAATTTCTTTATCTATCAAACCGTACAAAATGCCCATTAACAATGAACCCAGAATATTAACCGTCAACGTGCCAAAAGGGAATCCCCTACCGAGGAGTTTTAGCATGCTTTCGCTAATAAAAAACCGTAAACACGCACCTGAGGCTCCGCCAAGGGCGATCATCAGATAAAGTTTAATCATTTTCGTATCGTTTAAGTGGGCTTTGCGCATCGCGCTCTTTTAGGTAATCGAGTTTTTGTTTAATTTTTTGCTCAAGTCCGCGCTCGCTCGGTAAGTAATATTCTTTACCGTCCATTTCTGGTGGTAAATATTTTTCACCTGCGGCAAATGCGCCTTCTTCATTATGCGCATAGCGATACTCAGCGCCGTAACCTAAGTCTTTCATTAAGTTGGTTGGTGCATTGCGTAGGTGCTCTGGCACTGGGTAGCTTGGCTCATTTTGAGCATCAGCTTTGGCTTGATTAAACGCCATATACACTGCATTACTTTTAGGTGCACTGGCTAAATACAATGTGGCTTGTGCAATAGCGCGCTCACCTTCGCTTGGACCTACTCGCTGGAATATATCCCAGGCATTTAAGGCTACTTCCATCGCGCGAGGATCGGCGTTACCTATGTCTTCTGTAGCAATGGCAAGTAAACGCCTTGCTACATACAAAGGGTCGCCACCACCGGCTAAAATTCGGCAATACCAATACAGTGCACCATCGGGGGAGCTGCCACGTACGGATTTATGAAAGGCTGATATTAAATCATAAAACTCATCGCCGCCTTTATCGTATTTAGCTAAATGAGTAGGCAGTACTTGGCTAAGTACGTGCTCGTCTACGTTGTATTGACCGTCTTGCTCAGTTGTTAAGTCAACTGCCTGTTCAAGTAAATTAAGTACTTTGCGGGCATCGCCGCCACTTGCTTGGCAAAGTGCCTGTTTAGCGTTATCGGCAATAACTATGTTTTTTTGGTTTAACTGCTCGTCTTGTTTGAGTGCGCGCTCTATTACGGTGTATAAGTCGGTATCGGCAAGCGATTTTAAAACATACACGCGTGCACGCGACAATATAGCGTTGTTAAGGGCAAACGATGGGTTTTCGGTGGTTGCACCTACAAATATAAAGGTGCCATCTTCGATGTGCGGTAAAAAGGCATCTTGTTGGGATTTATTAAAGCGATGAACCTCGTCAACAAACATAAGGGTGCGTTGGCCACGGCTTTGTAGATTGTCCCGCGCTTGCGTTACGCTATCGCGTATATCTTTTACGCCTGCGGTTACCGCTGACATTTGAATAAGTGAGGCATCAGCATGGTTGGCAATTATTTGCGCAAGCGTTGTTTTACCAACACCAGGCGGGCCCCATAAAATTAAACTATGGCATCGCCCTGCTACAATGGCTTGATGCAGTGGTTTATCGGCACTTAATAAGTGCTGCTGACCAATGTATTCATCAAGCGTTGTAGGGCGCATACGCGCGGCAAGTGGACGTACATCGGGCCCAAAATTAAAACCTAAATTACTCACCGTTACTCTGATCGTCTATTTCAACACCTTCAGGAGGCGTAAATTCAAAAGTGCTTTTATCAAGCGGCGTATTAACTTGTGCATCGTTAAAGGTAAATGACGATAGCTGCCCTGAGTTGTCGGTAACTACTAATTTAGCAAGGCCTTGTTCGTTATCTGCAAATGTTATATCAAGTTGTTCTACTTGGCTTTCTACACCTTTATTTGGCGTTACACTAAAGCCTACACTTGTTGCAAGTACGCTGTATTTTTCCCACTGTGCTGGATCTTTTGATGTAAGCAATACAAACGGCGTTGAGTCGATTAGGCTGCTGGTTTTCATTATCGTTACTTGCTCAGCAAAGCTGTCGAAGTAATATGTTTTATCGCCGTTTGATACAAATAACGTATCGTCTGGGTTTGTTTGCTGCCAGCGGATCATCATAGGTTGTTGAAGCGCTATTGTGCCCTCGCCTTGCATAACTGCTTGGCCTTCTTTATCTGTTACTTTTTGTGCAAACTGCGCTTTAAAGCTTTTTAACGTGGCAAGTTGGTCTTGTAGTGCTTGGCTGTCGTCAGCAAAGCTTGGTGCAGTAATTACGCTGCCTAACACTAATAATAAGGCGTTAAATTTTTTCATGAATTTGCTCCATTAGGTACTAATACATCGCGAGCGCCGTTATGGCCTGGTGAACTCACGATACCCGATGTTTCCATTTGTTCTACTAAACGTGCGGCGCGATTATAACCTACACGCAATTTACGTTGCACTGACGATACCGATACTTTGCCGGTTTCAATTACAAACGACACAGCTTCGTCGTATAACGGATCTGATTCTTCATCAGCGTTTTCGCTCGCTTCGCCTGGTAATAAAATATCTTCATTGGCATCGCCATTGAGTATTTCGTCAATATAATTTGGTTTAGCACGCGCTTTCCAATCGTTTACTACAGCGTGTACTTCATGGTCGTCTACAAACGCGCCATGCACACGCTCTGGTACGCTCGTGCCTGGCGGTAAATAAAGCATGTCACCCATACCTAGTAAGTTTTCAGCACCTTGTTGATCAAGTATTGTGCGCGAATCTATTTTACTCGATACCTGAAAGGCCATACGCGTTGGTATATTTGCTTTAATTAAGCCGGTAATTACATCAACCGACGGGCGCTGCGTAGCAAGCACTAAGTGAATCCCTGCCGCACGTGCTTTTTGAGCAATACGTGCAATTAGCTCTTCTACTTTTTTACCTACAATCATCATCATGTCGGCAAATTCGTCTATTACTACCACAATGCTTGGTAACTTACCTAGCTCATCTGGGCCTTCTTTCATGCCATCGGTGTCTTTAAATAATGGGTCAAGAATTGGGTAGCCCGCTTCATTGGCTTCAAGCACTTTTTGGTTGTAGCCTTTTAGGTTCCGTACACCTAACGCCGACATTAATTTATAACGGCGTTCCATTTCACCTACACACCAACGCAGTGCGTTAGCGGCTTCTTTCATGTCGGTCACTACTTCACACAATAAATGCGGAATGCCTTCGTATACTGAAAGCTCAAGCATTTTAGGGTCAATCATGATCATACGTACATCGTCAGGACCCGATTTGTACAGCAAGCTTACTATCATCACATTAACGCCCACTGATTTACCTGAACCGGTTGTACCGGCTACTAATAAGTGTGGCATTTTACCCAGATCAGCACATACAGGCTGACCGGCAATGTCTTTACCTAACACCATAGTCAGTGGCGATGGGTTTTGCTCAAATTTAGGCGCATTTATTACTTCGGACAAACGAACTATTTCACGGTGTTTGTTAGGCAGCTCTATACCCACATAGGTTTTACCCGGAATAACTTCGACAACACGTACGCTAATTGCTGAAAGCGAACGGGCTAAATCCTTTGCTAAACCTGTAATTTTAGACACCTTGATACCTGGCGCTAAATCAAGTTCGAAACGCGTAACAACTGGGCCTGGATATACGGCTACAACCGTTGCTTGGACGTTAAAATCGAGGAGTTTTGTCTCTACCAAACGCGATACAGTATCTAGCTCTTCTTGCGATATCGGATTTTTAGCTTTATCTGGTCTGTCGAGCAAATCCAGCGACGGTAATGGCCCTGGTGGTGGCTCTTGCGTTAGTAACTGCTCAAATTTTTCTTTTGCTGTTGGTGGTGGCTGATAGGCTGCTTTTGGCTTAGGCATTGGCCTTGCTGGCGATACAACCGTTGTAACTGGCTTTTCAGGTTCTACAACTTGGCTTTGGTCAAGTGCGTTTAATGCAGCTTCCGTATCCATTGGTTCGTCATCAATGGCACTAAAGCCTATTTCTTGATCAAGTATGTCATCGAGTTCATCAAACGGCATAAAGTCGTCACTCATTGGTGGCTCACTAAATGGCGTTTGTGGTTTGTTAATTGCTTTTTGTTTATCTGCTTTATTATTTTTTTCAGGGATTTCTATTTGTTCTTCAATATCGTCATCAAACTGTGCATCCATTTGATCATTATCAATATTACCCGCAATACGCTCTCGATGCATCCAGCCTTGTGCGTAGCTAGCACTAAAACGATAAAATCGAACGATTAATTCACCTAAATAGTCTACAAAATCAACCCACGACACACCTGTTAACAAGGTAAGTCCGGCAAAAAAGAAGCACAGTAATAAAATGGATGTCCCAGTGAAATTAAATGCAGGCATCATTGCTGATTCAATCACATCACCCACTACTCCGCCCGATGAAAAGTTATAAATATCATCAAAATTAATGCTGCTAATAGCGGTGGCCGAGGTAATAAATAAAGCAAATCCTATTACACGCAGTGCTAAGGTGGTGTAGTCAAGCTGCAAAATGCGATGTGGTTGCTTAAATAACAAATAACCAAATATTTGAATTGCAGCAGGCACTAAGTAAGCCAACCAACCAAATGTGAGTAGTAATACATCCGCAATCCATGCACCCGCAGCACCCGTAATGTTTCTTACTTCACTAAAGCTTGTTTGCGACCACGCCGCATCGGCGGGATCAAAACTGATCAACGCACATAAAATAAATATTGCTGTAAAGGTACTGATTATCAGCCCTGTTTCTAATAGTCTTTGCACACCGTTTAGGCGCATAGTTTCCTATCCCTCTTTATTATTCTATCTACACTCTCTTAGCAGTCAAATACCTTAGCAGGAAATGCAATTTGTTGCACTTTATCTTAGGGCCTGTTTATCTTTCGAGGTTAAATTTGCAGCTGACTGTTTGGTATTTAGGCAAGGCAGAGCCTATGGTGTGTGGTTATTCCCCATAAATAGGCGATAACGCAGCATAAATGCCAAACATGCGCTGCCCGAAGGGTTCTACCTAGGGGCAATTAACTCTTTGTTGCTCGGTTTTTACTTAGCCCACTAGGTTACAAACCTCGCGCCGTGATTAAATCGCCCCTAGATTGAACAAATTTTAATCCACAAAGGTCAACAGGCCCTAGCCTTGATGGCCTGATTATGAACACGTTTTTATAATTTAGGTAGATAAAAGCAAATGTCAGCCTATTATAAATACTGTTAAGCAATATACGGGCGAATAATTACACCTTCTTCACCTTTTACTTCTTCCATAACTACATAAGTACGACTTTCACTTACGTTGGGTAGTTTTAATAATATGTCACCTAAAACCCCTCGATACTCTGACATATCGTTAACGCGCGTTTTAAGTAAAAAGTCGAAGTTACCCGACACCAAATGACACTCTATGATCTCTTCGTGCTTTTTAACGGCTGCACTGAACTCGTCAAATACGTCGGGAGAGGTTTTGGTAATCGTTACTTCTACATACACCGACAAACCTTGTCCAAGCTTAGCTGGATCGACCACTGCTTTGTAGCCAAGTATGTAGCCTTCTCGCTCTAGCTTTTTCACTCGCTCTAGACAGGGCGTGGCGCTTAGGCCAACTCGTCTGGCCAGTTCAACATTTGACAGGCGCCCATCATGTTGTAGTTCCATCAAAATTTTACGGTCAATTCTATCTAATAACTGATGCATAGCACTCATTAGTTTTTTATACTGTTTATTTTATTTATTTAGATAATAACACTAGATTTGACTTTAAAAAAGGTGAGACACACGGGCTTGTCATGAATATAATAGTGAAAAATGTTAATCCGTTCTTAATAAGGCAAATGTTATGATTATTGGTGTACCTAAAGAAATAAAAAACCATGAATACCGTGTAGGTATGGTCCCTGCTAGTGTTCGTGAATTAGTAAATCACGGCCACCAAGTGATTGTAGAAACTGATGCAGGTATGGGCATTGGTTTTACTAACGAAGATTACACGCAAGCCGGTGCTGAAATTTTAGCAACTGCGGCTGATGTTTTTGCTAAAGCAGACATGATTGTAAAAGTAAAAGAGCCACAAGCTGTTGAACGTGCAATGCTTCGTGAAGACCAAATTCTTTTCACTTACTTACACCTTGCGCCTGATCTTCCACAAACTGAAGACCTTGTTAAAAGCAAAGCTATTTGTATCGCATACGAAACTGTAACTGACTCTCGCGGTGGCTTACCGCTTCTTGCGCCTATGAGCGAAGTAGCTGGTCGTATGTCTATTCAAGCTGGTGCACAAGCACTAGAAAAATCTAACCACGGTCGTGGCATGCTATTAGGTGGCGTACCAGGGGTTGAAGCGGCTAAAGTTGTTATCATTGGCGGCGGCATGGTTGGTCGTAGCGCAGCTCAAATGGCTGTTGGCCTTGGTGCTGAAGTGGTCGTTCTTGATCGTAACATCGACGTATTACGTGCACTAGATGCGCAATTTGGTAATAAAGTTAAAGCAATTTACTCAACTGCTGATGCACTTGAAAAACACGTACTAGAAGCTGATTTAGTAATAGGTGGCGTACTTATCCCAGGTGCAGCTGCACCTAAACTAGTCACTGCTGCGCACATTAAAGCAATGAAACCTGGTTCTGCAATTGTTGACGTTGCAATCGACCAAGGTGGCTGTATTGCAACTTCTAAAGCAACGACGCATGCTGATCCTACTTTCATCGTTGATGAAGTTGTTCACTACTGTGTTGCTAACATGCCAGGTGCTGTTCCACGCACATCTACGTTTGCACTTAACAATGCAACATTGCCTTTCATTATTAATCTTGCAAACAAAGGTTATAAAAAAGCGCTACTAGATGACGCTCACTTCTTAAAAGGCTTAAACGTAATTAAAGGCCAAGTAACTTATAAAGAAGTAGCACAAGCGTTCAACATGGAATATGTTGATCCACGCACAGCGGTAGAAAACGCCTAATTTAGCGTTTTCTAGTTAGGCTTTAACAGCCTAACCCTAAACAATAAAAAGCAGCTATTAAGCTGCTTTTTTTTGTCTAGATTTTGAATCTTGTACAGGCTGGTTTAGATAAAACGCTTAATTATAAAATCTACTTTTACGCGCTTAGCTTGACCAAGTAGTTTTTTAACTGGTTGCGGGTAATCATCCATTGTTTCTAAATCATCTGGGCCTGTTAAACGACGGCAGTGTTGTAAAATTTCCTGCTTTTCGTTATCAATGGCCTGCATAATTGTTTGCTCTGGATCTTCTATTAAAATACCGTTTTCGATATCAAGACCCCATGCGCGTGGATTAAGGTTATGCCCACTTAGTAAATGTTTTGTTCTATCTGAACAAATACCTTTTAAATGAAACGAATTACTTTCATCTTTCCACAAATACACATTTAAATTACCGTTATCGATATGGCGCTTTTGCGTTTTTACAAATTTATGCAAAATGGTTTCGTATAAATAAGGTAATGCCCCTATTTTACTAAACGGCTCGCTTGGCGGCATATAAAAGTCGTTTGCTGTTTTATCGCCCACAATAATAGTAACCTGCTTACCTTGCTTTAATAATCGACGCAACGAACGCATCAGCGGCGCCGGAAAATTAAAGTATGGCGTATACAACACAAGTTCTTGTTCAGTGGTGTCAAATAACGCTTTTATTACACGGTTTAACTCGTTATTACGACGACCAAGCCCTAAAAATAAACGAATGCCTAATGCTTGCTTATTTTGCTGCTCTGCTACGCTGTAATTCGCAACTTTTAAATCACGCATTAATTGCTTTTGCTCTAACTTAAAGTCGTTTAAACGCTTAAGTGGGCGTGTATCTATTCGTGGCACAGCTATTGAGCTTAGTAAATTTGTTTCAATAAACGCAATTATAGAGTTGCACAGCTCTCTCTGCGTTATTAAAAAGTAGCGATCGAGTCTGTAGCGATCGTTGTACTGCAAGTACACGTTGTTTAAGCTTGCGCCGCTGTAAAGTAAGGTATCGTCAATCACAAAACCTTTTAAATGCAATACGCCAAATAACTCTTTGGCTTTTACAGGTACGCCATAAACTTGCACATTTGAATTAAATTTTTCTAAATAGTCGCAATATAAACTTGCGTTACCGTCTGATTTTTCAGCGCCAATAAGGCCACGTTGCGCACGATGAAAATCCACCAACACTTTTATTTCAAGTGCAGGGTTTGCTAATGACACACGGTGCAACGCATCTAAAATTTCGCGACCTGCTTCATCATCTTGTAAATACAACGCAGTGATGTAGATACGTTTTTTTGCATTGCTAATTAAACGTAGTAATTGCGTACGGTAATCTTGCGCATTGGTTAAGACGTTAACGTCTTTTGAAGTCAACCCGAATGCGGGTTTTTCCTGCCAAAATAACATAGTTGCCTATTCACTTGGGTCACATGATCTATCAGTGACAAATAAAATTAGGTAAAACATAACAAAAAAAATCAAAGTGGTCATGAATTAACGTTGTTTTGTTGCTTGTTAGTCTATTTATTGAGCTACTTTGCTTTATTCGTTCTCAAAGTAACAATTATCAGTACACAATATTGCACAGCTTTTCGATTTACGAAAAAAAATAATCACGGATTTTGTTTACTTCTGCCTTGTTTTTCTTAGAATCAAGCGCATTAAGAGCATATTAAATACCGTATTAAACGTTTAGGAAAAATAATGACTGAAGCAAAACATTGTAAGCTACTAATTTTAGGCTCTGGCCCAGCTGGTTATACTGCCGCAGTATACGCAGCACGTGCAAATTTAAACCCTGTTTTAATTACCGGCATTCAACAAGGCGGTCAATTAACAACCACCACTGAAGTTGAAAACTGGCCAGGTGATGCACACGGTTTAACAGGGCCTGCATTGATGGATCGCATGAAAGAACACGCTGAACGCTTTGAAACTGAAATTGTGTTTGATCACATTAATAAAGTAGATGTATCTAAGCGCCCTTTCACACTAACTGGCGACCAAGGTACTTACACATGTGATGCATTAATTATTGCAACAGGTGCGTCTGCTAAATACTTAGGCCTAGAGTCTGAGACTAACTTCCAAGGCCGTGGTGTTTCGGCGTGTGCTACCTGTGATGGCTTTTTCTATAAAGGGCAAAAAGTAGCGGTTGTTGGTGGTGGTAATACAGCGGTTGAAGAAGCGCTTTACTTATCGAACATTGCTGATGAAGTTCATGTTATTCACCGCCGCGACAGTTTCCGCAGTGAAAAAATACTTGCTGACCGTCTTGCTGAAAAAGCAAAGAACGGTAACGTAGTAATGCACTACAACCGCACGCTTGACGAAGTATTAGGCGATCAAATGGGCGTAACAGGTGTTCGTATTAAAGATGCCCACTCTGATGCAACTGAAGAGCTCGATTTAGCCGGCGTATTTATCGCGATTGGTCACAAACCAAATACTGATATGTTTGTGGGTCAACTAGAAATGAAAGATGGCTACTTAGTTGTAGAGTCTGGTCTTCACGGCAACGCAACGCAAACAAGTGTAGAAGGCGTTTTTGCTGCAGGTGATGTGTCTGACCACATTTACCGTCAAGCAATCACATCTGCGGGCACAGGCTGTATGGCAGCCCTTGATGCTGAGCGATTCTTAGATAACTTATAAGTAAATAAAATAATAATTGAGGGCTGTCATTCAGCCCTTTTTTTATGTCTAAAATATAGTTACACTTTTATGAACAATTATAAAATAAGCACTGTATGAGAAACCAGCTATACCAATTAAGCGAAACCGATATAGCATTCCCCAATCCGGAATATGCATTAACATCTCCCGACGGCTTGTTAGCAATTGGCGGAGATTTGAGTTTGCCACGCCTGAGTAACGCGTACAAAAGTGGAATATTCCCTTGGTTTAGTGAAGACGAGCCTATTATGTGGTGGTCACCCAGCGAGCGCGGTATTTTTGAGCTCGATGATTTTCATATAAGTAAAAGTCTGCGTAAGCATTTAAAAAAGCACCCTGTAAAAGTAACCATTAATAATGCCTTTGAAGAGGTGATAGAAGCATGTCGCGATCAACGCCTTGATACCGATGGCACTTGGATCACCTCTGACATGCTTGATGCGTACACCAATGCCCATAATGCGGGCATTGCTCATAGCTTAGAGGTTTGGAGCAACGGTGAGCTTGCAGGTGGCTTATACGGCATTATGCAAAATGGTGTATTTTGTGGTGAGTCAATGTTTCATCATCAAACCAATTGCTCCAAGCTTGCTATGTGGGCACTTGTAAATTGGCTTAAACGCCATAATGCACATTTTATTGACTGCCAACTAGAAAACCCTTATTTAATGACTTTAGGTGCAAAAGTAGTCCCTCGTTCAAAATTTTTGACTAAACTCAAAGCAGCACGCACCTATACTCTTAATCCAATTATGTGGCAACCACAGGAGCTTAACGCAATCTATGAATGAACAGCTTCCAGCACGCGTGGGTTTAAGCCAAGAGTTTGACTGCAGTTATTTACCCAACCGCCAAGAACAACTTCTCGTTATTCTGGATCCCAGTTGCTATAGCGCTGATAAGTTTGAGTTGTTATTGGGCCTAGGTTTTCGTCGCAGCGGTAACCAAATATACCGCCCACACTGTCCTGTGTGCAGTGAATGCAGCTCAGTACGAATATTAGCTCAAGAGTTTATGCCTTCAAAATCACAAAAACGTAAACTAAACAAAGCAAAAACGCAGTTTGAGATAAAATATTCCAGCATAGAAAAAAAAGAATACTACCCACTGTACAGTAAGTACATAAGCCTCCGTCATCAGGATGGAAGTATGTATCCGCCTGAAAAAGCGCAGTTTCAAAGTTTTTTGTTTTGCAACTGGTTAGACATAACATTTATCGAGTTATGGCATCAAGACGAACTCGTCGCTGTAGCCGTAACTGATTGTATGCAAAAGGCTATTTCTGCAATCTACACCTTTTTTGACCCTGACTTTGATCACTATAGCTTAGGCTCAGTAATGATATTACAACAGTTAAAATTTGCGAAAAAGCAAAATAAGCAATATGTATATTTAGGTTATCAAATTGATGAATGCGATAAAATGAAGTACAAAACCCAGTTTTTACCCGCGCAAAAACAGGTAAATGATGAGTGGCTGGCTATTTAATTTGCAAATATAGCCCCTGCGCCTTTACTTATTGGCGTATTTTGGGCAAAATCTGCATCGTTTAACTATTAAAGAGGTGTTACGCTAAACATGGCGAAAGAAGACGTAATCGAAATGCAAGGGACTGTCCTTGATACTTTACCAAATACAATGTTCCGAGTTGAGCTAGAAAATGGTCACGTAGTTGTGGCTCACATTTCAGGCAAAATGCGCAAAAACTATATCCGTATTTTAACCGGCGATAAAGTAACGGTAGAAATGACGCCTTACGATTTATCGAAAGGCCGTATCGTATTCCGTGCTCGCTAAGTAAGTGCGTAAACGAGATTTAGTTTTTGGCTAGTATTTAACTAGCTTTAAGCGTTTATTAAATGTAATTGATGGATACTAACCAGCAATTACATTTAATAAACAAAAAACCCAGCTTTGTGCTGGGTTTTTTGTTGCTCGTAAAAATATAGCGATAAAAAATGGCCCACTATTAATTTAGTGGGCCATTTTATTTTTGAACTAATTTTAACAGAGCAAAAAGGGTGTGACTAAGCCGGTGTTAAATTGCTTTCATAATCAAAGCGAATTTTCTTATCTTTAACCGATATTTTCACCGTACCGCCATCAACAAGTTCACCAAAGAGTATTTCGTTAGCTAATTGCTTTTTAAGCTCTTCTTGAATAACACGTGCCATTGGACGTGCACCCATTGCTTTGTCGTAGCCTTTATCTGCCAGCCATTCTCGTGCTTTAGAAGTAAGCTCAAGGTTAACCGATTTTTTATCAAGCTGCGCTTGAAGCTCCACAATAAATTTATCTACAACAAG
Source organism: Pseudoalteromonas sp. Ld19 (assembly GCF_045064135.1). Classification (NCBI taxonomy): domain Bacteria; kingdom Pseudomonadati; phylum Pseudomonadota; class Gammaproteobacteria; order Alteromonadales; family Pseudoalteromonadaceae; genus Pseudoalteromonas; species Pseudoalteromonas sp. Ld19. Next base: position 69,255 of record NZ_JBISHA010000019.1, on the reverse strand, counting down.
TAAAATAACATCACGTTCAAGGTGGTTAAACCAAATAATATTATCTAAGCGATTTCTAAATTCTGGCGAGAATACTTTATTAATTTCGCCCATTGCATCGTGAGTATGATCTTGCTCACTAAAGCCAATCGACTTACGCGTGGTTTCTTGCACGCCCGCATTGGTCGTCATTACCACCACGACGTTTCTAAAGTCAGCCTTACGACCGTTATTATCGGTTAATGTACCGTGATCCATTACCTGTAGCAGGATGTTGTAAATATCAGGATGCGCTTTTTCAATCTCATCAAGAAGAACAACTGCATGCGGGTTTTTAATAACGGCTTCAGTTAATAAACCACCTTGCTCAAAACCAACGTAACCTGGTGGTGCACCAATTAAACGGCTTATTGCGTGGCGTTCAACATATTCCGACATATCAAAACGGATAAACTCAACACCCATACACTTAGCCAATTGCTTAGTGACTTCTGTTTTACCTACTCCAGTGGGCCCTGCAAATAAGAACGAACCTACGGGTTTTTCTTCACTCGATAAGCCAGAACGAGATAAACGGATAGCAGATGTAAGCGCATCAATAGATTGATCTTGACCAAACACCAGCATTTTAAGGTTACGGTCTAGATTTTTAAGCGTTTCTTTGTCTGTAGACGATACACTTTGCGGTGGAATACGTGCCATTTTAGAAATAATAAGCTCAATGTCTGCCACACCAATGGTTTTTTTGCGTTTAGAACTAGGCTGCAGCCGCTGACTGGCACCCGCTTCATCAATAACGTCAATGGCTTTATCAGGCAAATGGCGTTCATTAATGTATTTTGCGCTTAATTCAGCAGCCGCTTTTAACGCTTTTTGAGTATAACGAATACCATGGTGCTCTTCGTAACGCTCTTTTAAACCATTAAGGATTTTAGTGGTATCGGCAACACTTGGTTCAAGTACATCAATTTTTTGAAAGCGGCGTACTAACGCGCGGTCTTTCTCAAAAATATTTTTGTACTCGTTATACGTTGTCGAACCCATACAACGTAATTTACCACTAGAGAGTAGCGGTTTAAGTAAATTGGAGGCATCCATAACGCCGCCCGATGCTGCGCCTGCACCAATAATGGTATGGATTTCATCAATAAACAAAATAGAACCTGGTTGCGCTTGCAGCTCTTTTAGTAGACTTTTAAAGCGTTTTTCAAAATCGCCACGGTATTTAGTGCCCGCAAGTAATGCGCCCATATCCAATGAATACACAACAGCATCAGCAATCACTTCAGGTACTTGCTTATTGACAATGCGATACGCCAGGCCTTCAGCAATGGCTGTTTTACCAACACCGGCTTCACCAACCAGTAATGGGTTGTTCTTTTTGCGACGGCACAATACTTGTACCGTGCGCTCTACTTCGCTATCGCGCCCAATGAGTGGGTCAATATTACCATCGCGCGCTTGGGCGTTTAAGTTGGTCGTAAAGCTATCTAGCTTGCTTGCTTCTTCGTTTTGAACTTCTTGTACTTCTTCATGAATATCATCGGTGTCATCACCTAACTCATCATCCGCTTTAGAAATACCATGCGAAATAAAGTTAACAATGTCTAAACGCGATACGTCATTCTTTTTGAGTAAATAAACCGCTTGGCTTTCCTGTTCAGAAAAAATAGCAACCAGTACGTTTACGCCTGTGACTTCGTTTTTACCTGACGATTGCACATGAAATACTGCACGCTGTAGTACACGCTGAAAACCAAGCGTAGGCTGGGTTTCACGCTCTTCTTCTAAATCAGGAATGACAGGTGTTGTTTCATCGATAAATTCAAGTAATTCGGTTTTTAGCCCTGAAATATGAACACCACACGCATTTAAAGCCTCTCCCGCTGAAGGATTGTCTAATAGCGCAAGTAAAAGGTGCTCTACGGTCATAAACTCATGACGACGAGTGCGCGCTTCACGAAACGCGGCATTTAAAGTAAGTTCTAAGTCTTTGTTTAGCATTGGCAACCCCTTACTGAGATAATAATTTATACCACAACAATCGGATGATTGATCACCCTAATCGGTATTTATACCAATTGCATTAAATTAGTGGCCTGTTATAGCGCTAAGGAAATAGCTTAGTAATAAGGCAAAAATTACAAATATAATTGTTCTATATGTATAATTTTTAACGAAGTTAATAAGTTATTTAATCCGCTAAAATGGTCATGCTTTTAATAAAATTGGTATTTATTCCTGCTCACAACTACAAAGCAGTGGATGCTCGTTATCACGCGCATAGCGGTTAACTTGTTCAGCTTTGGTGTGGGCCACATCGGCGCTATAAACACCACAAATGCCTTTACCTTTTTCGTGAACTTGAAGCATCACGTCAGTTGCTCTATCGCTATCCATATTAAAAAACGTCGTTAAAACTTCTATCACAAAGTCCATCGGCGTGTAGTCGTCGTTATTTAAAACAACTTTGTATTTTCGCGGTGGCTGTAGCTTTTGCTTTTCACTATCGCGAACGGTGTCTATTACACCTGAATCTTTCATTCCACTCATAAGTAAATATAGTCTTGTCTTTGTAACTCAAGCAAACTTGAATAAAAAATAAATTAAATGTTAAATAAATAACTCAAAAAACTTGACTGACTGTCTAAATAAACTACAGTCAACCTTAGATTGATTAAACCTTAATCAGTCTAGCAAATTATACAATTTAGATTAACTAAATTAGTCAACTTATTGAAGGATGTAGAAGTATGGCTTGCGGTAAAGTTAAATGGTTTAACAACGCTAAAGGTTTTGGTTTCATCGTAGAAGACGGCTGTGAGAATGATATTTTCGCCCATTATTCAACAATTGTAATGGACGGTTATAAAACACTTAAAGCTGGTCAAGATGTAACTTTCGAATTAGAACAAGGCCCTAAGGGCTTACACGCTACCAATATTGCCCCTGATGGCGACATTATTGTGTAACTGTAATTCTTTCGACTAAAGCGAGTGACCTATTTAAGATCCTCGCTTAATTCCCTTACCCACACTCATCTCATTTCTTCTACCTCTATTAATTGCCTCATTCTGTGTAAATTCAACCCTTTTACTTGAATTTATTTTATATACCCCAATGTTCTAACTGAGATCTGTTTATATACATACTCGCAGTTTCAAGACCTAGCCCTTTTTATTCAAGCTTGTTACACTCTTGGGGCTCAAAACAACATATAAACATAACAATTAAGCAGGCCATTTAGTACAAAGCGCAGCTTATGCTAAAGGCTAATTTGTTTTTATTGCTTTTTTAGCTATAAATATCGTATCAGTTGGTCAGGTGTGACTATTCGCTTTATAAAAAAGCAATTATGAGTACCAACACCTAACAAACTATTCATTACTTAAATGCCCTTTTTATTAGACGTTTAATAATTGTGGTATTGAAAAAGTAATGACTTTCTTTGCATTGTTGAATAAGGCCTTTAAGGTCTACTATCTAGGAATGATGATGACATCAAAAATTATCTATACAAAAACGGACGAAGCGCCGGCACTAGCAACCTATTCGTTGCTACCTATCATCCAAGCATATACAAATGCGGCGGGTGTTGAAGTTGAAACTCGCGACATTTCATTAGCAGGTCGTGTAATTGCTAGCTTCCCTGATTATTTAACACAAGAACAACGTATTGGTGATGCACTTGCTGAACTTGGCGAGCTTGCTAAAACACCACAAGCGAACATCATCAAATTACCAAATATCAGTGCATCTGTACCACAGCTTCGCGCCGTAATTAAAGAGCTTCAAGCAAAAGGTTACGCGCTTCCAGAATACCCTGTTGAACCTAAAAATGATGAAGAAAAAGCAATTCAAGCTGCTTACGACAAAATTAAAGGCAGTGCAGTAAACCCAGTATTACGTGAAGGTAACTCAGATCGTCGCGCGCCAGGTTCTGTAAAAGAATATGCACGTAACAACCCACATTCAATGGGTGCGTGGAGCAAAGATTCTCAGTCTTACGTTGCAAGCATGAGCGACGGTGACTTTTTTGGTTCTGAGCAATCAGTGACTGTTGATGCTGCAACAGATGTGCGTATTGAACATATTGCAACGAACGGCGACGTTACTGTACTTAAACAAAGCACACCTCTTTTAGCTGGCGAAGTTATTGATGCATCAAGTATCAGTGCTTCTAAGCTTCAAGCTTTTTTAGCGGCTGAAATTGATGCTGCTAAAGAAAAAGGTGTTTTATTCTCGCTTCATATGAAAGCGACAATGATGAAAGTATCTGATCCAATCATCTTTGGTCACGCTGTTAAAGTATTCTACAAAGATGTATTTGCTAAACACGGTGAGCTTTTTGAAGAGCTTGGTGTTGATGTAAATAATGGTTTAGGCGATGTATATTCTAAAATTCAAACATTAGATGATGCTAAGCGTGAAGAAATTGAAGCAGACATTCAAGCTGTTTACGCTAACCGCCCTGCTATTGCTATGGTTGACTCCGATCGTGGTATTACAAACCTACACGTACCAAGTGACGTGATCATTGATGCCTCTATGCCTGCTGCAATCCGTTCAAGCGGTCAAATGTGGAATAACGATGGTAAATTACAAGACACCAGCTTTGTAATTCCAGATCGTTGTTACTCTAGTGTTTACCAAGCAACTATTGATTTTTGTAAAGAAAATGGCGCGTTTGACCCAACTACAATGGGTAGCGTGCCAAACGTTGGCCTGATGGCTCAAAAAGCGGAAGAATACGGTTCACACGATAAAACGTTTGAAGCTAAAGCAAACGGTTCTATCCGTGTTGTTGATGCAAATAGCAATACATTACTTGAACACAGTGTTGAGCAAGGCGATATCTGGCGTATGTGTCAGGTTAAAGACGCACCAATTCAAGATTGGGTTAAGCTTGCAGTAAATCGTGCACGCGCAACAGGCGTTCCAGCTATTTTTTGGTTAGACGAAAATCGTTCGCACGATGCTGAGCTAATCAAAAAAGTAAATAAATACCTAGCAGATCACGATACATCTGGCCTAGAGATTCAAATTTTAGCACCGCTTGAAGCAACATTGTTCTCATTAGCGCGTATTAAAGAAGGTAAAGACACCATTTCTGTAACAGGTAACGTGTTACGCGATTACCTTACCGATTTATTCCCAATTTTAGAGTTGGGTACGAGTGCTAAAATGCTTTCAATTGTTCCACTTATGAACGGCGGTGGCTTATTTGAAACTGGCGCAGGTGGTTCTGCACCTAAGCATGTTCAACAATTCGAAAAAGAAAACCACTTACGTTGGGATTCTTTAGGTGAATTTTTAGCACTTGCTGCATCACTTGAGCACCTAAGCGTAACTACGGGTAACAACAAGGCACAAGTGCTTGCTGATACACTAGATAAAGCAACAGGTACTTTCTTAGCAGAAAACAAGTCTCCTTCACGTAAAGTGAAAGAAATTGATAACCGTGGTTCTCATTTCTTCCTATCTTTGTTCTGGGCACAAGAACTTGCTAAGCAAAATGATGATAGTGAACTTAAAGCACAGTTTACGCAAATTGCTAGCGACCTTGAGTCTAACAAAGAGCAAATAGTAAGTGAGCTTAACGATGCGCAAGGCCCTGCAGTTGATTTAGGTGGTTACTTCCAGCCTAACGATGATGCGGCCTTTAAAGCAATGCGTCCAAGCACTACATTTAACGATATTCTTGCTAAATTAGTATAAATATTGGTTTAAACTTAAAAGCCGCTTACTTGTAAAAGTAAGCGGCTTTTTTGTCTAAATTTTACAAACAAAAAGGCCGCTATTTATAAAATAGCGGCCTTTCAATAGTTAAGATATATTAGTTATTTAGTGTATGCACGTGGCATTTTAGAATCAGTCGTATAACGGTCGCGCAGTTTATCTTGGCGAGATTGTGTAGAGATCTCTTCACCATTAATAAACATTTTGCTCACGTGGCTACTCAGTTCAAACGGGTCGTTACTCCACATAACTACATCAGCGGCTTTACCTACTTCAAGGCTACCTGCATTTATACCAAACACATCAGCAACGTTTGATGTAACCGCTTTTAACGCACCTTGCTGGCTCATACCGTACGATACGGCATTGCCCGCATCAAAACGTAATTGATACATGTTGTGACTTGCATCGCCACCTACTGTTAATAATACTTTAACGCCTGCTTTTTCAAGTATGCCTGCATTATATAAACTAGCATGAAGTGAATCAAAACTTGCTGGTAAGCTATCCATTGCGCTAATAATTACTGGAATATTTGCTTTTGCAACACGCTCTTTAACAACAACCGCATCTTGTGCGCCATTAAGGACTAGATTAATACCAAATTGCTCTTTTACTTTAATAAGCTCAACAATATCTGCTGCACGAGAAACGCCTACAACTAATGGCATTTTGCCGCTAAGGACTTTAGCCATTACTTTATCTTCCGTACTTGGCTTATCGTCGTCTTTTTTAGCTTTTTTGCTTGCCTTGGTTTTGTGTTCATCAAGCTTATTAATAAGTGTTTGCAAAGTAAAAGCACGAGAGCCTTTACTTCGTTCACCTAAGTACACAATTAAAGCAGCCTGTTTTTGCATGTTGCTATCAAAACTGCCACTTAAATCAACCACACTTGCAAGACCTGCAAAAATGCTATCACCACCATGCGGAGTAATAACATCGCGTGTAATACCGCCTTTGCGTGCATAAGGAATTAAGCTCGAATGTGGATTGAAAGCAAGGCTCACATCAAAGTCAATATCAGCTTTGTCATCGCCAGCATCGCGCGAACCGGCAACAGCGCCAACTTCCACAAGCCCTAGCTGATTTGCACTTGCAATAAAGCCTGGCGTTACAATTTGACCTTTTGCGTCAATAATTGTGTCAGCGTTAATTTCGCTTGGATTAATCGCGGTGATTTTGCCATCCGTCATAACAATGCTTGCCGACTTTAGTACACCTTGCTCGGTAGACGTGTGCAATGTTGCGTTAATAATTGCTAACGATTGTGCGCTTATAGCACCTGATGCCAGTAATCCGGCAGCAACCAGAGAAAGCGAAAACGAACGTGATAAATTTTTCATTCTGGGAGCTCCTTATTGTTGACCTAACATAAAATCACTTGTTGCTTGAAAAGCGCTGTCGTTTCTATCGTAAACTTTTGCACCATCAACAAACACTTGTTCAGCTTTAGCATAAACACTAAACGGGCTTTGATTCCATATAACAACATCGCCTTGCTTACCCGCTTCAAGCGATCCTGTTTTGTCATCTATACCTAGTGACTTAGCAGCGTTAGCCGTGATCCATTTAATCGCGTGTTGCTCAGAAATATCAAAACCGTTTTCGTTAGCACGGAACATAACTTTGCCGGCCTCTTGGTTTAAGCGCTGGATCGTTGTGTCAGAATCTGAATGGACAACTGCACACGAGTTCTTAACCGCATCAACAATGGCAACATTCTCTTGAACCATGTCGTAGGCTTCCATTTTAAAGCCCCACCAGTCTGGCCAAAGTGCAGCACACGAGCCATTTTGGGCAAGTAAGTCAGCAATTTTATATGCTTCAATACCGTGATGAAAAGTGCCTGCGTGATAATTAAACTCTTTTGATAGGTCAATCATCATTGCCATTTCTTCAGCTTTATAACAATGGTTGTGAATACGTACTTCACCTTCAAGCACGCCGCGCAGGGTATCGTGTTTAATATCACGCATTGGAGCGTCTGGATTTAAACCGGCTTCATAATCGGCATCGTATTTATCCCATGCGCGCTTATACTCACTCGCTTCAGCCCACGCCATGCGATAGCCAGCCATGTTACCCATACGCGTTGAAGGTAATACGCCTTGACGACCATAAACACGTTTTGGATTTTCGCCACACGCCATTTTTAAACCATATGGCGCATCAGGAAATTTCATACCTTGCATAGTATGCGATGGTACGTTTTTAAGTGTAACCCCTCGTCCACCAAATAAATTAGCTGAGCCAGGTAAAATTTGCAGTGATGTAATACCGCCTTCGCGTGCACGATTAAAACCTGGATCTTGTGGCCAAACAGAATGCTCAACCCACACTTCAGCAGTGTTAGGACTGGTCATTTCATTACCATCTTGATGCGACTCAACCGACGGGCTTGGGTATGCACCTAAGTGTGAATGTACATCAATAATACCTGGTGTTACCCACTTGCCTTGCGCATCAATTGTAATATCAGCAGTGGCAGTTAAATCTTTACCTACTTGTTGTACTTTACCGCCAACAAGCAATACATCAGCATCATCTAAACGCTCACCAGTACCTGTTAGTACGGTTGCATTGGTAATTAATGTGCTTGATGTAGCAACTGGCTGATAAGTACTTGGATAAGGGTTTTTATTGATTGTTATTTTATCGTCTTGCGGGCCGTTTTCTTGGCAACCTACAAGTGCAGCGGCTAAGCCAACTGCTAATAAAGAGGGAGCAAATTTTTGCATGTTGTTTGATTCTCCTGTTTTTTTGCTACTTTAACGAAAGCTAAACCATAAAGCCAAAAAAACAGGTGAAAACGCAGTTAATTAAGGTGAATTTCTGTGATTATTTTTTTATATAATTGTTATACAGCTTTTCAAGCGCTCCTTCGGTTGTAAGCGACGGATCTTTAGCAATAAAATGCTTAACCGTACGTGTTACAAAATCAGAATTTTGCTTGTGCAATTTAGAAAAGTCTTTAATAAGTGTATTACCATCTTTAGCTGCCGTGACTTTGTCATGGCGATGACGATACTGGCTCAGTGCTTTATTAAAATCGCCTTGGTAGTCTTCAACCAAGATCTTATAAAAATCACTTTTCTGTACGTTTAAATCATTGATGCAGTAATTTAACGCTTCTTTAAAGTCGGTAAATATCATACCTTCTACATCAAACTCTTTTGTTTTTTCTCGTACTGCCACCTTGGCATCTTCTGTCGCATAGCTAAAACCAGTAAAAGCCAAACGCTCTGCCGCTTCTTTGCCTAATTTCATACCAGCTTGAATACTATGGGCAAACTCATCGCTCATGTCGCCAAGCTCGCTTTCCTCCCACATATTATAAACACGCAGTGGTTTAGCGTATTTAGTGGCAAGCTTTTTTTTCATTTTAGTAAAGCGCTCGTCGATGGTCATTAACCTTTCGTTATGTAAAAGTGCATGACACTCATAACAGGCAGGAATGGATATAAAATCAGCCTCCTCGCCTAAATCAACAATGCTTTGCAGCATATGCAAAGGCGGACAATGATCGCGCTCTGTTGCTTCACAGCCACAATAAAAACACTGGTTAAAATGTTGCTGATCACAGGCATACGCTTGTTGATAATAGCTGGCTAACGTTTTACTCACCGTTACTCCTAAAAAACACGACTAAATTATGGGGGCGATAATAACAGCCTGAAAAAATAAGTTATACCAATTGCATTAAATTAGTGATCTATTATTGCGCTAAGAAAATAGCGCAATAATAAGGCGAGAATTATGACGTGCAGTTATTCTACACGAATAATTTTTAACGCAGTGAGGGCGCTATTTAATGCGATAGAATGATGATGTTTTTAACAAAATTGGTATTTGTAGCTATAAAATACTTTTAATAGCATTATTTGATAGCTCAGCCTGTGCTTAAATCACGGCCGCGATTAAACCAAATAACCCACCAAACACACCGCCCCACACGACAAGCCAGCCTAGGTGCTCGCGGATCATGGTTTGAATAATCTCTTTAACCATTTTAGGGGTTAGCTCATCTAATCGCTCATCCACTAATTTAAGCACTGTATTGTGTAAACCTTCTGCGCTATTACCTTGCGAAATCGTTTGGGTAACAAGGGCTTTAAAGTTGTCAGTTTGAGATATTTCACCAAGCGATAGTTGCATTTTTTCAATGAACTTCTCACGCATTGGTTCTATTGCAGCAGTACCGCCAAACATGCTAAGCATGCTCCCAAACTGAGATTGCTCTATTACCTCTAACAAATTGTCGAATGCCGGATTTAAATCAACATGACTGATTATGGGTTCAAAGTCGATATTTGGCTGTGCTTTATTTAGTAGATTATTAATTTTTTGCTCTGAAAAAAACTCCGTTAATATTAAGTTTCTTATGGCACTTTTAAAGCTTTCAAACTTAAGCGCGATTACGCCGGATCCATATAAAAAAGGGACTTTTTCAAACAACATATGAATAGCTAATAAATTAGTTACCGCGCCCGAAAGTGCAAATAAACCAACAGATAACACAATTGCTTGATCGAGTATAAAACCCGCAACAACAAATAAACCCGCTAGCAAATTGGTTATTAAACTTTTGTTCATTTTTACTCCATTTAATTAAGTGCAATTTTTATGCAGTTAGCTATTAATTTTACAACGTTTAGATTGTTAAATTAATCCCTTTTTGCCATAGTTTAAGTATCTGTTCAAAAGACGAGCGATTGTTATGTGGAAAACAGTCAACGAGCACATCAGTATTGCCATTAATGATGACTTCAAACACACCTATAAGCGCCAATTACAAAGCACCAATACAGACAAACTATTTCATCTTACCAACGATACGCATAATTTTTTAGTGAAAATAGCGCTAAAAAGTGAACTTGACCGATTAGAAAGTGAATCTATTGGTTTAAAGCTTCTCGCGCAAAATAGCCATTTTATAATTCCTGACTGTATTGTAACGGGTGCAAACATAGAGTTCTCGTTTATTGTTACGCAATGGCAAAAGCTTGATCAACAGCCCCACTCAACATGGAATGATATGGGGAAAAACCTCGCTTATATGCACCAAAAACACGATCAAGCAATGTTCGGTTTTGATGTTGATAATTACTTAGCAACCACAGTACAACCCAATAGATGGCATAAAAAATGGGATGTGTTTTATGCCGAAGAACGTATTGGCTGGCAACTGCAGCTACTCGCTGAAAAAGGTATTCGTTTTATTGAACCCGAGCGCTTAATAAATACTGTAAAAGAGCAGCTTCATAGTCATCGTGTAACACCATCGCTACTGCATGGTGACTTTTGGCGAGGTAATATGGGCTTTGTAAGCACAATGCCCAGCCTATTTAATCCTGCATGTTATTATGGTGATCGGGAAGTCGATATTGCAATGAGTGAGCTATTTGCTCCACTACCTGACGATTTTTATGCCGCCTATGATCAGCAATACCCTCTTTCAAAAAATTATCATAAACGTAAATTAGTTTACCAGTTGTATCCAATTTTAAATCACGCCAATATTTTTGCTGGTCACTATCTTACTGAAGCTAAACAACATATAGAAAAGCTTATGCAATAGGTGTAAATAAACTGTCATAACACGCCAAACAGACTATATTTAAAGGGTTCTAAGGAGTTCAGTTTTACGTCATTAAGCCATGGTTAGAATAAAATAAATTTCAAACTCTGCTTAAGCTATCTGTAATTGGAGTGATTATGAAAAACTTTTTATCACAACGAATCGCTTGTCCACACTGTGGACACCACATTCATTTAGATCTAGACGCAAGCATGGGCGATCAGGACTACATTGAAGATTGCGCTGCCTGCTGTAACCCAATTCATTTAAATATGCATATAGATCATGCTAACAATAAATTAGAGTTACATGTAGACAGCGACGACGAACAAATATTTTAGTATAAATCTAACTCTGATGGCGTAAGTAGTTTTCTACCGTGTTTACAATAGTGTAAGTTTGCTGATCAACTTCAATATTTAGCTTATTACCCACTTGCGCTGCACCAATATTAGTAATAGCGAGTGTTTCAGGTATTAGGTGTAACCAAAAGCCTTGTTCGTCAACCTCACCCACCGTTAAACTTGCGCCATTTATAGATACAAAGCCTTTATACAACACATATTTTTGCCACTCTTTTGGCAAACTCAGTTGAATTTTACAGTTGTTCTCAAGCTTAACTATTTGAGATATATTTGACGTACAATGAATATGCCCAGACACAATATGCCCACCAAGCTCAGTACCAAACGTTACTGAGCGTTCGAAGTTAACTAAACTCCCCAGCTCAAGCAAGCCTAGGTTGGTTAACTTGAGCGTTTCGTCAATAACATCAAAATGTACTTGCGCGACCACGTCATGATTACCTAGCTCAACTTGCACAACAGTTAAGCAACAGCCATTTATAGCAATGCTTGCGCCTAAATCTAGATGCTTAACGTATTCATCGCTTACCGATATAACTAACCGTAAAACGCCGTCGGTTTGCGTTTTAGAAACCACTGTTGCTTGTGTTTGCACTATTCCTGTAAACATAAAATCACTTTAAATTATTACAAAGTGATAGTTTAACGTATCAACTTATAAAATCATTCACTACTGTGATTTTTATTTGAAACACAATAGATTACAATTGCGGCCTGTTTTACTTAATAGCTGTTTTTATGACCTTTTGTAATTGGGAAGCCAAGCGCTTACTCTCTCTTGCTCTTCCTGTTTTTTTAGCTCAAGTTACCCTTGTTTTAATGTCGGTGGTCGACACAATTATGGCCGGCCAAGTAAGTCCTACAGATTTAGCGGCGCTGTCTATCGCCACAGGTATTTGGAATCCTTTATTGCTTGCATTACAAGGCATTTTATTAGCGCTCACCGGTATCATTGCCCAGTGTGCAGGCGCGAATGACAAAAAAGGTATTAGCCATTATTTTCAACAAGCCCTTTACTTAACCCTACTATTAAGTGCTGCGGGGTTCGGTATCACTTATTTAGCCGACATGATTATATTAAGGCTCGATACCAGCCCTGCAATTGCAAGCCTTGCTTTTGACTACATTCATTTTGTTAAATGGGGTGTGTTCGGCTTTTTAATTTTTACCACTTACAGAAACATGACCGAAGGCATGGGTATGACCAAACCCGCTTTTTACATAAGCTTGCTGGGTTTAACGGTAAATATTCCGGTAAATTATATTTTTATAAATGGGTTATTTGGCTTACCTGCCTACGGCGGCGCGGGTTGTGGTATTGCAACAGCCATTGTTTTAACGGTTATGGCTATAGCACAAGTCACTTACTGCCAACTAAGTAAAAAAGTAGATGCTAAAAGCCTGCTTACTCCATTTGAAAAACCAAATTTAACCACCATTGCTACTATTACAAAATTAGGTATTCCAATTTCATTAGCTACCTTTTTTGAAGTAACCTTGTTTGCTTGTATCCCTCTATTTATAGCGCATTTAGGCGCTGTAGCTGTATCTGGTCATCAAATAGCAGCCAGTGTAACTACATTATTGTTTATGATGCCGCTAAGCCTTTCTATCGCTATTAGTATTCGTATTGGTAATTTATATGGTCAAAATCATTTAAAGCAATTAAGAGTCGCCGTGTCGACCAGCTATATTTTAGCAATTGTTATCGCACTGTTTTTAGCACTTATTACATTTACAGGTCGTGATTTAATTAGCCAGTTGTACACAGATAGTCCCGAAGTAATTGCCCTTGCTACCTCTATCATGATTTTAGCCTGTGTTTATCAACTACCTGATGCTCTGCAAGTAGCCGCAAACGGTATATTACGTGGTTTAAAATACACAGCGCCTATTTCGTATATCACTTTTATATCGTATTGGTTAATCGGCTTTAGCTTAGGTTACGTATTGGCAAGAACAGATATAATAGTGCCAGCAATGGGGCCACACGGTTTTTGGGTCGGAATAATAGTCGGACTAACCGTTGCCGCTGTATTGTTGATGCTCACAGTAAATAAGCGCTTTAAACGTGAACCATTCATTACTGAGTAAATTAACAATTAAACACTCACTACCAGCCGTTATGTTGCTGCTAGTGAGTGCTTTTGTACTTGTAAATTGCAGCAAAGCACCGAGTTCAATAAATAATACCTACACGGCGCGCTTAAGCAGTACCCTTAACACCTCCTCGATTACAGCAACACCGCTTGAACAACTTAAACTCATAAAACCGACGACCGTTAGCGAGGATAAAATTACCGTAAGCATTGTTGAACTTGCAGGACTTACCCACTGCGAACTTAATGTGCTTATAAGCGAGCACAATAATCAACTTGGAAAAACAGCCACGGCGGCGAGCCAATTAAAGTATCAAATAAATTTTATTCAAAGCGCTGATAATTGCTTAAATACGCTTGATGATAATACCTCCACTTATAAAAAAATAAATGATGCTAAAAATCAAAAACAAACACATCTAATCCATTACTTTAATAGCATGTTATTTAAAGAACCTGAGCTCAATCGGACTTGGTTACTTACATCTAATGAGCTTTCAACACACCCAGCAGGATTTAGCGACACCGTTGAGGCGCTTACACAGCTTGTTGCTATAAAAAAACGCATCAAATCTCAACAATTTAGTGAAATTAAAACTGATAGTTTATTTAATGCATTAGAGCAACTTAACAAATACAGATTTAATCAAGCACTTATTCAATCCGCTAGGCAACAAATAGTACTTAATAACAGCGCAACTCAGTTTATAAAAACAATAAGCTTCGACCACATTTGCCCAACAGGTAAAAATAAAAAAGAAGCTAAAATAATGAGCAATGTATTTCAAAAATATTACTTAACACACATTCAACCCTACCAAGCACAACTCACCGGATACCTTGAGGTATTACAACCGCTTTACAACCAGCTTTGGTTTGAAGAAACCGTAACCAGTAAGCAAATTAATAATTTACTTAAAGATGATTCACCTAATAATTTATTAAATCAATTAAAAAACTCCGCAGTAGATCACGCGGTTTGGTGGCAAAAATTTTATAAAACGTGTGAAATCAGTCCAATATGAATAAAAAAACGGCAAATAAACGTAAAAACGATAAACTTGCTTGATTCACCATCCGCCACGCTATATATTAGCGCCGTTGTTAAGTAATTAGCAACTTACTTAAATAGTAATACGACTGTAGCTCAGTTGGTTAGAGCACTACCTTGACATGGTAGGGGTCGGTGGTTCGAATCCACTCAGTCGTACCAACATTTAAGTTAAATAAAAGTACATCTGAAGGAAAAAGCACTACCTACTCTTGATCACCCGCTCCAAGAGTCAGTGGTTCGAATCCACTCAGTCGTACCAACATTTAAGAATCCTAAAAAAATTGTACGACCGTAGCTCAGCTGGTTAGAGCGCTACCTTGACATGGTAGAGGTCGGTGGTTCGAATCCACTCGGTCGTACCAATTCAAAATAATAAAAATCAAAGAAAAGCACTACCCACTCTTGATCACCCAGTCCAAGGGTCAGTGATTAAAACCCACTCAGTCGTACCAATTTAAAGTAATAATAAATCCAAAGAAAAAGCACTACCTACTCTTTATTGCCCGTTCCAATGGTCAGTGATTGCCGCCGGATTACTGAAATTTAGCTCGTGAAGAATAGCTTTCATTAATTCGTTTCTAAATCAGTTATTACTCTCAATAGATACAATCGTTGATCCGACCATTTTCAATGATTCTTGAACTAATTGAGCAACTTTTTGCAGATGAGCACACATAAGAACAATCCAAGATTAAACGCGCGGCTTCTATAAAACTCCTTAGGACTTCGTTTAAAGCGCTCTAAAATAGCTCAGATATTATACAGAGAATATTGCAGGCTCCTTTGAATATATCAATTTTTAGTTTATCCTCTTGGATAGACACCAGATAGTGCCTCTTGTAACGCTTGAAATTTAATTGGCTTTGTTAATACTTTATTCATACCTACTTTAAAACAAGACGCTTTATTATCTTTCTCTGCATTTGCTGTTAAGGCATAAATTGGTATGTCGCTAATCAATTCATCTCGAATATATTCTGCAGCAGATAAACCATCCATGATAGGCATCATTATATCCATTAACACAAGGTCAAACTTTTTACGTTTGAATAACTCAATTGCTTCGCGTCCCTCATTAGCAAGCGTTACTTTATGGTTTAGTTTTTCTAAATAGGCTTTAATTAGTACTTGATTAGTTTTATTGTCTTCGGCAACTAAAATCGATAACGACGCTTGTTTTTGTATTACGCTATGTGTGTTTTCGCTGTCTTTAGCCTCTTTAAACGGGATGCTAATAGTAAATTTACTTCCCAGCCCAAGTTGAGTCTCAAGGGTTATTTCACCGCCCATCAGTTCAAGTAAGTTTTTTGAAATACTTAAGCCTAAGCCCACACCTTCGCTCTTTCGGTTAATACTGTCGTTTACTTGACTAAAGGGTTGAAATATTAGTTCTAGATTTTTTTTTGCAATACCAATACCTGAATCTTTGACGTCAAAAATTAGTTGCTCATTAAAAAGATTAACATTCAAAGTAATCTGGCCATGCTTAGTAAACTTAAATGCATTGCCAATCACGTTAAAAAGTATTTGCCCTAACCTGTATTCATCACCCACAACATATTTAGGAATATTCTCATCAATGTTAGTTGTAAAAAGGATATCATCCGACTTTTCAATAATATTAAGCTGACCCACTATATTTTCACTTAAGAGCTTAATATTAAATGGTTTACTAATAAATGACACGGTGCCAGATTCTATCTTAGAAAAATCGAGCACATCAGTAATTAAACCATAGAGTATTTCGGTACTTGAGTTTGCATAGTTAACTAGCTGTTGTTGCTCTGGAGTGAGCTTAGTATCAAGTAGTAGCTCTATCATGCCCATTACAGCGTGAATAGGTGTTCTTATCTCATGGGACATCACACTCAAAAATTTTGATTTAGTTTTACTCGCGTCTTCAGCTTTTAATTTTTCAGTTTGAAGAGCAGCTTCTCTCTCCTTCGACACTGTTATGTTTTTAGCAAGCCCCAAATAACCTGCAAAATATCCTTGTTCATCAAATTGAGGTTTCCCACTAAAAGATACCCAAAAGTCTTGGACTGAGGTCACCTCAAATTCAAAATTATAAAAATCCTCTTGGTTTTCGATTATTTGATTGAAATCACGCCATTTATCAACATTAAGTTGTTCACTTTTAGTAATCAAACTCTCGATGCTGTTACCAACAAACTTTTCAGTATAAATATTACCAACTGTTTCAATATTATTAACGCTTTTAAACAACATTGAAGTGTCTGAACGCCAAAACCACTCGGTCCCTAGCTCTTTAAAAAGGGTCGATAACGTAGTGAACTTATTGATCATTGACAGTGATTTAAGTGTTTGTTTTTGTAATTTAACTTGATTAATAAACGTAAAATAGACTTGCTGTAGTAGTATTTTCATTGTGGCGGTATTTAAAATATTATGACAATTTGAAATGCCCACATTAGTGAATATAAATAAGCCCTGCCCTCCTACAGAATCAATACTTATTACCAGCGAATTTTTAAGGCTCACCTTATCAATACAGTTTAAAAGCGCGAATTCTAGTTCTTGAAGTGGACATTTAGAAAGAACACACCCTTTTTCGAGTGCTTCTGAAAATAACTGGCATTCAGGCCATGACTCAGCATGAAATACAGCATTTGTCGCTGCAATTGTCTCGTAGTAACGATCTTTATATCTATTTAAAACAATACAGTCTTCAAATTCCAGCTTGTCTTGTAATAAAGAGGCCAATAGTTGGAATACATCACTCTCGTCTTCACAATGTGCTAAATCCATTAAGTACGTTTGTAACTCAGACATAGAGAGCTGCTCGGTATGTCCCATAACTGTTTTCCTCATCAAAATGCATCGCGTTTTGCAAAAAGCGAGCTTAATATTTCTGTACTTGATTTAATATAGGATAAAAATCACTATAAATCATTACGTTAATCAACTTATCTTTTTGGAATGTTTCATGCTTACTAAAAGGCAGACTAAATAAAACACAAAGGCATAATAATGAAAATAGTGTGCATAGGTGGTGGCCATGGATTAGCGCAAGTTTTAAGCGCTATTAAACCAATGTGTAGTAGTTTAACTGCAATCGTTGCAACAACAGATAATGGTGGAAGTACAGGAAAGATAAGGGCATCTCAAGACTGTATCGCGCTTGGTGATATTAGACGATGTTGCTTACAACTTGCAGGAGAAGATTCTGCTTTTAACTCAATTTACGAGCATCGTTTCACTCAGGGCCCATTAGATGGACATTGCTTAGGCAATTTAACCCTACTTGGCTTAACAGAGATCACAAAGTCACCCACACAGGCTATTGCTTACTTTAATGCGATGTTAGGTAATTCTGAAACCATTTTGCCAATGACCGAAGTCCCCACCGATCTCGTTGCTAAGCTTAATAATAGCGAAGAAGTGTTTGGAGAATGTGCAATAGATGCACTCAATACTTTACCTAAAGAAGTCTATTTATCTAAAAATGTGCCTGCAGCGCCTGGATGCGTTGATGCTATTTTAGCGGCAGATTTAATAATAATTGGTCCTGGCAGTATTATTACAAGCGTTATGCCCGCTTTTTTAGTAAACGAAATATTAATCGCTATTGAACAAACATCTGCGTGTCGTATTTTTATCGAAAATACACAAACAGAAAATAGCGTCATGAAACATACACGCACAGCAGGAATAGACTGGTTACAAGCACAGCTAGGGGTAAAAATTTACGATTTAAGTATCCCCCCTAGCGCAATTGAGGAAATTTTACATGACGGTAAACAGATAATGCAATCCAAAGAACATTTGCATGATATTAATGAGCTGGAAAATGTTTTTTCGGCATTACTTAAAATGCCAATTCAGCTTAATACTCAAATTTGAATGTTTTCAATAATCGTTGCTAGTTTTTTGAAGGTAACTTTACTTTGCTCATCGGCTGTTTTTAATAAGGTGTTTAGATCTTTTTGAGAATGTTCTACTTTAACTAGCGCTTCAATCTGTTTACACGTATCACCTAAATCTGATGCACCAAAACTGTAACAGCTGCTTTTAAGACTATGAGCACTCATTTCTATTTCACTACGCTCATTTTCGCTAATTAGGGTAGCCACTGTTTTTTTTGATTCGTTGACAAACGTTTTTAATAGCTCAACGGCTAATTCGTTGCCAACATCCTTTTTTAGCTGTTCGATTATTGCTTTATCAATCATATCTTTCTTTTGGAGTTAATTATGAATTATAACGTTGTTTTACTTGTTGACTCTTCTATGATTGGCGGTATTGAAACCCATCTAGTTGAATTGTCAAAATTACTAAGCAGAAACCACATCAAGTGTTCTATTTTGTTTTATAAACATCACTGTAATCAAGGCTTTTACGATATGCTAGACAAAGAAAACATATCGTATGATTTTTTGCAAGGAAATATTAACAGCCTGCTCAAAAAATTATCCGGTTTTAACAACCAAACCGTTATTCATACCCACGGCTATAAAGCGGGAATATTGGGCCGTATAGCCTGCAAAGTTACAAATAAACGCTGCATTAGCACATTTCATGCTGGTGAGGCCGGCACTGGTAAAGTAAAACTTTATAATAAATTAGACCGATGGCTTTGTGCTCTTTCTACAAACTTTGCGGTCTCAAATAAAATAAAAGATACACTTCGAAACGCACACCTAATGGAAAATTTTATTTCTTTACAGCACACTAAATACATTCCCCCTAATAACTTAAATAAACCAATGAGGATTGGCTTTGTTGGTCGGCTATCATTTGAAAAAGGCCCTGATATATTCTTTCAATTAGCGAAAAACATGCAGCAAAATAAAGGCGTTGAATTTCATGTATTTGGACAAGGTCCTTTGCAAAGTGACATACCCGTTTTAAATAATCTTCTTTACCATGGACTCACTGATCGTGGCGCTATCTGGGAGAAAATAGATGTGTTGCTTATTTGCTCTAGAGAAGAAGGTTTACCCATGACATTACTTGAGGCTATGTCCCAGAGAAAATTTATTATAAGCAGCTCTGTCGGTGCTATACCAAGTATCATCGAGGACAGTAAAACGGGCTTTTTAATGCCAGAAGGAAATGCTAATGACTGCCAAAAACGCATCGAACAATTGCTACTTTTACCTAACGTTCAAAAATTAAAGATGCTAGATAATGCTTATAACATGCTCGATGAACGATTTTCTGGAAAGAAACAATTTTTATTACTTCAACAAGCCTATACAGGTCAAGATGTTACTGAATTTCTTCCCAACTTTTAATTTTTCGATAAAGTGTGGAGGGGCTAACATCGAGTAATGATGCCGCTTTTGGTATATTTGATGAACATATTTTTATAACATGCTCGATGTATTCTTTTTCAGCAAGCCACAATGCTTTTATATTATTTTGTGTATTAGGCAAATCAAAGGTCGTATCCGCCATTAGCTGCGTAGTTGAATTAATCGTTTCTCGCTCTGGCGTTTTTTTTGTGTTTTCTGGTAATGCAGGGATCATATCAATATCTATGTATTGCTCAGGATTAAGCACTAATACATTACGTATCACATTTTCCAATTGCCTTACATTACCAGGCCAACTGTATTGTATTAATAGCTGTTTTACATCCTCTGATATTTCTTTGTATGGATGGCTTTCATCTTTTGCTATTTTAACAAATAAAGCCTCGGCTATTTCTATTATATCTTTACCACGCTCTCTTAGTGGCGGTAATTCAATAGGTATAACATGTAATCTGTAGTATAAATCTTCTCTAAATCGACCGTTTTCTACTTCAACAAGCGGATCTCTATTGGTTGCACAAACAAACCGGACATCCACTTTGACTACTTTTTCGCTGCCAACTTGCTGATAACTCCCTGTCTGTATAAAGCGAAGCAGTTTACTTTGTAAATTTATATCCATTTCACAAAGTTCGTCTAAAAATAATGTACCGCCATTAGCCTGCCCCGCAGCCCCTACCCGATTAGCAATTGCTCCCGTGAAAGCACCTTTTAAGTGTCCAAAAATTTCACTCTCAATTAAATCTTTAGGAATAGCGGCACAGTTTAGAGCTACAAAAGGTTGATTAGCGCGGTTAGATGCTTGGTGAACAGCACGAGCACATAGCTCTTTGCCTGTGCCGCTTTCACCTGTAATAAATACTGTCGCTTTACTCACAGAAGCAGAACTTATGATCTGATAAACAGATTGCATTTGTTTTGAACTACCAATCAAATCAAAATATTTACCATTTTCGTATTTGTTTTTATATTGAGTAACCGTTTGCTTAAGGTTTTTAATCTTAAGTGCATTATTAACGGTGATTCTAAAACGATCGGCTTCAATTGGTTTTTCTAAAAAGTCGCTTGCCCCTAATTTTATTGCTTGGATCGCCATTTCTTTAGTGGCGTGACCAGTTAACACAACAACTTGAGGACAGTTGTCGGGTTCTAATGTAGCTAAAATATCAAGCCCATTCATGTCTGGTAACATAACATCAAGCACAATTAAATCGGGGTGCACTTTATTAATAATATCTATAGCCGTAGCACCATCATTTGCCACAAGTGTGTTTACACCCGTTGGTAATAGGTAAGATTGATAAAGCATTGCAAGAGATTGAGTATCTTCAACAATTAATACAGTTGGTGGCATTGTTCATTCCCTGTTAGCAAGTCGACGATGTTTAGAACACAAATTTATATTACTAATGATTTAACTATAGAATGTTAATTAAAGCAAATTCAATTAATTACAATCAGTGACGCATCATCAATTTCTTTTGAAAGCGTCACTTGTGAGTTTTGCCATAATGTATGAGCAAACTCATCTTTGGACTGATACTCATTCGGTATTATTTTGTTCAACTCACTTATCTCATCTTTATCGGTAAAGCGATTTTCAGTCCAACCATCGGTATAAAGTAAAATATGCTCTACATCATCCAGCGCCGTTTCATAAAGGGTATAGTTATGATCTTTAGCAAGGCCTAATAATGGCCCTGTTCCTGTGAGTTGGCAGAGCTCTCCTGTTTTACGGACAACAACGGGGGGCGGATGTCCCGCATTTAACCAAAACATTTTATTATTATTTATAAAACAAATTGCGAGTGTCACTAAGCTAGATTTGCAAAGCTGTTGCTTATAGAGCGCGTTATTGAGTGCTGCTAGCATATTTTGATAAGGGAGCCCTGTGGCTAAAAAGCCACTTATGAACCCTTTAATAGCAAAACTTTCTTTGAGTGCCTGCAGCCCATGTCCCATCATATCACCGAGTACAAATGCACTGCATTCATCGTTAATAGGCATAAAGAAGTCACCTCCATTGCCTAAACTAATAGAACCAAAAATATGAGCGGTTTTATCGTTTTGTAGATGGATTTTAGATGGCGTTGACTCAAACGTTGTTTGATAAGATAAATAGGCAAAGCGATGCGTTACACGCTCAATACTCTGCAGCAGTTTATTTTTTTTAACCGGTTTAATTAGGTAGTCATCAACACCTAATCGGTTGATTTTATGAATAACTTCTTCGCTATCATCACCTGTTAGCATCACCACAGAGAGCTGCGACTTTAAATTAGATTTATTGAGTTTTTCTAAAAGAGGCTCACACGTGCCATTTTTTAATTTATGATCGAGTAATAAAATTCTCGCATCGGCAGTTAAAATAGCTTGCCATCCGGCTTCAATACTTTCACAAGCAATCACTTGAAATTGCTCTTTCAAGTACGCACTCATTAAGGCAAGCTGCGTTACATCATCATCAACATAAATAACCGTAGGGCGTCTGTCTATGTGTTTTAATGGAAAGGAAAAAAAGTTTTTACCTTCTTTAGTTACATAGTCTGCATCTTTAAAATAATGACGAATGAGTTCAACGCCCATGCCCCCTTCTACTAACGCACCTGAGTCTATTGTCCAAGATGAATTGTTATTTTTAAAGAGATTATAAGGGGTTAGTTCATCTATAAAGGTGAGCCTATAACTCTCTTTACTAGACTGACTAATGCGCAGTAAAATATGATGCTCAGAGCCTTGGTTGTGTCTAATTAAATTAGTTAAATACTCTGTTGCCACCAATCCTGCTGCATCGACCTCATCTTTTTTTACATTAAGGGCTCTTAAAACATGTTTGAGCACTAGGCGTATTTCGCTCAATGTTGGCCATAGTAATTCAAAACGTCTTTCAAATAATATATCCATAACATCCTCAATGATGCCCAAATAGCCATCGTTGTTTAATAATTTTTGCCTTAATACGTGAAGATAACTTAGGCCATTTAACGGCATGCTTTTCTAAAAGTTTGACTATACGCTCACCCAGTGGCGCAAAATTGTGCTGGCTTATTAAAATTTTAATATTGCCATGCCCTGCTTGTTTTAATTCACGAACCCCTTTACACAGGGACTCTTCATCATTAATACCCAGCGCAACTGTAACAAATGTTAATTCGCTACAAATACTTAATGAGTGCAGCGGCACATTATTTCTATTACGCTTTAATGCGGGTGACATATCAATTAAAATATAGTCATATTCTTGCTTTAACCGTGCTACGGCATCGTTTAATACATGCTTATTTTTTGCGGGCTCGATGGCTGCAAGGTTTTGTATTGCCAATAAACTGATCCCTTCGTAATTAGTTACCCCTAGCTGACATGAAATATCATCAAATCGCCATGGATTGCACGCTGTAGGTAGTTTATCGTCTAAACAAAATGTATTGATAGGATTTAAATCGATAATTAACACAGACTTGTGTTGGCTTTGTAATCGTTTGGCTACGCTTACACAAACACTAGACGACCCCTCCGAGCCAGATAGCGATATAAAAGTAATGCAACGCGCATTGTGATCAATCATGGTATTACATATTACTTCTAGTTCATGATATTGCTTTGGTATTAATTTCATAAGCCCACCACTAATGCAAGTATGGTAATAACATCTAAGAAATTATCTTTAAATTGGCTTAATAAATCCTGGCCTTTTTCTGGTATGTATAGCGTGTCGCCAGCTCTTAATACTGGAATATTTGCTGAATTTGGAGATTTAATAAACGCTTCTAAATCAAATACTCGAGACTGTTCTTTACAACATGAATGGTTAACCACAACTATCTTATCAATTAATGCCGAATTAGAAGGCCCGCCAGCTTCTGCTAGTACATCTAAAATAGACATAGTATCGTCAAAATTATATCTACCCGGTTTTTGCACAGCGCCCATAATACGTACTACTCGCTCTTTAGGTGTGCGCAGCCAGTCTTTGTTTTTTTCAGGTACAAAAATGGTATCGCCAGGTAAAACATTAGGGAACAAGGTTTCGTCGCCTGTTTCGAAATACATGGCCAAGTCTAATTTACTCACTTTAGCGCGATTACCATTACGATGAGTTATTCGAATGTTACGAATATCAGCCGCGCCTGTTGGCCCATCTGCTGCGGCTAAAATATCAATAAAATGCATATTTTCGTTAAACGAATAACGCCCTGGAGCACCGACCTGCCCCATGATATAAATAGATTTACTCGATTCTTGACGTATCCACTGAGATTTATTATCCGACGGATCGACGGGTAGTTCTTCGACGATTACCGTATCACCAGCAACTAAATTTGGTAACGCCGTATCTCCATCAGTAATCGTATATTTTTCAAGGTCAAAGCGCTGTGTAACGTCGCCATTGCGCAATATTTTTATATCGTTAATATTGGCACCTTTTGTTGGTCCACCGGCATGAGCAAGTAAGTCAGTAAAGTCCATTTCGTCACTCCACTCATAACGACCAGGAGACTGGATTGCACCTATAATTTTTATAGCGCGTTTAGTGGGGATTTTAAGCCAACTTTTTTCATTGACGTCTGTTTTCTCTGGCACAAAAATAACATCGCCTGGGTTTAAATCTGGAACTTTGGTTGTAACGGTGCCTTCACTGTAACCTTGCAAATCAAATACAATACTTTCGCCTTCTGGAGTTAATATTTTTATATGGCGTGTTTCTGCAAAACGTGTAGGGCCACCCGCATTAGCTAAAATATCTAAAAAATTAGTGCTGTCGGCTGCTTCATACGCGCCTGGTTTTTGAACTTCACCCATAATATATACGGTGCGAGAAGTTGTATTTACATCATCTACCATAATAGGCACATACACGGTAGAGCCTGGTTGCAGTAGCTGCATATTGCTATTTGCTGGTTTATCTAAGTAAGCTTTTAGATCAAAAATAACCGGGGACTTATCTATAATGACTCTAATTTTAGTCACATCAGCATAGCGAGTAACGCCTTCTGCGCGCATAAGTGCATCTAAGATGGTCATTTCTGCTTTGAATGAAAAACTGCCAGGGTTATGCACTTCACCTAAAATGGTGACCGCATTACTGTCGCTGGCATCACCCGTTGCACTGAGCGTTTGTGCATCAAAATCAATTTGAACATTGCCCAGCAAAGGTGATACAGGCACAAACACCGTATCTTTACTTCTCAGTAAAGGTAATAGCCCAATATTACCGGAATCTAAGTACGCTTTATAATCAAATTCAATAACTTCATCACCGCGTCTTATTTGCATTCTGTCTAATTGCGCACCCGGTTTTAAACCGTCCGCCTTAGCAATCACCATTTGAATATTGCCATCATCTGGAATACTAACTTGCGAAGGAGTATTTACGTAACCCAGCACATTAATAAGAATATCTCTGCTGCGTATTTCTATATAAAAATCATCCATCGCAACAAATAGCGCTGCAAGTACTGGCGTCAATTCTAATTCAATTTGCGAAGTGGTTTTGTCAGCCACATTAAATTGGCCTATTTCGGGAAGATTAATTTGGCCTTTTTTATCGACTTCAAAGGCGGTATTAAATTCAGCTTCACCTGGAATATACAAAAACAATTTGTTTCCCACCTGCACTACTGAGTCAGTATTATCATTGGTAGCGTAGGCACTCAATGAAAAAAGTAATAAAGCAACCGTCAATAAATATTTCATAACTTACTCCTGTTTGCTTTTAATAATTTTGGTCCAACTAACAAGCGCTTTCGCTTTGTTGTCTTGCAAATTCTTATTGTTAGCGTCGAGTACGATTGCCTCTACACGTCTATCTGAGTGGCGTACACTGTTGGTTTGAGTCTGCTCACTGTAAGGCTTTAAGCTGCCTTGTGTCAGTGTTGTAATGCTTTGCATAGGGACACCATATACCACCAGCCAATGCTTAACGGTTTCCGCTCTTTTTAAAGCAAGTTCGTAGTTACTATTCATCTCGCCAACAGAATCAGTATGACCCACAAGCAAAATCGAAATACTATTTAATTGCTTTGTTAAATCAGCAGCTTGTGCAAGTCTTACTGCGTATTTAGGCGTAATTTCGAACTCTTTAAAAGCAAATTGATTGTCACTGTTTAGCAAATCAGACACCTGTTTTTTAACGCTAAACAAGGTGGGTTTTGACGTTGCTGAAACTGCACAATTAGTGAGTTTTTGCACTGTATCAAAGTGATTTGTTAATTGATTAAGACCATGATAATGAATAAGTAAATCATGCTCTGCATCTTCCCACATGTTCGCCGTAATAAGCCTACGAATACGGTTTTCGTAAATTTGCGCCTTTAAAAGTTGAGCAGGCATGCATGCCTTAATATCTTGTGATTTTAGAAGCTCTAATTTTAAAACTAGATGTTCAAATTCACTTCGTACTACATCTTGCGGTTGTGCAAAGTTGTTATCACTTTGCTCATCACTTAATGGATAATTTTGGTATTTTTCAGCCCAACCTCCTTGTCCTTCATCAGGCCAAGAAGCACACCCACTTAAAAATAAAGTTATGATGATAAAAATGTGTGCTTTCATATTCCTCTCCTTCAAACCGTTAAATTGAATCAATAAATGGAATCGTTTTGTCTACTCGAAGTAAGTTCATTAGTTTAAACGGCTGACCTGTAACGTTAAGCAAAGATAACTTGTGGCTCTTTTTCTCTATTCTCTTATATAGAAAAACAATAGCACCTATACCTGAAGAGTCTATAAATTCAGTTTTTGAAAAATCTAAGACAATAAAATCAGTACCCATATCAACGAGATCTTCGAATTCATCTTTAAACCCATCTACGGTAAAACCTGAAAAGTCATTTGGGATTGATACAATTTTATGTTCTTTTGCATTGGCTAAATTTGTCATGGCAGTTACCTATTAAATTGTTAAATTCAATATAACTACTACAAGAAACGAACCAACTTTAAGTAATTGATAATTAGTACATTTAAACTAAAGAAAGAGAAAAAAGAGGAAAGCAAAGCATAATGCAATTGAGTATTGGGAGTGCGATTGCATTATGCAAAAATAATTATTGTCCTTTACCAGTAAATATAACAACCAGTGTTTTAAACAAGATGGTTAACTCCATATAACACCAACTACGTGGTGATGAGGTGCTGAGCATATAGGCATAATCCCACCCTATTTTGTTCCTAGCATCATCAATACTCTCATCGTAGCCATTCATCACTTGAGCCAGCCCAGATATACCGGGCTTAATACCGTAAGTACGCTGAGAGAAATAAGGAATGTCTTTTTCAAGCTTAGAATAAAACACTGGACGTTCTGGTCGAGGCCCAATCAGCGACATATCGCCGACCAATACATTCCATAATTGTGGTAACTCATCTAAACGTGTTTTACGGATGAATCGGCC
This sequence comes from Pseudoalteromonas sp. Ld19, assembly GCF_045064135.1. Lineage (NCBI taxonomy): Bacteria > Pseudomonadati > Pseudomonadota > Gammaproteobacteria > Alteromonadales > Pseudoalteromonadaceae > Pseudoalteromonas > Pseudoalteromonas sp. Ld19. The sequence goes on along the minus strand of NZ_JBISHA010000019.1, from coordinate 41,768 downwards.
TATGGGGGTTATTCTTGGGTCATTTTTGCTTGCCCAAACAGCACCGCTTTGCGCCTCTGCATCAACCACCATTGAACGAAATTTAAGAACATCAAAAAGAGCAACAAAATCATCATTACTTTCCCCCACTCTTAGTTGATTGAATAAAACAGGGCCCCGTGAGGTGAGTTTTATCATAGCGGCAACGCTTAGCATAACCGGAGACAACAAAAGTAAACCTGTCACTGAGCCAACGATGTCAATTGCCCGTTTAATCACTTTAATGGTTACATTTTGCTGCGTATTACTACGATGTACTCTGCGCCAATGCTGTTTATAATCACCGCGTTCAAATTTAATAATGCCCCATAATGCTAAGAAGTAGGCATTGAGAATGTAATTTATTTTATCAACAATTGGGAGTTTCATTTTGATTTTAAATACCTTTTTAGTAAGTTCAATACCGTGTATAGACGTAATAATGCCGCATAATAATTTAGGCAGTAGTAACGTGGAAAAAATCGCTATTGAGAACAGTAAAATATAAATTAAAGCAAGCACAATTGGCATAACACCACGCAACACTTTATGTGAAAAAAAGTTAAAACTTACCCAACCCAATTGAGGGTTTAATAGTTTATAGAGTATTTTAATTTGCTGCCAATTACCGGCGCCTAGTCTCACTCGTCTTGCATAATCATGACTTTGCTCATCACATTCTCTTTCTAAAATATTAATTTCGCTATTAACAACGGCTTTTCCGCCATTTTTTAACGCATTCATGGAAAGAATAAAATCATCATTGATTATGCTTTGCTCTAATACATCAGTATATTTAGAGCGAATGGCAAACATAGCACCTGGCACACCAATCACAGCACCGAGTGCTGACTCCATACTCCTGATACTATTTTGATACTGCCAATAATGTTTTTGCTCTGTCGTTGCGTGTTCATCTAAAATATAAACACCCGTAATGACATTAAGCCGCGTATCTTTAAAATCAGCATCAAGGTTCATTAATACATCAATACTCAGTAATGCGCTTACGTCAGTAAACACCAGCACATCGTAATTAGGTTTTGTTAGTTTAATTAACTCGTTAATAGCGTGCGCTTTACCTTGGTTTTGCTTGTTGAAATGTAAATGACACACTACATCTTGCTTAGCTAACTGTGCTTGAGCCAACATAGCCTCTTCATACGTATTATCAGTACAACCATCTAAATAAACGTGAATTGCGAACATTTTCGTGTTGTAAAGCATCGCGCCTAAGTTATACAATTTTTCTTTAATATAGGCTTGTTCGTTGTACGCACAAATTAAAATACCAAAGCTTGCGGTTGCTTTCGTATTTTTAGCAAACACAAGGCGTTTGTTATTATCTCGACTGAATAATTTTAAAAGTGCCACATAACCAATATGGTGGTATAAAACAAGCGCAATTAACACCGCGAGTGTGATCAGTAAATAAGTCATTATTTTCTCCTTACGATGATAAGCCATTATAAAAATGGTCGTACTCTGCACTCATTTTATTCGCATTAGCAATTGAAAAAACATGCTCTCTTATACAATCACCTTGTTTCATATTAATTGCTTTTACAATTGCAGTTTTAAGTCCCATTTCATTTCCAGGTTTGATCAAGATACCTTGCTTATCTGTTAAGACTTCGCGAATACCACCCACGTCAGTTGCGACAATCGCTTTACCACATGCCATTGATTCTAAAATAGATAACGGAAGGCCTTCTCTTTGTGAGTAAAGACACATAACGTTAATAGCAGAGTAAAATAATTGCATGCTTTGTACATTACCTAAAAAGTGAACCCGATCTAAAATTCCTAATGTGCTCGCATAATCAACCAGTTTACTGTGCAAACTACCAGTGCCCGCAAATACCAGTTCGGTATATATTGGCAATGATGATAAGATCCTTAACAACGCAAAGTGCCCTTTCCCTAGCTCTAGTCGTGCTGAACATCCAACTAAATTAACATCTTGAGGTAAATTCAGCTGCTGACGAGCATCAGATTCGTTAATACCTATAAACTGATTAAAATCGATACCATTTAGTATCGTTTTATCTGTTTTAATGGCCGTTTCATTAAAAAAGTCTTTAGCCACAACTTGTGCATCGGCCACCCAGTGTATTTTTGTCAATCTATTTAATGCTTTAGTTATTAAGCGTTGCTTAAAGCTCTTTAAATACCACGCATCATGAATAGTTGAAACATGCCTAACTAGGCGGTTTTTAATACAAGCCATGCTCGCATAAAGCATCGGCCCTATGTGGTGACTATGTATAACGTCTATATTGTATTGTTTAATGATCTCAGAGAGCTTTTTAACTATATTTAAATCAAACTTTTCAGCTTTATTTAAACACATCAATCTGTGTCCAAACGATGTCAGTTGTGGCCAATCTTTAATCGCTTCGCTTAAAGTCCCTTCTAGCGATACAACCACGCTAGAATCAGCAAATTGGCTTTTTTGCATGAGTGTTACGGCCATTTTTTCAAGCCCACCTATTTTAAAATGTTGAACCAAATGCAATACGTTCATGTTATTTCCCCTGTTCAATAGAGTTCATTGATGAATTAAAAACCAAGTCCACCGGTGCATCCTTCACAATGGGTAAAATAGTAACGACCTCAAGAGCAGACAATTTTTCTATGGTTTGAATATCTTTTAGATGGCTATCGAATAAAGTCGCAACAAACACAATCGTGCTACTTGTAAATAGGCCTAAAATGATGCCGACAATAATTGATATAGCGAGTGATGTGTTGATTGGCTGCGTTGGGCTGTAGGCACGCTCTATGGTTTTGACTTTATCTGGCCCTTCGTACTTAACCAACTTTCCAGTTACCTTGGCCATTTCATAACGACTCAGCATGTCTTTATATAAAGACTGTTTAACGTCATAATCGCGCTCTAATTTTCTGAGTTGTTTTTCAATGTCACTGGTTACTAAAAGTCGGTCACTTACGGTACTAACCTGCTGTTCAAGCATGTCAAACTCTTGCTGATGCTGTGTAACAGCGTTTTTTGCATCTTCAAGATTAAGAATTTGCGACACCAATACGCTGCTCTCACCATCACCGCCACTGGGCAAGGTATTAGCCATTTGCCATAGCTGCTCAATATTTGTTGGATCAAGCTCTTTGCCATTTTCAATTAATAACTGTTGACGGTTTCTAATGCTTTGTAGCTCGCGTTTTTTAGAGATGACTTTACTGTGCTTTTCGGTATAGCGTGTTTTTAAAAAGCTCAGTTCTGATTCGGCAGTAATTATTTTTTCTTCAATCCGACCTAAAATTGGATTCGCTTGACCCATCTTTGTTGTAAGCGCTTTGAGCTTGGCTTGCGCACCGGATAAGATAATAGACTTTTGCTGTTGATCACTTAGCAATTTATCAAATGTTTGGCGATTACTATGTAAAACAGCTGGTAAGGTATTGCTATTTTTAGCTTTGAATATTGCTAACGACTCTTCCGATAACTCTAACTCATCACGAAGGCTTACCAATTGCTGATAGAAAAACTGCTCTGATGTATCCAATGAGGTCCTTGTTGGTGCTAATAAACGCTCAATGAACTTTTCGACAACTTTTTCGAGCACTAGCTTCATTTTTGTTTGGTCGTGCCATGTAAAGTTAATGCGAACAAGCTCGTCCCCAACTAATGAAAGAGAGAGTGCTTGAGAAAGTTTTTGATGGATCTTTTCTATCTCTGCAGGGGATGCATTGCCCGGTACTAATTGCGTTTCTTTAGCGACGGCTATAAGCACTTTTCGACTTATAACCAAGGTACGAAGCGCCGCTATGCGATTTGATAAATCAAAAGAAAAAGATAAATCATCCAAATATGGATTAAGCAGTGCTGACTCTTCAATTAAAATAGTGGCGTGATTTGTATATTGCTTTTGCGACGTAGCTGCTAATAAAATAACCACAAAAGGAACAATCAAAAGCGGTAAAACAAATAGCTTTGCTCTTGTATACACCGCATACAAGGTTAAATAAAGTAATCGTTTAATTTGCTCTCTTACTAACATAAACCCTACCTATACATTTGCATATTGCTATGCGAAATTTAGCGACTATTTGCAAAATAAGAATTTTAGCTACAAATAGCGACGTCTAATAAGGTAGTTGCACAGGCTGCGCCAATATTATGCTAAAGAACCTGAACTCTGAATAATAAATCTATCTCAAGCAGCTATTCTCAGCGCTAACGACGTTGAATTTACTTACAATAGGCCTGCTATTGTTGCTCTAAATGAGAAACTTTTAACGTAGCTAACGTCAGGTTTGGCACCTTCAAATGATTAATACCATTGCATTAAATTAGTGATCTATTATAGCGATAAGAAAATAGCGCAATAACAAGGCTAAAATTATGATACATAGTTGTTCTATATAAATAATTTTTAACGTCGTTAGTGAGTTATTTAATACGCTAGAATGATCATGTTTTTAATAAAATTGGTATAAGTATTATTGCGAATTGGTATACGTTAAATTTGTAGCAGACTGTTTGGTTTTTAAGCAAGACAGAATCTAGGGCGTGATAATTTCCAACAGATAGGGAGCTCTCAGAATAAATACCAAACACGCGCTACAGTTCACACCAATTCGCTTAATTAAATAATCTAGTTAGCGCCAGATTTAATCCCTAAAATCGATTGCAAATTGGTATCACTCCCTTGAGGATCACAAGTTTAATCCTTAAGACTCAACAACCATTAATTATAACCCGTGGTTTAAAGTAGAGATATCGTGCTCAACAGCAAGCGCTTTTGATTGCCAACTATGGTCTTGAGCTATATGGCGTTGCGCTAATTTAAGTGTATTTAATTGCGTTTTATCAAGTGAGAGTACTTCATCTACTTTACTAATAAATTCAGCTTGGGTTTTTGCGATATAAATTTCTGACTCGTAACGCATCACAGCGGGAAATTGCGTTGCGACTATAGGTGTTCCTACCGCTAAATATTCTTTTAATTTAAGCGGATCACATGCTCTAATTTGCGCATTATTTACAAACGGTAAAATAGATACATCCCAATGCGCTGAAAAAGTGACTAAACGCTGATGATCCACCGCAGGAACATGCGTTACGTTTTTAAACTGTAGCAGTTGAGAGGTACAGGCAACAATATCACCCACCAATACCAGTTGGTAGTAAGGCCTTTGTGCAGCGAGGGCTGTTAACAATGTCATATCTAACCATGCGTTAATACTGCCGTAAAAACCAACAATAGGACCGTTCAACGCGTTTATTTCTGGGGCGATATCTGTATGAGATGTAAAGAGGTCATAACTAACTCCATGACTAAGCATTTTAGTTTTGTAGTGTGGCATCTTATTCATCAAAAATTGACTAATGACATAAATTAAATCGGCTTTATTAATTAAACTTTTTTCAAATGGCGCAACCAAATGCGCATCAACGCCGGCAAGCGCGTTAAAATCATCGCCGCAGTAATAAATGAGTTTATCGTGCGCTTTTTTTGTAAATAAGTACTGTGCTGTAGGGACACTCAACCAATATATAATGGGTTCATTATTTTGAATACCTTTAAAATATCGGGAAAAAATCCAGCTATTATAGCGCTTTACTAATGTATTATCGTGCCACGGGAACACTGGTAGTTTGTATACCTGCATAGTGCTAGGTGTTTTGATTGCGGTGTGATTTGATTGACTAAAAAGCTGCTTAAACTTACTCCATACGCGCTCTAAATCGTTGCGTTTGAAACGGGGTTTGCGCATACCAATTGAATTTATCCAGTGTATTTCATGATTTTTAGCCAACTCTGAAAATAAATGCTGAGTACTGCTTGGATGGCTTGCCCAATCTTCACCAAAAACAATAAATTTCATATTAGGACTCCTTTATATGCTTCACTACTTTGGCTGGGTTTCCTGCAGCAATAGTAAAAGCAGGAATATTTTTTGTCACCACACTGCCTGCTCCTATAATTGCTCCCTCACCAATCGTGACGCCTGCAAGTACCGTTACGCCAGTGCCTAACCATGCACCGCGTTTAATGATAATATCGCCAATTTGAGACTCGTCGTCACTGTCGCCTTGTGCTCTTCGTTCACAGTCAATGGGATGACCTGGAAACCCAGCTAAAAAAACGCGCCCAGCTAACCTTACATCGTCTTCTAATGTGATTTTTTGGCCAACCGAAAAGGCATTTTGCCAGCCAATATCCACGTTGTTACCAATAATGAGTGTTGGCGTAGTTAAGTTACCCACTCGCCCACAAAATGTGCTAATACCAGACATTCTAACGTTATCGCTGCACTCAATATTAAGCTGTCCAAGTACTTGTGGCATACCTGAGTACAAAAAGAGCTGCTTTTTACTGCCTTTTATTTGGCTTTTAAACAGTGGCGTGTAATAAATAATTCTTAACAGTTCGTGACACAACTCTTTTACAAATTGATGCAGGTGATAAAGCGTCGAATGAAGAAGAGGAATAACCATCATTTGTGGATTGCGAAGGTTTTTTGCAAAATGAAAAAGTGATTTTGCAAAAGGATGTGGACTATTTTTTAACCAACGTTTGACGTGTACCATCATACTGTTATTCCTTATTGCTTTGAATAGTGAGCTTCTCGAGCGCAATAGTGAGGGCCAAAATAATATACAGCGGCCAAGTAAATGCTTGCGTTAAAAATGTGCCTGCAACCATAAACCCTATAATACCGGCCTTTAACGCATTCGCATTAACTGCCACTTGATCATTGTAGTTAAGTGCATTGATGCAATAAACTCTCGAAAGGCTTCGGTAAATGCTGGCAATTAAAAGTAAAAATATGCATATTCCTACAAAGCCTGTTTCACCTAACACCTGAAACCATGTGCTATGTACTGCATGATTCTTGCCATCCCAGTGTGGGCTGTAAAAGTAATAATTTACAAAAAAATTATCAACGCCAACACCCGTAAGAGGATTTGAAATAGCCATATTTATTGCCGCTTGCCATGCGTATAGTCGGCCCATTGCTGATTCATCAACTCCACTTTCAACAGCTCCACCACTTTGTCTATCGCTAATACCAGCAAAAACCATCATTGCTAACATGCCAACACCTGCAAACATAGCAACAACAACAGGGTTTTTTACTTTTTGATATAAAAAGAAACTTAAAATAGCTGCAATTCCTAATAAGCCACCTCGGCTCTGCGTAGCGATAACGCCAGAAATAGTTAACATCAAGCCGATCGCAGCAAAGAGCCGGCGATATTTATTGGCTGTAGAGTCAAATAGTTCAGCGGCCAAAAAAGAAACAGGAAACATGAGCACTAAAGACAAATCGTTTGGATCACCTAATTGCGATCGATACTCTCGAGAAATAGTCACCCGCGTCCCTTCTACAAGACCTACGCCATTGATTTTATTATTTAAGGCAACTAATGCTACCGCCACACCAGAGATCATAATCCCCAAGCGAACAAAGCTAAAGTGAGAGAACCGTGTTAACCACCAGCTAATAGCAAACACCATGATAAATACCTTAACTAGTACACCTATCCAGTATTCTATTGCTAAGCCTTTGTTTGTTGCGCTAAACACACAAACCGTTAGCCACGCAAACCAAATAACAAAAATTAAATGTGTTGAGCTCCAATGAGGCTTCAGTGTTTTTGATATAAATAAATGCCATGCAATCCCTAGCAATGACGCCAATGCCAGCATTTTCGGGATTTTGAGAGGCATTAAAAAGACAAAGGCCTCGTGTAATCTAAAATAGCTAAATAAAATAAAAAAAATAATGAACACGGTGCTAATTTTTACCGCTAAAAAGCCTGCAAACGGCAGTAGTAATAATGCAAACGCAGCAATAGGGCCAAATAGCGTATACAATACAAGTGTTAATGCCGTAATAAATAAGCCATTTATGATTAAACAATGCTGCTTGTACCAACTAATCATGCGCTCTGATCCTTAAAAATGGCTTAATCGCATTACTTATTAGCGGTTTATATTTGTAAAAAAGGACAATTAAAAAGCCAACAAACGTCACTAATTGCCATAAAACGTACTGTGCTAAATCAATAATACTCAGGATATAAATAAGTAAAAAACACACCCAACTTGGCACAAAGCTTTTTACCTTAAATGCTAAATATTCAAGCTTTTGGCTTATCGCCACAAACAGACCCGTTTTAACTAACTGGGCACACGCCAAAGCGCTTACAGCTCCCGACAAACCAAACTTTGGTACCAAAAAACCTAATAATAACAGTGCGATTAAAGCACTTATTGCGTTAATCACAGTGACAAAAAGCCCGTTGAACTGCGTGTAACATCCAATATTTAATAGGTCACTGTGGTGCCTTAGTACAACAACAACAATAAGGCTCGGTAACAGCCAAGTATTTAATTGATAGTTATGAGGTAATACAATACTAAAAATATGAGGTGTGACGATAATCATTAGCGCACACAATAAAATACCAATGTCTAAACTGAGTTTGCATAAAAAAATATACTTGGTACGATTTTGTGTTAATTCATTAAAGCGGCGTGAAAACCACCACATTCTAATTGGCTCAAAAGTAAACGATGTCATTAACGCAAACTGTAATACAACATAATATTGAGCTAACTTTTCTTTACCCACGCTTGCTGCTATAAACCAATTTTCTGCGCCATTGTTTGCATATACAAACAATGAGGAGACAATAATGCTTAGCAGAAATAAACAATTCTTAGGCGTTATGTTCCATGCAATGTATTTAAAACTAATACCCAATTGATTAATCACCAGAGATAACGCAATAAGTAACACTAGAGTGCTCGATATCACACCCGACACCATAACTCCCGTCACCCCGTAGCCTAAATAGAGTAAAATAAGCGTACATAATGTTTGGCCAGCGCCTTGAAGTATGGCTAGAACACAAAATTGCTTAGCCATCTCATAGTATCTAAAGTAACAAAATAAAACACTAAGTACAGATGACAGCGCCAAGTTAACCGCTAACAGCTTTATATCAATTGTATTTAAAGGCACTGGCAGCAATGCACTAAAGGGCTCGATAAAATAAAATAATATAAAAACAAATACACAACTTAAAAACCCGCATAAAATAAGGGCGTCTCTAAATAGTGATCTTTTTCTTTGAGGGTCACTGATGTGTTGCTTAAATAATAACTCAGGTAATCCTAAACACAGAAGCAGCGACATAACAGCGGATATTGATACTAAAAAATTGAGTTCGCCAAATTCAGCTTGGCTTAGTATGCGTGTAGAAATAGGTAATAAAGCAAACCCTAACACTTTAAGAAATAAAGTAGATAAACCAAAATATGCGATTTGCTTCATTCCATTCATAATAACTCCTACAGGTTTTGTACCCAGTTAGATAGTTTTTTAGCTTGCGTATTAGCATTAAAATCTTTAGCAACCACTTCTTTTGCATTTAACCCTTTTTCATGTCTTTCATACGGGGTAAGTTCACAAAATTTGGCTAATATCTTTTCTAGCCCTTCAATACTTGAAGGCTCGCATTTAAACCCAACGGCATCGTTAACAATTTCTTTTGCTCCCATTAATTCGGTGGTCAATACAGGGATACCGCTGGCCATAGCTTCTTTTAATACAACGGGTCCCGTATCGCGGTCACCATTTTCAGAGATACAAAATGGCGCAACTAAAGCAGAATAATGGCTGGTATTTTTTGATAGCCATACAGGGCTTTTTGATCCTAAAAACCTGACATCGTTATCTATCCTAAGTTGTTCGCACATATATTTGAGATCGTTCATTAAAGGTCCGTCTCCGACAACATCAAGCGATATAGAGTATTTTTTTGTCAATTTTTTTATTGCTGGTAATAAAAATTGCAGACCCTTTTTTTCAATTAATCGGCCAACAAACAAAAGCTTAACTGACTCACTCAAACGGCTTGGTTTATTATTAAACACACTCAAGTCGATTCCACAATGAAGTAATTGAATTTTACCTGCGCTGTATTTACGCAGTTTTATTGCCATGTCTTCACATACCGCAACAGAGAAATCACACAACGACAGTTTAAGCTTTAAATCAGAATCGTTTACGTATACATCGTGGCCATGACCAATTGAAGAAACACTCACCCCAGCAAGCTTGCTGGCAATAATTGAGTAGGCCAATGGCGCATGCATAAAATGACAATGAATGTGAGAGATTTGATGCTTGAGAATAATCTCAGCAATATTCAATCCATAACCCATCAACGATAAAACAGAAATAGACGTGAACCTTCTCGCTACAAGACTGCTTTTCAAGGCTATTAAAGGTCTTTGCAGTGCAGCGTTAATGGCCGATTGAGTCGATTTTTTTATAACAATAATTCGCACACTACAATTTAAATTTATACATTTATTTAAATTTTCAAACGTGAGTACACTTACCTTATGCCCTGCATTAACGAGGGCATTAATTTCAGTCACAACAAACGTTTCTGATGGAATGTGGAAGCTAGGAACAACGATGCCAATATGTTTCATTTTAAAAACTCCAGATAGACTTATCTGTTACTTCGCAAGAACTATGCCCAGCATAAAACAACGCAAATACGCATTTAAAATTCAATTTGCGAAGATATATCGCAATATGCAAACCATTAAACAAAAAACAGCCCCGCAGGGCGCTTAAATCATTGGCTCTTATCTTGCGTAACCCTAGTTATCTTGAAAAGTATAAGGTTATTAAAATGAATATTGAGGTCAGTGTTATTATCCCTAATTACAACTGTAAGCCCTATTTAGCAAAGGCGATATCAAGTGTTGTTAGGCAAAAAAATATTAACTGTGAAATACTCGTTATCGACGATGGTTCGACCGATGGCAGTGTAGAATGGCTCGATAATGCAAAAAAAACATTGTCTAATATTCGAGTTATTAAACAAAAAAATACAGGAGTGGTCGGTGTTAGAAATAAAGCTATAGCAGAAGCTAAAGGTGAATATATCGCTTTTTTAGATGCTGATGATTATTGGACTGACGATAAATTATTTGATCAAATTAGTTATATGAAAAATAATTCTAGCTGTGTTTTAAGTTTTACTAATTACATGCATGTCGATGAAGAATATGCATCTATTATTGACTGTTTTTCCTATTGGCCCGAATTTTCAAAGTTTATTGATAGCGATCATATCGGTTATCAAAACCTCCAATCACCAATGGATTTACTTATATTTGCCAATGTAATAGGTACTTCTTCTGTTGTCGTAAAAAAATCAGCCATTAACTACGTTGGAAAATTTGATAACTCACTTAACAGCGCAAGTGATTGGGACTGCTGGTTAAAACTAGCGAGGATTGGGGACGTTGCTTTTTCTCAACAAATATCAATGGGGTATTTAATGAGAGCAGGTTCAATCACCGCGAATAGACAAAACAGACTAAATGCAATGAAAGAAATAATCTCTCGCTGTAAAAATGATATTGGTATTAAAACGCGGCTCAAAGCCCAAGCAAGAATATTTGAGTGTTACGGTGAATACTACCGAGAAATCGGACTTAAATTTAAAGCGTTCTCCTTAACAGCTGCTGCTTTTATGTTATTTCCTCATAAACGTAACTTTCAACATTTACTACACGACATCAAACAGTCTATCAAATCACCTTGATAAGCTGTTTAATGTGCGAAAACTATCCATCAGTAATAAAAAGGCTCTATGTGAAACCTCAGAGTCTTTTTATACCAATTGCATAAATTAGTGATCTATTATAGCGATAAGAAAATAGCGCAATAACAAGGCTAAAATCATGATACATTGTTGTTCTATATAAATAATTTTTAACGTAGTTAGTGAGTTATTTAATACGCTAGAATGATCATATTTTTAATAAAATTGGTATTATTAATACTTAGATCATAACTTAACATTCTATGATCGCTACCTTTAAACTCACTGACGACGACTCCATGCAAGCTAATTTGCTCACTTATAATACAATGATCAATAGGCAATCCGATCAGCCTAAATCGACCTCGCTCAAAAGGCATAAAACTCACATAGCTACGTTCTCCAAAACAGGTTCTATCGTTGTCCCAATCGAAATATTGAGACCAAGGCACAACATTTAAATCTCCAGCTATTATCCACGGGCCTTCTTCATTTTGCGCCGCTTCGTTTAGCGCTGCGAGTAAGGTATTTCTATTTTGCCATAGTTGTTTCGATCGCGGTGAAGGAGGATGTGCTACGAAAACCGTTATAATGTGATCAACAAATAGAAACTTTAATTTAATATAGCCTAATTTATCAGCATCTAATTTGATCTGCTGTTTATACACCATAGGTATACGTGATAGAACAACAATACCGTAAGGAATGCCTTCAATTTCTTCATAACCAAACATATCGGTTGTGCTTAAGAATCGACTCAACAAATCACGGTTATTGTCACTGAATTCTTGTAAAATCAGCACATCCCATTTTTGTTGCAGTAGGGTTGATAAATGAGCGTCTATGTATTCATTATTATAATTTAAGTTTATTTGCTTAAACGTCAGGAGCCGCTCATTACTGGATGTTTGATAAGATAAGCTAGGAAACATTGGACTAAGGCCTAGCATACATATAAATAGTAGCCCCACTGCAACTTTATATAATCTAAGCGTAATCAAAAATAAAACACATATAAGTGCTGCTGCTAATAATTGAATACGTAGGGAAACAAGTACCTCTGCGTAAAAATAATTTAATGGATTAAACGCAAGTGCAATAAAAAACAGTGCGGCTAATAAAAAAATAATCCGAAAAAAAATAATTTGCGAATTATTGAGCGTGAAGACTCTAAACATAAATTTATCGACCTAATTAATTTTTCAGGGTCTGTTAATCTTTGCGGATTAAAATTTGTGCTATCTAGGACAAATCCAAAGGGCAGCAAATGTTTGGTATTTATGCTGTATTATCGCCTATTTATAGAAAATAACCGCACCACATAAATAGACGTTACCCTGCCTAAATAACATAAACTCTGGATAATAAATCTATCTCGAGCAGTTATTTTCAGCGCTAACTGCGTTGAATTTACTTGCAATAGGCCAGCTATTGACGCGTAAATACGCCTTGTTTTCACTGAAAATCTCTGGCTAGAGAAAATAAATTTAAATATCACCATGATTCAATACGTTAGTAAATTTCTTAACCAGAGCTCAGGTTAAATACCAAACCTACTGCTGTAGATTCAATCTCGAATGATCAACAGGACTTGATAGATTACCTCATCGTAAATAACTGTTGTTCTTTGTTTGGTTCATATTGCCACGTATATGAAAGGGGCTCTGTCGAGCTATCATAAAACCAAACCTCAGCGACTAAATCAATATCTTGCCTGCTCAAGATAAGCTGTGTTTCAAGCGCACTATTTGCAAGTGGGCCTCTATAAATACAATTATTATAATCTGCTCGCTGTGCCGATGCTTTCTTTTGACATACATTTAAATATGCTCTTACATCACCAAACCCAAGCGCAACATCCAAATTTAGTGAATATTTAGTGGAGAGATTAAACTGCTCATCAATTTTTAAAGCATTTATACCGGTTGGTTTAGTGGCTTCTGTTGAAGAAGGAGCAGGTGCCGAGACGGTTGCAGGGGCTTTTGTCTCCTCAGAACCACCTCCTCCACATGCAGTTAAAGTCATTGATAGTGTTAAAATTATGATAGATTTTTTCATTATTGTTCCCCTTTTAAAACAACATTACTGATACTATAATCGTTAAACCATTGTGATTTTTGTTTGCCAGAAGATTCAGCAAATTCAGCAAAACTCTCATAAGCGTCTGTGATATCAACCCCCTCTAACGGATGTAGCCATTGCATACCTACTTCCATTGCCCAAGGTAAACCGCTCTGGCTAAGAAAATACAAACCCCGAGCTTGATCGCTCACATCGTCAGAGCCAGCAAAATTATATAGTGAGGAGTCGAATGCTTCAGTTGGCGCCTGGTTTTTTACATGCACTTCCCAGCTTCTAGCTTCTTTATCTATTAAAAAATCACCATGATAAAAGCCCTCTGATGCAAAAATAAAGGGATCAAGAAGTGAACCTGGCGAAGCCGCTTTTGCTTTTGGAGCTTTTAATGGAATAGTCATACTAAATGTTACTTTAACATTCGTGTCACAGTTATCTTCTGTTCTAAAGTAGCTACAGCCAGTTTGTTTAGATACATGAGTCCATGTATCTTGCATGAAAATTAATATCGCATCATTACGATTTGCTTCTAAATAACTTTCACTTTGAAGTTGACCATCTATAACAAACACAATGGCATCTTCATCAACTTCACTACTTAAAATAGAACGTGATTCTCCATTTATTGTTTCTTTTAACCTCACCGCAAAACCATTATGATAAGTAGCACCTATGCCTATAAGTTGACCATCAATTTTGTAGCCAACCACATTACTGCCCTCTATTAGCTGGGTCGTTCTGTAATTAATAACTACATCATTAAAATCATAATCACCTGCATACGGCCATTTATCCTCATAGGCAAGTGTTACCCAATCGTTCTCACCAGGATAAACTGCGCTTGCAAATGTTGTGATTTCGTAATCTTCAACTTCTCCGCCTAGTACGCCACCCGTGGCTGTAATGAGTGATGCTTCTGTGCCATCTGTAACTCTAAAACGCGCCCATGTTTGGCCTGATTTTGTGTTGCTAGGGACACTGATTAAAATGCTGTTATCACCTTGATTCACGGCTAATTTGGTAACCACTCTTTCGTCTTCGCTAAAAGTGCCATTTTGGTCCCAGTCAAACCATGCATATAAAAAGCTCGATGCTGACGCGTTAACAATAATTTGGCTGCTTTGCCCTGCTGATATTGCTGTTACAAAGCTTACGCCATCATCAGAGGCATCAATTGGGGTATTAATTAAATCAGCATCCGTATTTATATTTTCACCATCAACCGAATCACCTAAATAAATTAAATCACTGCCAGTACTGTTAGGATCAAATAAATGCCTTGCACCACTTTGCTCCAAACTTGTGTTGTAAGGTGCTGGTGCATCACCAAAATCAATTGAGCTGTCTGTCACTTTTACTTCTGCAATGGCGCAGCGTGCACCATCATTTTGGCTTGATTTAGGACCTGACGTAAATACATTTGCTATCGGTGTGTAGCCCACAACCGGACTAACGTTTAAATCAACCTTATGAATTTTACCACTTTTATTATTACTAAAATAAAACTGTCCGTTAATATCAAAATAGGCAGCACCAAATGCCCCCGTATCGTCGCCAATATCTACTTGCGTGATAAACTTGCTTGTATTTGCTGCAATATTTATTTCGTGTAAGTCTCCGTTAGACTCAACGGCATAGAGCAAGTTACTTGTAGGATGAAATGCAAAATCAAATATACTTAACTTCCAATTATTAGTGTTAGGTAGAAGTTCGGCTGTGATAGCGCCATCTAAATCCCCATTTAAGTCAATAGAGTAAAGCCCATAATTAGGGTGGTACACAAAATACGATGCGCGTTGGCTGCTTCCATCTCCTGTTACTTGAATATCGCCAACGTAAAAGTTAGTTGCTGGAAGGCCATTAACATCCAAGCGTTTCATTTCAAAATCATCACCTATTTGCACAATACTACTAGGTGATTGCTTGCTAAAACCATATAGATACTGATCTTTATAGTTAAAACCAATTGCGTTAACACTTTCATTATTGACTTCATTTGCAAAGGTTAATTGTGAAGATAAAACAGTCGGTTTGGCTGAAACTAAATCTATACCATAAAGTTGCGCTTTAGAGTCTTGCATCAAAAAAGCCTGACTAGGGCATGTATCAAATGATTGACTAAAAACAACGCAGGGAATTAAAGACAAGCATGCTGTGGTAAGTTGGGTTAATTTCATAATAAGTTCGCCCTTATTTATTAAGTGAAAATATTAATGCAAGCCTCACTCCAGATTATAATTACATGAATTTTAAAGCAAAAAAAATATAGCTAAATTATTTTGTGCATGTTGCAATCATTTTATTTTCATTATGCAAACTAGGGCTGTTTATCTTTCGAGGTTAAATTTGCAGCAGACTGTTTGGTATTTAGGCAAGGCAGAGCTTATGTAGTGTGTGCTTTTCTCCCATAAACAGGTAATAACGATATATAAATGCCAAATACGGGTTGCCCTTTTGGTTTAGGTAACTGCTCTCGCTCCTCATCTATACCTTAGTCGCCAACAAAGAGTTAATCACTCCTAGGGATAACCACATAGGGGCTACCCAGCCTAAAAAACAAACATTCCTGAGTTAAATTTTTAATTTTATTGCACAAAAGTACCAATTCGTGACTAGACTTTAAAAAGTAAGCACCTTTTTACAGCGGGTTTCGGAGGTTATTATGACTATTTTTGAGCATTACCAAGCACGATACGAAGCGGCACAAGAAGAAGAGTACAGTATCGCTGAATTCCTTGAGATTTGTAAAACCGATAAGTCTGCCTATGCAAGCGCCCCAGAGCGTCTGCTTATGGCAATTGGCGAACCAAATATGGTGGACACCGCAACGGATGCACGACTAAGCCGATTATTTTCTAATAGAGTGGTTGCACGTTACCCAGCATTTGCCGATTTTTACGGTATGGAAGACGCTATTGAGCAAATAGTGTCTTATTTAAAGCATGCAGCCCAAGGGTTAGAAGAATGCAAACAAGTGCTTTATTTACTTGGCCCCGTGGGCGGTGGTAAATCATCGATTGCTGAAAAACTAAAATATTTGATGCAACAAGTGCCTATCTATTCAATTAAAGGATCTCCGGTAAACGATCACCCTCTTTCATTGTTTGATCCAATCGAAGACGCAGAGCTGTTTAAGCGAGAATATGGGATCAAACCGCGCTATTTAAAAACAATCATGTCGCCTTGGGCAGGTAAACGCTTACAAGAATTTAACGGGGATATCAGTCAATTTAAAGTCATTAAACGCTACCCTTCGATTTTAAACCAAATAGGAATCGCTAAAACAGAGCCTGGAGATGAAAACAATCAAGATATTTCTGCACTCGTAGGCAAGGTAGATATTCGCCAGCTTGAGCATTTTGCCCAAAATGATCCCGATGCATACGCCTACTCTGGCTCTTTATGCCTTGCAAACCAAGGCTTAATGGAGTTTGTAGAAATGTTTAAAGCACCGATTAAAGTGCTACATCCATTACTTACCGCTACACAAGAGGGTAACTACAATGGAACAGAGGGTATTAGTGCACTGCCATTTAGCGGCATGATACTCGCCCACTCTAATGAATCTGAATGGCAAACCTTTAAAAACAATAAAAATAACGAAGCATTTTTAGACCGTGTTTATATTGTTAAAGTGCCTTATTGCTTACGTGTAACTGAAGAAATTAAAATTTACGACAAGTTACTTGAGCACAGTGAGCTATACAATGTGCCGTGTGCCCCTGGTACACTTAAAACGCTGGCACAATTTACAACACTCTCTCGCTTAAAAGAGCCTGAAAATTCCAGTATCTATTCAAAAATGCGCGTATACGATGGTGAAACATTAAAAGATACCGATCCTAAAGCAAAATCCTATCAAGAATACCGTGACTATGCCGGCGTTGATGAAGGTATGACAGGACTATCTACCCGTTTTGCATTTAAAATTTTATCTCGTGTATTTAATTTTGATACCACCGAGGTCGCCGCAAATCCAGTGCACTTATTTTACGTACTAGAACAGCAAATAGAGCGTGAGCAATTTTCAGCTGAAGTTGAAGAACGTTATTTAAGCTTTTTAAAAGGCTATTTAATTCCGCAATACGTAGAGTTTATAGGGAAAGAACTACAAACCGCCTATTTAGAATCGTACTCTGAATACGGCCAAAATATTTTTGACCGCTATGTTATTTATGCAGATTTTTGGATTCAAGATCAAGAGTATCGAGACCCTGATACAGGTCAATTATTCGACCGTTCGGCATTAAACGCTGAACTTGAAAAAATAGAAAAACCAGCAGGCATTTCTAACCCGAAAGATTTTCGTAATGAGATAGTTAATTTTGTGCTGCGTGCCCGTGCCCATAATAATGGCAAGAATCCGCTATGGACCAGCTACGAAAAACTACGTACGGTAATTGAGAAAAAAATGTTTTCTAATACCGAAGATTTACTCCCTGTTATTTCGTTTAACGCCAAAACATCAGCTGAGGATCAGCAAAAACACGAAGACTTTGTTAATCGCATGGTCGAAAAAGGCTACACACAGAAACAAGTACGCTTGCTATCTGAGTGGTATTTACGGGTTAGAAAGTCGCAATAGCCTTCATAGTCGTAGTTTTTAGGAGGTCATTATGGCGCACTTTATAGATAGGCGTTTAAACGGCAAAAATAAAAGCACGCTTAATCGTCAGCGCTTTATTAGGCGCTATAAAAAGCAAATTAAAGAAGCTGTATCGGATGCTATAAACAAACGCAGCGTTACTGATTCTAGCTCTGGTGAGAGTATTTCTATTCCACAGCGAGATATCAGCGAGCCCACATTTCATCAGGGAAAAGGAGGAAATAGAGAGCAGATTCACCCTGGTAACGATCAGTTTTCTACGGGTGATAAAATTGAACGCCCTAAAGGCGGACAAGGTGGCGGCGCTGGAGAAGGCGAAGCAAGTGATACAGGCGAAGGGCAAGACGAGTTTGTGTTCTCTATATCAAAAGATGAATACCTTGACTTACTATTTGAAGACCTAGAATTACCTAACTTGCAAGAAAATCAACTCGATAAATTAGTGCAAATGAAAACCCATCGCGCTGGATTTTGTAGCGATGGAATGCCAAGTAATATCGATATAGTTCGTTCACTACAAGGCTCACTTGCACGTCGTGTTGCCATGAGTGCGGGTAAAAAACGTCGCTTAGTTGAGCTTGAAGCGCAACTAGCTATGCTTCTTGTTGAGTCTCACAGCGATAAAGCTGCAATCGCCTTACTAAAAAAAGAAATTGAGACATTAAAAGTACAAATTAAATCAGTCCCGTTTATTGATAATTACGATTTACGCTTTCGTAATTATGAAAAACGCCCTCACCCCACCAGCAAAGCAGTGATGTTTTGTATTATGGATGTGTCTGGCTCAATGGATCAGGCGACAAAAGATATGGCAAAACGCTTTTACATCTTGCTTTATCAATTTTTAACACGAAGTTACAAAGACATTGAAGTGGTTTATATTCGCCATCACACACAAGCAAAAGAAGTAGATGAGCAGGAGTTTTTCTACTCTCAAGAAACGGGCGGTACGATTGTTTCAAGCGCCCTTAAGTTAATGGACGAAATAATTAAAAAGCGCTACCACGCGGATGAGTGGAATGTATACGCAGCGCAGGCCTCTGATGGCGATAATTGGGCTGACGATACGCCGCAATGTGGGCAGATTTTACGTAATAAGCTTTTAAATGCAGTACGGTATTTTGCTTATATAGAAATTACCACACGTGCCCATCAAAGCTTATGGCGCGAATATGAAGACATAACACACAGCCATAGCAATTTCGCTATACAGCATATTAAAGAAGTAGAAGACATTTATCCTATATTTAGAAAGCTATTCAAAAAAGGTCGTCAACAGCAAGGCCCTGCATAGCCTAAAGCGAGGTGCACTATGAACGACAAACGAATGAGTGATGGCCCAGATTGGACCTTTGATTTATTAAATGAGTACCAAGGTGAGATAGCTCGCGTTGCAGCCCACTACAAATTAGATACTTACCCTAATCAAATTGAAGTGATCACAGCCGAGCAAATGATGGATGCTTACTCGAGCGTTGGCATGCCTATAGG
Organism: Pseudoalteromonas sp. Ld19; assembly: GCF_045064135.1. Lineage (NCBI taxonomy): Bacteria > Pseudomonadati > Pseudomonadota > Gammaproteobacteria > Alteromonadales > Pseudoalteromonadaceae > Pseudoalteromonas > Pseudoalteromonas sp. Ld19. The sequence continues at coordinate 21,966 of NZ_JBISHA010000019.1, read as the reverse complement.
ATATAGCCACTGGTCGTATGGTAAAAAATTCATACAAACAGAGCAAAACTATAAGCGCGGACAAATGGGTCTCGCTTACGAAATAGTGATCAATTCAGACCCTTGTATTGCGTACTTAATGGAAGAAAATACGCTTCCTATGCAAGCGCTTGTAATGGCGCATGCCTGTTATGGGCATAATTCATTTTTCAAAGGTAATTATTTATTTAAAACATGGACTGATGCAAGCTCAATAATAGACTATCTTTTATTCGCTAAAAATTACATAAGTCGCTGCGAGGAAAAACACGGTATAACTCAAGTAGAAACCTTATTGGACTCTTGCCATGCACTCATGAATTATGGTGTTGATCGCTATAAGCGCCCACAACAAATATCGCTATTTGAAGAACAAAAACGTCAACATGAACGAGAAGAATACCTACAATCGCAGGTAAACGAGTTATGGCGAACCATTCCTGAACAACAACAAGAAACAAAAAAGAAAACACGCCACTTTCCAGAAGAACCACAAGAAAATATTTTATATTTTATTGAAAAAAACGCCCCATTACTCGATTCTTGGCAACGTGAAATTATACGTATTGTACGTAAAATTTCGCAATACTTTTATCCGCAAAAACAAACTCAGGTTATGAACGAAGGTTGGGCTACATTTTGGCACTATACTATCCTTAATCATTTATATGATGAGGGTAAGCTGACTGACTCATTCATGTTAGAGTTTTTACAAAGCCATACTAATGTAGTGTACCAGCCCCCTTATAACAGCAAGTATTATTCAGGCATTAACCCATATGCTTTGGGTTTTAATATGATGGTTGATATTCGCAGAATATGTGAACACCCAACTGAAGAAGATAAACGCTGGTTTCCTGAGTATGCAGGTAGTAACTGGCTAGATACCCTGCACTTTGCAATGGAAAACTTTAAGGATGAGAGTTTTATTAGCCAATTCCTATCGCCCAAATTAATACGCGATTTTAAATTATTTACTATCGTCGATCATGCAAATAACCCACACTTAGAAGTTGGTGCAATACATAACGACAATGGCTATCAAGTCGTTAGAGAAGCACTCTCAGCGCAGTATAATTTGAGTAATCATGAACCTAACATTCAAGTGTATGATGTTGATATTAGAGGCGATAGATCGCTTACGTTACGCTACATCCCACATAACAGCGTCCCTTTAGCAAGCTCACACGAGGAGGTACTAAAACACCTTTACAGACTATGGGGCTTTAAAGTAAAACTCGAACAGGAGTCATACTCTGGTGAAGTATCAACTATTAGTCAATGCCCAATAGATGACTCTCGTCACACAACAGAGTGAATATAATGGATCATAAAAAACTCCTCGTACTGACCAGCTCAATAGAATAGGCAAAATTTATGGCAACACAGCAAAAAATAAGGCGTTTACTAAAAATTGACTTACTTATTTTAGCACCTCATTAAAACAACGATTAATTGATATAAAAAATGACACTTAGAGGTCATTTTTTATATCATCGAAAGAAGTTACTCTATTACGGCCACCTTCTTTTGAAGAATAAAGTGCTTTATCTGCCGCCTCAATCCAACGTTCATGATCCTTAAATTCATGATTAAAACATGCCAAACCAATACTTACCGTCATCCTAATCTCGAGATTTTTATGTAAAGCAGGAGATGATTCAATCAATTGCCTTAAACGTTCAGCAAATACAACTGAGCCTTCTTTATCTGTATCAAGCAAGGTTACTACAAACTCTTCACCACCGTAGCGCCCTGCTATATCCGTTTCACGCAGTGCTGAGCGCAATAGCTTAGCAATATGGCGCAAAGCCTCATCCCCACCACTGTGTCCATATTTGTCATTCACTTTTTTAAAGTGATCAATATCAAACATCAATAAAGCGCTACAGCCTTCGTTGCGTTTTGTACGCAGGTATTCTTGCTTTAACAAATCCTCCCAATGACCTCGGTTTGTTAGCTGTGTTAAATTATCAACTTGACTCATTTGCTCAAGCTTTTTGTTCAAATCTTCTAATTCTTTTTTATTTACTGCAATATCCGTAACATCATAAAGAATAATACAAATGTGACTCACCTCTGCTCTTATATTGGTCAGCGGTATAAATGTCGCATTTTGATACATGTATTCAGCTTTGCCTGTTATTGGGCGATAATTTTTAAAGCGAAATATATAAGGCTGCTGCTCCCAAATAGTAAATGAGCGATTTTTTAATACAAATACTGATTCTGACTTACTTCTAAACCATTTTTCGTCAATTGCTGGAAATAAATCAAATAAATCTTTGTGCTTTACCGCACTTGGTAACAATCCTGAATGGTTTTCCATAAAACCATTCCATACGCATACCTTATAATCTCTATCGAGCACCACAAGGCCTACATCAACGGTGTTAAACATATCCATTAACCAATGGATCTCATTCATATCTAAATCAGCGGCCATAACTTAGTCTTCTAATAGGTAAGCAACTTTGAACTTCAAAGTTTTAAGTGAATCTTCAGTAAATAGCAGCATAAGATCACAATTTATATCGTGATTTTCTATGCCGTAGCTAATCTCAATAGCAAGTGTGCGCTGCCAGCGTGACTTATTAGCTTTTACCAACTCAGAGACATCTCGGTGCTGACCAAGAACTATAGGGTGCCCTTGGCTAAATGACATATCGAGTTGTTTTGAAAGGCCTGTTAAAATTGCCCCAATGAGAATATTACTTATATCCATAAGTAACTCAAGCTCAACTTTGTCGTTAAGTTCACCATCGTAATTCATTAAAGAGGCGATTTCTTTAAAGCTAGAGTCATTTAATAACAATAATGCTTCACCGGATACGCCACCACCTATAAACCCTTGGCAAACACCCGAAGTAGAGGCATTGTTGTCAATAGAGCGCAGCGCCATATCTAACTCGCTTACCTCTAATATATTAACGTTGGGAATAGGCAACTTAACGAATACATTGAGAAGACGTGCAAGTAAATCACCCGCTTGACCCATTGCAACATTAGTTAGCTCTTGATATATATCACGAACATCAGGGTCTACTTGTTCTCCTAATGAATGAGAAAGGCGTTCGCGCATGGCTTTATCTTTAATGCCATGATGCTCTATAATCTCGGCTAGCTTTTCTGCCGAGCAAGGCTTTTGAATGAAATCAATTGCACCAAGCTCAATCACTCGTTGGTGCGCGCTTGGCTGAATATCGCCAGACACGACAACGGTTAATATATTAAGCCCTTGTTCTTTCATGGCTATTAAAACTTCATAGCCATCCATTTCTGGCATATTTAAATCGAGAAAAAGGATTTCAGGTTGAATTAATTCTATTTGCTTAATGCAGTCAACACCATTAATCGCAAACTCAACTTTGATATCCCAATCATCTGGCAAAGATCGTGCTAATTGACGCCTTGCTAATTTTGAATCATCACATATTAGTACCGATGTTGACATATAATCTCTCTATTTCTTAACTGCTAAATTTATATCCAATTCTTTTTCTACTAATTATACCAATCAGCTTATATATTGGGTCTATTTAACGTTAAGAAAATCACGCTAAAACTAGTCAAAAATTTTTGTATCTAATTGTTCTAAATAAAAAATTTTTAACGACGTTATAGTGCAATTTAATTCGTTAAATTGATCAAAGAGTTATGCAGTTTGGTATTACCTTGCAATTAAAACATTTTAATTTTATTTCAGTTTAAATGTTTTACCAGTATATAATTCCTTGGTTAGCAATTAGCAGTATAATACACTGTAGTTTATTTGGTTAATTTAAAAGAGAATTACCTATGTTTCGTGCATTATTTTTGATCCTTAGTATTTTTAGCTCCTTCACAAATGCAACCCCTATATTAGAAAACAAACTAGATGCGGGAAAGGTATCTGCCCAAGGTAAACCTGTCACATTACTTGGTAAAGGTGTATCTGTTGGCGACACAGCACCTAATTTTAAAGTAGTGGATGGAAATTTCACCCCTGTAACACTCGACGATTATAAAGACCAGGCTATTTTAATTAGTGTGGTGCCAAGCCTTGATACCGGCATTTGTAGCCTGCAAACAAAACATTTTAACGAAAAAGTAGCCGCGCAATTTCCAGCCGTTGCTATGTTAACTATTAGTGCAGATTTACCTTTTGCGCAAAAGCGATTTTGTAAAACAGAAAACATAGATAAAATAATAGCACTATCTGATTCTGTTTGGCGCGATTTCGGCCAAAAATACGGATTGATTATCAAAGATATGGGGTTATTAACACGCTCTGTACTTATTTTAGATAGAAGTCATAACATCATTTATAAACAATTGGTTAGCAGTCTTTCAACTGAACCTGAGTACAATAGCGTACTCGAAAAACTTAAAACGCTGTAATGCCGATTAAGCAATGCTAAATAGCTTTAAAACAAAAAACCGCCAATTGGCGGTTTTTTATTATGCTTTTAAATCTAACTTAAAAGCTCACCAAGTTGTGAACTAACCGCTTCAACAGCTTGTGTACCATCTAGTTTATGGTATTGAGTGTTACCAGCAGCCGCTTCTGCTTGGTAATAATCAACTAATGGCATCGTTTGTTCGTGGTAAATACCTAAACGTTTACGTACTGTTTCTTCAGTATCGTCAGCACGAACAATTAAGTCATCCCCAGTTTCGTTGTCTTTACCTCCCACTTTTGGTGGATTATAAACAATGTGGTAAACACGACCAGAACCAGGGTGAACACGACGTCCGCCCATACGTTCAACAATCACTTCATCAGCTACGTCAAATTCAATAACGTGATCAACCACTACGCCATTTTCTTTCATTGCATCGGCTTGAGGAATTGTGCGTGGGAAGCCATCAAGTAAAAAGCCTTTCTCACAATCAGCTTTAGTAATACGCTCTTTTACTAAACCAATAATAATATCGTCAGAAATTAGTTGACCAGCATCCATCACTTTTTTTGCTTCTAAGCCTAATGGTGTGCCTTCTTTAATTGCTGCACGTAACATATCGCCAGTAGAGATTTGTGGAATACCGTATTTGTCCATTAAAAACTGAGCTTGAGTACCTTTACCTGCACCCGGCGCGCCCAAAAGAATAATGCGCATATTATTGTCCCCTAGTATGGATATTTATTTTAAAGCCTGAATTCTTCCACAAGCGCCGCCGATACTCAAGTAACTTATACTAATTGATGAGTTGTTGATGCATTTACAGCGCATTAAAAAAGGGAACACACATTCCCTTTTATTTAAAGTATATAATTTATACTTTTATTAACTAAATAAATAGTTAACTGATTACTTGCTTAGTTCTAGCATCAGTTTGTTTAAGCGAGTAACAAATCCGGTTGGATCTTTAAGTGTACCGCGCTCTGCAAGTAATGCTTGGTCTAATAAAACATGTGACCACTGTGCAAACTTATCTTCGTCTTGCTCGTCATTTAAATGCTTAACAAGTTGGTGATCTGGATTTAGCTCAAACACAGGTTTTGCTTCTGGTGCTGCTTGGCCCACAGACTCCATTAGCTTTTGCATTTGTGAGCTCATGTCGTTGTCGTCGCTTACAACACATGCTGGAGAATCTGTTAGACGGTGCGTAAAGCGCACTTCTTTAACGTCGTCACCGAGTGCTGTTTTAATGCGTTCAACAAGCCCAGCCATCTCTTTTTCAGACTCTTCTTGTGCTTTTTTAGTTTCTTCGTCGTCAAGCTTACCTAAATCTAGATCACCACGTGTGATTGACTGTAATTGCTTATCAGCAAATTCAGTTAAGTGGCTCATCATCCACTCGTCAACACGGTCACTTAGTAACAATACTTCAATGCCTTTTTTGCGGAAAATCTCTAAATGAGGAGAATTTTTCGCAGAAGTAAATGTATCAGCTACTACATAGTAAATTTTGTCTTGGCCTTCGTTCATGCGCTCAACGTATTGCTCAAGCGACACATCTTGCGTTTCTGAATCAGTATGCGTAGACGAAAAACGTAGTAGCTTACATACGGCTTCTTTATTTGCCGCATCTTCAGCTGGGCCTTCTTTCATTACTTGGCCAAACTCATTCCAAAATACTTGGTAATCGTCAGCTTTGTTTTTAGCCATACGCTCAAGCATTTTAATAATGCGCGATGTACACCCTTTACGAATAGCTTGCGTTACTTTGTTGTCTTGTAGAATTTCACGCGATACGTTTAGCGGTAAATCATTTGAATCTAGTAAACCTTTTACAAAGCGAAGGTAGCTTGGCATAAACTGCTCAGCATCATCCATTACAAATACACGTTGTACGTAAAGCTTTAAGCCACTTTGACGTTCACGGTTCCATAAATCGAAAGGTGCTTTTTTAGGGATGTATAAAAGGCTGGTGTATTCCGTTTTACCTTCAACCTTATTATGTGCCCAGCTAAGTGGATCTTCCCAGTCGTGGCTTACGTGCTTGTAAAACTCTTTGTATTCTTCATCAGAAAGCTCTGACTTATCACGCGTCCACAATGCAGTTGCACGGTTAATGCTTTCCCACTCACCTGGTACTGCTGGAATTTTTTCGCCGTCTTCGCCTTCAGACTCTGGTACTTCTGCTTTAAACATTTGTACAGGTGTTGAAATATGGTCTGAGTATTTAGTAACAATGCCACGCAGTCGGTAATCGTCAGAAAATTCTTTTTCTTCATCACGAAGATGTAAAATAATGTCAGTACCACGGCCTTCTTTTTCAATTTCTTGCAGTGTGTATTCGCCTTCACCTTGAGATTCCCACTCGTAAGCTGTTGTTTCACCCGCTTTACGCGTACGAACAGTTACTAAATCGGCAACAATAAATGCTGAGTAAAAACCAACACCAAATTGACCAATCAGCTGTGAATCTTTACTTTGATCACCCGTTAAGTTTTTGAAAAACTCAGCAGTACCCGACTTTGCAATTGTACCCAATGAGCTAATTACTTCATCACGCGTCATACCAATACCATTATCAGAAATGGTAATTGTATTTGCTTCTTTATCAGCACTAATACGCACACGTAAATCAGCATCTCCTTGGTAAAGATCGCCTTGAGATAGTGCTAAAAAGCGTAACTTGTCTGCCGCATCTGATGCGTTTGACACAAGTTCACGTAAAAAGATTTCTTTATTAGAATAAAGAGAATGAATCATTAAGTTTAATAATTGTTTTACTTCTGTTTGAAAGCCTAATGTTTCTTTTTGAGCTGTAGTCATTTATATATCTCCAATTTGCAAAGTGTCTGCGTTATGCACTTAATATGGGGTGAGGTGTTAGAACTTCAAGGGAAAAATTTAAAAAAGGTAAAACGAAAACAAAGAACAGTAAAATTATTTAAAACGGATGCGGACAATTAATGTGTATTTTTTCACCGCTTGTTGGGTGCTCAAAATATAAATCGCTGGCATGTAATTGTAAGCGCCCTGCCATGTGTTCACTTTGCTCACTTTTATATAAATCACAGCCTAAAATAGGATGACCTATAAACTGGCTGTGTATTCTCAATTGATGGGTACGTCCAGTAACAGGCGTAAATTGCACTAAGGTTCTGCACGAGTGCTTTAGTCTCTCAAGCACTTTATATTCACTTATTGCTGTTTTACCTGTTGCTTGGCAAATTTTAACTCGCGGAAAGAGCAGCCTATCTTTTGCTATTGGCGCAGTTATTTGTCCCTCACTAACAGCCAAGCTACCCTCTAGCATCGCTACATAACGCTTTTGAATAGTGCGTGCCTGAAACTGTTTATTAAGATGCTTTGATGCTTCGGCGTTTAATCCAACAATCATAATGCCCGATGTACCCAAATCTAACCGATGCGGTAACTTAGCCTCAGCAAAAGCGGCTGTTAACCCTTTTTGGCCATTCACTAAACGATAATGCACTGAATCCCAATTAAGCGGATTTTTGCCCGACAGACTCAATAACCCACTGGGTTTATTGATCAGTAAAATATCGTCATCTTGATATAATATTTCAATAAACCCAGCGCATTTAGGCGCTACAAAATCATCAACAATAATATGTGGTTCTGAAGGTGTATCTAATATTGGGCTAGTCATTAAATTAATCAATACCTTTAGAGTGAAGCGCTTTCAAAGCTAAAACATGCTCACGTAAATCGTCTGCTACTACTTTGTCAGCTGCAATCGGGCCACCCACTGCAACCGACACCAAAGACCATTTTAATCGCGGTAATTGCCTCTTAGCTTTACGGCTAAACATACTCCCCCACAAGCCCCCTAAATGCACAGGGACAACGGGCACAGGAGAGCGTGCAATAATACGCTCTATTCCACGACGGAAAATATCGATTGAGCCGTCACTAGTCAGCTTCCCTTCGGGGAAAATACCAACAAGCTCGCCTTTTTCAAGCGCAAAAGCCACTTCATCAAACGCTTTTTTAAACGCCTCTGGATTGGTTTTTTCACTATCAATGGGAATAGCTTTAGCCATTTTAAATAACCAATGTAGCGCTGGCGAATAATAAATAGGCGCAAATACCATAAACCGAATAGGCCTTGGTGACGCTGCCAAAATAAACATCCAATCAACAAAACTAACGTGGTTGCACACAATAACAGCGGCACCTTCATTGGGAATATTACTCTCACCTTTTGTGCGCACTCGGTACATACAAATGGCCAAAATATAAATAACAAAGCGTAAAAAGAATTCAGGTACTTTGGTATAAATATAAACAGAAATAAGTAAATTTAGCCCCGCAAGTAACAGCAATAGCTCTGAAATACTCCACTGAAAAACAGACAACGTGACAATACTTAAAGCAGCACTACCGACCATAAACAAGGCATTTAATACATTGTTAGCCGCTATAACTCGTGATCGACTCGCTTCTTCAGTCCGTTGTTGAATAAGCGCATATAGCGGTACAGTGTAAAAACCGGCGCCAATGCCTATGCCTGCCATCCATATGAAATGCCACACCATATCGCCTGTTTTTAATACCTGTGCGAGCGTTAATAATTCAGTATGTTGAGGAGTATAGGTACTGATAGCATGCTCTTGGCTCAGTAAATATAAAAACAAGGTAATTAAAATAGCGCCAAAGGGCACAATGCCTAGCTCAATACGAGAGCGAGATAACTTTTCACACAGTAATGAACCAATAGCAATACTCAATGAAAACACAACCAGTGCACTGGTTACCACCAATTCATCGCCGCCCATTACATGTGTTACATAATTTGGTAGGGACGTTAAAACGATGGCGCCAATTAACCAAAACCAACTGATCCCAAGCACTGACTTACCAACCGACTCTGTTTGCGAATTAAGGGCTGTAAATACGTTTTTTGTGGATGAAAATATATTATAGGTAAATTTTAAGTTTGGCTCGTTCGCCTCACTAACGGGTATAAAACGACTGCTTACATAACCCATAACAGCCAGCACTAATACCGCAATACTTATAGCCGTAGGACCTAGCGATTGAGTAATGTAGTAGGTGCCAAAAATTGTACCGATCAGTATTGCTACAAACGTGCCCGACTCAACCAAGGCATTCGCTTTTGTTAATTCGCTAGGTGCAACGTGCTGAGGTAAAATAGAGTATTTTAATGGCCCAAAAAACGTACTTTGCACACCCATTAAAAATACTGTGGCTAACATAAGCCACACGTATTGCGTTAAAATTGAGACAGCACCTACAATCATAATAGGAATTTCAAACAACTTTACGATTCTAATGAGCTTAGACTTTTCTGTTTTTTCTGCGAGCTGTCCTGCCATCCCTGAAAATAAAAAGAAAGGTAGAATAAATAGCCCCGCAGCAATATTTGAATACAATGCCCCATCTGCAAGCGTTGCGGCCTGAAATATCAATAAAATAAGCACCGATTGCTTATACACATTATCGTTTATCGCTGAGAAAAACTGCGTAATAAAAAGCGGTAAAAAACGCTTACCACTCAGTAATCCGCTTTGATAGGATTGATTATTCTTCATTGTATTCCTTACTAATTAGAGACATAGCCCAAAAATATATTATACCAATTCGTTTAATTAAGTGACCTGTTTTGAGGGCGGAAAAACGTGTTGATAGCTAGGCAAAAAATTCGCTATTTAGTTGTTCTAAATGAGAATTTTTTAACGCAGGTAACGACACGTTTAGCCCCGCAAAATGATTAAGTATTATTGCGGATTGGTATTAGACTGCTTCTAAGCTTACCTTAAAAACAAAAAAGCCTACATAATTTAATCATGTAGGCTTTTATAATATGTTTCAAATAGTAACTTTGAGTTAGTCTTGAGTAACAGCACGCCTGCCGCTAAAAGCATGCATAAGCGTTCTGCCGTCCACTAAATCAAGCTCACCTCCCACAGGAATGCCATGAGCAATGCGCGAAGCACCTACTTTATACTTATGACAAAGCTGCGCAATGTAATGCGCTGTAGTTTCACCTTCAACGGTAGGATTAGTCGCTAAAATCACCTCATTAATACCGCCCTGAGCAAGTTTTTGCTCTAAAACGTCTAAGCCAATTTCTTTAGGACCTATGCCATCTATAGGCGATAAATGACCCATGAGTACAAAGTACAAACCTAAATATTGGCCAGTTTGCTCGATGGCAAGCACATCCGTAGGCGATTCAACAACGCATAATATCCCGCTATCTTGACGCTTTGTGCTTAAACAAATATCGCATTGAGCTTGTTCGCAAAAAGTACGACAAGACTGACAATGCCCTACGGCTGTCATTGCTTTAGTCAATGCATTACCAAGCTGAGTGCCCCCTTTTCGGTCGCGCTCTAGCAAGTGAAAAGCAATACGTTGCGCTGACTTTGGGCCAATGCCTGGTTGGCAGCGCAATGCCTCAATAAGCTGATTTAAACTATCTGAAAGTTGCATTATTTACTTAAAACGGCATTTTCATACCTGGTGGTAATTGCATACCGCCAGTTACTTTACCCATGCGCTCTTGTGTTTCTTCTGCAACACGGCGGACAGCATCGTTACACGCAGCAGCAAGTAAGTCTTCAATCATGTCTTTGTCGTCTTCCATTAAGCTCTCGTCAAGCTGAACACGACGAACATTGTGATTACCAAGCATAGTCACTTTAACTAGACCAGCACCTGCTTCACCAACAACTTCTAGTGTGGCAATTTCTTCTTGGGCTTTTTGCATGCGATCTTGCATTTGCTGCGCCTGCTTCATCATGTTGCCCATTCCACCTTTAAACATAGCTTTCTCTCTTTCTTTTAATACATTAATTAACATGAACATAAGGGCAATTGTAAGTAATTACAATGCCTGAATACTATTTTCATCAATTTCGGCGCTAAATACCTGCTGAAATTGTACTATGTTTTCGTCAGATGTGATCACATCGATTGCTTGTTGATGACGACCTGCATCAATTTTTTGCTGGATAAGATAAGGAGAGTCGATCACCCCTTTAGCAAAATTAATACTTAATGACACGTTATGCTCATAAATACTCGACAGTGCCGCATCTAGTCGTTGGCGAAGCATAGGTGTATCTAAATGCTTTTGTGATTCATCAACGTCTATATGTAAACTATTACCTTGCTTGGTAAAGATTGAATGCAATGCAAATTGGCGCATTCGACCGCCCAATCCCATACGTTTTATTAGATAGGCCCACTCATCTTGTTGATGCGCAAATCTAATTTCACTAATTGGGCTATGAAAATCGTCAGGTACTGGAATACTTACTTCTTCTGCTGCAACTTCAGGTGCCTTTTGAGGGTTTATTTGCTCAAGCAGCTCTGGCGCTAAATTTTCAGTAATTGTTTGATGCTTAGTTTTGAAATCTATCTTTTCAGGCTTTGCAACACTTTGATTATCAGCCGGTATGTGGCTCCCTGTTACTAGGAGCTGTGACTTTTTTTCATTCTCACCTGCTGTATCAGTAGCCCAAGGCGGCGGATTGTCTGACTGTGCAGATACTAAATCAGTCGTTATTGATACCGCGTTATTTAACTGCTCATTTGTCTGAGCCACTGTATTTTTATCTTTTGATGCTTCACCAACATTATGATTACTGCTAGTAACAGTGCTGTTAGTAACAGTGCTGTTAGATACGTTTGATGAACTTGCCTTTGCCGTATTTAAGTTTGTTCCAGAAAGCTTTCCTGAGCCTGATATATTACGATCACGCAATATGCGCGCAATAGCCGATTGCGCTTTTGCCTCACGTTCAACAATCGAAGCATTCTCAGCTTGTTGCTGCTGGTTTTGTAAGTCTGATTGCGGCTCAGGATTGTTTTGCTCAATATCTGTTGAGTGCTCTGGCAAATGACTATGTTGATTATCAGGGATCGTGTTTTGTGGATTAAACCCTTGATCAACCGCACTGCTCATTACATCATCAAACTGCGCCGCTAACGTTTGCTCTACATCACTGTGTTGCATGTACGCTTCATCTTCACTTTGACGTTGTGTTTGAACGTCAGTGATTACTTCAGCCGAATGGCCCGGCACTTGTTGATCTACGTGTTCACTATGTATTGAATCAGTTTGAAGTGGCGCTGACTTATTCGGATCTGAGACTCGTATCTGGTTATCAACTACATTACCAGTAGCCAGTTTGATGTTCGCTTGTGGCTGTTTTTCAGGTTCAACCGTTTTATGTTGTTCGGTATTACTGACTAGGGCTGTATTTTGATCTTGCAAAACAGGCTGTGTATTACTTTGCGCTGGTTTATTTTTATTTAATATATCGCGTAACGCATTCGCTTTACTTGGTTTGTTTTGTACTGGGTCAGCCGTTGGCGCTTGATTGTTTGCAGCAACTGGCTCAAATGCAAGCAACCTCAGCATAAGCATTTCAAAACCTAAACGAGGTTCTGGTGCCCATTGTAAATCTTTTTTACCATTTAAAAGTAATTGGTAAAAAATTTGTATTTGTTGTGGACTTGTGTGCTGCGCAACATGCGTTATGTAATCAGCATTCGTTTCATCAAGCTCTGCTGCCTGTGGCACTAATTGAGTGAGTTGAGTTAAATGTGTGAGCGCAATTAAATCATCAAGTAAGGCAATATAATTTGGATTTCTGCTCGCGACATGTGCAATTTCGCTCATTAAAGCTGTGCCATCTTGGGCAAGTAATGCAGCTAATAAGCTTTGGCTGTAATGTGTATCCATCAAACCAAGCATTGTTTGTACTGCTTGATTATTAATATCACCATTTGTTTGCGCAATCGCTTGATCGGTTAAGCTCAGTGCATCACGCATACTGCCGTCAGCGGCTTTTGCAATAATACTAAGTGCATCATTATCATAGCTGAGCTGTTCTTGAGTAAGTACGTGTTCAAGCTGTGCTTTAATTTCACTTTGCGATAACGCATTTAAGTTAAATTGCAAACAGCGAGATAAAATAGTGACAGGTAATTTTTGTGGATCGGTCGTCGCTAATAAAAATTTCACATGCTCTGGTGGCTCTTCAAGCGTTTTTAAAAGCGCATTAAAGCTGTGCTTTGAGAGCATGTGAACTTCATCGATCAGGTATACTTTATAACGTCCACGCGTTGGCGCATATTGAACGTTATCAAGTATTTCGCGGGTGTCTTCTACTTTGGTACGAGAAGCTGCATCTATTTCGAGTAAGTCAATGTAACGCCCTGCTTCTATATCTAAGCAGCTGCTACATTGGCCACATGGATTTGCAGATATACCTTCATCGCAATTTAAGCTTTTCGCAAAAATACGTGCAATGGTGGTTTTACCTACACCGCGGGTTCCAGTGAATAAATAAGCGTGATGCAGTCTATTTTGTGTAAGCGCATTTACAAGCGCTTGCTTAACATGAGACTGCCCAACCAATTCATGAAAGGTTTGAGGACGCCATTTTCTCGCTAGAACCTGATAACTCATCGATTACTCGCCTTCGAATTCAACCAATTTTAGGATTTTAATACCCATTTTTTTGATGCGTTGCTCGCCACCCAGTTCTGGTAGTGATACAACAAATGCAGCATCTGTCGCTTCGCCACCTAGTTTTTGAACTAATTTAGCTGTGGCTTCGATTGTGCCACCTGTTGCTAACAAGTCATCCACTAATAATACTTTATCGCCAGGTACAATCGCATCGACATGGAGCTCTAACGTATCTTCACCGTATTCTAGCAAGTAATCTTGACGAATAACTTCACGTGGTAATTTACCTGGTTTACGTACAGGAATAAAAGGAATACCTAGCGCGTAAGATAACGGTGCACCAAAAATAAAGCCTCGTGATTCTGTGCCAATTATTTTCGTAAAACCTTGATCTTTATATTCAGCGATAAAAGCGTCAATAGTGGCTTTAAAAGCTTCTGGATTAGCCATTAAAGTGGTTACATCGCGAAACATAATGCCCGCTTTTGGATAATCAGCAATTGTAGTAATGCTGTTTTTGATAATTGCTGGTGTTACTTGAGTCATAATTTTAACTGCTCAATGGTTTATATTACAAAGCAGGTGATTATAACCTTAACTAACCTTTAATTGCGAGTTTGGCGTTATTATAAAAGAGATTTTAAGAGTTTAGAGGGAAAGATTAATAAAAGTGGTTCAAGGCTGCAGTAAATAACAGCCTTAATTAACGCTATGTATTTTAAGTTAAGCTAGTGATCCAACCTAAAATTGCATTTAAACAACCAATCCCTGCAAATACAGCTAAAAATGCTAGAAAATAAGTAGCATTGAACGGATCTTTAAAGTCTTTATCATCTGACATTGGTACAACCTTTTATTAAGCACGGCAAATAAGGCCGCCATAATAAACGATGTAAAATTATCAATAAAGACCTTAATCTTGATTTTTTGTCACAATGACACCGCGTTCAACCATTGCATTGAGGGTAACTAATGCACCTTGAGCAATTTGTTCTGCATTAAATTGTGGTGCGTGAGCTAATACCTGTTGGCAAACGTCGTTAAATGTCGCGCCATCACTTGCCTCTATAATTGACAGTAACAAAGCCGTCATCGCATTTGTTGCTAAAAATTGTACATCATCATCTTCATCTCTATATACAACAAAATAATTAGGCTGCGCTGATGGCGCTTCTGGTTTAAAGTGATTGCTGATATTTTGAACTGGAAATTGATAACTTAAATTCCTTGCCAGCCCCGATAAATATAAAGCAGAGGAGGTTATTGCTGTTTTTTGTAATTTTAGCGCTTGCTCATCTTCGTGTGCGATAGATACATCAAGCTCTACCCATTCATAATGTGCAAGTTCTAGCATAAACACGGGGTCGTGTTTTTTCATTTTATAATCACTTGATAAGTAATTTATAAACTCCCCTGCTATATCTAAAAAGTACGGCGAGTGACAATCATACTCACTAAAAAACTGGCGTACGAGGGCCTGCCATTGTGTATCGGTATATAAGGTTTTTAATACTGGAAAACCTGATGAAACAAAGCCTTCAATATTATTAAAAAACAGGTCGCGATAAATAGCCATGCGTCTATCTTCAATATCACTGGGCTTGTTATTTTTTTTAGGTTCGCGAATATGCGCCATAAATTCGTTTTGTACTTCAATAAAGCTCATAGTCAGGCACTCTTTTCAATATTTATAAAGGCTTATATTAAGCTCGTTGTTTTGAAACAGTTAAATTAAGGTATTTAGCTTGCAGCTTATGAATTATATCTAACTCTTTAACCAACACATTCATAGTAGGAATATTAAAATCACGTTCAAGCAAGGTTGGAAACACGCCATGTACTTCGTACGCTTTATCAAGTAATTCCCAAACAGGATCAACCACATCTGCGCCATGTGTATCAACGATTAAGTCATCGGCCTCATTGTAATGCCCTGCAACGTGTCCGTAAGCAATACGTTCAGAAGGTAAGCCCGTTAAAAACGCTTGTGCGTTATAGCCATGATTAATCGAATTCACATAAATATTGTTTACGTCGAGTAAAAGCTTACAGTCAGCTTGTTCTAGAATGGTATTCGTAAATTCAAGCTCTGATAATTGCTGCCCAGGAGCGCCATAGTAAGAAACATTTTCTATCGCAATTTGTTGCTCAAGTATATCTTGTACTTGTTTTATACGAGGGACAACATGTGCTATTGCATCTTGTGTAAACGGAATAGGCATTAAATCATACATATGACCCGTTCCAGAGCAGTAACTTAAATGCTCACTAAAAATTTTTATATTGTGCTCTTTAAAAAAAACTTTTAAAGATTTAACAAATTCAACATCCAGTGGCTCGGGTGAGCCAATAGACAGTGACAATCCATGACATACGAAATTATTTGCATCAGTTAATGTTTTAAATTGTTTTTTAAAGCGCCCGCCTAGTTTTAGCCAATTCTCTGGCGCAACTTCTAAAAAATTGACTTGCTTAGGTACGTGTTCAAGCAGTTCATCAAGCATTTCTCGTCGAAGGCCAAGCCCCACCATTCCAAGTGCTGTATTTTTAGTTTGTGTCATAACTACCTCTAACTTAACAAAAAAGGGCCTTAAGGCCCTTTTAGGATAACTTATTTAGAATAAGATATTAACGGCCACCACACTTACCTTCGCCGCATTTGCCTTCTTTTTTACCTTTTGCGTCGCCGCCACATTTACCTTCGCCGCACTTGCCTTCTTTTTTACCTTTTGCGTCGCCACCACATTTACCTTCGCCGCACTTACCTTCTTTTTTAGCTTTTTTAGCGTCGCCACCGCATTTACCTTCGCCGCATTTGCCTTCTTTTTTACCTTTTGCGTCGCCGCCACATTTACCTTCACCGCACTTACCTTCAGCAGCATCTAGTTGGTAGCCTGTCACCAGTTGTTGAAACTCAAATGGGTTAGCTTGTACATCAGCAGATACAAAACTTGCAGAGCCAACAACTACTGCACCTAAAGTTAACGCGATTGTATTTTTTTTAACTGTATTCATTTTATGACTCTCTTTAATCAAGGATTGTAAATCTCAGCAATAAAAATGTATTTTTAAATTGCTTGTATGCTTAAGTAGACCCGCACAAGAATAAAAACTTTCATTTCTTTTCAAAAATTTTTACTTTTGCAATCACCACATTAAATATGGTTGGTAATTACAGATTTATCAATGTGTGATTTACAGGTAAACTATGCGTCCGGTTTTTCTCAAAATTAATCACCTTATGAAACTTGTTTTAGCGCCTATGGAAGGTGTTGTTGATTTTAAAATGCGTCAATTACTCACTGACATTGGCGGATTCGATTTGTGTGTTACCGAGTTTGTAAGAGTGGTTGAAACCTGCTTACCTGACAAAGTTTTTCACCGCTATTGTCCTGAACTACATAATAATGGTTTTACCCGAGCTGGAACACCTGTTCGTATTCAATTACTTGGCCAAGAAGCAAACCCTCTAGCCGAAAATGCGGTGAAGGCAATTACTTTAGGGTCTCATGGCGTCGATCTTAACTTTGGTTGCCCTGCAAAAACAGTTAATCGTAGTCGAGGCGGTGCTGTGCTACTCAAAGATCCCGACCATATGTACACCATTATTAAAGCGGTCCGAGATGCAGTAGATGATGAGCATGAAGTCAGTGCAAAAATTCGCTTAGGATTTGATGACGACAGCAACAGCCAAGAAATTGTTGATGCAGTCGTGAGTGCCGGAGCAAACAGCATTGCGATACATGCTCGTACTAAACGCGATGGTTACAATCCGCCTGCTTATTGGGAAAAAATTCCACCAATAATCAATGATAAAAATATTGCCGTTGTTGCCAATGGTGAAATTTGGCAGGTTGAAGACGCAATGCTTTGCCAAAAGCGAAGTGGTTGTAGCGATCTGATGCTTGGCCGCGGCGCCCTTTCGCACCCAGATTTGGCAAGAAAAATTAAAGCACATGTAAATAACGAACAATACGATGGCCTTCAGTGGGAACATATTATTTATCATTTGATCCACTCTGCTATTCATCAAGACCCTGCAAAAGATGAAAAATATTTCGCATCTCGTACCAAACAATGGCTTGGTTACCTAAAACGCCAATACCCACAAGCCATCGATCTATTTGATGAAATCAGGCGTTTAAAAAGTAAAGAGGATGTGGCAAGCGTATTAAATAAATACGCCAAAGCACCGCAACTTGATTCAAATCAAAACGCTTAGGTAAACCTATTCGATAATATCAGTATTACGTAAAGCTAATTTAAAAGGTTGTACTGATAATGCATCATCAAAAAATGCTAAACAATGAAATAGCGCAAGTAAAATCCAACATACTAGCTATGCTTGCTAAATCAACCTATCCCGTACATAAAAATTTAATGCTTGTTTTAAATAAAACAGCTAGTAATGAATGGCTTGACTGTGCAGCAGAAAAACTAGGGCCTGAGTACGCGCTTTTAATTAGTCGCATGACTAAACTTGAAGCGGCAGTAAGTCAAATAGAGATTGGTCAATATGGGTACTGTTGCGACTGCGAAGAAAAAATTAACAGCGAAAGTTTGTTAATCGACCCTGCGATTCAACGCTGCCATAGTTGTGCTAAGAAGTAAGGACTTTTTATATGATTATACTACCCACTCGCTTGTCAATTTAGAGCAAGAAGCCGATCCGAATCAATATCAACTTAAGTGTTTACAAATATCTGGCTTTTAGTTACTTTAAATAAAAAGGACTTTAACTTAAGGCTACTTATGTCTAATAATATTTTTATTATTCCTATTCGCATTGCATCTCCGAAACTTCGTATTTTTTGTTTCCCTTTTGCCGGAGGCTCTTCAACGACTTATATGCCTTGGCTTAAGCATTTTAGCGACGAAATAGAATTAGTTTTTGTTCAACCTCCAGGTCGAGGTTCTAGAATGGGAGAAACCCCTCATGATAATATGAGCGATCTCATTGATGAATTAATGCTGCAAAGTTCATATATAACTAGTACCCGTTATATTTTATTTGGTCATAGTCTGGGGAGTAGAGTTGCTTATGAACTGACATGTCAATTAAAGTCTGCCAGATTACCTTTACCAGAACATTTTATTGCATCAGGCAGTAGAGCTCCTCATTTACCTTGTGATAAAAATCAGATTTATGATCTTCCTCAAGATGAATTTATTAAAGAACTAGAAAAGCTTAATGGTACACCAACTGAAATATTGAAAAATCTAGAGCTTATGAATTTGTTAACACCTTTACTGAGGGCTGATTTCAAAATTGCTGATAACTATCGAGCAAATAGAAATCTTATGCCATTCCCGATATCAATATTACATGGAAAAAACGATTTTGGTATAGAGCTTAAACAAGCTGCCGCTTGGGATGAACTATCTGAGCAGAAGTCAGAACTAATTCAGTTATCCGGAGATCACTTCTTTATCAATCAAAACCTTCCTGATATTCTTGAATATGTTTCACTTGTAGCTAATACAATCATAGATTCGGAAAATATATCTATTTCAAATAGCAAGACAGACGATAAATATACTTCCACTGCAATATAAATTAAAACCATATTCAGACTTTAACAACTATTTTATAGTGTAGTGACAACTGGTAATGTCGGTGCGTGAATTAGCGAGTCGTCTAACCGATAAGTTGGGTGGTGATAAAGGGTATTTAGTAAACCCTTAGAAGCTGGTTTACTCGATAAAGGGGTAAAGCTCATTACGACGGTTCGCAAAATATGAAGGCAAAAGCGATGTCATTATGAGGTTGAGCAATGCTTTTAAAGCGCTTTACAATCGAGACACACCGGAATATGAACTGTTTTATGTTGAATATAGCGGCTGGATTGATGGCTTATTGTTTGAAAGAAAATAAGCCACATCTTAATTTAACTAACATAGATATCAACGTATTAGTTACCGCCTAGGTTAAATTAGTGTCAGGTGATAATGACATTGCCCAACCAACTACCTCACGCGCAAATAAATCAATATAGAACCTGTAAATATTTATTTTATTACAACAGTCCTGTCATGATGGTAACTGAACTGTTGTTATCGGTCAGTAACTAAAAAATTAGCTACTGTAATTTAATTATTTTAGAGAGTTATTCTTCAGCCATAACCAATTTTCCGTTAGCATCAACAACCAGTAAATAAGATGCACCGAAATCCCCCGAACACAAATCAATTGCTTTGTCTGCGACTTTAAGCCCTTCTGCACAATCGCTTATTTTTAGGTATTCGGTTACTTTTCCTTTTTCAGTGGTCAATACATTACTATTAGCTACTGAAACGTTATAATTACCATTAGCAAACAAACGAACATTAAATACATCCGCGTTATTACTCTTCTTTTTACTAATAACAGAAAGTGTACTGTCATTCGAATCTTTCCACGCAATAACCCATAGATTATCCCCGTTACTCAAGGTAGTGGTTATCCGCTCTTCATTATTACCATTTATGCTGTCTCTAACACCTAAATTAATCATATTATTAATTACTTTGTAGCTATAGCCGTAAGTAATTCCAACTTCATTAAATGGTACGTCACGAGATACTGCATTATCATTATCAAATAGACCACTATAACCTGTGCTTATACTCCTCTTATCAAGATAGAAATCAGCCATATAATTCAGTGAATTAATAAATGTTATTTTTGCATTATGTGTTAATTTGTCATCAAGCTCATCAGAAGTTTCACCACATCCACTTAATGCGGCTGCTAGGGCTATCACTATACCAATTTTTTTATTACTTTTACTCATCACAATCTCCTTACTAATTCCATTGTTCATAATAAACTCCATTGATTTCCATTTTAATCTTAACTATTTGAATACGAATATAAAAATATAATAATAACCTTTAAAAACTTCCGTCTTAACTGAATATATACAAAAATATTAGCATAGCTTTGTTAGACAAAAAAGTTTGTAATTGTTAAAAATTGTACCCACTTATTTCAATCCAGTTAATTCAATATCAAGTAGTAGTAAAAATAAATTTTCTTAAATAAGACCACTATAAAATTAACTTCAACACTGAATGATATCCTTGTACTAAAGAAACCTTGTTATATTAGATTGAATTTTTTTAAACAAATAAGTTACATAAAAGTGAGTCAAATTTCAGTGAATAACTCACGATCAAGCCTATACAAAATGAAATTTGTCTTTAATAACAATATTTCGGCAGCACATGCTTGATCTTTATGTCTTTATATACCTACCTATAGGAATTAACCATATAACAGGCACTATTTTATTTGAAAATAAAACATACAGCTGAAAGTTTATCTTCAAAAACCTCTAGTTAACTTCTTAACCGGATTAGTTATATAAAGGCTACTTTTAGCCACTTTAAATTTCTATGACTTCTTCACTATCTTCCACGTCAGTAGTATCAAACGCCTCTAATAACTTTGTTTTTAAAAGCAATAGTTCTGCAAGTTCAGATAAATATTGACAGTCAAACATTTCACTAATATTCAATTGAACATGCCATTTATCTTTTATCTCACTTAGCAACCTCATAAGCATTAATGAATGACCACCTAAATCAAAAAAATTGTCCGACATGCTTATTTTTTCAAAAGGCAAACCAACCAATCGCGCGACAATTTCGACAAGAGCACATTCAATCTCACTATTTGGAGCAAGGTAGTCGTTTTTTACATTATTCAAACTAGGTATTGGTAATGCCTTTTTATCCACCTTACCATTGACTGTTAAAGGCCATTGGCAGACAAAAACAAATGTTACGGGAACCATATAGCTAGGAAGTTTAGCCGATAAAGCAGAACTTAAACTCAATGCTTTCGTATGCTCATCTTTTTCATCAACACTTTCTTTTAACTCAACATAAGCGATCAACTTCTTACCAAGCTCTTCCTGTGACGTCACTATAACTAAAGAGCGTGCAACGCCATCTAAAATCTCTAGCTGTCGCTGTACTTCTCCAGGTTCAACTCTAAATCCACGGATTTTTATTTGATCGTCAACACGCCCAACATACTCTATTAACCCATCCTTGCCATAACGCACCAAATCGCCTGTCTTATACACCTTTCCTTTGCAACCTAAATCGTCA
>NZ_JBISHA010000018.1:0-454474 GCF_045064135.1 Pseudoalteromonas sp. Ld19 | reverse complement strand
AACTTTAGTAATGCAAAGTAATGTCCCTGCTCATCCGCCTCAGTAATGGCGAGTTGGATCAAAGGTGCCGTTTCCAAATCAAACCCATGGGGCCCTTGTGTAACATAATTTTCAAAAGCAGTTTTTAAATCTGGGCCACGCAAATCTAATTTAATTACAGGTAACTGAGCGTGTCGCTGAACTAATTGTAACGCTTGTTGACGACCACGCCATAAGATGGCCGTTCTTAAAACATCGTGTCGATCTATTAACCAGCCAATCTGTGTTTCAAAATGATTTAGGGCTTCGACATCACCAAAAACAAAGCTTGCTGTCGTTACATACGGGTCTTGACTAGGGTTAATTGTATGGACAAACAATACACCTTCTTGCAGTGGTGCTAATGGATAAATGTCTTGGATGTTAGTCATATTACCGTTTACGTTCGCCGCTATTTGCTCAATTTCATTTTGTGACAGCTCAACCAGCGGAAGCATTGCAGGCGTAATATTTTCACAGTTTTCGGGGATCATACTATCCGGTATCTGATATTTATCTTGCGAACAAATTGAAGTTGAGATCTCTTCCGCCATCATTGCTAAACTTTCAGCCTGAAACAAACGCTGAGCTGAACAAATCAAGTTATGTTGTTGAAGTTTTGAGATTAATTGCATGATCAATAATGAATGGCCACCCAACTCAAAGAAATTTGCAGTGGTACTTATTTTTTCACTTTTGAGTTCTAATAGCTCAGCCCAAAGTAGAGTTAGAAGAAGTTCAACTTCATTTTCAGGCGCAATATATTCTTGTGTTGAAAGATCGCTATTCGGCGCAGGCAATAATTTTTTATCTATTTTACCATTCGGTGTTAATGGCCATTGAGCCATTAACACAAACTGATTAGGTACCATATGACTCGGTATGTTAGCACTAATAGTTTGTTTAATTTTCACCAGAAAAAAACATTCATTTTCTTCATCTATCGTTGTCTCATACGTGAGACAGGGCTGTATATAAGCGACTAATTGTTGTCCACCACTTAGTAATGTTCGAGTAACAACTAACGACGTTGTTATTTCTGTTAGTTGGTTAAGACGATGTTCAATTTCTCCCAATTCAATTCGAAAACCACGTAGCTTAACCTGATCATCCATACGACCAATAAACTCTAAACAGCCATTGTCGCAATAGCGTACTAGATCTCCTGTGCGGTACAAACGCGGACTATTATTAACACCCTTTTCTTTATAGTAAGGATTATTAATAAAACTATCACTTGTTAGTTCATGACGATTTAAATAACCTCGAGCAACACCTGCACCACCTAAATAGAGTTCACCGATACTGCCAATTGGTAACCTTTCCTGAGTAAAACCAAGAATATATGCCTGACTATTGGTAATCACTTTGCCAATATCTGGCACTCGGTTTAGATGTGAAGTAAATCTAGCATAAGTCGAGTAAGTAGTATCTTCAGAAGGTCCATAAAGGTTACAAACTGCAACACCTGGCAAAATATCGAAAATCAAGTTAACTTGTTGCGCAGTTAACGGTTCACCAGCGAGGTTAACCACTTTTAAGCTGTCGGGTAACGCATTTGCCTCCAGCAGAGCTTTCATCGCTGAAGGAACTGTATTAATCATACTTATATCAAGTTTTTGCTCGGTCAATGCCAAAGCATTTTTCACAATCACACTTTGATAACCAAAACATAACGGCAAGAAAATTTCGAATACTGAAAGGTCAAAATTTAACGATGTTGAGGCAAGTACTTTTTCCAACTCAAAATCATTAAATGCTTGTTTAGCCCAGTGTAACATTGCCACCGTATTACGGTGCTCTATCATTACGCCTTTAGGATTTCCTGTTGAACCGGATGTATAAATAAGGTATGCCAAATTAGTTTCATTTACACCACTTTCATCTCGGCTTAAATTACTCTGTGAATAACACGAATACTTACTATCAGATAATCCTATCAGTCCATCCAGCATGACCATATTCGCTTCTGGTAATGTCACTTTGGCCATTACTTCACGTTGACTCAACACCACGGATAATGATGCATCATCAATCAAATAGGCCAAACGCGCTTCAGGATAATCTGGATCTAACGGTACATATGCTCCGCCTGCTTTAAGGATTGCCATCATGGCAATAACCATTTCTAGCGAACGTTCAACGCACAAACCGACTGCACGTTCAGGGCCAATATTATGTTCAAAACGAAGATAATGGGCAAGTTGATTTGCCTTGATATTTAACGCTTTATAAGTAAGTGACTGTCCAGCAAAGTGTAGTGCGATACTTTCAGGGTTAGCTGCTGCCTGGATCTCAAATAACTCATGAATACATAAGTCATTGGCATAACTCACTTTATTATCATTAAATTTATTTAGCTGAATCAATTCCCGCTGAGTCAACATTTCGACCGAGGCCGTTGTACAATTTTTACTTTCATCCCAATCAGCTAAAAACTGTAAAGTATTTTGTAAATGATCAGCCAAACTTTCGATGTGACCATGAGAAAATAAAGCCACATCATAAGTCCACTCTATCATCCCTCCTTGCTCACTTAAGGTCGCATTGATATCCAGATCGTATTTAGTAAATATTTCTTCACCATGAAGTGGTGAAATAGTTACTCCAGCTAGATCCGTGTCACCATTATCTTTGTGAGTAACACCATAGTCTGAATTAGTCGTTAACATGATCTGAAATAGTGGGCTATGCGCAGTACTACGAGGTACCTTTAATATTTCAACCAGCTTTTCAAAAGGTAAATCTTGATGCGATTGTGCATCTAGATGCACCTGCCTAAGTTGCTCAAAAAAATCTTGAAGTGATTGGTTGCTAACATTAAGCCTTAGCAATAAAGTATTAACAAAAAACCCAATTAGTGATTCTAGTTCCAATTGTCTGCGATTGGCAACTGGCGTACCAATGACAATATCATGGTTATTGCTATTACGAGAAAGCACTAATGCCAGCGCACCATGCATCAACATAAATGGAGTCAGCGAAAAACGTTTAGCCAGTGCCTGTAATTTTATGCAAAGATCTGCGGGGAATTCTCGAAAAACTAATGCCCCATCATAAGATTTAATCTCAGCCCTCGGAAAATCAAGAGGTAAGCTATGCACTATAGGTAAATCAGCTAATTGCTGTTGCCAATAAGTCTTTTGCGACTCAAGTATTTCACCTTGTAACCAATCCCTTTGCCATTGAGCATAATCACTATATTGAATTTTTAATTTAGTCAGTGGATTGGTTTTACCAGCACTATAAGCTTGGTACAAAGTAAAGAACTCTCTGAGCAGTATCTCCATTGACCACCCATCCGTTGCTATATGATGCATATTAATAAACAAAACACCTTGCTGTATTTTATCATCGGGTAAAGTCAGATAACTGACTCGGATCATAAAATCTTTTTCCAGGTTAAAAGTTTCTTTCGACTCACTGGTAACAAATTCAGCTATACTTTGTTTCTGTAACTTCTCATCATCAATGTTAGACTGTACGTGTTTGATAGCAAAATCTTGGACCTCACGTAAAGTCTGCACTAGTCCTTTTTCATTTTGACAAAATATAGCTCGGAGCACTTGGTGTCGCTCAACAATTTTAGTAAATACACGTTCTAATATGGAAATATCAACATCACCAGATAGTTTAAATGCCATCGGCATATGATATTCAATCGAACCACCTTGGATCTGATCTAAGGTGTATAGACGCTGTTGCGCAAAAGAGATCGGATAGTTTGTCTTATTTTCTCTAACAGTCAGCTGACTAACAGAATGGACTTTACTCAATTTTTCTAAAGTATCAATAATGGCCATTTTATTATTTTTAATTTTTGCTGCAATATCTGCTGTAATAGCACCATTCTTTGCCTTTGATTTTAACTTTTCGTTTTCAAGGTATAGCCTGATCCCAGCTCTTTCAAGCTCAACTAGCAGTTGTTTGATATTTTCCATAATGACTGACTAACTCTAATTTATATTTGTTAAATTCTCTTAATTGCAAAAGCAGAAACCTGTTGAACCACATCCTGCTTTTACCCATAAAAATGTATCGTTATTTGACATTCAATAAAGGTATTCTTGGCTGTTATGATAAATAGATGGGTTGACTTACCAATCCGTTTCCTCAAACCCTTCTTCGTTATCTGTTGCTTGATAAGATAAACGACTTAAAAGATAATCAATATGCAATGACTGATCCTTTAATACCGTTATAGCGAATAGCTCTTTTATAGAGAACTCAACCGAAAATTGATTACGGATCAAAGTTTCTAATCTGGTTATCAAAATTGAATTGCCTCCCATTTCAAAGAATTTAGCATTGCACCCTATTTCTTCTGGTGCGATACCCAATAACTCGGACCATAAATCAACCATTGTTTGCTCTGTTACTGTTTCAGGTTTTATGTATACTAATTGCGCTGAATCACCAACTAATTCTGGTAATGCTTTTTTGTCCACTTTACCATTTGCAGTCAATGGCCAGCTGTCTATTTTAATAAAGGATGTGGGCACCATATAATCAGGTAAATTGACTGAAAGCTGCGTCTGCACTGCAAAAGTCAACTCGGCCAATGAAAGTGACTGTGATATATCTTTGGGGTTAATATAAGCAACCAAAAATTTAGTGCCATTTTTGGCCTCTTTTACTACCACTAGTGCCGAATCCAACTCGTTACATTGACTAAGTTGCGCTTCAATTTCACTTAATTCAATCCTGAAACCACGTATTTTAACTTGTGCATCAATACGTCCAACAAATTCAATATTACCATCCGGCAGTATTTTTGCCAGATCACCTGTTTTATAAATAAGCTCACTATCGCGATGCCCAGTTAAATTATAATATGGGTTAATGATAAACTTTTCGGCTGTCATTTCTGGACGCTGATGATAACCGCGAGCAAGACCGTCACCACCAATATGTAGCTCACCAATAACACCAGGCGGTACCAATTCAAGGTATTTATCCAAAACATACAAACTCACATTATGTAACGGTTTACCAATCGTTATTTTCATTCCAGGATAAAGTCTTTGATACGAACAACACACTGATGCTTCTGTTGGTCCATAAGCATTATAAAAGGGGTATTTTTCAGACCAAAGGTCAACTAATTCAGGATCACATGCTTCACCAGCCACAATAAGCCCTTGTAGTGCCAGATCAGACCTAAAATTCATCATTGCAAGAAAAGCAGGAGGCAAGGTCACATGTGTTATTTTTGCATCATATAGTAAATTACCAATAGCCTCAGGTGATATACGCTGGTCTTTATCAGTAATCACTAAGGTAGCACCATTTAATAACGCCATAGCATATTCCCATGTACCAGCATCAAAGCTCATAGAAGCAAAATGTAATACTTTACAGCTAGGTTCAATGTTAAAAGCAACGCGTTGATTTTTTGCTAAATTCACGATCCCCCGATGCTCAAGTAACACTCCTTTAGGTTTTCCTGTGGACCCTGAAGTATAAATTTCATATGCTAAGTCCGTAGATGACAGCTCCAATTGTGTAACTGCTATATTTTCATCACTATATTGCGTGAATAACACATCTTTTGGCGAAAATAGTTCATCTATATTTATAGCTTGGTATCCTACAAGATCGATTTCATTAGTGGTCGATTTTTTTGTAATAATGGTTGTTATACCAGAATCCTTTAGCATATAGTCTAATCGTGCTTTAGGGTAACTAGGATCTAATGGCACATACGCCCCACCAGCTTTAAGTACTGCTAAAGTAGCAATAATCATTTCGAGTGACCGATCTAAACATATTCCAATTAAAATATCAGACTTAACAGTACTATGATCAAGCAAATAATGGGCAAGTTGATTAGCCTTACAATTGAGTTGCTTATAACTCAATTGTTGCTGCTGATATACCAATGCAATTTGTTCCGGAGCAAGGTGGACTTGCTGCTCAAAAAGTTCATGTATACATAAAGCACGTTCATACTCACAAGCATTATTATTCAAAGCTTTAACCAAATAATCACTTAACTCATTTGGCACTACATTTAGCTCTATCGGTGTCTGCTTATTTATATGTGCTATATCGCCTTGCCCCAGGCGTTCTACTAACAAATTAAGATGCTGACTTAATTCCTCTATATGTGAGTGGGTAAACAATGATTGATCATAAATCCAATTAATTTGTAATCCGTCTTCTAAGAGAGAGAACTCAACTTCGATATCAAATTTTGCTATACAAGCATCAGCCAGTAATGGCGTTAATTGAAGGTTAGGTAAAATGGGAATAGTGTAATCTTGCTTATCTAGTTGGCCAGTAAAAGAAGCCATCAATTGACAAAGTGGTGCAAGTGCCTCACTTCTAGGTACTTGTAACGCATCAACTAATTGCTCAAATGGTAAGTCTTGATGGCTTTGAGCGTCTAAATGGGTCTCTCTAACATGCGTTAAATAAGTATCAAACGACGCTTGCTCAGTATCCACCCTAAGTGCCAAGATATTAACAAAAAATCCGATCAAAGGTTCAACTTCAACTTGCATTCTGTTGGCCACAGGCGTACCTATAACAATATCAAATGTATTACTATAACGACTAATGGTCAATGCTAATGCCGCATGCAGTAACATAAACGGAGTCATTTGATAATCTGTAGCCATTTTGCACAGTTGCTGAGCCTCCTGCAAAGGCACACGGCTCATTACCATAGCACCTGAATATTGCTTCTCTGCTGGTCTGGGGAAGTCTAGTGGCACACTGTGAACACTTGGTACACTATTTAATTTAGTTTGCCAGTAATCCAACTGCTGTTGCAACACTGTACCTTGCAACCAATTACGTTGCCACTGAGAAAAATCAGCATACTGGATGGACAATTCGTTAAGAGGACTTGGTTTACCTTCTATGAATGCATGATATAAAATAAAGAACTCACGTTTTAGCTGATTTAACGACCAGCCATCCGATGCAATATGATGCATATTAAGCATTAATACTCCTCGAGCTTCAGATAAAGAGATATAGCTTGCCTTTAGCATTAAGTCGGCCGATAAATCAAAAGGAGTTTGTGCATCCTCTAATAGTTGTTGTTTAACTAGTGACTGAGATTGTTGAGCCAAATGACCAAAATCTAGGCGCTGAATGATAAATGGTTGTGCTGGCAGAATGTATTGTTTTGGCCCACTTTCACTTTCTCGATAAACGGTCCTAAGCACTTCGTGCCGTCTAACTATTGCTGTCAAAACCTGCTCTGCACTAATTAGGTCAAATGAGCCTTCTATCTGAAACGCCATCGGCATATTATATTGTGGAGATCCACCCTGAAACTGATCTATAAACCATAACCTTTGCTGTGCAAAAGACAAATCAAATTCATTCTGTTCACGACTCTGCGATAAAATTTGAGGCCTCACTACTTTACTGCTACAACCAATCAGGTAAGCTAATTGCTTAATTGTACTCGACGAAAAAATTTGCTTTACCGTCACTTCAACACTTAACAGCTCGCGGATTTCTGATACCAATCGCACCGATAACAGTGAATGACCACCCATCTCAAAAAAATCATCTGTTGTAGATAACTGTGGCAACTCAATATTGAGCAGACGAGACCAGATCTTAGCAAGCTGCCATTCTGTATCAGTATCAGGTGCAACTAAATTACGATTTGATTGGATAGAAACGACAGGGGGTAAAGCACTTTTGTCTAATTTACCATTACTAGTCAACGGCCATTCAGCAATTACAGCGAATACGCTCGGAATCATATACCCAGGTAGTGAATCTTTAAGTGTAACCTTTATTGTTTCTATTAGAGCATGCTCTTTTGCCTCTGTCTCACATGTGAGACAAGGACGAACATATGCTACTAGTTGTTTATTTCCAGTTACTTCATTAACCTCTGCTATAACAGAATCAACATTTTCCAACGCTTCAATCGCATGAACTACTTCACCCAATTCAATTCTAAATCCGCGAATTTTAACTTGATTATCAACTCGTCCAATAAAATTTAGACGACCATCACTATTATAACGAACTAAGTCACCTGTCTTATATAAAACCTCATCATATAACTCAGAGTAAATAAAGCTCTCATTGGTCAGTTTCTGATTATTTACATAACCAAGAGCAACGCCTTGACCAGCAATATACAACTCTCCGACACATCCTAATGGTACTGGAGTTAATCCTGAACTCAAAACATAACAACAAGTATTAGCAATCGATCTACCAATACTTATATCACCTGAATCTTCAACTAATACTCGATAAGTACTTGCGACATGAGTCTCTGTAGGACCGTAATGATTATACAGTTTGCATTGTTGATGAGTAATCAAAAACTGTTGGATATTTTTGGTCATTTTAAACACATCACCAGCGACAAACACCTCTTTTAAACAAGGTAAACCATTACCTGTCGTATTGACATGCTCAGTAATTAAATCAAGCACAGCTGGAGGCACAAATAAGCGTTCAATATTTTGCTGATATAACAACTCAGCCAAATACTCCAACTGATCTTTTTGCTGTTGAGAAATTAATGTTAAACAACTCCCTGTCAGCCAGCTAGTTGCCAATTCTTGAGCTGATACATCAAACGTTAATGGTGTAAATTGTAATGTATTATACGCTTGAGTGATGCCATCAATCTCAGCTTGATGCCTAGCCAAATTTACCAATGTGCCATGCTTTTGGCACACTCCTTTTGGACGTCCTGTAGAGCCTGACGTATAAAGGATATAAGCAGCATCGGCTATCGTTATTTCGGGCCGCTTAACGTTTATATGGTTAATATTTTCATTCTCGAGGATATCAAGCCCCATGACAGCTAATGAAATCGAATTTCCTGGACAATCCGCACTTGAATTACACAATATTAATGCTAAATTTAGCTCATCAACAATATAACTTAATCTATCAGCCGGAGCAGTACGATCTAAGGCAACATAAACAGCTCCGGCTTTTAATATTGCTAAAACTGCACAAATTGTAGATTGTGAACGTTCACCATATAAACCTATTGGCTGTCCTTTAGTTACTCCATAATTAGCAATTAAAATATCAGCTATAGTGTCCGCTCGTTCATTAAGAGTCTGAAAAGTGAATTCAATATCATTTTTCTTTAATGCAACTTTCTGAGGATTAATCATTACCTGATGTTCAAACATACCATGCATAGATGTGAAGTTAAGAGGTAGCTGTGGCCCTATCGCTATTTTAGCTGCTAAATTATTCTCCTCCGAGCTAAACATTCTTACAGCGGATATAGGTACCTTTTGTAATTTTTCAGACGCAAAATCAGCCATATCTGCAAACGACACTAACACAGACAATAAATGTTGATTTAGCTGTTCTATATGTGCTTTGTTAAACAAAGATACGTCGTAGGTCCAAGCTGTAGAGGCACCATCACTATTTAATGCCATGTGAATATCAAGATCGAATTTAGTCGTGAGATTTACCTCACTCATTGGCTGCAAATAGGCATTTCCCAGTTTCAATTGTTGCTTTTCATCTTTATGTGCTACAAATTGATTATTGGTTGTGAGTAAAATCTGAAATAATGGGCTATGAGCATTATTTCTTGGTACATTTAGCGCTTCTACTAATTGCTCAAATGGAACATCTTGATTATCTTGTGCCTCCAAATGTACCTGTCTGAGATGCTTAAAGTATGTAAGAAGATGGGTATGCCCAGTATTAACCCTGAACACCAGTGTATTAACAAAAAAGCCAATCAGTGGTTCAAGAGTTGCTTCTCTGCGATTTGCAACTGGACTACCGATAATAATATCATCACTACCACTATGGCGACTAAGTACCAATGTCAGTGCAGCATGAAGTAGCATAAATGGCGTTAATTGACAAAGCTTTGCGAATTGCAATAGTTTTTCAGCAATATTTTCATCTAGTACGGTAGAAACTAAATCGCCTTTATATTGTTTTTCAGCTGGTCTATCATTGTCTAAAGATAATTGATGTAGCACAGGCGCTTCGTGTAATTGCCGTTGCCAATAATCTAACTGATACTGCAGTCGATGTTGTTTAAATTCATTTTGTTGCCAATGGGCAAAGTCTAAATATTGTATTGGCAAATCAATAAGCGGTGATGATAAGCCTTGTTCAAAAGCCTGATAAATAACAAAGAACTCTCTAGTTAAAACATCCATAGACCAGCCATCTGCAGCGATATGATGAACATTAAAAGTTAAAATACCATTGCTACTTACTTCTTTATTATCTAAGGCAACATAACTAGCGCGAATCATTAAATCTTGGCTTAAATCAAATGCTCTAATTGCTTCTTCACATAAGTACGCTTGCACGGTTTCGTACTGTGATTCGATATCACAAAAATCTTTATAATCTATAGTTAATTGGATATCTGTCAGAACTTTTTGGAGCGGCTCACCTTGATAGTCCTGATAAATAGTTCTTAATATTTGATGCCGTTTAATTACATCATTTAGTGTTTTTTCA
Source organism: Pseudoalteromonas sp. Ld19 (assembly GCF_045064135.1). Lineage (NCBI taxonomy): Bacteria > Pseudomonadati > Pseudomonadota > Gammaproteobacteria > Alteromonadales > Pseudoalteromonadaceae > Pseudoalteromonas > Pseudoalteromonas sp. Ld19. The sequence goes on along the minus strand of NZ_JBISHA010000018.1, from coordinate 444,007 downwards.
ACAAGCGTAATATTTAGGTGCCCTTTAACATTAAAGGCAATAGGAATATTATACTCACTAGAGTCTTGTTGTAATTTATCAATAAACCACAAACGGCGCTGAGAAAATGACAGAACACCAGAGTTTAAACCTAAGCGCTCCGGAATAACTTGAGGTTGTTTGTCTGGTACAACAACAAGATTATTTTTGATAGTACTAATAATTTCCGATTTATTATTCTTTAAAAAAACTTTTTCTTCTTCTGTTAAAAACTTAATTTTACCCCTGACCAATAATTTACCTTGTTCATCAACAGTAAGCTTTATTCCTTTCTCTCCGAGCTCTAAAAAAACCTGTTTCATATTATCGCTTTTGTGCAGTCAAGTTAATGAGGAAACATAGCTGACAAACAGGCCTATGCCTATGAAAAATAGATATTTATTAACAAACATTACATACTACAGATTATAAGGGTCTGCATCTAAAACATATTAGATTTCAATTGGTTCGCTAAATTAAACTAGAACAACATATTGCCTTTTAGAACTTGGCTAAACCATATTTATAAATTACGACAAGAATATTTTTACGTGTGAAGTAAATTATTTAGAACTAACTTTAACTTTGTTATATGTCAAGAACATTACATATTCTCTTTATAATAGGCATCTAATAAATATAAATTACAGCTAATGATTAACAAGAAAAAATATAGATATATTAAATTCTACTTACAAACTACTTTGCGCTCATTTAGTAAAGTAAAAGAAGATGAAGGGCAAACATAAATACCATTACAACCATCTTTATTGCCAAAGTCATATGCTATCTTAAAAATATGATGTATCAAATGTACATCAATGTTTTCTGATGTTATCTCTTGCAAATTTAAAAGAGTGCTAAGTTCCGTTAATGCGTCATTACCCATCTTACTAGTCCATGTTATAAATAGTTTACAAAATGCTTTCTTATTATACGTATAATAAAAACCTTTTAGCTACATTTTTTTACAAAAAAATAATTCCATAATTGATAAAGAAAAACAAATATTTTCATGCATGTTCATAACTGAAGAGACTATTCCATTATGCGCTTTATTTTCCAACTAAAATAGAATGGATAAAAAAGTAGTCAGGTAAATATAAGCTGATCCACGGTTTGTCGAGAGCTTCATCGCAACACAGGTAAGTGTGGTTATCGTTTAAAACACTCACAATACTTATGGTAGTATCACATTTTTAATGAGGGTTAGTAGTAAAATCTCTGTCATGTAATTGCTTCAACTTTTGTATTGGTATAATACCGCCTAACCCGATGTTAGATCTTTCATCATTATAAGGCCATAATAACTCTGTGGCTTTACCTTGTAACTCACTAATATCACTGTAGGTATAGTGACTTAACCAATCATAACGCACTGTCCGATTAAAACGCTCTATATAGGCATTTTGCTGTGAGTTTCTAGGTTGAATAAACTGTAATTTAATATAATTACCTCGTGCCTAGTCAGTTAATTTATGACTAATATATTCAGCCTGATTATCACATCTGATGGCTTTAGGTCTCCCCGCTATTCTATAACTTGATTTAATAAACGAATAATATGCTCGACTGGCAATGATAAATCAACGTCAATCACCAGTCTTTCTCGGTTAAAATTATCAATTACATTAAATAAATGAAACGCTCTGCCATCTGAGAATTGTTCAGCATTCGATAATAAATTTAGGTACTGATAGTGGCTCTGGCTTTTCGCTCTTTAATCGTTTATTTGGTTTTATACTGAGATTTAATTCGAGTTCACAGTAAATACTTTGAACCCACTTATGGTTCAATGTATAGCCTTTCCATTGCGTAAATATAAAAAGCATAGGCCAACCCCCAAATTACGCTGCCATTCGCTGAGGCCTAGGGTGTGTTGACCTTTCGTGATTGATTTTACAGCAGACTGTTTGGTATTTAGGCAAGGCAGGCCCTATGTAGTGTGGTTATTCCCCATAAATAAGCGATAACGCAGCATAAATGCAAACATGCGCGGCCCTTTGAGTTCTTTCTAGAGACGATTGACTCTTTGTTGCTCGGTTTTTACTTATTCTTACAAGGATGTAAGCCATTAGAGTAACGCAGGAGCAGTTACCGAGCCCACTAGGTTATAAACCTCGCGTCGCGATTAAATCGCCCCTAGATAGAACAAATTTTAATCCTGAAAGGTCAACAGGCTCTAGGGGCTGTTGATCTTTCAAGTATACTTTTTAAACAGCATAGTGAGCAGGTATAATTTACTTCGCCAAAAACAAAAAATAGCGACTCACTATGCCAAAGCTAATGTTAACAGATGAACGTTGGGAAATCCTGTACAAAGCAATGTTAAGTTCAGGGAGAATTTATGATAAGCCTGCACATCGAATAACGATGGAAGGAATACTCTATCGGATGCGAACAGGTTTGCCATGGCGTGATTTACCAAAATAATTTGGGTGCTGGAGCAAGGTCTTTCGACGATTTAACCTATGGTCAAGCAAAGGGGTTTTATCTCATGCTTTCAATACATTAGTGGATTCTGAAGACGTCGAATGGCTCTTTATAGATGGGAGTATTATCAGTGCTCATCAACATGGAACGGGGGCAGCTTCTTCAGCGACCGAAGACATAGGGAAAAGCCGAGGAGGCAACTCAACCAAGATCCATTTAGCGGTAGATAGCGGCGGCTTACCTGTTTACTTTGAGCTTTCACAAGGACAAGTAAACGATATCGTTCATGCAAAAAGTTTGGTAGAATTAAAAATTATCGAGCGATAGCAACAAGATACGATAAGTTATCGCGTAATTATTCAAGTATGGTTACGCTTAGTTTTTTGATGATGTGGCTGCCAGTGCATGCGTGAACAATTTATATACAGCAAAGATCAACAGCTCCTAGTAACAAATCGGCTATCTAAGGTTTTCATTACTCAGCTTTGACGAATATCGACAACACGCTTCACTTAGCATAAACGTACGGCATACTAACGAAATACTCATTTTTTGAGTATTAACGACTTCATGTACAAGTTGCTTTCGCTAAGAAGTCTTTACCACTTTATTGCCATGGCTCCCTGAATACTCCGGCCTTAAGGCGCTCCCAAGCACACATCTTTTTTTAGCGCCGGTTTTGATCTGCAAGCTCTTTCATTCTCGTCATTAAAGACACATCTATGCCACCACACTCAGCATCTCATTTATAAAAGGTTAAGCTACACATACCATGTTCACAAAATAACTCAGAAATAGGCAGGACGCATAATGCTTGCTTTAAAATAGCGAAGATGTGGCTGTTAGTAAAATATGATTTTTTTCATAATTTTCTCTATATTTACAATAAGAGAAAACTCTACATTTGACTTCTATTATTTTTCGGGGAATTGATTACCTTATTCTTTTTAAACTTTATTGAGGTAATCCACCAATTTATTTAACGCAGCACTTACTGATTTTTTATCCTTCCAATCCAGTGTATCCCAATCCACGTTAATATCCATTTTAGTAACATCCTGAGTTAATAGCTTTTTTAATCCACTCTGGGAGTTTAATGATTGAATAGTAAATGAAGGCAGAACTTTTTCTGATAACGTTCTAATCCCTTGTATCTGCTGTTCAATCAATTTCGAAATTGCTTTTTTATCAAGTACATCAAGGGTTGATTTTAAGTGTTGTGTTTTATAATTACTCTCTATCGATAGTATAAGTTTTTTCATTTTTATAAATGAATAACTGCAGCCATTTTCATAGGCTATAGTCACTGATGGATAGCGAACAAGTACATTGTAATTATCATATGCACCCATTGAAATACCAAGGGTTGAAACTATTTCTCTTATAGTTAATCGTGACATACCAGATAATGCCCTAACTTTATTAAGAGTATCAATTTCAATACGGGCATTTAAAAAAGCTTGTAGCTTTCCATATTGAGGTAAGTCTTCTCTACTTGCATTTTCTTGAAACTGCTTTACCTTTGTCAATAGCGGCTTTGTATCATAAACTTTGAACTGAGCAACCGCTCCATAGCCTTTGGCATATACCAATGCAAAAAATCGTCTATGTCCAGTTAAAATTTGATATTTTCCATCTTCAAATGGAAACACTGTTGGAACTTGTATCATTTCAGATACTGAAATGTTGTCTCCTAATTCAATGATTGAATTTATCGTTTGTGAGGCTCGCTTTCTGTCTTCGTTACTTCGCGTAATACAATTTATAATCACTGATTTACCAATCAGAACATGATCTTCAGCGTGATACAACTTGATAAGTTGCCCTTTACTTAATTTACGTGCAACAAATAGCTTAGCGTGCTCATCACCTATAAAAATCGACGGTAAAAACCTTCCATTGGTTGGATCGGGTGCTACAGAACTAAAAAAAATACTTTTATATTCAAATGATTCATCATTTAATTTTTCTTTACTATTTAACTTATTTAATAGCATTTGCTCTAACATAGCTTAACCCTTTAAATGCCCTAGTCTAAAGTTAATTACCATGACACTAAATAATGGCATCACAAAAACTGGTCTACGTCGAAACAACCTAATGAAAGTCTCAGCTTATACCTCTTAAATATAATAGCGAAATAGTGATAACTTTTCTACTCAATTGTTACATAGAAATGACAATTATTAATAATATTACTTTTACGTTCTTATTGTTTTAGCGTACCGGAAATCTTCCAATTTTAATGGCTGCTTGCAGTAGAATATCAGCTTTGTCATAGCTAAGTTTTTATCGGTGTTATTGCGCCTAGACCATTGCTAAACCGTTCGTTGTTATATGTCCATAATCAATCTGTGGTTCTATCTTATAAATCACTAATATCATTGTAAATATTAAGGTTTACCAAGCTGAGTAAACCGTAATTCAATATTATTATCTAACGCCCAATTTGCTAATTTATCGCTCATATGGAGATTACCATCAGTCTTGAACCAACAGATATTTTCTCAGGACTCCATTTTTATTTTACTATCAATTGATAATAATCGTGTTGGTGGTGTTTACGGGCAGATAAGTATAGCGTGTTTTAAAGGGTAACCACGCCTCCCTATGTTGCGATAAAGCTTTCGACAAACCGTAGATTGATGGATAGCCATTTTATTTGAACTCAACCCTGTATTCTTTAAGGCATAAATTTGGCGGCGTGGGTCAGTTGTTTATATATTTTCATTGTTATATATCTTGTCGCAGAAAAAGCGAACAGTCTATATTCAACTGAGCACTTTTTCTATCCATTCAAGTTATGTACTTACTATTTGAATCCAAGTAAATTTTGATTTGACTGCATAATTTTTTTAATAAAGCTAAATGATTGCCCAGGGTAGAGTATTATATCTTCAACTAAATACTGAGCCTCTTGTTGGGTTATTTCTAGGCGTTTCATTAGATTCACTTTTGCTTGTGGTAAAGTCCAAGCATGATAGTGAACACCAATATCTGATTCCATCATTGCAAGCATAAGCATTTTATCTTTATCAGACATACTCATGTTGCTCGCCATCGTAGGTAAATCTTGATAGGCAGACTGCCAATCAAGCCCCTCAATTGGCTGCTCATCTGACAAATACTGAACTAAAAACGATGTTTGATGAGAAACCGATAATGTGTATTCAAACGCTACTATGCTTAAGTGCTTTATTTGTTCATTAACAAGAGTGACCCATTCGAGCGGTGAATGAACTTCGCCACTAAAATAGTTAAGTTTACTTTGATACCACTCAGTCCCATTAGGTAACCCTCTTAAACCCAGGCTACCACGAGGCTTGTAATTAGCCAAATAATCGCTAAAAGCCCTTATATGACTTTTAAGAGCGGGTTGAATACCATAACTGTCAATCGCACCCAATAGATAGCTTTTCAGCAGCTGTAGTTCTACTTTATTTAACTTTAAATTGCTTTGTCTAGCGTTGTTTAATGTGCTTTGATTTAGTTTAAGCCAAGTGACAATATTGTCAGTCCCTTTATCTGAGCTATCCTGCTTAAGCATATTTGTTAATACATTAACTTGAGCTGGCCACGGAAAGTAACGTGCGGGAAAGCGCTCCGCAATTACGAGATAATTAACCTGTGCAATTTGGTTTGATTTAAGCTGCATGTCCATCAAACTTTGATAGATAGTGTGACGTTTATTGAGGTAAGTATCCGAAAAAACGAATTGCTCGTTAGTCACATTTTCACTGTTTAAAACATTAGTTCGCACCAGTGAAGTGTTCAAATCTTTTAAAGCGCTTTGCGCTTCTTCAAATGAGTTATAGACCGGCTCCTGCCTAGAGCACGCAACTAAAAACAAGCACAATAGTAATGACAAAAATAATGTTTTATACATAATAACTCCAATAAAAAAAGCCCCAGAGGGGCTTTTTAAAAATTGCTAAAACAAATTAAAGTTAAATTTTAACACCGTTGCGAGCGGCTTTATCTTTAATATACGTAGCCCAACCTTTTGCAAACTTACGTGTGCGAGGGTCGTCCATTGCTTTTGTAATAGCAGCATGAGCTTGCTTATACTTACCTTGATAGTAATACGCTTCAGCTAAATCTGAGTAAATTGTGCCCTTTTTATCAGAACCCAATTCTAGTGCTTTGTTCAAACGAACAACAGCAGCACTGAACTTCTCAGATTGTAAAAGTAATGAACCAGCTTTGCGGTAAAGCTCAGCATCTTCATCAAATTTAGCAGCCTCTTCGTAATACTTAGCAGCTTTTTCTAGATCTTTAGAGCGATGGTAATTACTAGCAATCGCGCTAACATTCTGCTTAGTACGTTTTACTTTCTCTGTTTTAACGGCCTTTTCAAGTGTTATAGCTGCTTTAAAAGGGATTTCATTTAAAGAATAAAAGTTAGATAAAACTTTATACTCAACTTCATTTTCGAAGTAACCGTTCTTGTATGCAACTTCCATCGTTGCTAAGCCTTTCTGATAATCTTCAGTTTGTAGGTAATACTTACCTAAACTAACCCAAGCTTTTTTATCATCAGGCCATACACGGACAATTTCTTCGCCAATTTTAACCATGTTTGCATAATCTTTAAGCTCAAAGTATGCGCCAAGTTTTAATTGGTAAGGGCCTTTGTTAGGCTCTTTTTGAAGCTTTATTGCCTTATCTGCTGGTTCAAAAACATCACGGTATTGTTCTAACTGATAGTTAGCTTGAGCAATACGTGTATAAACCGTAGGGTCCTCTTCACCGGTAAAGTCCATCCAAGCTACATAAGCTTTTTTGGCTTCTTTGTACTTTTCAGTACCAGCAAATAAATCACCTAACAATTTTAATGTTTGTTCCTGATCAGCAAAGTTCAAAACATCAGGGGCAACTGCTTGCTTAGAATATTTAATCGCATCGTCATACTTTTCTTTTTGAGCGTACATGCTACCTAAGTAACGATTTACGGTCGCTTTATCAAAGTCATTCGAAGGTTCGATCTCTCTAAGCAAAACAATTGCTTCGTCAATTTTTTCTTCGTTGTACAAGTCAAACGCTTTAATTACTTTTTTACCAGTACGCTCGCCCATGATTTTAGTTTTTGCTTTTTTACGCTCTTCAATCTTTGCGTAATCTGGCGCTGCTAAAACAGATGCACTTAAAGTAACACCCGACACAGACATAAGAATTGCAAGCGCAGTTACTTTAGAAAAATTTCTCATTACTCGCCTCCTTAGTTGCCTTGGTTAAGTTTAAAGTCTAATTGAACTTGTAAACCTGGTTGTTTTTGTGGTTTTCCGTCAATGATCTTAGGACGGTACTTCCACTTACGCAATGCACGTTTAGCTTCACGGTCAAAGATACGTTTTGGATCGGCGTCAATTACTTCAACGTCAGTTACTCCACCTAGCTCATCAATTGTGAATGAAAGTTGAACCCAACCTTCTTTACCATCACGTGCTGCTTGCGTTGGATATTTTGGTTCTATACGAACGATAGGTGTCGCATCACCATCTCGTCCAAATGCACCAGGACCACTTAGTCCACCTGCCGAACTACCAACATCAATGCTTCCCATATTAAATGACATAGCACCAGGATTTGGATTATTATTCTCCGGCTGTGGCGGCTGCGGTTTAGGCGGCTGCTTTGGCGGTGGCGGAGGCGGAGGCGGTACACGCTTCCTCTCCTGCACCTTAGATTCAGGCGGATTCGTCATTATTTCGACTATGATCTGCTCTTTTTGTTCCGTATTACGGTCAGCCCCACCAGAGATGAGAAATGCCATGAAGTAGAACAAGCCGAAAGTAACTGCCCCACCTGCAATCAGTGAAAACAGAAAACGAATCATTACTGATCTCCAGCTATTGAAATTCTCAGGTTATCACCCGTCGCTTTAATCTGGTCCATAACTTTAACCACTACACCGTGTTTTGCTTCTTTATCAGCCTGCAAAATCACAACTTCAGTAGGTTGCTCTGCTAATAAACTCTCGATCTTTGCTGAAATACGTTCAACATCAACTTGCTGTTTATCTATCCAGATTTCGCCGTTACTACGAATCGCAATAAAAATATTTGCATTTTTTTGCTTAGTAGCTTGGGCTGCTTTTGGTTTATTGACCTCGATACCAGCTTCTTTAACGAACGATGTAGTTACGATAAAGAAAATAAGCATGATAAATACGATGTCAAGCATCGGTGTCATATCTACCGCTGCATCTTCTTCTTCACGAAAACGTTGTTTACGTGCCATATTTAATTCTCTCTCTAGTGATGAGGCATACTATCTATAAGTTTGGCTTTCACCATTTTAGCTTTTGTCTCAAGACGTGAACTAAAAAACACTCCAGATAACGCCGCAACCATTCCAGCCATTGTCGGTATTGTTGCCATTGAAATACCTGATGCCATTAAACGTGCGTTACCAGTACCTTGACTAGCCATAGTTTCGAAAACCGAAATCATGCCAGTAACAGTACCCAGTAAGCCAATTAAAGGACAAACAGCCACCAATGTTTTAATCAACAACATACGCGCATCTAACTTCTCAGATGCTTCAGAAATCCATGCTTCACGAATTCTATGTGCGTACCAAGACGTAGTGTCTTGGCGGGCATCCCACTTTGCTATAATTTCTTTCGCTGTGCGAGGAAACTCTGCAAGTAAGAACCAATAGCGCTCAATCATTAAAACCCACATAAGAAAGAGTGCCATTGCGACCACGTATAAAACCTGGCCGCCTGTGCCAACAAAATCCCTGATAGATTCCCATATCTCCATCAGGACTAGCATTAGGCTTTCTCCTTCTCCGCGTGAGTAGCAACGATACCCGCGCTTTGCTCATCTAGGATGTGTAATACCGACTTACTACGACCAGCTACTAAAGCGTGAAGTAGAATTAGTGGTAGTGCAGCAATTAGACCCAGCGCTGTTGTAACAAGTGCTAGAGAGATATTACCGGCCATGATCTTCGGATCACCCGTACCGAACAATGTAATCGTTTGGAACGTCAAGATCATACCTATTACTGTACCTAAAAGACCTAGTAAAGGTGCAATTGCAGCAAGAATCTTGATTATATTGATACCAGCTTCGATGCGTGGCGTTTCACGAAGAATAGCCTCATCAAGTTTAAGCTCAAGGTTTTCAACATCTTGATCTTTGTTATCATGGTACACTTTAATAATACGACCCAGTGGGTTATTAGTATTTGGTGTAGCAACATTTTTAAGCTGGCTCTTAATCTTACTTGTAGTAAGCGTAAGGTCAACAAAGCGAATAAGAGTAATTAGCATACCTAAGCCTAATAAAGCTGTGATGATATAACCAACTACGCCACCTTGATGGAAGTATTCCATAAGTGTCGCTTTTTGAGTATTGATACGTAAAATCGCACCACGAGTCGGATCGATGTAAACACCAGCGTAGCTATCTGATGATGTATTCTCAAGCGCTGTGATACCGTCTAAAATATAGCTATCAGGCTGTTTACCTAAAGGTTGGATAGACTTTGTCTCTGGTGAATAAATCAAGTAGCCATCATCTGTAACTAAGTTAAAGTTACCGATACGCGTTACTTTTTTCATTGATGGGTTACCATCAAGACCAGCAACCTCTGTTTCAAAAGTTGAAACTTTAGCTGATTCAGTCATCTCAGTTTGAAGTGAAATCCAAAGTTCTTCTAATTCGCGAACTGTTGGAAGTTCTTTAGCAGCTGCTAATGAACGTAGTATTTCTGCACGGCCAGGCTTTTCAGCACTAACTAGTGATGCTTCAATAGAACCAATAGCGTCTTGAGCTGCACGACGTACAACACCAAACATTTCACCTAAAGTACCTTGAGCGCTTTGAAGAGCTTGCTCTTTTTCAGCTAAAGTATTTTCGTTTTGTGCATACTGTTTTGCAAGGCTAACACCACGAGCTTTTTCTGAAGCAAGTTGGCTTTTCGCTTTGTTAAGTAATGCTTGCTTGTCAGCACGTTCTGATAAGAACTCTTGCTCACGTTGCTTGTTAATTTTACCTTCAGAGATACGCTCTTGCTTAACTTGCTCAAGAATTTTATCTAGAGCTCCAGTATTTGCATGTGCATTAAGCGCGGTACCTGCAGAAACAGTTAGTACTGCTGCAACAGCAAAACCTTTAAATAGTTTCTTCATTATTGATTACTCCGCGCCAAAAATTGGTAGTTTAACAAGTTCTAATGTCGCTTGCTTACGCGCCATACGAATCACTTCTTTAACAGGTTTTAGGTATTCTTCACCTAATTCTTTCCACTGTTTCGTGTTGTTATCCCACACCCAAGCATGTTTCAAGTCAAAAGACTGAGCAACGTAAGTGATACGGCCTAGTTGACCAATATCAACATTAATGCTTTTACCATCAACTTCGAGTGTACCTTGCGAAGCTGAAACCAATGAGCTGTATGCTGTTTCAATTGTGTATGCTTCAAGTACTTGACGGAACTTTTCAGACGTCGTTACAGACGCAGAGACCATTATTTCACGAAGTCTTTCTACACGTGCTAAACGTGTTTCTAGATTAAATGGAACGTCCGCTTTGATGAATTGCTCAAGCGTATCGATCATGCGATACATCAAAGGCACAACGTTTTGTTTAGTGCCGTCAATAGTCGCTATTTGACGATCAAACGATTCAATCGATGCATTTTGGCTATCAACCAAACGTGACACGTGATCGTTATACACTTTCATAAGTTCAGTCTCATCAACAATACCACGGTACTCAGCGATTAGCTCTTGAGTTTGACCGTATACATTGTCAATTTTAGTTTGAGACTTAACAGCAGCCTTTTGAATTTTTTGACCTGCTTTTTGCACGTCATTCAAAGGATCTGCAATCACATTGCTGCTTGCAAATGCAAATGCGCCAACCAACGCAGTTGCTACAAGACTCTTTCTGATTTTAACAGACATAGTTCCCAACCAATTAAGTAATGTTACTTTTATAATTTAATTATCCCCCATAGGGAACAACCCTGATATCTTTTAATAGATATCAACCTTCCAATAATGCTAAATGCAATAAGCGCTGTCAACTTGATGTTTACCAATCAACGTAAATAAATATCCCACCTCAAGGCTACATTAAAGTATTAACACTTAAATATTAACATTATTATAACCAACAACTTCACTAACATTGCGACTAAAGCCTTTGAACAGGTATGTTCATATTAATTACCTTCATAAAAAAAAACATAAATGCAACATTTAGATAAAACTGAATTTTAACTAAAAAAAAACAAAAATAAATATACGCATATATTAAAAAAGTTATCTTTCAGAGAATATCTTTACTTTTTTACTCATTTAAAACCTTTTATCTTAAAAAATAAACACTCTATCGCACAATAAAACATCTCTCAGATATTTTTTATCCATTCACATACCCAAACTCAATATGAAGCCTAGCACTTAGGATTATACAAGGAGTAAATAAACTCAAGCTTGAATAATAAACCTCTCTCAAGTGGCTAACTATTAACACGTGAATTCGCTTTACTATCTCTAAAAATCACCTATTAAAAAGTACCAAGGATATTTTTAATAGGTATGTTAATAAACTTAGTAAGCAGAGTTTAGGCTAAATAATGAATAAAGAACTACCTGATAAAAAAGATATAAAGGAATAGTTAATAACAAGACAAAATTACAATATATAGTTGTTCTATCATGAGCAATTTTCAACCAACCTGCTTATATATGGGGTCTATTTAATGTTAAGAAAATCACGCTAGAACTAGGCAAAAATTTTTATATCTAGTTGTTCTAAATACGAAGTTTTTAACGACGTTATAGTGCAATTTAATTCGTTAAATTGATCAAAGATTTATGCAGTTTGGTATTACTTAATTCACTAAAATGATCGTATAAGAATAAAGTTATTATATTTCAAATCTTACTTTGCTTACTCGGATGATTTTGTGAGTAACTTTGTAAATATTGAATTGAGTACAATGCAATGCTGCTAAAAAATGTTAGACGATTTTATAGGCATAAGAGAAGTATATTGAAAAATGTTTAATGGCTTTAAAATAAAATAATAAGGAATATTAAGAAGGGGAATTATGGTGAAACAGATAACTGTTTCACCAAGATGAACGAAGGTTCACATAATAAATTATGCTGCTTCTACGTTCTCAGCTTCAGGGCCTTTTTGACCTTGCTTGATGCTGAATGTCACTGCTTGACCTTCGCTAAGAGTGCGAAAACCAGAACCAGTGATTGCGCTGAAATGTACAAACACGTCAGGACCATTTTCTTGTTCAATGAAACCAAAGCCTTTAGCTTCGTTGAAAAACTTTACTTTACCAGAAACCGACATACTAAATTTTCCTGTAAGTCAATAATTAAAATTCAGCCACATAATTATGGCAATATCCTCCCTGAGTCATGCTCAAAAATATGGAGGTACAGTACAGGAACAAGTAATAACCTAACCGGTAACCTTAAACGCAGCACAATATCCGTAAATTCAATACATAAAAACTCAAAGCGAGATAAGATTAACACATTATTTTTCTTTTCGCTCTATTAATTGAATAAATATTTATTATAAATAGGTTCTTGCTTTGAAACATATTTAAATGACTATTATGCAAGCAAAAGTAATCGTTTTTATGATTAAATATTATTGAAATATTTAATCATAAAGTGCAAATATCCCTATTTATTTTTTTCAAAAGCCATTGGTCAAGTGGCTCTTAATCGCGATTAATTATTTAACTGACCAATTAATCGTATCTTCAGCTTTAATAGGTACCACTTCAGCGTCACCTAAAGAGTAGCTCGCGGGTACTTTCCACGGTTTTTTTTCTAATGTAATGGTATCTGTGTTTCTTGGTAACTCATAAAAATCTGGGCCGAAGTGACTTGCAAAACCTTCTAGCATATCTAATGCATTTGCGTCTTCAAATGCTTCTGCATAGAGCTCAATTGCCGCATGTGCGGTATATGCGCCAGCACAGCCACAAGCAGCCTCTTTTTTATCTTTATAATGCGGAGCTGAATCTGTTCCTAGAAAAAACTTTTTATTTCCACTTATCGCAGCAGCCATCAACGCTTGCTGATGAATATTTCGTTTCAATATCGGTAAACAATAGTAATGAGGGCGGATCCCACCCGCTAACATATGATTACGGTTATACAGTAAATGATGCGCTGTGATTGTTGCAGCAACATTAGCTGGTGCATTTATTACAAACTCTACTGCATCTTTGGTTGTAATATGTTCTAGAACAATTTTAAGTTCAGGAAAATCACTTACAACATCTCCAAGAACTGTTTCTAAAAATACTTTTTCACGATCAAAAATATCGATAGAAGAATCGGTTACCTCACCGTGAACTAATAAAAGCATACCCATTTCTTGCATTGCTTTTAACACTGGGTAAATATTTTTAACTGACGTAACCCCCGAATCAGAGTTAGTTGTCGCGCCTGCAGGATATAACTTAGCTGCAACTATCTGAGAAGTTGCTTTTGCTTTTTTTATTTCTTCAGGTGTTGTTTTATCAGTGAGGTACAACACCATTAATGGCTCAAAATTACCTTGTGGTTTAACTGCCATAATACGCTTTTTGTATGAAAGTGCAGTATCAGTACACGTAGCCGGTGGAACTAAATTTGGCATAACAATGGCGCGACCCATATAGCGACTAATATCGCGCACGGTATCCTCTAGCTGATCGCCATCACGTAAATGGACATGCCAATCATCAGGGCGAGTGATCGTTAATGTTGTTACTGAACTTGTGTTATTACTTGTCATCATCTTGTTCCACGGCTGAATTTATCCGATCATAGGCATTTGATGTTTTCGAGTAAAGATTTTATTAAAAAATAATCAGTTAAACTGGCCAGCCTCTTTCCCATAATTCAAGATACAGCGAGGAATAATGACTAAGGTTTACAGTCACCAAAAAACATTCAGCGTTATATTTTGTAGAATCGTTAATATTAAGTTAAATTAGTTCCTGAATTAACACATAATAAGAAAAATACTAATTGCCTATGTCGAACAAAATCGATACAAATAAAGCGCTTGAAATTAAAACTGAACAACTGAGTATAATTAACCAGTTTTCATCAAGCTTGTTGCAGCTTGATACTCTTGAAGAGTTGTTTAAATGCGTCACCACAGAAGTGGTAAATAGACTCGGTTTTGTTGACTGTGTTATTTATCTTGCAGATGAATCAACGCGTACATTAAATCAAGTTGCCTCTATGGGTATCGATGACGAGCGATATAAATACCGAGCGCAAAGAAAAAAAATTAATTTTAACGAAGGGATCACAGGCTTTGTAGCCACAAATGGGGAAGCTATTATACTCGGTGATGTAAGTGCAGATAACCGTTATATCGCAGATGAGCGCCCTGCCCAATCAGAACTATGCGTACCACTTATATACAAAGAGCGTATTTTAGGTGTGATAGACTGTGAACACCCAATAAAAGATTATTTCACAAATGCTCACCTTGAAATATTAACAACTGTTGCGCACCTGCTCAGTGCTAAAATTAATCAAGTCAATACCGTTAGTAGCTTACAGAAAACAGTCGTCCAATTAAATGACGCACAAAAATTAGAAAACAGCCTTTTACAAATTGCTAACTTGACTTACGAAGCCAGTAATTTAGATGTTTTTTTTGAGTCCTTACATAATATTATTAATAGTCTTTTAAGAGCAGATAATTTTTTCATTGGGCTCTATGATAAACAGATCGACATTCTTGATATAGTTTATATTGTTGAAGAAGGTATCCATACCAACACCCACCAAAAAATAGCAAAGAATCAATTAAAAGACACCGCTTCATATTACTTACTACAAAATGAACAGACGCTGCTTCTAGATAAACAACAATATATGCAGCACATTGAGCAAGGCCATTTTAAAATGGTTGGCAGGCAATCTGAATCTTGGCTTGGGGTTCAGTTTAAAACGAACGAGCGGATCAGTGGTGTTATTGTTATTCAAAGCTATGATAGTAACTTACAGTACAATGAACACGACGGTGCGCTGTTAACTTACGTCAGTCGTCAAATCAGTATGGCGCTTGACAGACAATTAACTCGCCAAGAACTTGAACACCGAGCCCTACATGATGAACTTACAGGACTTGCCAACAGATCATTATTAATAGAAAGAATTAAACATGCTACATTGCGCTTAGCAAGGGCAAAAAAAGGAACTTGTCATGCACTTATGTACTTGGATTTTGACCGATTTAAGAGCATTAATGATTCTCTGGGTCATGAAGTCGGTGACCATTTTTTAATTAAAATATGCGAGTTGATCAAAAGTACGGTACGTAGTACTGATACATTTGCACGTTTAGGTGGCGATGAATTTGCCATTTTCATGGAAAATATTACCCATAAAAATCAAGTCAACGAAGCACTAAGGCGCATCCAAAGCGTTCTTTCAAAACCGCTCAATGTCGATGGGCATTTATTACAAGCATCAACCAGTATCGGTATCGCATATAGTGACAAAGTCGATGATGAAGCCTATGTGCTCTTACAACAATCCGATGCAGCCATGTACGAAGCTAAATCGACTGGCCGTGGGCAAGTTAAGTTTTTTAATAATACCATGCGAAAAAAACTTAAAACGCATGCAGATATAGAAAATGACTTACAGCACGCAATTGAACACAACGAGTTTGAACTTTATTTTCAACCTATCTTCACTATCTCTACTGGCGACATTGTTGGTTTTGAGGCTTTAGTTCGCTGGCATCATCCCAATAAAGGCTTCGTTTCACCTAATGACTTTATTCCGATCGCTGAAACCACTGGCCAAATTATAAATCTTGATTTGCACCTACTTGATTTAGCTGCGCAACACATTTCAGATTGGCATCAGCAAGGGTATCGCTTTTTAAAAATTACCGTTAACGTATCATCTCGTCATTTTGCAAGCCTTGATTTCGTCGCGCAAATTCATGCTATATACAATAAATATCAGCTTCCTTTAGGCTCTCTGTGCTTAGAAATTACAGAGTCTGGCTTAATCGAAAACTTAGCGCTAGCTACTCAAATTATTGAAGGTTTATCGCCTTTAAAAGTAAGATTATGCTTAGATGATTTTGGGACTGGTTATTCCGCATTAGGTTACCTGCATCAACTGCCTATTCATGTTCTAAAAATAGATAAAAGCTTTATAGATCACCTTCAAGATTCAACCAATCCTTTAGTAGAAGCCATTTTATCGCTGGCACAATCGTTAAAGCTTGCCGTCGTTGCTGAAGGAATTGAGACTGCCGAGCAGTTAGCTATATTACAAACAACACAATGTGATTTTGGCCAAGGCTTTTTAAAATCTAAACCTGTCACAGCAAAAGAGGCTATAGCACTTATCGATAAGCCGCTATAAAGTGCCAGCTTGTAAATCACTGCCGGTATTACTTAAGCAGACTCTGGGTAATAAATTTATCTCAAACAGCTATTTCAGCGCTAACTGCGTTGAAAATCCAAGGTTAGAGAAAAATAAGTTTAAATATCATTTTGGTTCACTATGGTAGTAAACCTTTTAATCGAAGTGCAGGTTACTTACTATTTTAGTTTTTCACTTGATACATTTTTTACCGACAAAAGAGGTACTAAAATTGTGTAATCGTTGCAATGACAGGTACTCTAATAATTGTTCAGATAGTTAAAAACTAAGTTATACCAACCTGCATAAATCTTTGATCAATTTAACGAATTAAATTGCACTATAACGTCGTTAAAAATTTTTTATTTAGAACAACTAGATACAAAAATTTTTGCCTAGTTCTAGCGTAATTTTCTTAACGTTAAATAGACCCCACATATAAGCAGATTGGTATTAAAGCAAGCTATTCCATAACAGATATATTTTCAATATCAAACATGAAGTAAACTCATCTACAACTGTTCCAATCAGTTTTTTAATTACGTAAAAAATTAATTTTTTTAATATTTAATCTATTTATAATAAAAACCCCTTCATTTAGCCATCTAGACGTTGAAACGCATTCTATATAGAGGTAGTATGTAGTTAATCTGAGCTGTATTTACTTTTCCCCATGAGAATTTTTAAAGATGATTGGTATTAAACATTTAAAAACCATTGCAACACTAAAAGAAACCGGTTCCTTGGTTAATACAGCACGAGAGCTATTTTTAACACAGTCAGCTTTATCTCATCAAATCAAAGATTTAGAGAACAAATTAGATTGCCAATTGTTTGAGCGTAAAACTCAGCCAGTGCGATTTACTCCACAAGGCATGCTATTGCTTGAACTTGCACACGAAATACTGCCTAAGGTAGAAGCAACTAAGTGCCGATTAAAAGAAAGTTTAAACCAGCCGATTTCTCAACTTAGCTTGAGCGTAGAATGCCATGCGTGTTTTCATTGGTTACTACCAACAATAAAAGAATTTAATAACTTTTGGCCCGATATAAAAATTGATTACGAACGCGGATTTAGTTATGACGCTATTCCTGACTTACTAAGCGATGAACTCGACTTAGTTTTGACGTCTGATATACGTGAGCCAGATAAACTCGAATACGCCCATTTATTCGACTTTAAACTCAAACTTATTGTCGCTCCAGATCACGATTTAGCAAAAAAGGCCTATGTCACCGCACTTGACTTAAAAAACGAAACCATTATTTCATACCCTATTCCACGTGAACGCCAAGATATTTTTAAACACTTCATTCAAAATGCACGGTTTGACGGCACGTTAAAAACGGTGGATCAAGGGCTACTTATTTTTCAATTAGTGAGTGCTGGGATGGGCGTTGCTGCATTACCTGATTGGTTAGTTACCCCTTATGAAAGCCAAGGCTTAATTAAGTCTATTCCGCTAGGAGCACTTGGGCTTACTCGCCCTATGTATTTAGCGATGAAAAAAGACATGAAAGATAACCCTGTTTATCGTCACTTTTTAAATACGTGTAAGCTAAATAACGGTCGATAATCATCAATATAATAAGTAATATCGCTGTAATTAACCCTACAGCGTTTAACTCTTATGTTTGGTATTAAAAAAATGATTGGTGGCTTACTTATGCCACTACCTCTATTTGGTTTATTTGCGTGCCTGATGCTCCTACTCGCATTTAAAGGCCGCAAATCAGCTCTCTTCTTATCTACTTTAAGTTTAATTGTATTACTTGCATTGAGCACCCCCTTTATCGCCAATCTAATTATCCAAAATAATGAACCTGCGTCGCTTGCATTTGACACCCTAAAGCATCCAAAAATAGATAAAATAGTGGTACTAGGGCGTGTTGACCTTTGTGGATTGAAATTTGTTCAATCTAGGGGTGATTTAATCGCGGCGCGAGGTTTGTAACCTAGTGGGCTAAGTAAAAACCGAGCAACAAAGAGTTAATCGCCCCTAGAAAGAACCCAAAGGGCAGCGCATGTTTGGCATTTATGCTGTGTTATCGCCTATTTATGGGGAATAACCACATCACATAGTCGCTGCCTTGCCTAAATGCCAAACATACGGCTGCAAAATTAATCACGAAAGGTCAACACGCCCTAGGTTGCGGCATAAACCCAAACCCAACACTCAGTGCAAACAATCAATTAGGTAATTGTGCGCTAACGCGCTTAGTAGAAGGTGTAAAACTTGCCAAGCACTACCCTAATGCAGAGCTTATAGTTTCAGGCGGGGGTTATCAAAATACTACTAATAGCGGGCTTATGTATCAAACAGCGTTGAGTTTAGGAATTAATAAAAGCCGTATATTCCAAAATCCAAAAGCAATGGATACTGGTGAAGAAGCTAAGTTACTGGCATCAAAATTAGTCGACTTTAAAGTTGCACTAGTAACATCAGTACTGCACATGCCACGTGCAAAAGACTTATTTAATGCCCAAGGTATTGAAGTCATAACCGCAGCCACTGATTATCATAATTTTGCTGCACTGCCGTGGAGCAAACAGTTTATTCCTAATGCCCAAGCTTTACTCGTTGTCACACAATATAGTCACGAAGTAATAGGAAGTATTTGGATAGATATACGCCGTTGGATAAATCCAGAGGCGCTTTAATTCCCACTACAAAGCTGATACTAAACAGGATTATCTATATCTATAAATGTCACATCAAAACCATGCTCTTGCGCTAATAACTCACCCAAAGCTTTTACACCATAGCGCTCTGTTGCATGATGCCCTGCTGCAAAAAAATCAATGTTTTGTTCACGCGAACTGTGTATTGTTTGCTCCGATGCCTCACCCGTTAAATACGCATCAATGCCTTGATCTGCAGCTAAATCAATATACCCTTGTCCACCACCGGTGCACAGCGCTATTGATTCAATCTTAGCAGCGCGGACTAAACTGGTAAGCGGTGTGCGATTCAGCACTTTTGCGATTTTTTCTGCAAATTCTTCACCTGACAGCGGCGTTTTTAAACGCCCTTTCATCGCCACGCTATTTACAATAGGTTCAAGACCAGCTTCTATTTCAATATCGAGTAACTTTGCAAGTTGCGCGTTATTACCTATTTCAGGGTGAACATCAAGTGGCAGATGATAAGCGAATAAATTAATATCGTTTGCTAATAATACGCCTATACGGCGTTTTTTCATTCCCGTAATTGGTTGAGATTCTCCTTTCCAGAAATAACCGTGATGGACCAAAATAGCATCCGCTTTTTGAGCTATTGCTGCATCAATTAATGCTTGGCTTGCGGTTACACCCGTCACAATTTTTTTTATCTCGTTTTTACCCTCAACTTGCAAACCATTTGGGCAAAAATCTTTAATTGTATGAGGTTTCAAAATGTCGTTTAATAGTTGGTTAAATTCTCGACGTTGCATATAACTTACCTTACTAAGCACTGAATTTTGTGCAAATTTTGGCGTTTATGGCGTAAAAATGAAAGGAAAATCGCAAAAAATTGAAAAACTGATTCAAAATAGGTATAAATACGTCTTCTTTATCTGTGTTCACAACGTATAGGGTCTCTGATGAGCAAACTAGACAAAACAGAAGTGTTATCTGCCTTTGAAGCAGCGTACGAAGCTGCCAATGGTAAAAAACCTGAAATCACAACTAAACCTGGCTGGTACAGCATCGATGGCGGTAAAAATTTACGCCTTGCTGATTTAGTAGAGCTGACTGAAGAATTAAGCTCTGGTAAAACAACACCAAAAGCGCCTGCTAAAAAAACTAAAACCAAAGCGGCTGCGCCTGTAAAAGCACAGAAAAAAGCCCCATTCACTGTTGTTACCGAAAATGAAGAAGGTTACACAGCGGAAGAGCTTTGGATTGTGATTTTAGCTCGTAAAGATCATGACTGTCGCTTACCGCGCGGCGTTGTTTAATCAACGTTTATGATTTTTAAAAGAAACCGCGTTAAGCGGTTTTTTTATGCCTGCTGTTTTCAAAGCTAAAAAAAGCGGCTATGTAGCCGCTTTTTTAAAAGATTAAAATAAATTATAACTTTTCGAAGTAAAGCGGCTGGCGTTCTTTTTTGCCCACTTCATTCATTGTCTCTGCATTGAATAATCGACCATTGATCATGGTGTAATCCACTTTATCCGAATCTCGAATATTTTTAAGCGGATCGCCATCTATAACCATTAAATCAGCCAGTTTGCCCACTTCAAGCGAGCCTACGTTTTTATCAAGCCCTAAATACTTAGCCGGATCGAGTGTTGATGCGCGTATTGCTTCAAGCGGTGTCATTCCACCTTGTGCAAACATCCACATCTCCCAATGTGCGCCTAAACCTTCACGCTGACCGTGTGCACCTAAGTTAACGAGCACACCTAAGTCTTGTAACTCAGCTGCTACTTTGGCGTTGTTGAAGTGGTTATAGTGATGATCGGGCGCTTTAATACGACGCATAGAACGTGGTAATAATTGATTTTTAGGCACAAATTTACTTAAACGCGGGTGATTCCACACATCAGTTTTATCGTACCAGTAGTTCTCACCCCAAATGCCACCATAAGCGACTACAAGAGTTGGCGTATAACCAACATCACTTTGCGACCATAACTGCTTTATATCGTCGTAGATGTGCTCTACAGGGATTGAGTGCTCAATACCTGTGTGTCCATCTACAATCATACTCAAATTATGTTGTAATAATGAGCCGCCTTCAGGTACGACCATCATTTCAAGCTCTCGGCCTGCCTCAATAACTTGTTGGCGCTGCTCTCGGCGTGGTTGGTTATACGATTTAACACTAAACGCCCCTACTTTTTTAAGGCGCTCTAAATGAAATTTAGCATCATCAAGTGAGTCAATATGCGACGTATAACCTGCCATATTTGCGCCATACAAAATAGTACCGGTTGAGAAAATACGCGGGCCAACGATCATGCCTGCTTTTTGCATTTCACTCGCGGTAAATATTTCAGAGGTATCGTTTGATGGATCGTGAATTGTAGTGACACCTAGCGCTAAACCTGCAAAGTTTTTCCAATTTTGCTCCGGTATAATTTCATCGCTTGCTTGCGAGCCATGAGCATGGGCATCAACAATACCAGGCATAATTGTTTTGCCTGTTACATCAATAACCTCAGCACCTTTAGGGATGCTTATATCGCTGGCTGAACCAATTGCTTTAATATGCTTGCCATCGGTGATAATAACACCATTTTCAATAACCTTTTCGCCGTCCATAGTAATAATTTTTGCACCAGTAAGCGCAATCATGCCTTTAGGCTCTGCCATTTTTTTACTGAAACCGATACTATCGCCACTTTTCACTTCAAAGTCGGCATCTTCGGCTTTGTTGATAGCAAACATGCCATCAAGGCTTGCATGATAAAGCTCAGGCCCTAATGTCCAATAAAGCGTGTTGCTCTTAGCGCTCCAACTAATGTTTTCACCCGCACGCACCGATAGCTGCTCTATAGGGAACTGGCTATCTTTAGGCCCAATATTAATTGTTTTGCCATTTTCGACAAAGGGAGTCACAAATACTTTAAATCGCTCAGCAAACGCTAAATATTTGCCATCTGGTGATACTCTAAATTCTGTCGCATGTTCTGACTCGTACAGTTTACGAACTTTCTTACTTTCAAGCTCAACCATACTCAATGTGGGTTTTGGCCAAGGACTCATAATGTAAACGCGATCGTTTGCTGCACCAAATTGTGGTTGATAACCACTTTTTGAAATAAGTTCACTCTTTCCGCCTTTGGTGCTTACGCTGTAAACACCTGGATTAAGTGACCATTTAGGATTTAAAATACTGCCGCCAGTGGCTTTACGATAAACAACCGTCTTTCCATCTGGACTAAACGTTGCCTCTACATACTTGCCTGGCTGCGTAGTAATGGTATCGCCACGACCACTGCGAGCAGACACAACACGAACTGTGCCTTGCTTGTTATCATCCCATGTGGTGTACACTATTTTTTTACCATCGCGGGAGTACTGCGGAAATAATTCGTAATGATCAGTTTGCTTTGTTAAACGCTTAATTTTACCCGACTCTAAATCACGTTTATAAATATGCCCAAGCGCTTCAAAAATGGCCGTTTCGCCATCTGGGCTTACCTGCACATTTCGCAGCATTTTTACATCAAACTCATCAGTATCTAAGTTTTGTGTAAAGCGCACCGCTTTTTGGATTTTTTTAGTCGTTTGCACTTTAAAAGGAATGGTTTTTATCGATTTTTCAGCAACATCTAATGTGTGAATTGTACCACCAGCCCAAAATACCAGCTCTTTGTTATCTGGCGTCCATGCAATAGTAGGATAAACCCCATGAATAGCCCATGTCTCTTGCATGTCACGCTCAAGCTTATCGTAAAGCTTAGTGTGCTCACCGCTGGTTAAGTCATATAAATAAAGACTAGTTTGAAAATCATCGCGTTTTATATAAGCAAGCTTTTTGCCATCAGGTGACGGCGTTGGTCTTATAGCACCACCCATGCCATCAATCACGGTTTCAATTTCGCCCGTTTCGCGGTCGTAACGTTTAATTTTATAAATACCCGCTACAGAATCCTTTGAATAATGAAAGGTTTTACCGGGTGTTGCATCATGCGAAAAATAGACATATCTGCCATTAGGTGAAAACATTGGCTCACCTAAATCTTTTTGATCGTTCTCGCGTTTTGTCAGCTGTACACCTTTACCGCCTGCTTTATGGTACAACCACACCTCACCCGCACCCAGTGAGCGGCTAGCTGTAAAGTGTTTACGCGCAACTAAATAGTCACCATCAGGACTCCATGCAGGGCTATTTAGTAATCTAAAAGTTTCGTCGGTAACAGCGTGTTGATTTTCGCCATTTAAGTCCATTATCCAAATGTTATCGCCGCCACCTTGATCTGAGGTAAACGCAATATTTTTGCCGTCAGGGCTAAAGCGAGGTTGCATTTGCCATGCAATATCAGAGGTGAGCTTTGTGGCTATGCCGCCACTCATTGGCATAGTATAAATATCGCCAAGTAAGTCAAATACTACCGTTTTACCATCTGGGCTTACATCAATATTCATCCAAGTGCCTTGCTCAACGCTAATTGCAGCATCAACAAATTGCCCTTTAGGTGAATCTACTTGCCATTTTTGTTCATCTTTTTCAACGGCATTCACTTGCCCTATCGCTAATGACACTGATAGCGCCAATACTGTATGAAGCATTTTTTTCATGCGTTTCTCGCTTGTTATTGTTGCAGTAAAAACTATTTCATATGATTGCAACAAAAACAGGCAAGACTTACCAGTGTTATATGATAAAGCGCGGTTTATATAAGTTTAATGCCAAACTATAGGGTCAAATTGATAGTAATTAACGAGCATACTATAAATTTCAGGATCGTATCGGCGCAGCTCTGCGGGCTTTTCAAGGAAGGTTTCGGTAATAACAGCAAAAAACTCAGCTTCATTAGTTGCACCATAGCTGTGAATAACGTGTGGCATGCTATAAGCAACATGACTTTTCAACTGCGTAAACGCGCGGCTAAATACGCGACCCCACTCTTTGTAATCTGCTGAGCTTTTTAAAAGTGGCGTGCCTGTTGTTTTTCCTGTTTCTTGATCCAGTTGATGCGCAAATTCATGAAAAACTAAATTATGTCCATCACTTGGCAAGCGGTTACCTTCAAGCACGTCATGCCAACTGAGTACTAGTGTGCCGCCAGGCCAAGACTCACCAAGCCTTACCGCATTATGGTAACTCACAAGCCCTGCACTGTCGCGTGTTGATTGCGGGGCGTAATAAGCACTTGGGTATAATAAAATTTCTTTTACATTTTTATATAACGGCCAAGGTTTATTAAGCACTAATACACACGCATCAGCGGCTACAATTAACTTCATTGCGGGTGTCAATTTTAAACCATCACAACCAACAAAGCGTTTTTCGTTTAAAAACCACGTTATGTGTCGCTCTAATTTTTCTCTGTCGGCATCGGTCATTTTTTTATAGATAGGCATACAACGCAGTAAAATATCTTTTTGCTGTGAATTTAAAGCAAAGTCTTTATATTTACTGCGCCATAATCGGTTTTGAATTGATGGCCAGCGCCAGAAAATCACCACAAAAAGAATTAAAACAACAATTAACAGTCCATTTATCATGGGGATTTCCTGAGCTAAGGTATGCTATATAAATATGTCCAGCGAACGTGCTTTTCAAGCATACAAGGTTATGTATTTGAATATAAAGTAATTCACATCGCATTGCTTATAGATTTATTATCCAGAGTTCAGGTTAATTACTGCTTTGCACTGCAGTCAAATGACGTATTTAAAGTTAACCTTTGTAAAAGGTATCAAATGTATTCTGCAATGTGTTTATAAACTTTGCTACGTGCAAACCATCCATTAATGAATGGTGTACATCGATAGCTAAAGGCATTGTACCGGTGTGTTTATCAAACTGACCAAATACAAATTTAGGAATACCTAAACTCTCACCTTCACTAAATGCATGCGAAAACGCACTAAAATTCAGCCACGGCAAAACAGAAATATGAATTAAATCAGCTTGCCCCTCCGTTTGGGCAAACGCATCAGAAAATAACGGCTGTAATTTCGCTTTTGTGCTTACATCACTTGCATGATCTGCAAACTCTTTAAAATCGCTTGCGCTATTAAAATAACTAAAAACAAATGTATCGTTTTCAGTAAGCTCAACCACACTTGCACGCACATTGTTAAGTAGCCATGGTTGATTATCGATTATGCGTAACATTATTGAATCGTACGACTGGCATGCTTTTAAGGTGCAATATACATATGCTTGAAAAAAAGAAAATTGATTGGTTTTGCAATAATCATACAGTGCTTGAACATCTAAACGCACACACACGTTAAAATAAGGCTGAGAAAAGTGTTTAAATAATTCAAAGTGTTGCTTTCTAGGCCAATTATCTAAATCGATAGGCTGCATGAGAGAAGTTGAGGAAGTCATAATTTGCCGCACAAAATTAAAAATAAAGTGTACCGCTGTTCAATAATAATTGCATTAGGGTCTGTTGATCTTTCAAGGTTAAATCTGCAAAGATCAACACCCCTTAACTTACAGATAAACAAAGGGTGTGCAATTGCACACCCTTATATAAATTCGGACTTAGATTACAGACCGTTTTTAATGATCTCTTGTGCTAATTCGTCAGCAATTAAATGCGTTGATTTTTGCTCTTTTTCACTACGAGCAAAAATTTCAGTTAACGTATTAAAAATACCTTCTACATGCTTATTAGAAGCATCGCTGCTGTACCCTTCTGGTGCGGTTTCGTAATAAACATTAATAATACCACCGGCGTTAATTACGTAATCAGGCGCATATAAAATACCTTTTTCACGAATAACTTCACCGTGACGAGACTCTGCCAGCTGATTATTAGCACAACCTGCAATAATAGTCGCTTTTAAACGCGGTATAGTTAAGTCGTTAACCGTTGCGCCTAATGCACACGGTGCATAAACATCAACATCTAAGTCGTAAATGTCGTCAATACCAACCGCCGTCGCGCCAAAATCACTTACTACGCGATCAATTGCAGCTTGGTTAATGTCAGTTACAAACAACTCAGCGCCTGCATCGGCTAAATGCTTACATAAACCATAAGCAACAGCACCTAAGCCTTGAACAGCTACTTTAATGCCTGAAAAATCTTGGTGTCCGCGTTGATGCTGTAGCGCTGCTTTAATTCCTAAAAAAGTACCGTATGCTGTAAAAGGTGATGGGTTACCACTTTTACCTTCAAGCCCCAGTACGTAATTAGTTTCTTTATTCATCAAAGCAACATCAGCACACGTGATGTTTACATCTTCGGCTGAATAATAACTGCCATTTAATCGCTCTAATTGACGACCAAATGCACGAAATAACTGCTCAGATTTAATTACTTTTGCGTTACCAATAATTACAGATTTACCGCCACCAAATGGTAGACGCGCAACTGCATTTTTATAAGTCATGCCTTTTGATAAACGTAGTACGTCATAAACAGCATCTTCGTCATTCGCATAATCCCACATTCTACATCCGCCAACGGCTGGACCTAGCTTAGTATTATGTACAGCAATAATAGCTTTTAAACCCGACTCTTCATCAGAACAAAAAACCACTTGTTCATGGTTATCAAATTCAACTCGATTAAACACAGCCACTTAAAATACTCCGAAATAGTTAACCCGTGAGAGGGTATGCGCGCTGGAAATTGACGAGACTTTATCACTTCATATTCGTGTTCGCTACACTGACAGAAGATAAAACCAATGAAAAAACACCATTGAATTAAATAATCAAATTTAAACTTTTAAGTAGATAAAAAATCCATAAAGCGGCGGTTAGTAAGTCTTAAAAACTACAGGTTAAAGCAATTATACAGTTCACGTTTACGTGAACGTAAAATCATCATTGTGTGTAAAGTTTAGTATACAAGTACTACTTACCCGCCACATACTGCTGCCTATAGGTTTTCAGTAAAAAGTGAGCTTTTTCGCAAACTGGTCAGAGCTGTAAGCTTGATAATAACCCTATTTAAAAAACAAAAAAGCGAGCACTCGGCTCGCTTTTCAAATGCATAACTTGCGCTATTTTAACTTGCTATCAAGCTCTTCAATTTTAGCTTTCCAGATTGCAGGGCCTTGCGTATGCGCATTAGCGCCTTCACTGTCTACTGCAACGGTCACTGGCATATCTTCAACTTCAAATTCATAAATAGCTTCCATACCTAAATCTTCAAAAGCAACTACGCGTGCTTTTTTAATCGCTTTAGATACTAAGTAAGCTGCGCCGCCTACAGCCATCAAATAAACAGATTTATGCTCTTTAATAGATTCAACCGTAGCTGGTCCACGTTCAGCTTTACCAATCATGCCTACAATGCCTGTTTTTTCTAGCATCATATCGGTAAATTTATCCATACGAGTTGCTGTTGTAGGGCCTGCAGGGCCTACTGCCTCATCACGTACCGCATCTACAGGACCAACGTAATAAATAAATTTATTATCAAAGTCTACGCCTTTTGGTAAGCCTTCACCTGAATTGATCATATCTTGCAGACGTTTATGCGCTGCATCACGACCGGTTAAAATAGTGCCTGAAAGTAAAACGGTTTCGCCCATTTTCCATTCTTGAACATCTTTTTTAGTCAGTGTATTTAAATCAACACGACGTGTGCCTTCGCCTACTTCAAATGTTACTTGTGGCCAATCTTCCAGCTTAGGTGCTTTTAAATTAGCAGGGCCAGAACCGTCAAGCGTAAAATGTACATGGCGAGTTGCCGCACAATTTGGGATCATTACTACAGGTTTTGAAGCTGCATGCGTTGGTGCGGTTTTAATTTTAACATCAACAACCGTTGTTAAACCGCCTAAGCCTTGTGCGCCAATACCTAATTTATTTGCACGATCAAAAATTTCTAAACGCAATTTTTCTTCAGTTGTTTCTGCGCCGCGCTCTATTAACTCGTGAATATCAACTGGGTCCATTAACGACTCTTTAGCCATTACTGCTGCTTTTTCAGCGGTTCCACCAATACCTATACCTAGCATGCCTGGCGGACACCAACCAGCCCCCATTGTGGGTAGTGTTTTTTCTACCCATGCAGCAACATCATCTGACGGGTTTAGCATAACCATTTTACTTTTGTTTTCAGAGCCGCCGCCTTTAGCCGCAACCATGACTTCTACTTTTCCACCCGCTACTAAATCAATATGCACAACCGAAGGCGTGTTATCTTTCGTGTTTTTTCGCGTACCAGCAGGATCTGCAACAATAGATGCACGTAAAGGGTTATCTGGGTTTAAATATGCACGACGAGTACCTTCATCAACCATTTGTTGAACGGTTAAATCTGTTTTATCCCACTTAACATCCATACCTACTTTAACAAAACAGGTAATAATACCGGTATCTTGGCAAAGTGGACGTTTGCCTTCGGCCGACATACGTGAGTTAATTAAAATTTGTGCAATGGCATCTTTAGCCGCTTTACTTTGTTCTTTGTTATACGCTTTTTCGAGTGCTTGAACAAAATCAAGTGGGTGATAGAACGAAATATATTGTAATGCATCTTCTATGCTATCAATAAAATCTTGCTGACAAATTGTACTCATAGTGGTTCCTTAAGTTACCGTTACGCGTTGTCGCGTAATCTAAATCAAACCGGTGACGGTGGTTTGCACTGTTTTTTGCAGCTTAGTGCTGCCAAAAAATTTGACTTATGATACCCTCCCAGCCCGTTTCGAGCCAGTTCTTAAAGGGGTAGTAAATGCTAAACAATAAAAATAATTGTATTAAATTAGCGATAAAGCAAAGCTGTATTGATGTATTTGCACATTTTTCACATTTGCCTTACGCAATTTTATTAGATTCTGCAAATAGTAATCATATAAACAGCCGTTTTGATATTATTGCCATTGAGCCGCAAAGTACCCTTGAAGTAAGAAATAATAAAAGCTTTTTAAATAATATAGAAAGTAGTGATAACGGCTTTGAAATTATGAATAATGAGCTTTCACGCCTTGATAAAACAAAAGCCGATTACAATTTACCCTTTAACGGCGGCTGGCTTGGTTACTTTAGCTACGATCTGGGGCGTACAATTGAAAACATTCCTACAATTGCTATTGAAGATATTAATCTTCCGCAAATGGCTATTGGTCTTTACTTAGATGCCCTTATTTACGACAAGCAGCAACAAAGCTGGTTTTATGTATCGCAGCCAAATACCGATCGATTAGCGCTTTATCAGCAATATTTAAATACACACGTTAAATCCCAAGTTAATACGCAGTGCTTTGCCCTAAACAGCGACTGGCAATCAAATATGAGCAAAACGGAATACGCTGCAAAATTTGCCCAAATTGAAGAGTATTTAAAAAGTGGTGATTGCTATCAAATTAATTTAGCGCAGCGCTTCAACGCTCAGTTTGAAGGCTCCCCTTGGGCAGCTTATGTTAATCTGCGTGAAGCAAATAAAGCGCCGTTCTCAAGCTTTATAAATCACCCTCAAGGGTCAATTTTATCAATTTCCCCTGAACGCTTTATATCTGTAAATAATAACGTTGTAGAAACCAAACCTATTAAAGGTACATTGCCGCGAAAAGCGGATGCGTTAGAGGATCAACGCCAAGCGCAAATACTCGCAGCATCAGCTAAAGATCGCGCTGAAAATGTCATGATCGTTGATTTACTGCGTAACGATTTAAGTAAAGTAGCAAAACCTGGCAGCGTTCACGTCCCTTCCCTTTTTGCTATTGAAACCTTTCCGGCAGTGCATCATTTAGTGAGCACGGTAACCTCAGTACTTGACGAGGGTAAAACTGCAGTCGATCAGCTAAAAGCGGCTTTCCCGGGTGGCTCAATCACCGGTGCGCCCAAAATTAGAGCCATGGAAATAATTGAAGAACTAGAGCCACACCGCCGTAGTATTTATTGTGGTTCAATTGGTTATTTAAGTGCCTGTGGAAATATGGACACCAGTATCACTATTCGCACCTTGGTTTGCCACAAAGCGCAAATTTACTGCTGGGCCGGTGGCGGAATAGTCGCTGATTCTAAAGTCGAATTGGAATATCAAGAAACTTACGATAAAGTGAATAAAATTCTTCCCTTATTAAAACAGTAGGTCGCTTTGAATAGTGAACACATTATGGCGCGGTTTCTGTTAAGCCCTACAGCTGCGCCAAATCAGTTAAAAGACACGCGTAAAAAACGCGCGAGCGCCGTGATGCTACCAATTATTGATGTAGATAATCATGCACATATTTTATTGTGTAAACGCCCTACTTATTTACACCATCACCCTAGGGAGATTTGTTTGCCCGGCGGCAAGTTTGAAGTAAGCGACATTACTCTTCGCACCACAGCACTGCGCGAACTAAAAGAAGAGCTAAATATTGCCGAAAGTAACGTTAATGTATTAGGCCACTTACCCGAGTATTCAACTTTAACGGGTTTTAGTATTAGCCCCTATGTAGGTTTACTGAATAAAAGTACCACGTGGGAAAATGACTATAACGAAGTACAAGCGAGCTTTTTACTGTCTATTACTGAGTTAAATAACGAAGCTAACTGGCAACCCTTGCCTTTTCAACGATTTGGAAAAACTGTAATATTGCAAGGATTTAAAACACCGCATGGATTACTCTGGGGTGCTACCGCAAATATTATAAAAAACTTTACAAAACAACTCGCCCTACCAGTTTAAATCTTTGTTATTAGTAGTTACACAGTCACAATTCCACGTTATCATGCTCGACCGTTCAAAGAGCAGCTTAGTGCTGAGAAACAAAGTAGAGACACACATTATGATCAGTGCATTTGATATGTTTAGCATTGGTATTGGCCCTTCGTCGTCGCATACCGTTGGCCCAATGCGCGCATCACGCTTATTTGTTAATGAACTTCAAGAAAAACAATTATTAGCAAATGTGACCGATATTAAAGTAGAGCTTTATGGCTCACTAGGTCAAACAGGCGTAGGCCATGGCTCAGGTAAAGCTGTAATACTTGGCCTAGCTGGTTACGACCCTGAAACAATCGATGCCAATTTAGTCGATGATATTTTAGCAACTATTGAAAAAGATCAGGTTATTTATTTAAACCAAACACACAAAGCAAAGTTTCCAAAACAAGGCGCAATTGTTTTTCATCGTCGCAAAACGCTTCCTAAGCATTCTAATGCAATGGAAATTATCGCCTCAAACAACGGCGAAAAAATTTACAGCAAAGTATATTACTCTATTGGCGGTGGCTTCATTGTTACTGACGAAGAGTTTGAAAACGAAAAACAGGCAGCCCTCGATATTAGAGAAGAAAACCCCGCCCCTTTTCCATTTGGTAGTGCAAAAGAGTTACTAGAAATGTGTAAAGAGTCAGGGTTGAGTGTTTCAAGCTTGATGATGAAAAACGAAAAGACACTGCGCACTGAAGACGAAGTAAAAGACACACTGTTCCATATTTGGCAAGTAATGATGGCCTGTATCGACCGTGGTATGCGTACAGAAGGTATTTTACCCGGTGGCTTAAAAGTAAAGCGTCGTGCGCCAAGCTTATACTTAAAACTAAATATAGAAGTCAGTAACGATCCACTGCGTGCAATGGATTGGGTTGATTTATTTGCTCTTGCAGTTAACGAAGAGAATGCGGCTGGTGGTCGTGTAGTAACCGCCCCAACCAACGGTGCTGCGGGTATTTTACCCGCTGTACTTATGTACTATCACACGTTTGTAAAAGAAGTAGACCGCGATATCGCCACGCGTTATTTGTTAACGGCCGCTGCTATTGGTATTTTATATAAAAAGAATGCCTCTATTTCGGGTGCCGAAGTAGGTTGCCAAGGTGAAGTTGGCGTAGCGTGCTCAATGGCAGCCGGTGCATTAACTGAAATTGTTGGTGGCAATGTAGTGCAAGTAGAAAACGCCGCCGAAATTGGCATGGAGCATAATTTAGGTCTCACCTGCGACCCTGTTGGTGGCTTAGTGCAAGTTCCATGCATTGAGCGTAATGCAATGGGCGCAATTAAAGCAATCAACGCTTCACGTTTAGCTATTCGCGGCAGTGGCGAGCAAAAGGTATCGCTTGATAAAGTGATAAAAACCATGCTTGAAACTGGCAACGATATGAAAACAAAGTACAAAGAAACCGCTCGCGGTGGGTTGGCCGTTAACATTATCGAATGTTGATCTGCTCTCTATAAAAAGAAAAAGCCGCCGATTTTAAAATAGGCGGCTTTTTTCTTATTCGTTCAATGTAATTACCAGAGTTCGGGGCAGTTAAGCTATTTAACGGGTAACTCTATATCTGCAAATAATTTATCTACGTCATCTTGGTTGCGTAATAAACTTGCTCGCTCTACTCGCTCTTTAGTTAAGTGCGGGGCAAAACGTTCTATAAAATCATACATGTAAGTACGCAAAAAACTACCCTTTCTAAAGCCAATTTTGGTTGTACTTGCTTCAAATAAGTGACTCGCATCAATACACACTAAATCGGTATCGCTCACTTGATCTATCGCCATAGAGGCAACAACACCTACGCCTAACCCTAAACGTACATACGTTTTTATAACGTCAGCATCGGTTGCAGTAAATACAATATGTGGTTCGAGCCCATGTGCACTAAATGCTTTGTCTAGCTCTGAGCGCCCCGTAAAACCAAATACATAGGTTATAAGTGGATATTGAGCAATATCAGCCACAGTTAAACTATTTGCTTTTTTAGCTAATGGATGATCTTTAGCGACAACAATACTGCGATTCCAATGGTAGCAAGGCAACATAACTAAATCTGAATACAAATGCAGTGCTTCTGTTGCAATAGCAAAGTCGGCATCACCGCGTGCTGCTGCATCCGATATTTGTTGCGGTGTACCTTGGTGCATATGAAGCGATACCGCAGGGTATTTTTTCATAAACCCTTGAATAACATTCGGAAGCGCATAACGCGCTTGGGTATGAGTCGTAGCAATATTTAACTTACCCTGATCTGGTAGCGTATGTTCATTTGCGACTGCTTTTATACCTTCGACCTTCGATAAGATTTCACGTGATATATGAATAATTTCTTTACCCGCACTCGTTACATGCGTTAAATGTTTACCGCTGCGACCAAATATTTGTACTCCTAACTCATCCTCTAGCATTCGTACTTGTTTAGAAATGCCGGGCTGTGAGGTAAATAAGCTCTCAGCAGTGGCTGAAACATTTAGTTTATGATTTTGTACTTCTACTATGTATCTGAGTTGTTGTAATTTCATGGCTGCATATTTTAACGTTGTTATTCATATTATATATAAAGGCAATAGGTGTTATGTCCAAGCATTATTCTACTTTAATCGTAGTTTTAGGCCAGTGCGTTTGCATTTATACGTCTGGAGCTCAAGGCTAGCACAATAAATATACTTCAGGTAGCAATGATTATTCCGATTTATCTTATAATTACGTAGACTTTCAATACATTATTAGTCTATTTTTAAGTTAATTATTGTAAAACTACCCCGTTACCATATATTTAATGTAAGATTAATTAATTAGCTTATGAATCCGAGAATTACAACATGATCGTTTCTATTATAATAGTGCTTATAGTTGCACTGATTGTGATTGCGCTTTGGGTTAATGCCGTTCAGCAACACAAAGAAAAGCAAGAAGGCAAACGTCGAAAAGAGCTTACAAAACAAAAAGCGATAATAGAAGAAACCGAAGAAGCATTAATGAATAATGCTAATATTCCATTATCAGAACATATTATAAAAGTGTTGCAACGACGTATTTATGAAGCACTTAATACCATGGTTATTAACTCGCCGAGCTCTAAAGCACTAAAAAACCGTTTAACCGAGGCAAAAGAACATCTAGCAAGTAATGTTCAAGGTAATAATAGTGATGCACTATCTATCCCAAGTAACGATAAACAGCTTGTTGGCCTTATTCAAGGTATTAAAAAACTACGTGCAATTTTACGATCAGAGCATGCTAAGGGTAGAGTTGATAGCCAAGTTTTTTCAGGAGAAGACAAACGTCTTGAAAGGCTTCAGCTTAGAATAAACATAGAAAGTCAAATTAAACGTGGCGTATCTGCACAAGCGGCGAGCATGGTTGGCTCTGCAAGGCAATATTTTGAAAAAGCCTATGCAACATTAAACTCTGTTTCATTCGCTGATGAGTACGTAACAGCAAAGCTTCAAGAAGTTGAGGGTTATTTAGAGGCGATAAGTGTTGAGCTTAGAGCTTCGAACGCCACAGCACTTAAAAAGAAAAATGAGCAAGAGCAAGACGATTTAGATGTATTATTTGCCCCTAAAAAGAAATGGTAAGCATTTATCTTTTTTAGTTAAGCCCATACAATTATATGGGCTTTTTTATGGTCAGTTGTTAATATTCATCAGCATCTATCACGACAAAAACGCAAACTTAACAACAAATAACACAGTTAAAATCCAGACACTAATTGAGACTTCATCTCGCTTGCCACACAGCACTTTAACTGCAGTATACGATATAAAACCCAGTGCAATACCATGTGCAATAGAAAAAGTTAATGGCGTCATTAATAATACAACAGTCACCGGAATAGCATCGGTCATGTCATCCCAATTTACAAATTTCAGATTTTGCAGCATTAATACAGCCACATATAAAATGGCTCCAGCCGTTGCGTAAATAGGCACCATCTGCGCAAGTGGTGCAAAAAACATCATTAGTAAAAAGCAAATACCAACAACAACAGCGGTTAAGCCTGTTCGCCCACCTACAGATACACCTGCAACCGACTCGATATAAGATGTTGTTGTTGAAGTACCCAACATTGCACCTGCAATTGTGGCAGTGCTGTCTGCACTCAATGCTCGTCCTAAGCGAGGCATATTGCCCTTTTCATCAGCCAATCCCGCTTTTTGTGTTACAGCGACTAATGTCCCTGAAGTATCAAATAAATCAACAAACAAAAATGCAAAAATAACACTGAGCATTGAAAGCTCAAGTGCCGCACCAAAATCAAGCTGCATAAAGGTAGGAACAATAGAAGGCGGCATAGCAACCACACCATGATATTCAACAAGCCCTAAACCTAGTGCTATAACAGTCACCAATAAAATGCTAATTAAAACACCACTTTTAAAATCGCGATATAAAAGTGCTGCAATAATAAAGAAGCTAAAAATAGCTAACAATGGGCCCGCTGATGTTATATCGCCTAGCTGGACTAAAGTTGCTGGACTCGCGATGATGATCCCTGCATTTTTAAGCGCAATTAGCGCTAAGAATGCACCAATACCTGTTGCAATAGCCTGTTTTAAAACTAAGGGAATCGCATTAATGATCCACTCTCGAACTTTAAATAAGCTTAAAAATAGAAATATACAGCCCGACATAAACACAGCACCTAATGCGGCTTGCCACGTATACCCCATTCCCAGCACAACACCGTAAGTAAAAAAGGCATTCAATCCCATACCAGGCGCAAGTGCTAATGGATAATTAGCCCATAAACCCATAATAAAACAACCAATAGCAGCAGCAATACATGTAGCGACAAAGGCTGCTCCTTGATCCATTCCTGCTTCAGCTAACATTGCAGGATTCACAAACACGATATAAACCATGGTTATAAATGTAGTTACACCAGCGATACACTCACGGCGAACCGAGGAACCATTTTCATTAATTTTAAATAAGGCTTCGAGCATAATAAACTTATGATAATAAAAAGTGACGAGATTTTATCATAAAAATAATTTTTTACAGGACATTTTACCTTGCGGTATACTAAACTATTGAAGTAGCTAAGATAACAAAAAGACGAATATGATAAATACAACACCAACAGGTCAGAATTTAGAGCAACAATTAGACAATATATTGTCTTTTGTAACGCAACCTAATAATGCTAATTTAGCGCCAAATAATGAGGATCGCCCGCAAAGCTCTCTTAATAAGGCACTATATTATTTAAAAAATGACCAACATCCACTTGCCGCAAAATGGATGCGTTTGGCTGCTATGTCGGGAGATCACCGAGCACAATTTTATTTGGGACTGTTTTTTGTTAAAGGGCAAGGCGTACCGCAAAGTGTTTTTCATGCTGCAGCATGGCTAAGCTTATCAAGTAGTCAAGGTCATGAACCTGCGACGGCGGCTTTAGCCGATCTACGTAAACATATTGAGACCAAACGCTTTAAAGATGCACAATGTTATGCTGCTAGTTTGTATGAGCAAATTCACCAGCTGCAGTTTTCTCATTTGATCTCTCATACTTCCCCTACAGAATAATCATCTACGTATTTTATTCATAAAACACCTGTATAAAGTCACCGTAAGAAACGCTGCAACCACCTGCTGGCTAAGTCATAGTAGCAATAGCACTCTATAATTAAAATTTAAGCCAGAAGTGGTATAAAATATAAAAACATTAATTATCAAAGACCTACTTAAAAATTAAATCTAATTGAATATTTAAAAAAGAATAACTGTACAAATAAATAGCAAATAATACTTGCGCAAAAGCACTGTATAAACTACTGTATATAAATACTGTATATAAACCCAGTGAGATAATTAAGATGTTACAGCCTATTACAATTAGAACAGTTAAAAGCTACCAGCAAGACGATAAAAGTGATTGTGTTAATTTAATTCAGATTGAAGATGAGATATCTGCGACATTTGAGTTATTAAAGGTGCTACATCAGTACAATAATCTAAACGCTTGGACATTATTAATCGCACCGGATAACGTACCTAGTAAAGCATTACTTGATTCATGCTCTATTGATACAAGTAAATTACTTGTTATTAGACAAAAGCACCTAGTCAATTTAGAGTATGTATTAAATTCGGCGTTACATAACGGTAATTTTTCAGCAGTAATTACATGGACAGACATAGTAAATAACCAGTTACTTAATAGCTTATCTTTAGATTTGAGTAAAACACGAACAAAACTTTACTGTTTTACAAATAATATTCAAATTACAAAGATACCCCATAGCCAACAAGCTTGTTAAACTAACGCTTTTATACTGTGTAGAACAACTATGAACTCACTGAACTCTATAAGCTGTTTATGTGGCAGCCAGCAAGAATATGCAGACTGCTGCGAACCTCTTCATTTAGCAAAACAACAAGCTCAGACTCCTGAACAACTAATGCGTTCGCGTTATACGGCTTATGTACTTAAAAATGCAAAATATGTTTACCAAACCTATGCAAGTGAAAAACAAGCTGAAAATCCTGTTAAAGAAATAAAAGATTTTGCTAACAGCTGTCGATTTATAAATCTTGATGTCATTAGCGCACACCATGACGAAGATAAAGGCGAAGTAGAATTTAAAGCTCAGTACTTTTACCAAAGTCTGTTTTGTGAACTTCACGAAAAATCGCAATTCATTAAAGAAAATGCTCAATGGCGTTATTTAGATGGCACTATATTTCCAGTTACGGATATTAAGGTGGGTAGAAATGATGATTGCCCATGTGGTAGTAATAAGAAGTACAAAAAATGCCACAGTGTGTAATATATAATTTTATTTAACCATTTACATAAGTAAGGATTGTTGATTATAAACAGTCCTTTATTGATATAAATACACTTAAGCCCTCCTCTACTCTTGTAGCTACCTTATTTATGTTTATGTTTATGTTTATGTCAATTATTGCAGTATGTAGTTAGAGCTTAAACGCTACATTTACCAGCGCACCAAACTTGCTTATACCGATTCGCTTAATAAAGTGATCTATTTTGAGGGAAGGAAATCATGTCGATAACAAGGCAAAAAATTTGTTATTTAGTTGTTCTATATCATCAGAAATTTTTAACGAAGTTAGCGTCAGATTTAATCCCTCAAATTGATTAAGTATTATTGCGGATTGGTATTATTTAAACATGCCTCCTCTGTTTTAGTTAACAACCAATAAACGCTCCACACCTAATATTTATAGCGTAAAACAAAAAATGAGCCACTTGGGCCCATTTTATAATTTCGAATACTGACTAAATATTATTCGTCATCATCTAAGTCTAACTGTTGACGCTGAGCTGGTCGTGCTAAAACCTCTACATAGAAAGAGGTCAAACCCTGCTTTTCAATTTCACCAATTTGGTTACTTAATTCAGCTACGTGCACAACTTGCGCATCTTCAGCTGTGTTACCAAACTTACAGTCAAATGCCCAATAATCTGCATCTTCAGGTAGTGTTTTATTGCGCTCTCGTTTCAAATATTTTTTCACTTCATGCTTTGCAGCATCAACCATACGAGGGTATTTGATTTTCTCGTGATTCAGCGTGAATGTTTTCTTCATTACGTTCCTAATTACCTTGGTTTAATGATAGCGGCATTTCATGTCATACCATTTGCGATCATTATAGCAATTGCAATTAACTTTTGGATGCTTTTTTTGCACTAAATCAATTATTAGCCAATATCATTAAATTAATCAGTAATAGTGATGCGAAAACACAAAAAACAACATATAGGGTTACTCGATATACCTAACTTTTAAAGCTGTAAGAAGGTAAATCAATCGGTAAGTAAGAGTTAATTTTCTAGGTTAAATTACAATATGCATTTGTCCCTGAATCACATAAATAACACGCTTGCTTGCTATTAGATATTTTCTCAAGCAGTAACTAAGTGTAAAGGCTCATGTAAAGCATCGTTATTAAGGAGATCGTAAAAAGCAGCAGCGTCCATCGCTGGATTAGAAAGTTGCGTTTCTGTGTTTTTTATACGTCTACGCACAGCAAGCTCACAATTATCAATGATATTCAACGGAATATGCGTCACATCATCTCTTATAAAGAGGGGCTCTGGATTCAAACAATGATTCAATTTAATATCGTTCATTCCAGAGCGTTCTCCAGTACTGATCAATAGTGAAGCGTTATGTTGACCAATCAACATATCAAACTTATCTGGCGCTAAAAGCTGCTTAGGACCCACACCCAATTGTTTGCGAAGCGCATCATCGGTAATAATTGCGTCTTCGAGTTCTGTTTTTGGTAAGTGAAATTGGCTAAAATCAAGTGCGTCATGCGATAACATTGCGAGCAAAAGAGAAAACTCTCCTCTTCGCTGTTCGTGCACACTTTTGTTAAGCCGTGTGCTTAATTGGTTCTCTGTGATCAACAAACCATCGATTTGCATAGTCTTTAGCCGATTGTTGTAGGTTATAGATATTTATCGGCTTTTTTTTATTTTTCTTTAGTTTTTTTCTTTACTTAAATACATATTTTGCTATTATCAGCGCCGTTGCATTGGAGGGGTTCCCGAGCGGCCAAAGGGATCAGACTGTAAATCTGACGGCTCAGCCTTCGCTGGTTCGAATCCAGCTCCCTCCACCACTTTTCTTACCGCTAAGTTAAGTGGGGCCAAATGTAACAAAATTAGTGTGGAGGGGTTCCCGAGCGGCCAAAGGGATCAGACTGTAAATCTGACGGCTCAGCCTTCGCTGGTTCGAATCCAGCTCCCTCCACCACTTTTAATCTTCCCTAGTAAGCAATAAAATCTAAAACACCCATTGTAAGCTCATTCCATTAATTTTTAACCATTGTGATGCTGATTTATGATCAGGGTAAAACATTTCAACTCGCTGCCAAAATGCTTTACTGTGGTTTAAATGACGCAGATGTGCTAACTCATGAACTATTACATAATCAATTATGTGCTGTGGTGCACCAATAAGGTGTAGATTAAAGGTCAAATCACGTTTGCAGTTACAGCTCCCCCACTTTCTTTTATAAATCGCAATATTCAAATTGCGTGGTAAAGCCTCGTTCATTTGTGTACAAAAATACGTAAGTCGCATTTCTATATAAGCTGTTAGCTGCTCTTTTAAATACTCTTCTAATAATTTTTGATACTTTAATTGTTGATGTTTAACACGTTTAGATACCGTAATTAACAAGCCAGCTAGTTGTGGTTTTACACCAGAGTAGTGACCTTGCTCAAACTGCACATTTACTTGCTCAGAATAAATACATATTTTTTTAGTTTCAAAGGGGTATTGCTTGCAGTCAACAACAGTGAGTTGCTTAAGCAATTGCGCATCAACCCATGTCTTTTTTTCTAAAAGCCAGCTATCTATTTGCTTTTTTGCAATATAGCTAGGTGCATATACAGTTACCTGTTGGTTATGAACTTTAATCGCAACGGTTTTTCTTCGTGCGCTTTTTTTTAGCTGATATTCAAACACTTCAATTTCTCAAATATAAATATTATTTACCCATCTAGGTAATATATTAGCATCATCTTAATTAAAAAAATTAGCTTTATTAGTTAAAGTACTCCCGCATTCAGTCGTTATGAAATAGTGCTTTATTAACCGCAGTAAATTAACTGTTTATTAATTGCTTAATTATATTAAACTAAAATAGTGATATTACATTGTGAGTTATTATGCTGTCAGCTTTTTTCATTACGGACCAAGATCCTAGTTTAATTTTAAATGGGGTTTACGATCCTATTTTAGTCTCAATGTCTGTCCTAATCGCTATATTTTCCGCATTTTTTACCACTAGACTCATTGATTTAGCAAAAAGTACTAAATTTCCAAGCTACCAGCGTTTAGCCAATGTCACCGCAGCCACTGTTTTTTCTGTTGGTATTTGGAGTATGCATTTTATTGGTATGCTCGCTTTTTCACTCTGCACTAATATTCAATATGATCCCATGATTACATTATTGTCATTTATACCTGCATTTTTGGCCTGTCAGTATGCTGTGGCTATGCTGGTAAATAGTGATGGAAATTTAAAAATACTGGCTACTTGTTCGATTTTACTTGGTGCTGGTATTGGCACTATGCATTACAGTGGCATGGCTGCTATGCAACTTGCACCGTTATTACGCTACGATCCTATAATATTTGGCTTATCTATTATTATTGCTATCGCACTTTCATTTTTCGCCTTGTATAGTCGCTTTAATCTTGAAATATTTTTTCCTAAATTAACCCCCTTTCAAAGCCGACTAATAAGCGCTGTGATTTTAGGTTTAGCCGTCGCTGGTATGCACTATATGGGCATGGCCGCAACACGGTTTGTTGCTACATCCCCTATTTTATATGAAGATGCGAATGCCACTGCTGGCTTAACATTTATCGCTATTGCAGTAGCAACTGCAACAATAGCTATTACGAGTGTGGTTGCAGTACTTAATGGCATGGTGCGCTACAGAATGTTACTAGAAGCTAAATCAGCGGACGAATCGCGCCTTAATGCAATTTTAGGCACTGCGATTGATGGAATTGTAACCATTGATCACAAAGGTATTATTTTAAGTTTTAATAACTCCGCAACAAAAATATTTGGCTGGTGCGAAAGTGAAGTGCGGGATCACAATGTTAAAATGCTCATGGATGATAGCATTGCAGCAAATCACGATAATTACCTGTCAAAAGCTAAAAATGTTGATTTAGGGAAAGTTATCGGTGTCAATCGCGAAATATTCGCTAAACATAAAGACGGATACTTATTTCCGATTCGATTAGGCATTGGCGAAGTTAATCAACCTGGCCAAAATCCTCTGTATGTAGGCTTTATTACTGATTTAACCGAGCAACGAGAGTTGCAACGAAATCTAGTAGAAAAAGAACAACAATATCGCTCTTTAATGAATAATATGCCAGGCGTTGTATTTAGATGTAAATTTGATGAAAATTGGACAATGCTATTTATTAGCCCGAGTGTTCTTGAATTAACGGGATACCAATCAAAAGAATTTATCGAGCATTGTATTGAATTTAATGACCTTGTCTTGAAAACCGATCAGCCTGCTATTCTTGATGCTATAAATAATGCCATTGCACAAAAGCGCCAGTACTCTATTGAATATCGGATCCGTCACCGCAATGGAAAAATGCTATGGCTACTTGATAAAGGGACTTTTGATTTTGATAAGCATGGAAATCCGCAATGGATTGACGGTGTACTAGTTGATATAACAGAGCGAAAAGAATACGAGAAAACGCTTGAAACTGCGAAACTTCAAGCAGAAGAAGCCGCTAACGCTAAACAATCTTTCATGGCTAATATGAGCCATGAAATACGAACTCCCATGAACTCAATTATTGGTTTTAGTGACTTACTCATGGATACCCCACTTGATCAAGAACAACAAAAATATCTCATTACTGTTAACAATGCTGCTCGTTCATTATTACGCTTACTCAATGAAGTTCTTGATTCTGCAAAATTAGAGCGTGGAAAGCTTGCAATAGAGCCTATTCATTTTAATTTGAAACCTGTTATAGATAGTATTATTTCTACTTTTTGGTTAGAAGCGAAAAAGAAAAATTTAAGTTTAACACTTAATATTAAAGAGTCAGTAAGGACAACTTACTGCGGAGACGCTGATCGACTCAGACAGATACTTACTAACCTCATAGGGAATGCTATAAAGTTTACACAACGTGGGGCTGTTACTGTCACTATAAGTACAACACAAAATGGACATCTTTTTTTTGAAGTGCAAGATACTGGTATTGGTATTGTAGAAGATCGCAGACAAGCCATATTTCAGCCCTTTGAACAAGCAGATGGGACAACAACCCGACGGTTTGGTGGTACAGGACTTGGAACTACTATTAGTAAACAGCTTGTTGAACTAATGGGAGGCACTATAGATCTCATAAGTGAGGTGGGTAAAGGCACATGTTTTTATTTTTCATTACCGCTTGAAGTCGGTGACGAAACAAAAATAGATTACTTTGATGGATTACATACTCAGCTCCCCTCACTTAGAATACTTGCTGTTGATGATATTGAGCAAAACAGAGAGCTTCTTTCACTATTACTTTCGCGAGATCAACATACCGTAATCAAAGCAAGTAATGGATTTGAAGCAATAAGTATGTTTGAGCAACAAGACTTTGATGTGATTTTAATGGATATTCACATGCCTGAATGCGATGGTATTGAAGCAACACTCAAAATACGTGAAATAGAAAAACAAAGACAATTAAAATATACTCCCATCATAGCCTTAACAGCCAGCGTATTGCAGCAAGATAAATTAACCGCTAAAAAATCTGGAATGAATGGCTTTACTAATAAACCAATTGATATAAATCAATTAAATCAAGAAATTGCTCAAGTTCTTGGGCTGGGTTTAGCCAAAGAACTTGTTATAGCGCAAACCGATCCCGATGCCAAGCATATCGATTTTGAAAAAGGTTTGACCTTATGGGGTTCAAAATGCAAACAGCTCACAGAAATTACGAAATTTACAAATGAAAATAGTAACAAATTTGCAGCGCTTATAAATAATCCGTTGACTGATATAAACAATTCCAAAAGTTTAATACATACATTGAAAGGTGTTGCAGGAAACTTAGGTCTTATAACATTAATGAAGTTGCTTAAAGATTTAGAGAACGCCGAAAATACTGAAATAAACAATATACTCAATGCCATAAAAGAAGAACTAGATATAATAGTTCAGTTATTAGCAAACAATGTATGTAAACACCCAAAAAATAGCTTAAAAAACAGTAGTATTTTGTCTTTTTCAGAACTAAAAGCGCTTTGTGAGGTATTACATAAATATGCTTTCAATGCAGAACTTAACGACAAGCTCATTGACCAACTAATACACAACTCGGATACACAATTTACAGATGAAGTAGAAAGTATAAGCACCGCATTTGATGAGTTTGACTTTGATGCTGCACAAATAAAACTAGAAGCTTTGCAAAAGAAACTATCACTAATGAGTATTAATTAATGGACTTTTCAGCCAATAGGCCTCGTATTTTAATTGTTGACGATGAGCCAGCTAATTTGAAAGTAATGCGAGAAGTGTTAGGTAATCAATATCGCATGTCATTTGCTAAATCAGGTGAAGCCGCACTGGCCTTACTTGAAAAAGATCTACCTCAACTTATTTTACTCGACATTATGATGCCAGATATGAATGGCTTTGATGTTTGCCAGCGAATAAAAAACAAAGCTAGCACGTCTCATATTCCTATTATTTTTGTCACTGCATTAGATGATGAAAGTGATGAGTTTAAAGGCTTTGAGCTAGGCGCAGTTGACTATATCACCAAACCAATTAGCCCAGCTATTGTCAGGGCGAGAGTGAAAACACATCTCTCATTAGTTCAAGCGGAACAATTAAAACAAGCACATGTTGATTTAGTTCAACGCTTGGGACGGGCCGCTGAATATAAAGACACTGATACTGGCGAGCATATTATTCGTATGAGTCAATATAGCAAGGTCCTTGCCTTAGCCCTTGGTATGCCAGAACAACAAGCTGAACTGCTGCGCCAAGCGGCCCCTATGCATGATGTTGGTAAAATAGGCATTCCAGATGCTATTTTATT
Source organism: Pseudoalteromonas sp. Ld19 (assembly GCF_045064135.1). Lineage (NCBI taxonomy): Bacteria > Pseudomonadati > Pseudomonadota > Gammaproteobacteria > Alteromonadales > Pseudoalteromonadaceae > Pseudoalteromonas > Pseudoalteromonas sp. Ld19. The sequence goes on along the minus strand of NZ_JBISHA010000018.1, from coordinate 399,294 downwards.
AAAACCAGGGCGCCTTACCATTGAAGAATTTGAGCACATGAAAAAGCATGCTTTAATCGGTGGACAAATCTTAGCAAATTCAACCTCCCCACTATTACAACTAGCTCATAAACTCGCAATTGAACACCATGAAAAATGGGATGGCTCTGGCTATCCAAATGGTACTCGTGGTGAAGATATATCCATTGAAGGAAGAATTGTGGCCATTGCAGATGTTTTTGATGCCCTTACGTCAAAACGTCCTTATAAAGAAGCATGGAGTGTAGAAAAAACAGTTCAACATATGCAAGCGCAAGCAGGAGCTCATTTCGATCCCGCTCTAATCGAACTATTTGTAAAAAACTTAGACGATATTATTGCTATAAAAAATGCAAATCAAGAAAGCTAATTCTTTTTAGCACTGTGGGAGCCAAGCTCAACATTTGGGTAATAAGATTTTATATACCGATAGTCATGTGACGTAATTTCATGGCTATTACCACTTTCATCTTTAAAATACATTGAAAACGTTACACCATGATTAGCAAGAACCGCTTTTATATTTAGGTTTTCAAAGTAGTTAAGCCACTCTATAAATTGCTCCCCTGTAGCCAAAAATGCAATTCCTTTACTACGCCCCTCACCTTCAAAAAGTGCTAAGCGGGTTGTTAAATTTGCATCTTCAAGTGTTAAAGGGCCTCGTCCGTCCTCATCCCAAAAGGCAAGTTCGGGAACTATGCTAAAACCTAAAACGCGCTCATACCATTTAATTGCATTTGATAGATTCTCAACATTTAAATGGCAATGATCAATACCAGATAATTTAGGCATATTTTTATTATTCACGTTACTCACCAATTTCTGACTTTAATTGCTCTAAAAACTCATGCATGTAAGCTGTACGCCTATTCGCTTCTGTTTTAGCCGATGGGGTATTCATGCTTTCAGCAATATGTAATAGTTTTATAAAAAAATGATCGAGTGTATATTTTTTATCATCAGCTTCACGTTCAGTACAAAAAGGGTCGTCTGGGTTATACAATAACCGTCCAATTGAGCCGCCAACTTTCATACATCGACTCACTCCAATCGCACCCAGTGCATCCATTCTGTCAGCATCTTGTACTATTTGTGCCTCAACTGTTTTAATTTTTATATTTGCGCTAAAACTATGCGCTGCAATAGCATGATGAATATCATCAAAAAGTGACTCGTCATAATTAATCGATTTTAAAAATTCCAATGCCTTATCGGCAGCCATAGTGGATGCGTTTGCGCGATCAGGATGATTTTTAGCCACCGCCACACAATCGTGCATCCACGCTGCAGGGAGCACTACTGACATATTAGCCTGCTCTACATCACACAGCTGTATTGCAACACGCACCACTCGCTCTATATGCGTAATGTCGTGTGCTACATCAGCGTGCACAAAAGAGGTTATAAACTCTCTACATTGTGAATTAAGTATTTCTAAATCAGGGCTTAAAACGGCGTCAGGCACTTTCAGGTTCCAAAAGATAGTTAATCGATAAATTACACGTACTTTACCGTGCTTTATGCCACCCTTGCAAAACATTCATTGTATGTTGCCCGCTGCTTGACTAAAATACAGCGCTTATTTATTACTACTGAGAAGCCTTATGTCATCTGCCGTTTACCTACAAGCTGGTCGCGATAAATCATTAAAAAGAAAACACCCTTGGTTATTTTCAAAAGCCATCAAAAAAATTAAAGGTAAACCTGGATTAGGCGACACAGTAACGATTCACGACAGTGAAGGTAAGTTTTTAGCCACTGCAGCTTATAGCCCTCACTCACAAATTCGTGCACGTGTTTGGAGCTTTGACGAAAAAGAAATCATCGATCAACACTTTTTTGAACGCCGTTTACGCCGTTCATTAGAAGCACGCAGTCAAGTCATTGAAGAAGGCGGATTAACAGGCTTTAGATTATGTGCAGCTGAGTCTGATTACTTACCTGGCGTTACAATCGATAAATTTGATAATGTACTAGTTTGTCAGCTACTAAGTGCGGGTGCCGAGCGTCATAAGGGCGAGATTGTTGGCGCGTTAATGGCTATTTTTCCAGGTTCTAGCATATACGAGCGCTCAGACGTAGAAGTACGTACAAAAGAAGGTTTGGAACCAATTAAGGGTGTTCTTTGGGGTAATGAGCCAACACAACCTGTACTTATTGAAGAAAACGGTTTAAAAATTGAAGTCGATATAATTGAAGGTCATAAAACCGGATTTTACTTAGATCAACGTGATAGCCGCGCTGCACTTGAGCGTTTTTCAAAAGGTAAAACGGTACTTAACTGTTTTAGTTATACAGGGACATTTTCACTATACGCCCTGCGTGGTGGGTGTGAGCATGTTACTAATGTTGATGTATCGCAACCAGCGTTAGATACCGCTAAACGTAATGTTGAGCATAACAACTTAGACTTAAATAAAGTTGATTTTGTTAAGCAAGATGTATTTAAGTTACTGCGTCAATACCGCGATGAAGGCAGACAATTTGATACCATCGTAATGGATCCACCAAAATTTGCTGATAATAAAGCACAACTAACAGGTGCGTGCCGTGGTTATAAAGATATCAACATGATTGCTATGCAAATACTTAAACCCGGTGGCACATTATTAACGTTCTCTTGCTCGGGTTTAATGGAGCAAAATTTATTTCAAAAAGTTGTTGCTGATGCAGCGCTTGATGCAGGTAAAGATCTACTTATAATGGAACGCCTAAATCAAGCAGCCGATCATCCCATTGCTGGCAGCTACCCTGAAGGTTTTTACCTAAAAGGTTTAATCTGTAAGGTCTATTAATAGCTAAGTAGCTAATTAATTAAATTCTATTATCTCAAGCCCTGCGGTTACCGTGCCATCATCTTCTTTGCTGGCACGTATTACTTTTGCCGTTGCTTTTAAAGGGGCAATACTTGGGTGTGTTGATGCGATATCAACCGATAAAATAGTTTCAGGCTCAAGCAAATCATCTAAATGCAGTGATAACCCTGTTGCACTTAAATCAACGCATTCTGCCGTGTAATTCAAACCAGCTACAGGCTCTATCGTGGTTAAATTTGCAGTTGTATTTACCTGCATACGTCTGAAGTTTCGTTTGTCATCTGTAAACATAATTCCCTCTATACAATTGTATTAATTTGCTCGAGCAATACGCTCATCGAAAATGGTTTGACTACATAGGCATCACATCCTGCATCAAACCCAGCCTTTTTTTCCAGCTCAGATTCAAGGCCAGATACCATAACAACCGGAATGTTTTTTGTCTCCGGCGTATGCTTCAACATTCTGCACGTATCGTAGCCATCAAGGCCAGGCATACATACATCAAGTAAAATTATATCTGGAGGATTCGCAATCGCTGACGCTAAACAGCTCTGTCCAGAGTCCGCATAGCTAACATCAAATTTTGACGCGAGTGCAGCTTTAAGTATCTCATAATTAAAATACTCATCGTCAACAACTAATAAATTTCGTGTTTTTGGTTCAATCAATGAGGACATGTTTATGTCGTTTCCTTCTCAAAGCAAAAATAAACCCTTCCATTAAGGTACTAAGCTTAATACGAAATGCAAGCTTTATTCAATTTCTTTTATCGCATTTAAAATTCGCTTCGACGATATTGGATAAGGGGTTCCTAATGTTTGAGCAAATAAAGAAACTCTTAGCTCTTGTTGCATCCAAAAAATTGCCGTTACGTCTTGTGGTATTGGCATGCCTTTGGGCGTTTTATTCACTAATTTTTTGTATTCTTGAGCAACTTTATCCAGTTCCAATACACATAATCTATCTCGATTAGGATCAACAGGTAATTTTTCCAAGCGTTTTTGAATAGCTTTTAAATAACGAATTAAATCTGTTATTTTATCTGCGCCATGCCCGCTCACAAAACCTTTAAATATAAGTGACTCAAGTTGTGATTTTATATCGCCGTGCGCGGTTATCATGGTTAAATCAACGCGCCCTTTCATTTTTTTATGCAGCGCGTGAGCAATACTGAGTACTTGCTCAACCTGCGTTGCAATCGATACAACGGCATCACCCAGCTCACCGCGTATTTGCTCTTTTACTGTTTCAAATGATTTTTCGTCACGTATATCACCGTGTTTTACTAATAAACTATCAACACCAGCGGCAATACAGTCATCAATTAAATCAGCGATTTTACCAAATGGGTTAAAATACAAACCCAGCTTTGCCTTATTCGGTAAGTTTTGTTGTAAGTACTTAATTGGCGATGGGACATTGAGTAAAACTAAACGGCGCAGACCTTGTTGATGTGCTTGCTGCGCTTTTGCTTCACTATCAAAAAGTTCCACTGCGGCGGCTGATTTTTTATCCACCAGCGCAGGGTATGCTTTTATCTCATACTGACCTTGCTTTTTAACGTATGACGCTGGCAGCTCACCAAAATCCCATTGTGTTAAGTCTGATTTTTCAATGCCTTTATCGGCTACTTTCGACAGTGTTTCGGTTACTTCACCTTGCAGCTGTGCTTTAAGCTTGGCTAAATCAAGCCCACGAGCAAGTAACTTATCGTGCTCATCACGTACTTCAAACTGCAATCGTAAATGCGGTGCAAGCGCGGTTAAATCCCATGCTTCTATATCAACTTTTACACCGGTCATTCTCAATAAACGCGTCGTTAATGCATCAATTAAGCTCCCTTGCATTGGCTCAATGGCTGCAAGTACCGCATCAGCGTAATTCGGCGCGGGTACAAAATTACGACGAAGCGATTTAGGCAATGACTTTATTAGCCCACTTATTAGTTCATGCCTAAAGGCAGGTATATGCCAATCAAAGCCACTTTCTTGTACTTGATTTAGCAGCGCTACCGGTATTTGTACCGCAACACCATCAACGGCTTGGCCTGGATCAAAATGATAAGCAAGCGGTAATATAATATTGTCTTGCTGCCATGTGTCAGGGTAGTCAAACTCGGTTATATTACTTGCGCCATGCTGCATTAACTCTTCACGAGTCATATGTAGGTAATGTTTATTTTGTTGCTTTTGCGTTTTATACCATTTTAAAAATGCAGCGCGATTATTAATCTCTTTTGGTATTTTTTTATCGTAAAATTCAAATAATGTTTGCTCATCAACTAAAATATCACGACGACGTGACTTATTTTCCAGTACTTGAATATCTTCAATAAGCTCACGGTTAAACGCTAAAAAGCCCTCGTTTAAGCCCAGCTCTTGCTCAACTAAAGCAGTGCGTACAAAAAGCTCGCGACTCACTTTAGGGTCAATATTGCTGTAAACACAGCGGCGTTTATTTACAACGAGCAGGCCGTACAAGGCTTGCTGTTCAAACGCAATTACCGCACCAGGCTTTTTCTCCCAGTGTGGCTCTGTGTAACTGCGTTTTACTAAGTGCTGTGCTAATGGTTCTACCCAGTTAATGTCTATTTTTGCATTGGTGCGAGCATATAATTTACTAGTCTCTACCAGCTCCGCTGACATTATCCATTTAGGACTCTTTTTAAATAAGCCCGAACCTGGAAAAATATGGAACTGGCTATTGCGTGCGCCTTTGTATATTTGTTTCTCATCTTTAAAACCGATATGACTTAGCATTCCACTTAATAACGCTTTGTGAACAAGTTCGCCATCAGCCGCTTGGCTAGTTGCCTTCATGCCCATTTCGTTGCATACAGTACTTATTTGATAAACAATATCTTGCCACTCACGCAGGCGCATATAGGCTAGGAAATCTTTTTGACACAACTTTCTAAATTGGCCGTTAGTTAGCTCGCTTTGCTGCTCTTCTAGGTAATTCCATAAGTTTAAAAAAGCAATGAAATCTGAATCTGGGTCGTCAAAACGACCATGTTTTTCATTGGCAGCAGCACGTTTTTCTTGTGGGCGTTCACGTGGATCTTGGATAGACAATGCTGCCACAATAATAATCACTTCACGCAATGCACCAAGTTTATGAGCCGTGAGCACCATTTTAGCTAAACGAGGGTCAACCGGTAATCGGCTAAGCTCTCTACCTGAAGCGGTTAAACTCGTTTTGTTATCACGTTTATCTGGTTTTACTGCTTGTAGCTCTTCTAATAACGATAAACCATCACTTATATTACGGCTATCTGGCGCTTGCACAAACGGAAATTGCGCCATATCACCAAGCCCTAGCGCCAACATTTGTAAAATAACAGACGCAAGATTAGTGCGCAGTATTTCAGGGTCGGTAAACTCAGGGCGCGATAAAAAATCATCTTCAGCGTACAAGCGAATACAAATACCCGCTTCAACACGCCCACAACGTCCCATACGCTGATTAGCACTTGCTTGTGATATAGGTTCTATTGGTAAACGCTGAACTTTTGTACGATAACTGTAGCGGCTTATGCGCGCAGTACCTGGGTCTATTACATAACGAATACCTGGCACAGTGAGTGATGTTTCGGCCACGTTGGTCGATAAAATAATATGACGACGGGAATGCGGTGCAAATATACGGTTTTGCTCTGCGTTCGATAAACGCGAGTAAAGTGGCAATACATCGGTGTGCTTTAAATTACGCTTGCTAAGTGCATCAGCAGTATCGCGTATTTCACGCTCACCATTTAAAAATATCAGTATGTCGCCGGGGCCTTCTGCGCATAGCTCATCAACGGCATCAAAAATACCTTGTAGCTGATCGCCCTCGGCTTCCATATCATCTTTATTAATATCGGTAATTGGATTGTAGCGTACATCCACAGGGAAAGTTCGACCCGATACTTCTATAATTGGCGCATCATCAAAGTGCTTTGAAAAGCGCTCAGGATCGATGGTTGCAGAGGTAATTATTATTTTTAAATCAGGGCGTTTTGGAAGTAAGTTTTTTAAATAACCTAAAATAAAGTCGATGTTTAAACTACGCTCATGCGCTTCATCTATAATGATGGTGTCGTATTGATTTAAAAATCGGTCTTGCTGAATCTCTGCCAGTAAAATACCGTCAGTCATTAGTTTAACGTAGGTATTATTAGAAACCTGATCGCTAAAACGAATTTTAAAACCCACTTGCTGACCAAGTTCACATTTCATTTCTTCAGCAATACGATTAGCCACCGTTCGCGCAGCTAATCGTCGTGGTTGAGTGTGGCCAATTAAGCCATCAACACCACGGCCAAGCTCTAAACACATTTTAGGTATTTGAGTCGTTTTACCTGAGCCCGTCTCACCTGCAATAATAACCACTTGGTTATTTGCAATGGCGTCTTTAATAATCTCCTTTTTTTGACTTACTGGCAATTGCTCAGGGTAAGTCACTTTTGGGAGGCCTGCTAAGCGTTTATCTCGCAGTGCTTGGCTACGGGTAATATCAGCCGCTATTTTTTCAAGCGCGTTGGCATGCTTGTTTTCATCGGTTATTTTTTTTACACCATGTAAGCGTTTTTTAAAAATAAATTGATCTTTTTTTAAGCACGTTTTTAGCTCGCCAAACAACTGACCTAGGTTAACCACCCGCATACCTTATAAAATTTTAATAATAGAGCGTTAATTGTATCAAACTAAACGCTCTGGGTTAATCCTACAAAGTGCATAACTGCTGATATATATGCTTATTCATCGTTAAAAATACCCACGTAAGTTGCTTGTGTATTTGATTTACTCGCGCGATACATGCCTGAGGTATTAAATGGCAAACTAATATTTCCTTTCGTATCCACAATAATAACGCCTCCAGTGCCACCAATAGGGGCAAGCACCTTGTTAATGACTTCATCGCCCGCTTGTTCTATGGTTTTATTTTGATATTTAACACGCGCACAAATATCGCTAGCTACGTTATAACGAATAAAATACTCACCATGCCCAGTGGCTGAAACAGCACATGATGCATTTTCAGCAAAAGTGCCGGCACCAATTACGGGGGCATCGCCGATACGGCCATAACGCTTTGCCGTCATGCCTCCGGTTGATGTACCTGCCGCTAAGTTACCGTTTTTATCAAGCGCAACTGCGCCAACCGTACCCATTTTATAAGAGTCAGGTAAAGCTTTGTGCGCAGCTTGGTACTCTTTGCTGGTTGCTTTGGCTTTATCTAATTTTTGTTTTGCTTTTAGAAGTGCCTTGTAACGAAATTCGGTATCAAATAAGTTATTTTCGATAAGCTCAACGCCTTGCTCTTTAGCAAACTCTTCAGCGCCTTGCCCACTGAGCATGACATGTACAGAATTATCCATGACTAAACGCGCTAAACTAATTGGGCTTTCAACATGTTTTACACCTGCAACTGCGCCTGCTTCTCGGTTTTGACCATCCATAATAGAGGCATCAAGTTCATGGCTACCATCGTAAGTGTAAACCGCTCCACGTCCCGCATTAAAATAAGTCGATTGCTCTAATACCGTAATTGCAGTCGTTACCGCATCTAAACTTTCGCCACCTTGATCAAGTACCTTGTAACCCGCCTCAACTGCCTCGGTTAGTTTAGCGCGATACGCTTTTTCTTGCTCGGGCGTAAATTTTGCTTTTTCAATTGTTCCTGCACCACCATGAATCGCGATGGCAAATGGAGTCTCTGCAGCTAATACGTTATGACTTAAAGCAAAAAGGCTGCTCGCAAAAATGGCTAATAATGGTGTGTTCATAATAAGTTCTTGTGTGAGGAATTTATAAACTAATGTGAATGGTTGCGAGCTTAATTTCAACTAAAGTGAGTTTAATAGTACAAAAAAAGCGCCTTAAGGCGCTTTTTAAAATTTAACGTGTTTGTAATACCAATTTTATTAAAAACATGATCATTCTAACGTATTAAATAGCTCACTAACTACGTTGAAAATTATTTATATAGAACAACTATGTATCATAATTTTAGCCTTGTTATTGCGCTATTTTCTTATCGCTATAATAGATCACTAATTTAATGTAATTGGTATAATTAAGCTTGTTGAGCTTTTAAACGCGCTAAACGTGCAACTTGATGAGTCGACGTTAAGAAAGAATAAATTGGTGCTAAATAACCGCGTTTACGAAGTTCAAGGAAATCTGCATCGCTTAACTCATTTAACTTTTTCTCGTCGATAAGGTAGATACCATTGATATCTTTTTTCTCGCCTTTAATGTCAACCGTTAGTGTTTGCGCAACTAAAAGCTCTTTCTCTGCAAGAAATTTAGTAAATGCATCTGTCACTTGAGAAAATTCAATAAACGATACTAGCGCTTCTTTACGACGTTTTAAGTAATCAGTTTCTTCGCCGTTTTCAAATAACGCATTACCTTCCTCTTCACCAACAAGCGAGCTTGCTTCATCAATTACTATACCGAATTGATCTTGCTCTGGGTGTTTAACTAGGCCTAATGGGTAGCGAGTCGTTGCCATAGGTGCAAATGCTGCGGTCCATTTACCATTTTCAACAAATAAGTTTTCGCCTGGCTCAAGACCAAACATAGCAACAGCTTGAAACGTGTCGCTTTCATTATTTTTAACAAAAGACATTGGAAATTCATTAGCTACACGTGCAAACTCATGTGCAACTACTGGCACTAAATGTTGCGTTTTCATAAATTCTACGTTGATGCCATTTTTAATTTTAGTATTGGCATGTTTTTCGTTGTGTAAAGGCTGTACTTGTTGCTCCGCCATGTTACTGCTCCGTTTATTTTTAGTTTATGTGTTTCATTGTTAATACCTTTAGGCTAATGCTTTTGAGCTAAAAAAGGAAGGGAAACTTTTATGACAACCGTCATGAAAAAATAAAATTTAACTAAATCCAAGCGTTGCTAAAAAACATACAACTCAAACACATAAAATTTGTTCAAAAACAACACACTTCATGGTTGATTTTAATACAAAACACAGAGATTCATTAACATTGGTTAACAATTCAGAATTATTTTTTTGAGTGTTTAGACTTAAATTTAAGCAAATAAAAAGGCAGCTTACGAAAGCTGCCTTATAACGTTATATTTTTGCCTAAATTAAGGAGCCCAATATACTTCAATATTGATACTTGGGTGATTAAGCACAGCGCGTAGTGGCATGTCATTAACATCACCTCCCGCTTTTGCTTGCTTATAAACAGCCAGTTTTTCTTCACCACTAATTAAAAGCTTAACTACTTTAGACTGGGCAATGGCATTTAACGTTAAAGTCATACGTTCGGTAATACTACCTGTCACATCACTTTGTATTGCATTGATAGCACACACTGATTGTGTGGTTGTTAAACCATGCTCTAAACCTTCTGCATTTGGGAATAACGATGCAGTGTGGCCATCTGGGCCCATACCTAAAATAGTTACATCATATGGGCTTTTTAGCTCGCTATAAGCCGCTTCACACTCTTGTACGCCCTGTTGAGCCGTTGCTGCAGTGTTCTTCATAGTAATAAAATTAGCGGCACTGCCATAGTTTTGTAATAGTGTATTTTTAATAAACACTTCATTACTTTTTTCATGTGTAGTGTCTACCCAGCGTTCATCAACCATGGCAACATCAACATTTTTCCAATCTAAATCAAGCGTTGATAAGTGCTTATAGGCCGGTGCTGGTGATGAGCCGCCTGAGACCATAAGTACTGCACGGCCGTTGTTTTCAATGCCATCACGCAGTGATTGCTCAAGCGTTGCTGAAAGCTCTTTCGTCAACGCATCTTTATTATCAAAAAACTTCTCAACTAATGTTGCCATATTTATGCCTTTTCACCGGTGTTAAACCACACATGATTTTTTTCAGCCAATAATTCATCAGCATCATCTGGACCCCAGCTCCCAGCTCGGTAAAGCGCCGGTTTGCCTTTTTCTTGCCAGCGGTCGATGATTGGATCAATCCATTTCCACGCTTGACGAACTTCATCACGGTGAATAAATAATGATGGGTTATTTGCAGCGGCATCAAGCATTAAACGCTTGTACGCATCTGAGTGAAAACCATTGCTGTAAGCTTGTGAAAGCTCAATATTCATTGTTACTGGTTCAAGCTGCATTTCAAGGTTATCAAGGCGCTTTGACATTAGCGTTAATTGAATTGTTTCCTCCGGCTGCAAACGAATAACCAGGCGGTTTGGTTCAATATTACCTACGTTATCTTCATATATATTGTGAGATACTTTTTTATATTCAACCACAATCTCAGCACAACGTTTCGTCATTCGCTTACCAGTGCGAAGATAAAATGGCACTCCTGCCCAACGCCAGTTATCTATATGTGCACGGATAGCCACAAAGGTTTCTGTTTTACTTGAACCTTCATTTAGCTCTTCCAAATAGCCTGGTACAATTTTACCATTTAAGTCACCTGGTACATATTGCCCACGTACTGTGTGCTCATCGACGTCACCATTAATAAGTGGACGAAGCGCTTCTAATACTTTTAATTTTTCGTTACGAATACTATTTGCATTTAATTTATTAGGCGCTTCCATTGCAACTAAACACAGTAGTTGTAATAAATGATTTTGAACCATGTCACGCAGTGCGCCAGCTTTATCGTAAAAACCAGCACGGCTTTCAAGGCCCACTGTTTCTGATAAGCTAATTTGAATGTTATCTATTGATTTAGCATCCCACATATTTTCAAACAAAGAGTTTGAAAAGCGCAGTGCCATTAAATTTTGTACTGTTTCTTTACCAAGGTAGTGATCAATACGAAAGATTTGTTCTTCTTCAAAAAACTCTGCAATTTTAGAGTTGATTGCTTCTGCAGATTCACCACAATAACCAATAGGCTTTTCAACAACAACACGTGATGTAGGTGTAATTAAACCTTTGCTAGAGAGTATTTCACAACATGTGCCGTAAACAGCAGGCGGAAGCGATAAATAAAACACGCGAGACTTAGTGCTTTCATGCTCATCTAAAATGCCTTTTAACACATCCCAGTTGTCGTCTGCTTCTGTAACATTACTTACTACGGGTACTAAAAAAGTAGAAAATGCTTTCCAATCTTTAGCGTTAAACTCGCCCTTGCTTAAAAATTCTTGTAAAGCCTTGTGTGCTGTTTCTATGTACTCGGATTTTTTACTTTCTTCGCGTACCGTTGGCAAAATACGTGAGCCTTCAGGTAAATTACCTTCTTGATATGCTCGATACATTGCAGGTAATAATTTGCGTAACGCAAGATCACCACCGCCCCCAAAAATTATAATATCAAAAGGATTAAGCATCGTTACTCTCTACGTTTAGGATACCCATCGCTGCCATACGGCACGAAGGTATGCCACTTCTTGGATGATGTTGACTTTATGTTCAAAAAGCCTGCTGAATTGATCTTAGTTAATGATGTTTTATTTTTATTTTATCATCTGCGCTAATTAAATGAGCCTTAGGGGCTCTGTATCTCCTCTCACAAAAATACAGACCCTAAGCACTCCAGCGCTACCCGTTCAAAGGTACTCGGTTTACTTACTTGCGTAAGCGAATTTTTACTGCGTACGGTTTTGCTTGTAGTACGCCATTAAGCCGTTTGTAGAACTATCGTGCGTGTGTTTAACACTTTCATCAGTGAGTTCACTTTCAATTTTAGATGCTAGACCTTTACCAAGTTCAACACCCCATTGATCAAACGAACATATTTCTAAAATAATGCCTTGGCAAAATATCTTGTGTTCATACAGCGCAATTAAACGCCCTACTGCTTTAGCATCAACTGTATCCAATAGCATAGATGTTGTTGGACGATTCCCCTGATGAATTTTATGATTTAACAATTCATCTATTTGCGCTTGCGATTTACCCTTAGCGGTTAAATCAGCAGTAACTTGCGCTGCATCTACACCACTCATCATTGCTTCTGTTTGTGCGAAGAAGTTTGATAATAAAATATCATGATGCTTATCAACATTAACTTGTGGTTTAACTGATGCAATAAAATCGGCAGGTACGACTACATTACCTTGGTGTAAACACTGATAAAACGCATGCTGACCGTTAATACCCGTCATGCCCCAAATAATAGGAACTGTGGTGTAAGGCACAGTTTCGCCGGCAAAATTAACATGCTTACCGTTACTTTCCATCTCACCTTGCTGTAAATAAGCTGGCAACATATGAAGTGCTTGATCGTAAGGTAAAATAGCCTGTGCTTTATAACCTAAAAAACTAGTATTCCATACGCTAAGCAACGCCATAATTAATGGTATATTTTGCTCAAATTCTGCTGCTTTAAAATGCTCGTCTACTTCAAACGCGCCTTCTAAAATCGCCTCAAAAGCCTCATACCCTAAATACAACGCAATGGGTAAGCCTATCGCACTCCAGAGTGAAAAGCGACCGCCCACCCAATCCCACATAGTGAATACGTTTTCGTCGCTAATCCCAAAGGCTGCCGTTTTTTCTAAGTTTGTACTTACTGCAACAAAATGTTTTGCAATTGCGCTTTCATTTCTCGCAGTTTCTAAAAACCAATCCACGGCTGTTTTTGCATTGGTCATGGTTTCTGATGTCGTAAATGTTTTTGAGGAAATAACGAATAACGTTGTTTCAGGGTCAATTGCTTTTAAAACAGATGCAATTTGAACGCCATCAGCATTAGATACGTAATGCACATTTAGTGTATCGTCAGCTAATGCTTTAAGTGCTTCAGTGGCCATTTGTGGCCCAAGGTTAGAGCCGCCAACACCAATACTTACAACATCTTTTACAGTTTTACCGGTATAACCTACCCAGTTACCACTTCGTACCTTTTCAACAAATGTTTTAATTTTAGCTAATTCGTTATCTACCGCTTGTGTTACGTCTTCACCATCAACAAAAAGTGGCGTATGAGCACGATTACGCAGCGCCGTATGTAACACTGAACGATTTTCAGTGATGTTAATTTTTTCACCACTGAACATTTTATCGCGCCACGATGCAATATCGCATTCTTTAGCAAGCAACATTAAGTTAGCAAAAACATCGTTATCAATAAGTTGCTTAGAGTAGTCGAATAATACGCCAGGTATTTGAGTCGAAAACTGAGAAAAGCGTGTGTCATCTTGTGCAAATAACGTTTTAAGATGAGTTTGCTTCATCTTAGCTGCACTTTTCTCTAGTGCTTGCCAGCTTGCTAATTGCGTTCGGTTAGACATGGAAACACCCCTTAATTTTTTCAACCAATTGATTTAAAGTTACTTTTATAAAAACAAAACTCTAAACACGGCGTATTAACACTAAAAAAATGCAGTTAATAGTTTAACTAGAAACGCAAAAAAAGTGCTGTTTTTATAATTTTAGATGCAGATGATAACGCAAATTTTAGCTTTTGACACCGGTATCATAAAAAAATTATAAATTAATTGACCTACAATTTTAAAGGCGCAGAAATAGCTTAATTGGTTAAAATGAAATATTAATGAATCTTACTAATTTTTTTGTGCAATATTTTAGCAATTCCCTTTAAATAAAAAATCGGCCATTTAAGCCGATTTAATATGCACCTACGATGTACTTAATGACTCAGCGCTAACCCACCGCTTAAGTTATAAACCTTTTTATAACCCAATTGTATTAAATTAGTGGCTACTACTTTTGAGCGGTTACCACTGCGACACAATAAAATATAGTGCTTACTTTTACTTAACTGCTCTTCTACGATGGCATTCGCCATACGACTCAACGGTATGTTGAGGGTTTTATTATCATCTGTATTAAATAGCTGCGCCACGTTATTAGCATCATGTTCGTATGGTTCGCGAGTATCTATTAAATAGGTATTATTTGCTTTTAACATTTTTTTAGCGTCATTAAAACTCAGTTGTTGTGTCTCAATTTCAGGCAGTGCATTTACATAACCACACAATTGTGTACTATTAACTTGTTTAACTGCATCGTAACTTTGCTTTTTAATTGCAAATTCATCAGTATCAATACCACGAGTGATCAATGCATCTAGTAATGGCGTTTGTGCTTGTTGCACAGCCCAGTTCATAGCAAAGCATTGTTGGTAATCATGGCCCGAACAAATGACGCTCGTGTCATTTAATTGTGCGTCTAGCTTTAAAATAGACTCCGCCATTTTTTTAGCATCACCACCGATAAGTGATGTATTACCCAAACCTGCTGGTAGTATCAAATCGCCACAAAAACAGTAACTCATGTTACTTTTAGCGTTTTTAAGAATATAGCTAACACTATCTAGGCTATGCCCTGGCGTGGTTATTTTTTCTAACACATCTTGGCCCAATTCTATGTGTTGCTCATTTATAGGCCAGCCTAGCTCATCAACATCGGCTTTAAGGATACGATCAGCTAGTACACTGCTTAACAAAGTAATTGCTGAACTTCGCTCTTGATGCATATGCGTATTTAATACCCCCTTAATAAAAAGGTTCTGCGTATTAGCTATTTTTTCAAAGCGAGGAATAAGCTCTATTATGGGATCAATAATAACGGCCTGCTTGTTATCGCTCACATAAAGCCAACTACATGCACCTAAGTGCCTAAACTGAGTTAAACCAAGCGCGCACACTTCCTGCTGAGGTGTTGTACTGTCAGATACTATTAAACAATTTGCCTGCAATATCACCTTAAGAGCCCGTATACGCGTACAAGCATGATCAATATCTTCCTTCGTTGCCGCAGGCCCAAACGATAGCCTAATCGCGTTTTCGCTTTGCCACTTACTTGCACCCATTGCATCTAAAACAAAACTGGTTGATGCACCTGTACTGCAAGCAGAGCCACCACTAACACGAATTCCCGCCGCATCAAATAAGTCTATAACTTCTTTACTGGTTAAATCGTTAACAGCAAAATTCAGTGTCGTTGGCACACTACAAGTAAAGTCATGATTAAATGTAATATCACCAAAGGTATCTACAATGGCACTTTGCAGCTGACTACGATAAGCGTTAAGTACATCAGCCGATTTAAATGTGCGCTCAGATTTATCAAGCAACATACTAAATAGTTTATTTAGGCCCGCAATACCCGGTAGGTTTTCGGTTCCCGAACGCATACCACTTTCTTGACCGCCACCGGCAATAAAAGGCGTATATGCACTGCCCTCACGAATGTATAAAAAGCCAATACCTTTAGGCGCATACAGTTTATGCCCAGAAAACGGTGCGTAATCTATGGTTGTGTCACTCAATGTTAACGCTTGCTTACCTAATGCTTGAACGCAATCAACCATCCACGATACATCATTGTTGCGGCTACGAATTGTGCGTTCAATAGCATTTAAGTCTTGATATACGCCCGTTTCGTTATTAACCGCCATGGTGCAGATCATCAACGCGTTGTTAATGTGCTTTGCTATAAAATCTAAGTCTAAAATACCATTACTATCGACAGGAATAGCTAACACTTGTGCATTGATTTCGAGCACACTGTTCCAATGTTTTAACGTGTTTGGGACCGCTTTATGCTCTGTCGCGCCGTATAACAGCACAGGGTTTTTAATCAGATTTTTTTTAGCGTTAATAAGCGTAGAGACCACCGCAGTTTGAATACCTTCGGTCGCACCAGAGGTAAATAAAATATCACCACTGTTTGCACCAATAACCGTGCGTGCTTTTTGGCGTGTTTGTTCTAATAAATGTTTTGCTTGAATACCCGTAATATGAGGGCTGGAAGGATTACCAAAACAAATTTGCATGGTATGAGAAACAACATCAGCAATACAAGGCAATACTGGCGTTGTTGCGTTTGCATCAAGGTAAACTTGTGTTACTGGCTCATCGTGCAATAAAAACTCAGACATTAAAAACGCACCTTATTACTAAAAAATATATCTTATTCCCAATAATACATAAATTTCAGGGGAATGAGTAATAATCAATTAGCACTAGCGGTGCGTTTACTATTCTTTTTTATACTAAAAATCTATTATGCGAGCTCTTTAGTAAGCTCTTCATGGGTTGATGACCAAGCTGTTATTAGCGCTTTTACTAACGAAGCCAGAGGGATTGCAAAGAACACCCCCCAAAAGCCCCATAACCCACCAAAAAATAGCACCGCTACAATTATAAACACGGGGTTTAAATCAACCGCTTCAGAAAAAAGTAATGGGACAAGCACGTTACCGTCTAACGCCTGAATAATTCCGTAAATAATTAAAATAGTCCAAAACTGGGTTTCTAATCCAAATTGAAATAAGGCCACAGCTGCAACAGGAATAGTCACAAGCGCCGCCCCTACAAACGGGATCAACACCGAAAAACCGACAAGTACACCCAGTAGCGCCGCATAACGTAAATCTAAGACCGTAAACGCAATAAATGAAATACCGCCTACAATCAAAATTTCAAACACTTTACCACGAATATAATTCATGATTTGTTGGTTCATTTCATTCCATACTTGTAAAATCAAACGTCGCTGTTGAGGGATCAATTTAGCTACGCTTCCTGTCAGTTCTAATTTATCTTTGAGCATAAAAAATACAAGTAGTGGCACAAGCACTAAATAAATCAGCCAAGCTACGACATCTTTTAAAGACGTTAATGAAAACGACAACAAAACTTGACCAAAATCAATAACTTTAGTCTCAACCGTTGCAACAATTGCTTGTACTTGTTCAAGATTAATTAAACGTGGGTATTGCTCGGGTAAAGCCATTAAATAAGACTTACCTTGCTCAACCATATGAGGCGTTTCTTGCACCAAGTTACTCGTTTGCTTCCAAAGCACAGGGCCAATGACCAAAATAAGCGTGAGCATAATGCCGGTAAATATTAGCATTACAATGACGGTTGCTGTAAATCGTTTTAAACCAAAACGTTCTAGATGTACAACGGGCCAATCAAGTAAATAAGCAATAACCAAAGCCACCAACACTGGAACAATTAACGAGCCAAAAAAATACAACAAGGCAACAGAGGCCAATAACAAAAATAATAAGGTAACCGAATGAGGATCCGAGAACTTCCTTTCGTACCATGTTTTTACATATTCAAACATGTAATGGCTCCACTAATAACAACCCGTGTTGTTTATTTAAATTATAACGATAAGAATTCTTTTTCAAAAATCGTTCTATATCATTTATGTCTTCATTATTATTTAAACTAAAAATAATACTTTGTTTTAACGATGATGCTTTACGTAACCCTAATTTAAACTGAATAAATTGTTGAGGGCATTTGTAAATGCGTAAATTTTCTTTCAACATACCCACATTTCCAATGTGTTAAATGAATAATAAGCGGTATAACCTCAATCTAATAACGTATAATACTAATTTGCTTAAATATGGCATCAATTTAGCGATAAAAAATTATATCTAGTTGTTCTAAAATAAAAAACTTTATCGACGTGATGGAGTGATTTAATACATTAAATTGTTTAAATACTTGTGCCGAATTGGTATAAGATGCGAACAAATGTAACTTTTTCTTAAAACAACCACCGCAATGGTTTATCCTTATACCATAGTTAGCTGTAAGGACCGATTAATGCCCAGCCCTCATAATAAAGCGCACCTTCCAAGTAATCCAACACTCAAAGACATTAATTTTTTTAAAAAACAAATTAATTGGGGGGATCTCGCACCGTTTTACCATCTCGTTGCGTCATCAATTAGCGAATCCGAGGGTATTTTAGAGCATGGGTTTGATAATGCGGTTAAAAGATTACTTGATAAACGTAATTGGAATACAGACTTAGTCGATGGTCAGGAAGTCAATCTTGGTGACATGCATAACCAAAGTAAACCGCGTATAAACCTTCACCGCGTTTTCACTGACAGAGGATTTGAACTGTGGGCTCAGCCTTACTCCACAGAAGAAATAACGGATCACTATATAAGGGGAAGCAACTTTATAGATTTTAAAGAATGGGACCCGCTTGTCATGAAAAGCTTGATCCGCATAAACCAGCTACATACTTTTATTGGCTTTTATTTTAAAACCGGCGATAAAGCCGATAAAGCGCTTATTTTACATGCTCATAAAGTAGTAAATAGAATTATTGCTTTTTTACAACGCGAATTGAACGTTGTAAAGCTCGATGGTGTCACAATAAAAGAACTATACCAATCTTATGAAAAAGACAGTCATGAAAATGACGATAAAATAAGTACAAATGCCCTTAGTAAATCGGTTAATAAGGAATAAAATGCAACTAAAATCAGCCTTTACCGCGCTATGCAGTGCCGTGATCACATTTAGCTTATTAGTTAGTGAGCCTTTAAAAGCACAAACTAATTTTACGCTTCCTGATTTAGGCACATCTGCATTACAAGCTCTTCCGCTCGAAAAAGAGCGTGCTATTGGCGAAGTGATGATGATGCAAATACGTGGCTCTTCTCCTGTAATTAACGACCCTGTGCTTGATGAATACTTAACAACGATTGGTCGTAAGCTTGTTGCTAACGCGAATGATGTCCGGTTTCCGTTTTCGTTTTTTTGGATAAATAATACTGAAATAAACGCATTTGCATTTTACGGCGGGCACGTCGGCGTTCATACGGGTTTAATTGCGCAAGCTGATAACGAAAGTCAGTTCGCTTCGGTCCTTGGTCACGAAATTGCCCATGTAACCCAGCGTCACCTAGCACGTAGAATTCAACAACAACAGGATAATAGCGCATTGACGATTGCGGGTATGATTGCTGGTATATTAGCAACTGTTGTGGCACCCGATGCAGGCATTGCTATTATTTCAGCAAGTCAAACGCAATCTGCTTTTAGCCAATTAACACATAGCCGCTCGGCTGAGCAAGAAGCAGACCGTATCGGTATGCAAACACTTAATAATGCAGGTTTTGATGCGCGTGCATCCAGTGAATTTTTAACCAAACTAGCTGCGCAAATTCGATACAAGTATAAGCCACCTGCTTTTTTGCTAACTCATCCACTACCAGAGAGTCGTGTATCTGATGTACGCTTACGTGCAGAACAATTTCCTATGCGTCGCTTACCTGCCAGCCTCGATTTTGATTTAGCCAAAAGCCGAGTGATTGCCCGTTACGATAACAAACCAGAAGATGCTGAATCCTTATTTAGAAAATTAATGCGTGAAGAGAGTTACCATAGCGTTGCACTAGAATACGGTTTAGCTATTAGCCTACTGGATCAAGATAAATTAGATGAAGCACAGCCTATTTTAGATAAGTTATTAAAAAACGACCCTAAAAACCTTTTTTATATCGATACTAAAACCGATTTATTTATCGCTCAAAAAAACGCGGCTGAAGCAGTTACATTTTTAGCCGAACGCAACAAATATCGCCCTAACAATCAAGTTATTACACTTAACTATGCTAATGCTGCACTTGAGGCAGAACAATATGAGCTGGCAGAAAATATACTTAAAAGTTTTTTACTTGAAAAGCCAGAGCACAGCTTAGGAAAGCAGCTACTTGCCGATGCTTATCAAAAACAAGATAAACTCGCGGCGTATCATGAGGCGAATGCCGATGTTTTATCGCAATATGGGGCATACTTAAAAGCTGCTGATGAAATCCAAAAAGCACTTAACTTCGTAGAGCCTACAGAGCTTATAAAACAGCAACGATTAAAAGCATTACTTACCCAATACCGTCGTTTACAAAAAGAGCTTGCAAGACTTTAAGTCTGCAAGCACTTGCCCTAAAATAGACGCAACTCACACTTTGGATACATTTTATGTCTGTTACCCTTTATCATAATTCGCGTTGCTCTAAGTCACGTGAAACGCTTGCTTTATTACAAAATAATTCTATTGAGCCGACAATTGTCGAGTATTTAAAAACACCATTAACTCATCAACAAATAACAACACTTATTAGTCAGCTTGGTTTTTCATCAGCCCGTGATTTAATGCGCACCAAAGAAGATGATTACAAATCACTTAATTTAAAAGATGAAACAAGTGAAAGCGCACTAATTAATGCAATGGTGCAAAATCCCAAGCTTATTGAACGCCCTATTGTCGTCAATAATAATAAAGCAGCAATTGGACGCCCACCAGAAAACGTACTAAGCGTTTTATAATGAGTACAACCATAGTGGTACTTTATCACTCAAGCCATGGCTCCGTTGAAGCCATGGCCCATGAAATAGCTGAGTCGATAGAGCAACAAGGCGCTACCGCCTTGCTGCGTACGTTTGTGGCTAAAAACGCGCATGATATAGTGATCTCCAAAGACGACTTGATAAACTGCGATGGGCTTGCCTTTGGTACACCAACACGATTTGGCATGATGGCCTCTCAAGCAAAAGCGTTTTGGGAAACCACCAGTGATCTATGGCTAAAAGGTCAATTAATAGATAAACCCGGCTGTGTATTTTCATCATCGAGCAGTATGCATGGCGGGAATGAAGCCACTTTACTTAATCTATCGCTGCCATTACTGCATCACGGTATGATGTTACTTGGGGTGCCTTACGATGTCCCTGAGCTGCTAGCCACGCAAACAGGCGGTACGCCCTACGGTGCGAGTCATGTTGCTGGAAGCAGTAACAGCGCACAGCTAAGCAAAGACGAAATTAAAATATGCCAAAGCGTAGGTAAGCGCCTCACAAAAATTGCGAGAAAACTTCAATGAATACAGCCCAAAATCCAGCTAAAAAGCCCATTACAATTAAATTTCAACGCACTGCGATAATCGGCTATATCGGACTGTTTATTTTAATGCCACTGTGGATGTATGTTGTCCCCCCTCAAAAAGGCCCTGTCGACTTAATATCTCTGCTTTTACCTATTATTCCGCTATTGTTGCCTCTTAGAGGAATAATTAAAGACAATACATACACGTATGCTTGGGCAAACTTTATTGTGATGCTGTATTTTATTCATGGGCTTACCATGCTGTGGGTTGCTCCTGATGAGCTAATATGGGTTTTATTGGAACTGGTATTTGCATCTGCTATGTTTATTGGCTGTACGTATTACGCCAGACATCGCGGACAAGAGCTAGGTTTGAAAATTCGTAAACTTAAAGAAGAACTTGCTGAAGAAAAAGCGGCAAATGAGCATAATACTCATTAAGTTAGACCGGCTCTTTATACTGAACTAAAAAATAAAAAACACGCTTAAATTAATTTAAGCGTGTTTTTTATTGAACCAATTCAATAAGATGACTCTGTTTTAAAAAGTAATCTAATACCAATCTGCTTATATATGGGGTCTATTTAACGTTAAGAAAATTACCCTAGAACTAGGCAAAAATTTTTGTATCTAGTTGTTCTAAATAAAAAATTTTAACGACGTTATAGTGCAATTTAATTTGTTAAATTGATCAAAAATTTATGCAGCTTAGTATAAATTAAACTAAATCACTCAAAGCCGTGAGCATAACAATACCTGCCAAGCCTAACTGAGCGATTAAGCTAACTAACGAAAACCCTCTCAACACAAATAAGCCCCAAGGGTGCTTTATATGTGGATAAAGTGCACAGCGCTTTAGACTCATGGCAAAGAAAAAGCACACCACAGTGATCATGGTTAAACCCAGTGTTAATTCACTTTTTACAGTAAGTGTATCGTCAAAAAAGAAAAATAACTGCAATGGAAAAAGTAACGTAACAATGGCATGCAAAGCATGTACTTTTTTAATGCGGTCAAACTGCCCATCAGGTGATAACTCTTTTATTCCAAAATCACGTTCTAAACATTTAACTAAATTTTGTGCTTTAAGACTTACCGCTAATCGATAACAGCTTAAACCTTCTTTGTTGCGGGCTCTAAAGTCGTAACCTGCTTTAATTAACAGCACCATTAACGATTCATTTTTAGAATGAACAGCGTAATGTAGTCCAGTGTTACTTAAGCTATCCGTGGCTTTCTTGTCTTGTTTTGAAAGCAGTGTTTCAACTACATTCACAAAGCCTCTTTCGGCAGCCCACATAAAAGCGGTTTTATCGTTCTCATCAGCCAAAGTGCCTGTGGCTCCTTGCTCTATAAAGCGCATAGCCATAGTTTGCTTCGCTGTTTTTTTACGTAAATGAGTCAACAACGCTTTTTCAAGTAAAACGACAGAGTCAACGTCTGGAGAAACTTGAGTCAGTAACGTAAAATAATCTTTACCGTTGGCCACTTTGTCACTGGCAAGTTCAGATAACTTATCTAGATCTGCAATGGATGCTGGAATAAATGAACTTAATCGCTCTCTAAAATCTAGTTCTTTCCAAAGTGCTAATGTATCAACGGCCGACATTTTACTGTCATTAGTTAAAGCATGCTCTATCAGTGTAAAGTAGCGCTTACTAAAAAATAAGCTGAGTAATGAAACAGGTGTGGTTATGGCATTTTGCGCCGCAACGCTTGCATACTTTTCAAGTCGTTGACACAACAAAAGCACAAGACTTTCAGGAGTATATTCATTATCGTAATAATGATTTTTAACCGCATTGATATATGCTTGTGCATCTTCGTCATATTCAGAAATATGCTGAAAAAAACATTCTTCGAAAGGTTCTAATGGCGTTAACCATGCCAAATAATAAATAGGCGGCAAAACGGTAGTGCACACACCATCATCTTCATCAGTAGAACGACACGCGGGCCAAGCTTCCAAAGCATCTAAAATAAAGGCACCATTTTGCTCTACAAGCCCTTTAATAAGTAATGGGTATTCCTTTGGCCAAATTAGTACGTTTTCCATTAAAACAACACAACTCCAGTGTACTTGGGTAGACAGTCAGTTATAGCAGCTTTTAGCTGACACCACGCTTAATCAAAGAGGCAATATTCTAGCACACCTTTGTTTAGCTACTAGCGCAAAATTGATGAATAACTACAATCCTTTTGGATTACTTCACTGAAGAATATAAAAACAGCCAAGTCCATAGGAAATTGGCTGTTTTTTTGGTTGGAGTAGGACTTAATCAGAGCCAGACAACTATTTTATTTCTTTTTCAGCTCGCTGGTAACTTGCTCTAAACCTACGTCCGAAATACGCTGAATAATCTCTTTTTGCTTAGCACTGAGTAACGAAATCCCCTCAGCAACAATATCGTATACTTTCCACTCATTATTTTTACCTAATCGTAACTTAAAGCTCAAGTCGATTGTTGGTGCATTTGGTTCAATAATTTGTGTATTAACGGTTGCGTACTCAGAATCGCTTTTTGTATTGTTACGTTCGAATACAACTTTTTGGCCCGTGTATTTCATTAATGCGCTTGCATAGGTACCTGTTAAATAATGCTCTACCGCATCAATAAACTGAACAGCTTGCTCGCGCTCAATTCCTTTAATATGTTTACCTAATAATTTAAATGACACAAATTTTACGTCGATATGTGGCATTAAACGTTTCTCGACTATTTCAGACATTGCCCCTTTACTTGCATTCCCTTTGCTATTTACTTTAGCAATGTCAGCAAATAATGTATCTGCAACTGATTCCAAAAGTCTGTCAGGAGACTGTTGTGGTTGTGCAAAAAGCGAACTGCTAAAAAGTGCAGTTACAACTAATAATAGCTTAATGAATTTCATAATAAATTGTCTGTATGATTAATATTGCTGTAATTTACGCGAAGTATACGCAACAAAAAAGGCATAAATAAGCAACTTATTAATGCTCAATTTGCACCAATAAAATAACTAAATGCAATTCAACTAGTTAACCTTAACTCTGGTTAAGAGATTTACTATCCAGAGTTCAGGTTAGTTATTGATTCCTATTAGCACTCTATAAACAACCGACACTTTTTTCTCATTGCACATATCAGCTTGAGATAAGTTTATTATCCTGAGATGAGGGCGTGTTGATCTTTTATTGATGTTACAAGTCAAAACGGTCACACTTAAAATTGTTGAAAAGTAAGGAAATCATTATGCAAACTTGGCAAATTTTTATAATCGTAGCTGGTGTTTTCGCCGTTGTTATTGGTAATATCGCGCTGGTTAAGTACTCTGCAAAAATGGAGTTCAAAAAACCCGATACCGATATTAAAAATACAACAGACACAAAAAAGCCCTGATCAATCAGGGCTTTTTAATGCGTACTAAATATAAAATTATTTAGCCGACTAACCAATGCGCCATTAGCGCAATAACAGGTAAAGTAATTAGCGTTCGCAAAATAAATATAATAAATAGCTCTAAAATATTTACCGGTATTTTACTGCCAAGTAAAAGTGCGCCTACCTCAGACATATAAATCAGCTGCGTTACACTCATCGCTGCAATTATAAACCGTGTAACATCACTTTCAATAGTACCTGCGGCTAAAATTGATGGAATAAACATATCAGCAAAACCAACCATAATAGTCTGTGCTGCGGCCTCTGCTTCTGGCACTTGCAGTAATTCTAAAAATGGAATGAACGGCATACCTAAATATTGAAAAACAGGCGTGTATTCAGCAATAATTAACGCAAATGTACCTACAGCCATAACCACAGGCAATACCGCAAACACCATATCAAAGGCATTATGTAAACCTTCTTTAACCGTACCTATAAAACCAGGTGCTTTATGCGCTTTAGCCAATGCTACATCTAAAGAGTGCCCTAATAATGTTTTACCTTGCGGCACTAACTCTGCGTTAGCATCAGGTGCACTACCATCAATTAATACATCTTTTTTGAAGCGCAGAGGCGGCAAACGAGGAACAATGATAGCAGCGACTACACCCGCTAAACATACGGTTAAATAAAACGGAGCAAACAAGTATTCAAGCTTAACTTGACCAATAACGACTAAACAAAATGTAATGGATACCGCTGAAAAAGTGGTTCCAATAATAGCTGCTTCACGTTGTGTGTAATGTTTATCTTCATACTGACGAGCAGTCATTAAAATACCAACACTGCCATCCCCTAACCAAGATGCCACGCAATTCACTGCACTTCGTCCAGGTACACCAAATAAAGGCCGCATTATTTTAGTAAGTAAGGTACCCATTAATTCTAGTAACCCAAAATTAAGCAGTAGTGGTAACAATAAACCGGCAAGAATAAACACAGAAAATAACACGGGCAACAAGTCGTTTAATACAAGTGCACCTGTATTTTCAGAAATAACAGCATGGGGTCCAATTTGTAAGGTGGTCATTAAAACAAATGCCATACCAAAAAGGCGCGTTACCAGCCAAATCCAACTAACATTAAATAAATGATTAATTAAGAATATGTTGCACAATGCTTTTGGTTTAAACACACTCGTTATAAACGACAGTACGCCCGTTATACAGATAGTTATTGTGATAATAATTTTTGCAGAGTCTGAAAAATAAGACTGTATTGCTTTGGCCATGACCGCGATAGGTATTGTCATTATTTCACCTGTGGGCACTGGCGTCATAAACAAAAAAACGCCAACAAGTGAAGGAACTAAAAAAGTAAACCAAGTACGCCAGTCGTACTGCGTTGAGGTAGGTAATTGAGACATATTGTTAACCTATAAAACTACAAAAAGAGCTTAACGCCCTTTTTGTAGTTAAATTTATTATTTAAATTTTAATGCCACGCTTAATGAGAGCGGCTTCTAGTGCTTGTTGCAGCCCATTCATCGTGCCTGGCTCAAGCGTTTCGCCCTTGTCATCCATCCACGTTAAACTTGTACCGCCTTCTTTAGTTTTACTTACTAAAATTTGATACTGACCTTCATCAATAGGAAGCTGAGCAACTTCATCACCCCAAATTGAATCCCAAACGCTGGTTTCTGGTGCGCTATAATCGGCAGTAATTAAACCTGTCTCTTGGTTAATTTCAACAATCGTGAAAGATAAACGCTCTAAAAAGCCAGAAAAGCGATCGAATACAGCGTCATAAGACTGCTCAGTAACCAATGCTGCATTACCTTTATTATCAAAGCCCATTTCAAGTGAAATAACACCTTGGCGTTTACGCATTTCTACTTCAAGTTGACGGTAACGATAGTCAAACTCACTCACTACTTGATTGAGCGCACGTACTTCTAATTGCTGTTTTAGCAAATCAGTAAGTGCGTTATCACCTTTAAAATCAATAAGCTCAACACGTAAAGACGCAGTTCGTTGGTGCGACTTTTCTTCAATTGTGAATCTGAATTTTTCTAGGTCTGCATTTTTGTCGCTGCCCCAAAGCCAGCTTTCCTCAGTTTTAATTATTGCGTACCAATCAGTTTCAATAACGCCTAATAGTTTATCTTCTTTGGTGGTCGCTGCCTCATTATTGGCTAGCACTGATTTAATCGCGTCCCAAATAAACGAATCTAAATCAGCAATACCATCGCTTTTATCAAAATAAACACGCGCTATTTTATCTGTTTCTTCAACCCAACTGCCTTTAGCTACGGTAAGTACTTGAGCAGGCGGACGATAATTAGTTGCGTCGGGGCTATTATCGTATTGACCTACTTCCATTTTATAAACCGGATCTTGGGCTGGTTGAGATAATGACGCGGGTGCCTTCACAGGCTCATGTGTGCGGTAATTACGCTCACTATGTGCACTATTAGTAAATACACTACACCCTGATAAACTTACCAATACACTTACTGCAAGTGCTTTTGGGATCCAATACTGCACAGATAATTCTCCTTAGCGTACCCTTTAATTGTTTTAACAAAAATATGAGTGGGTTACGCCGATTTGGTTCAGTGTAAAGTCAATATTAACTCTACATTATTATTTGGCTGTCTAATTGCAATAAAGTTCAGCACTTCAACTTAGAAAAATCTAAGTGCAAATAAACAAATTTTAGCTATGGTACTTTCCTGTGCCAGTAAAAACAAGAAACACCGTACTTTAAAAGTGCTTAATTAGTCGGTGTTGTAGTTTAGGTAAGGTTTTGTGTTAAACTTCGCCGCCGTGCAACTTATTGTGTGTATTTAATGTTGTTGCCAACCCAGTTGTTATAATCCAAGTAACTTAGGTATTTTTACCCATGACTGCATTTTCAAATCATCAAATTGTTTTAACTGCTATTGGCGAAGATAGGCCGGGTATTGTAAGCGAACTTACACAATTAGTAAGTGATTGCCATTGCAATATAATTGACAGCCGTATTGCTATTTTAGGCTGCGAATTTACCTTTATAATGCTGCTAAGTGGCGATATGTCAGCAATCAGCCGTATTGAACACGTGCTCCCCACCAAAGCGATGGAGCTTGGCTTGCTTACCATGATGAAGCGCACATTAAGCCACACACCTAGTGAGTTTTGCGCAGGGTACACTTTAGAATACACAGGAATAGATACGCCAGGTACTCTGAGCAAAGTAACGCGTTTTTTTGCCGACAACCACATTAGCATTTGCTCATTAAAATCAGATACCTATGATGAAAATACTGATACAAAAATGCGTTGTGAACTTGAGTTTAATATTCCTGTTGACGTAGATATAGATCAATTTAAAGTTAGTTTTGAAAGCCTTTCGCACACATTAAACGTAGATTATATTTTTAAACGAATTCGTTAAGGATACCAACATGAAAAAAATCAGCCCATTACAAGCTGGCGACGCAGCTCCTGCTTTTAGTTTGCAAAACCAAAACGACGAATCAATTAGCTTAACGTCGCTTTTAAAAGAGCAACAAGTTCTCGTTTATTTTTATCCAAAAGCCTCTACACCTGGCTGTACTGTACAAGCCGAGAACTTACGCGATAAACATGCTGAGCTTGCTAAATTTAACACCCGTGTTGTAGGTATTAGCCCAGATCCAGTTAAACGTCTTAAAAACTTTGAAACAAAAAAAGAACTTAACTTTGACTTGCTAGCCGATGAAGATCACGCTACTGCAGAAGCATTTGGGGTATGGGGTTACAAAAAATTTATGGGAAAAGAATACGAAGGTATTCACCGCCTTACCTTTTTAGTCGGCCAAGACGGTAAAATAAAACACTTGTTTGATAAATTTAAGACCAAAGATCATCACCAAGTCGTGCTGGATTATTTAGCTCAAAATTAAAGTAGCCCTCTAAAAACGGCCTCTAAAAATTAAAAAGCGTTGCATAATAGCAGCGCTTTTTTATGCCGTACGCAGCGCGATATACGCTTATCCAGCAGCATAGTAAACAACAGCACATGCTAACCTCTGCGATGCTCGTAAGATTGTTCAGTAAAGTCATCTTCGCCACACAAAAATGTACTTCGTACACAACGTGAAATACAGTGATAATGGTTTGTATCAATCAAACTTACTTGACGCTTTCTTACGATTGCAATCTAACACCCTAACTACTATTTGAACTAACTAAAACGTAGTTTTTAACTTTTAAAAGTACAAAAATTAAGATGAGTGTCATCGTAATACCTACCGCAAGCTCAGGTGATAGTACGGGTGATGATAAAACGTTATTAATTGATTTATGGGCGGCAAGTAAAGCCGTAAATTATGCAAAACAATATGGCATTAAGCGCTTTATCATGGTCAGTTCAATTTGTGCAGATAACCCGTATGCAATCCAAAGCGATTTAAAACCTTATTTAGTGGCAAAACACATGGCTGATAAGCATTTAATAAATAGTGGCTTAAATTATACAATCATACGCCCAAGCTCACTCACCAACGAAGAGGCTTCACTAAAAATTACCACACAACAGCCCAGTGAGCGAAATAAGGCTAAAACCAGTCGAGAAAACGTTGCGAATGCGCTATTACAAATAGCCAACCATTCAATAAACGAAAATAGCCTCTTTGAGTTATTCGATGGCGATAAGCCAATCACTTCACTTTAATCGCATTCCATATTAAAAGCGGCTTAACGGCCGCTTTTAATATGTTTTTAAGGTTTTTAAACTTACAAACCAAATACTACTTTTTCGCTTTTAAGCATGCGGCTACTTAAATAACTAAATACGCCAAACAATATAATTGTAATCAATGTTGATAGCACTAATTGTGGCACCGGTATTGGGTTGCCTTTAATAAACTCCATGAGTGCAAATTGCTGCGCAGCAATAGGTAACCATTGCACAATATCTGTCGCAATATCGTAAGTCGTTACCATGCTTAATGCCATCGGAATAAATAACACCATCGTCACGTATGATTGCGCCTCTTTAAATGATTTTGCCGTAAACGAAACAAACACCTGTAAACTGGCTGACATAAATGCAATTGGCAAACACACTACGGCACAAAAAAGCATAAATGACGGTGTAATGGTTACGCTAAACCCTAGCTGCTGCCACGGCACCATACCGTAAGAAAACTTCGACACCACTAGAATGATCGCTAATCCCAGCATAGAGAATGTCGCTATCGCCGCCGATTTTGCTAATACAATGTGTAAGCTACTTAATGGGTGACTTAACAATAATGATAAAGAATTACGTTCACGCTCCCCAGCACTGGTATCTATTGCCAGGTTCATTGCAGCATAAAATACAGTTAAAATCATTGATAGAGTTGCAATCCCCAAGAACATACCACCTTTAGAATCAGGTGTTGCTTGATCATTGACCTCAACCGCAAGCACTCTCATTAGTTGAGGGTCGACACCCCGTGTGATTAATCTTAAGCTAGCCACTTCAGAATTATACAAAGCAAGCGTTTTTTCCACGCGTTGAATATGTTTACGTAGCTTATCATCTGATTTATCTGCAATGAGCGTTACAGTCGCTGGGCGACCTTCGCGCATATTCTTCTGATAATCATCACTTATTTGCAATATAATTGGCTTTAATTTGCTATCTGTATTATCCGTTCCCATTGCGATATCATTGTTTTTTAAATGAGCCACTAAGTTAGGTGCTGAAAGACTATTTTCAATCGTTATTTTTAATGCATCAGGCGATGCAAGCTGTTGTAATAGCAATGTAAAAAGTATGCATATGCCAAGCGGGGCACCAATTGCATAATAAAGTCCTGCCATTACTGAACGTTTGTCACGACTGGCATCCATGACTTCTTTTTTATATAACACTTTTAATAAATTAATCATGCTGCAATTCCTTCGTCACTGCCTATCAAGTCTATGAATGCTTCTTCTAAACTGTCTTTACCTGTTCGCTCACATAACGACTCTACTGAGCCCTCTGCAACCACTTTACCATTGGCCATAATCACCACGTGGTCGCACAATGCAGCCACTTCTTGCATAACATGCGATGAAAACAGTACGCAGTGCCCTTGCGCTTTAAGTAGCAATAATAACTCTCTTAAAATACGTGTACTCATAACATCCAAACCACGTGTTGGTTCATCTAAAATAATGTTTGATGGGTTATGCACAACCGCTTGAGCCAGTGCTGTTTTCATACGCTGCCCCTGTGAAAACCCTTGGCAACGACGATTTGCAATATCATCCATGCTTAATTTTTCGAGCACTTTTGCTGTCGCTTCTTTTGCCGCAACCTCTGACATCCCGCTCAACTGCGCAAAAAAGGTTATATATTCTCTGGGCGTTAATCTCTCATACAATCCACAAGGATCAGGAAACAATCCCAAATTTTGTTTAGCTGCCATTGGATTTTTTGCAACATCAATACCATCAATCTCAGCTGTGCCTTTATCTGCTTTTAGCAAACCAAACACCGTTCTTAAACACGTTGTTTTGCCCGCACCATTGGGGCCAAGTAAACCCGTTATTTTACCATTTTGTGCGCTAAAGCTAAGATCGTTTAACGCATTAACATCACCAATTTTCTTTGTTAAGTTAGTTACTTTAATCATGGTTTACTCCTTGTCTTGTGCGTTTAAAGTTGCGGTCTGAGTATGCATTGGTGCAACACCATTGATATTCATAAAGAACTGTTTGTCGTTTTTATCTTTGATACAGTCGGTATCAATATCTTGCATATTTTTTTGATCAATAAACTGGGCGATTATTTTAGGCGCACACGTTTGCGAGCCGATCCCATGAGTTGCCGTGGGTGATACCAAATGCGTTGCTTCACTCATGCTTACCATAGCAAGTTCAGCCCAACTTGGCGGTGTTGCTGGGTCACGCTCACCAGATAACAGTAACGTAGGTGTTGAGCTGTTAAGGGGTTGATAAAATGATTTATCTACGGCTGTTACATTTAATATTGGGCACATAATATCGAGCCCCTCTATCATCAAGCTGCCCACATACGTTTTATTATATTGCTGACGGGTTTGAACATTTAATTGTGGCCAGTCTTCGCCACAAACGATGGCGTTATGCATACCCATGGCGAGCATTTCTGACATATCAGCCCCTGCCATTAAGCCCGCCAATGCTGAATAATTTCCTTGTGCAGTTTGTGTAATAACCAGTGGCACAATCGCACGACGTGAATGACTGTACAAAGCCATACGTATTGCCCCGAAAAACTTTGTTTTTGTAACTGCGAGTGTAATAGTCTCATGTGTACGCGGATGTAAAACCTGCACCTCGACTGGTTGAGCATCGAGTTTAGCCAATAAAGCTGTAAACCCAGTTTGCAAATCAGGGTATTGCTGAGCACACTGTGCGTTGGCTTCACAACGACTAAATAGGGCCGCAAGCGAGCTATCAATAGCCTCACCAATGGCAGCTAAACTTTGTTGCATAGGTACAACACCATCAAGCGTGCTGGTGATCACTGAACTTGGAAATTGACGCGTATATTCTTGCGCTATTCGCGTGCCGTAGGACACTCCATATAGATGAAACCCTTTGTAGCCAAGCGCTTTTCGTACCGCTTCAAAATCTTTAGCGGCAACGGGTGTAGTGAAATGACTTAAATCAATATTGAGCTTATCTTTACACTTTTGCGTGTCTTGAGCGCCCAGAGCAGGTAAATCAGCAAAGGCTTCATTAAATGCAAACTGCGTTTGCAAGTCATCACTGTCACACTGCAACTTATTTGAATAACCCGTGCCACGCTGATCAATCAATACTATATCGCGTGTTTCACGGGCAAATTGTAAGTTTCTATTAAAGATAGCAGCGAGATCAATTGCGCCTTGCCCTGGACCTCCGGCAAAACCAAGAATGGCTTCGTCAGGGTAACTTGGTTTAATAGCTGGAATTACAGCAAAGTGGATATCAATATTACCATCCGCCGGATTTTGCGATAAAGGCTGGCTAATACTGCCGCACATCAACCGATCAGCAAGCCCTTCCATATAGCAAGGAGTGAGTAATGGCTGGTTTTTTTCATTATTATCAGCTAATACAGCTGTTGAACTGGCCAATAATATTGGTACTATTGTAAGCTTTATCAGGCTTTTACGTAAATTAAACATGATTTTCATTAATCTTTCCCTTGTTGCATTTTACACTCAATATGATAACTTAACCTTAGTGTATCGGTGTATTAATGTATTAATACAGTAGAGAAAGAGTAATGCTAGAATTTATTAATGTCAACCCTAATAATGGCGATCCAATCTATAAACAATTGCATGAGCAAATTGTGCGCTTGATTGTGGGCGGGCAATTATTAACCGGTGAAGAGCTGCCATCAGTGCGTAAAATAGCAGATCACTTTGCTGTAAACCCGATGACGGTATCACGTGCAATTGGTCAATTGGTCGATCAAGGCTGGTTAGAGCGTCGCCGTGGCCAAGCTACCCGTGTGGCACAAAAAACATCGCAACAACCTGATCAACAAGACTCCTTACTTTTTAAGGCTATCGATCAACTCGTTCAACAAACAAAACAGCTTGATGTATCGCAAGAAGCGCTCGTCGAGCTTATAAAAAAACGATGGAAATTATAAGTATGGAACAGCCCCTTCTTAGCTACAGTAATATTTATAAAAGCTATGACCAACGAAGTGTATTAAACAATGTTTCGCTTGCTTTAGAGCCAGGTATGGTCATTGGTTTACTGGGGAAAAATGGTGCAGGTAAAACGACATTATTACGCAGTGCGCTTGGGTTGATAGCACCTGATCAAGGTGAGATACGTGTTTTTGGTGAACCCAGTGATAAGCTCAGCGCACAAAGTAAAGCCCAAATAGGTTATGTGCCACAACAAACATTTGGTTATGAAGGCTTTAAGGTCGCTGATGCTTTGGCACTACACCGCAGCTTTTACCCTACATGGGATCTGCAATTAGAAGCTAAATGGCTCAAACGGTTTGAGCTGGCGACTGATGCTGCAATTAACGACTTATCTATCGGCCAACGTCAAACTTTAGCGCTGATCATGGCTATGGCTTATCATCCCAAATTACTTATTTTAGATGAACCAGTAGCCAGTTTGGATCCAATAGCACGACGCGAGTTTATGGGCGACTTGTTCGACTTAGCATTAGACTCAGGCTCTGGTATTTTATTTTCCTCACATATCACATCCGATATAGAACGTGTAGCCAGTCATATAGCCCTAATAAAAGACGCCGAGCTTATCTTGATTGACGAATTAGATGTCGTACGCGATACCATTAGAAGAGTCAATTTTACAGAGCAAAACATCGATCTAAGTGCCTACCGCGTGCTTAATTTGCAAGCAAACTCAGCCATTATTTATGGCTACCAAGGAGAGCCTATTCCGGGCGCACTTGCCATCAACCATTTATCATTAGAGCAACTATTTGTGGAGCTGCATGGATGATGAATGCAGTAAAACGACCTTGGTATCAGGGTAGTCTAAATTTTTGGTTTAAAGATTTGGGCTGTGCCAGCTACTTAATTCAGGCTATTTTAGCCACAGCCGCATGTATCATTTTCATTCGTGTGGAATCGTTATCAACTATGATGATGATAGTTGCTGTGGTGTGTACTTATTGTGCGCTTGCATGGCAAAGTATCCGAATGCAAGCAACTGAATGGCAATGCTTAGTCGCTGATTACTGCAAACATGTAATGTTTCAAGGTAAAGTCTTTATTGCCTTAATAAACCTAATTCTGTTGTGTAGTATTGCCCTATCGCCTAGCTTAAATAACATCAACATGCTGTTACTAGCAAACATCTTGGGCTTAAGTATTTGGTTTATTTGCCGCGTTACAAGCCACTTATTTACAACATGTTGTTATTTGGCATTCACATTCGCAATTATTATACCCACCTTTTTTGAACACTTACCTTTGTGGTTAATACCATGCTCTTTGCTGGTTTTAAGTCTAATTTTACTATGTAAAAACAAATTAGGTATGCCCTATATATGGCAAGCCGATGCACTTATAAATTACCGCCAAGGACTACAGTCAGGTTGGTCGCCCGTACCAAGTGGAATTTTATCAAATTACGGCACAGCCATAAATAAACAACTATTCCCATTGAGTTATTTTGTTGGCTCTAGTTTATCGCAATACATTATTTTATTAGTGCTCTTTTCTATCATTGCAATAGTGATAAACTTTTTTTATAACATTGCAGAGCATGTATTATTCGCTTTAACATTAATGCTGTTAGCTGCGGTTACGTTATGCCAATGGGCAAAAGCACAACGTTCACAATCGTGGGAATTACTCACCACTTTACCAATTTATAATGGGTGTCACGCAGTTAAAGTTGCCCTTAGTAACAGTGCACTTAAATTTTCATTGTTAATTGGCGTTCTGTGCTTCGTTAGTGCATCTATATTGCTACTGACCCATCAACAATGGCAACTTCTAAATGTTGCAAGTTATGCGATAGCCTGTATAGCAGCTACACTGACAAGCTTTGTTCTTGGCAATGTATTTAAAAATATAAACGTACTGAGTGTTTTATTATGTTTATCGTGTGGCGTGAGTATGGGAACTGTCAATGTAATGATTGAACATGGCGATAGCATATTGAAGCTTTTACTTATTTCACTTTATGCCAGTGTTTTGGCTGTTTTGAACCGCTTTACAATAAAGTACTTATAAACTACTTCAAAAGCCCTTTGCCTTTAGCAATGCTTAGTTTAGCGGGTGTTTATCAAAAAGATTTAACACCCGCTATTCCACATTCTAAATCTATAACTACTTATTGCTTTTTAAGAGTATGTATCATCTTTTGTGCATTTGCATTTTGTGGGTTCAATTGCAAAGATTGCTCATAGTTTGCTATCGCATTAACAGTATCTCCAAAGAGCATGTACGCTTCTGCTAAACTATCAAATGCATTTGCATCATCAGGATATAGATGGCTATAAACCCTAAAAAGCGTTATAGCTACTTGGTAGTCCTTGTTACCTAACGCATTATATCCGGCATTATTAATTGCATTAGCAGAAAGAAGCTTTGAATCAGGATAGTTTTTTTTCCATGCTTTATATGCCTTTAATGTGCTTATAAAATCAGCCTGTTTTGCAACTTCAAAAGGAAGTTGTTCATCTTTTTCAAGTTTGCGCATCGCACGCTCAGTTAAACCACTCCCGACATTATTTAGTACTAAAAAATATTTATTAGATAAGGGGTTCATTACAACACTTATCTGATTAGGGTTATTATCTACAGCAAACATCCCACCTCCTTGATAATGCATTTTAACGCCTTTTTTGTTTTGAAGGGGATCTTCATATATCAAGTCGTTACCGGATTTTGATAATGTAATCGTCACTATTTGATCAAACTGAGATAAATACCTGCCGAGCATTTTCTCTATTTGATGCTTGGAAGGTTTTGCTGTTGCTGAAATTACACGTGCCCATTTCATTTTTTTTATCGTACTGTCAATAAACGCATCTATTGCAGGATTTCTGTGCTCTGTTGTCGCATTCATAAAAACCATAATGCCTTTACCACCTTGCATTGTTGACATAATATGCCCGCCAGTACCAGTGTTTGACCCTCCATGCGAGAACCACTCTAGATTACCTTTAGCCTCAAATCTCATCCAACCCGGTGACCACCCACCTATTTTTTTAAGCGTGTGAATATCCGTTGTGGTACGTGCTACGAATGTTGAAATAACCGACGTTACTTTACCTGCTAGCGCCTTTTGATATTCAATTGTGAATTTGGCCATGTCTTGTGGCGTACTCCATAGCCCAGATGGTGCTATTTGTGGACAAATTGGTATGCCATCTCTTATAACCTGCTGCTGACGATCATGAACCTTCGCAACATTAGTTAAAAATTGTTTATCTCCATTTTGATACATCGTTGTATTTTTCATACCTAATGGATCAAATAGCATCTTTTGAGCTAATGCTTGCAATGGTTTACCGGTTATATCTTCAATCGCAACTTGTACTATCACATACCCTCCGCCACTGTATTGCCAATCAGTGTCAGGGGCAAATAGCATCGAAATCGGACCTTTATATCGTGGTAGCTTTTTACCCTCAAGCACATCTATAAGGGTTGGAATATCATCCCCTAAATGAAAGTCAGCATACCCGCCTTGGCTCATCCCTGCGGTATGCGACAACAACTGCCGAATAGAAAGGTTTTTTGATGACTCAAACACTGATGAAGGTAACGCCCAGCGTTTTAAATAGTTACTCACAGGTGTATCTAAATCTAATTTACCTTGCTCTGCGAGCATTGCTGCAATTGTTGCAGTGACAGGTTTTGCAATAGATGCCGTTGAGAAAGCAGTAAATTGATCAATTTTCTGCTTACTTTTAGTATCTTTAACGCCTGCAAAATTAGTATAAATCACTTTATAATCATCAATAACAGCAAAACTTAGCCCAGGTATTTTGTAGTTATCAATAAACTGCTGATAACTATATTCTTCACCTCTCGGTGACGTAAAAGTAGTTAATTGATGTGTATTACCAGTTATAGATAGTTGCGTTTTTTGAGTGTTAGCGACACACACACTAGCCACAATTAAACTTAGCGCTGCGCAACATTTACTCAAAGTCATGATAGTTTTTTTAATAGCCATAGGAGCATCTCGTTCTGTAAATTAAACCTCAGTGTGGCGCATTAGCCGCCTTAAATAAGCAACTTATGCATGAACGGCTCGTATAATTCCTCAACACCTCGAATGTTTTCCTTTTTTATTGCTAAGATGGGGAATATAAAAGAGGGAACACAATGCTTAAGTATCAGCTCATATTCATTTTATTTTTTACAAGCTTCGCTACCTATGCGCAAGAGCCTGATGCTATCTTTGCCGAGCACTATTATTTAATTGATGATGACGATATTGCTTATTCATTACCTATCGTAAACCGCTCTGTGTGGCAAAAAAATACATTTCACGGCATTAAAAATTCAAAAAATATTCGATGGGTGCAAATGGACTTTAATTTTGAAAAAAAGCCCTCGTCTTCGCTAGGTTTGTTTATTAGTATTTTGGGATCGTTTGAGGCTTATTGGGATGGTGTTTTAATCGGTAAAAATGGCCTTGTAGGTGATTCTCAACACACTGAAGTTGCGGGCCTGATCGATAAAATAATACTGTTGCCTAATACTGCAACTGATAAAGGCACACATACTTTAAGTTTACGTATTTCTAATCAGCGCGTTTCTTCTGAGGTAGATTATGTCTCGTTTACAAGTGCGATAACAGAATATGACTATTTAATACAGCTGCCTTATAAAAAAGCCAGTTTACCGTTGATAATGACCAGCGCCTTACTCTTAATTGCTTTGTACTCATTGATTGTATTTATTACTAGTTACCGCCAACCCAGCTACTTAATATTTAGCATATTATGCTTAAGTATTTTGGTTCTTATTTTTGTAGAATCATGGCGTGGTCTTATGCCTTACCCTTACGATTGGCAAATCCCTCGCTTACAAATAGTTTTAGCATTGTCGTGCTTAATTTCACTGCTTTTCACCTGTTTTTTTGCATGGTTTTTTAAATTATCAAAAACAAATCGTACAATATGGCTAGCATTTGTTATTTGCTTGCAAGCTGTGTTGTTAATCGCGGTTGGTGGATATGACAATAGAAGCTTATATGTATTTTTAGTGGGCGTTTTTAGTGCTGTGTGCATTTGTATCAAAGCTATCATTACGCAACAAGCCAATGCAAAATTAATGGTTTTGGGTTTAGCTCTATTCATTGCACCTATTTTTATAAATAGTTATTCATACATGGATCAGTACTTTTTTCTCTCTTTTGCTGGGTTAATCTTTTTAATGCTCTACACCCTTGCACAAACCATGAGTGCTAATACCAAACAACTTGAACAAAGTAAAATTAATGCAAGTCGCCTTGAGCTTGAATTAGTCAAACGTAATCTACAACCTCACTTTATCTTAAACACATTAACAGCTGTTGAAGAGTGGATTGAAGACTCACCTGCAACAGCGGTAAAATTTATACACGCCTTAGCGGATGAGTTTAGATTTATGGCGCAACTGTCTGCAAAAAAAATAATCAATCTCCAAGATGAAATCGACTTATGCCGTTCCCATTTAAAAGTTATGACATATCGCTCAAATATAAATTACTCCCTAAGAGTGGATATATCTCACCCGAATAACTGCATTCCACCGGGTATTATTTTAACATTAATAGAAAACGCAATTTCGCATAACCATTACCAACAAGGCCATATTACCTTCTTTTTTGAGCAAAAAATAATGAATAACACGCAGTATTTAACGTTTATCGTCCCTATAAATGCGATTACTCATAATTCAAACAAAAATGCTACACAAGAACGTACACAGAATAAAATAGGCGCTGGTATTGGTAATAAATACATAGCAGCAAGGTTAAATGAAAGCTTTTCTAATCAATGGTCTTTATTACAGAATATTGAAAAACAACAATGGGTTACAAAAATATCAACGCCGTTAATAGATTATGATGATCACCGTGCTAATAATAGCAACCTCAAGGATCCCCTATGAAAAAAGTATTAATGGTTGAAGATGAATTTATGGTAGCAAAAAGATTAAAGCGCTTTATTGAGAACGCCTTTGATGAACAAAAAATCGAATTGCATATTTGTACTAATCTTGACGACGCCTACGATTACTTAACCGATCACCCTATTGATGTTTTGTTTTTAGATTTAAACCTGCAAGGTAAAGATGGTTTTGAGTTATTAAAGCACACCCTCTGTGAGAGCTTCCACACAATTATTGTTTCTGCTAATAGCGATCGAGCGATTGACGCGTTTGATATTGGCGTACTCGATTTTGTAGCGAAGCCATTTACTCAAGAGCGTATTAAAAAGGCAATAAACCGGTTACAACAGCAGCATAATGGGGCTAGCAAATACTTAACCTATAAATATTTAGGAAAAATCGAATTACTTCCAATAGAAGATATTCTCTATATCAAAGCTGACGGCCATTACAGTGTGATTGTAACTAAAGCCCAGCAAAACAGAGGCACTAAACAAATTTTACACGATAAGAATTTAGATAAATTACTCACGTTATTGAGCCCAGACTTTATCCGGATACACCGCTCGTATGTATTGCCAATATCTAACATTAAGGCATTACTCAGTGAAGAAGGCAGCAAATATAACGTGCAACTTCATACCGGTGAACAGCTCCCTATAGGCCGTACCAGACTTAGTACCTTAAAGGCTAAAATAAATGGTGAATAACCTAAACTCTGGATAATAAATCTATCTCAAGCAGCTATTTTCAGCGCTAACTGCGTTGAATTTACTTGCAATAGGTCCGCTATTGACGCGTAAATTCGCCTTGTTTTCACTGAAAATCTCTGGCTAAAGAAAATAAATTTAAATATCACCATGATTCAATACGTTAGTAAATCTCTTAACCAGAGTTCAGGTTATTTATAACTTCAATCTTTGATACAAACCCGATGCTCTCGATACGCTTTTATTCATCGCTAGTTGCAGTACTTTTTTATCTGCAACCAGCTCAAAGGTGTTTTTAGCGCGGGTTATGCCCGTATACACTAACTGCCTGTTGATCCCCATACGGGCTTGTTTTAGCGGTGGCAGTACCATAGCGGTGTAGCTAAATTCTGAGCCTTGTGATTTATGAATAGTCATCACATATACTTTATCGTGCGCCGGCAAGCGTGCAGGCGAAAATGCTCGCTGATTACCTTGTTCATCAATAAATATGGCTTTGAGCTGCCCACTTTCATCTGGCATTAAAATGCCAATATCGCCGTTAAATAACTTAAGTTGATAATCGTTTTGGCTCACCATAATAGGCATCCCCGTATAATGATGAGTATTAGGACTTACGGTGATCAAGCCTTGCTGTTGCAATACACGCTCTATTCGTTGATTTAAGCTATGCACGCCGTAATCGCCCTCTCGTACCGCAGCTAAAAGCTGATAACTAGCAAAAGCAGCATGTATCTGTGCAACATTTGCACCTTGGGCGATTAAGTTAAGATACTTTGCATAATGACTCGCAGCACTTTTAACGAGCTTTTCAATCGGTTTTGCTACAAAGTCATAATCTAAAATGATATCGTTAAAACGCCCTTCAGTACTTTGTTGCTCTACGTAATTTAAAATACCGGTGTTATTGGTGTTTACCGCAAGTGCAAGTTGACCAATGCCGCTTTGTGCATCAAATCGATAACTGTGTTGTAAAAAGGCAATGCAATCTGCGAGTTTAAATTGACTCACGCTTTGCGATATGAGCTTAGGCTCATTATTGAAGCATAAACTATTTAGCTCATTACAACGTGCTTGCGAATAACTTGGCGTTTGCCCAAGTGTTAAACCTTGGCATAAATCGCTCATTACGCTGCCGGTATCCACCGAGGCAAGTTGATCTTTATCACCTAAAAGTATTAATCGCGCGTGCACAGGTAGCGCTTCTATTAATTTAGCCATCAGCGATAAATCGACCATACTGGCTTCGTCAATAATCAGCACATCTAAATGCAGCGGATTGCTTTTGTTATGCCTGAATTTATTAGTAAACGGTTTTACGCCCAATAAGCGATGAATAGTTTGAGCGCTTTGCGGTATAAGCGTTTTTATATCATCAGGAATCGTTGTGAGCTTATTTTTAACGCCCAAGATAGACTCACTTAAACGTGCAGCGGCTTTACCTGTAGGGGCCACCAGCTTAATGCTAAGCGGTGCGGTTTTATAAAGCGAC
This sequence comes from Pseudoalteromonas sp. Ld19, assembly GCF_045064135.1. Classification (NCBI taxonomy): domain Bacteria; kingdom Pseudomonadati; phylum Pseudomonadota; class Gammaproteobacteria; order Alteromonadales; family Pseudoalteromonadaceae; genus Pseudoalteromonas; species Pseudoalteromonas sp. Ld19. Next base: position 357,719 of record NZ_JBISHA010000018.1, on the reverse strand, counting down.
TGCAAAATAGCCAGCAACTTAGTCACTGTGGTGGTTTTACCTGTACCTGGGCCACCTGTGATCACACTAAAGCCTTTGGTGGCGGCAATCGCACATGCCACTTTTTGCCAATCAGTTTCAATTGCAGAATCTGCAGGAAAGTAGGTGTGTAAAAGTTCAGCCAATACTTCATTATTAATATTGAGCTTTCGCTCGCTCATGCTTAATAATCTATCAGCAAGTGTTTGCTCATAACCGGCAAGGCGAGCAAAATAAAGCCGGTCGTTAAACAGTTGCAGTGGTTTATTTTCGCCCACGTTTTCATGGCTTTGTAAATAACTAAGCGCTGTGTGTACATTAAAATCATCACTAAACGGGCTTAGCGTACTGGGTACATTGCCATCGAGTTTATTAAAATCACCTTTGCGCAAATTAAAAGGATTGCTCCAATCAACCTCATTTAAGGTTAAGCAGCTATGTTGGCTTTGCTGCGATAAGCACAGCAGTAAAATAATATAAAACAGTTCATTATGTGTTTGCTCTTTGTTATTAGCACACAGTAATTCAGCGAGTTTTACATCAACTACACGTAGTCGATTTTGCGCTAATAAATACTCAAGTAACGGGACTTCGGTAATTGCATTTGCTACAGCCACCTCATCTTGTGGTTCAAGAACATTTAGAGGTTCATCGCTAGACGCTTGATCAATATCGTCAAACAAACCCGGTTGCTCATTTAGCTCGCTCATAGCATGGCTCCTTGGCTAAATAAGCCATCTAAAATAATCACTTGCTCTACAGTCAGCTTTTTAAAGTACACGCCTTGCCCTGCTGGCATCCCGCGTAAAAAAGTGTAATACACACCCCCTAAATGGGTTTCTATTGAGTAATCGGCTATGCGTTGCTTTAATAACCGATGCAGTGCTACGGTGTAAATTAAATACTGTAAATGATACTGATGGCTGCTCATCGCTTGTTCAAGCATGTCGCCTTTGTAATCAGCTGGCGTACTGCCTAAATAATTAGACTTATAATCTAAAATATAATATTTACCTTGGTAGCAAAATATTAAATCGACGAAACCTTTTAATAAACCTTTTACTTGTGAAAATTCAAGCTTACTTTGCGTAAAACCAAAATGTTTAACCAACATTTCGTTTAGCTTAGGTGCACTTAAGCTCTCAAGTGGTAAATTAAACTCCATTTCGACTAGGCAATCATTGGGGGCAAGCACACCCAATGAAAGAAGGCTGTTATCTAAAGAGCACGCAAGAACATCAAGCACCCATTTTTCAGCCACTTCTCGCCATTGCTCACCTATGTGGTATTTTTCAAGGCTGCGCTTAACTACCTCAGATAAGTTTTGCTCGTTATTCGTTGGATGAACTACAGGGCTAGTAAAATCTATTTGTTCAAATATTTCGTGCAAACAGCTACCAGGCTTTGGCCCTTTAGGAAAACTATAAGGTGATGGTAGTTCGTCCTCTTGCACTGCAAACTCGTCTTTTTCGTGATCTTCATCACTTCGCCCTGGGGCTAATTGGTCGCTGTGCTTTTTAAAGCTCAACGCACTAAAGCTGGTTGCTCGCCAATTACGCTCAATAGTTGCCGTTACACTATTAACAGTTAATGTTTGCTGCGCACTTTCACTATTATTAAAACTAAGTGTTCCCTGCTCTAATAATGTGTGTGAGGTAAATTGCTGATAGCCCATCGCGCTATTAGCATCGCAAAACTCACTTAAATGCGTGCGCCATGTTTGGCTACTGGCAAGCTCAAGCCCTGCAAATAAAACGTGTCCTAGTGCACTACTTTGCATAGCTAAGCGACTACTTTGCCCTTGCCCAATGTTATAAACACCCAGTGCACAAAAATGCACAGCCCGCGTGAGAGCTACATAAAGCAGGCGTAAATCTTCAGCTAGGCGCTCTTGCTCTGCTTTTTGAAGTGCATCTTCGTCTTTACTTAAATCGTAAATTAGCTTGCCGTTATCGTGATAAAGCGCTTCTTTTGCTTCGCGATAGCCACTGGCAAACGGCATAAATACCAGTGGGTATTCAAGCCCTTTTGAGGCATGCATAGTGACAATTTTAACTAAGTTGGCGTCACTTTCTAGGCGTACTTGTACTGTTTCACCATCTTGTTGGCTTACCTTTTGTGCAAACCAGCGAAGTAAACGCAGCGTGCCTTCAAGCTCTATCTGTTTTTGCTGAAGTATTTCGCCCAAATGCCTAAAGTCCGTCAGCCAACGCTCTACGTTATACCCTAAACCTTGCCATTTAGCGCTAAGTTGGTTGTGACTCATTAAACGCTCAAGCATAGCCATAGCGCCTTGCTTGTTCCAAATATGACTAAGCTGTGCAAAAAAGTTTAAATGCTCTTGCCATTTATTTTCATCATCGGCGAGTGCGTGTATTTCGTTATAACTTAAACAAAATAACGGGCCAGCTAATACACCGCGCAGCAGTGACTCGTCATATTGCCCATGCAGCGCAGTTAAAAAGTTAAGTAGGTGATGGCTAAGCTCTTGGCTAAAAACGCTCTCGCGCGATAAATACACGCTGGCTATTTTGGCTTCGCTAAGCGCTTTTTTCATTATTTGTGCTTCAACACGGTCGCGCACTAATATACAAATATCGGCAGCGCTTACAGGGGTACTGCCAATACACGCATCCCCCTGTTTTGCTTTTTCAAGCAGGGTGACTATTTTATTAGCAAAGTGAGTGGCTAAATGTGCTTGCCCTACACCTTTGTTGGTTGGTTTGTTTTTTTCGTCTGCGGCTTCATCCACAAATACATTAAATTCGAATGCGGTAGCGGGTTTGCCATCAATTAAAAAAGAGTCATCCGCTTTTTTACCTTTAGCAGCTACTGCGTTAAACGGTATGGCGTCGTTATAAATAAAGCTGTTAGCGTGTTTGCCAAATAAACTATTAACGCTATTGACTATATCGGTGCTTGAGCGAAAGTTAGTACCCAGCGTAAATTGCTGTTCAGTCTGCACTGCCTCTTTTGCGCCAATATAGGTAAAAATATCCGCCCCCCTAAAGCCATAAATAGCCTGTTTGGGGTCGCCTATCATGGCAAGCGTGGTATTTTGTTGCCCATAAATTTCACTAAAAATACCGTACTGAATCGGATCGGTATCTTGAAATTCATCAATCATGGCAACCGGAAACAACTGCGCAATTTTTTGCGCTAGTACGTCGCCTTGCTCGTTATTAAGCGCACTGTGTAAATTGGTCAATAAATCATCGGGAGTGATCACACTTTGCTCTTGCTTGCGCTTAACTATGGCGGCTTTTACCCAGCGTGCTGCATGTTGTATAACTGCTATTTTGAGCCCTTGGTTTATGGTGTTATTAAGGGCGGCAAGCTCGTCAAATTGACTCAGTAATGGATGCACAAATAATGGCTGATTTTTTTTATAATTGCCTGCATCGCTTAGGTTTTCTGTACTCCACACTTCAAACGAATACTTGTTAGTGCCAAATTCAAAAAACAAATCGCCGCCTAAACAAAATGCTTCAAGCGCTGCAAGGCTGCCTTTTCGAGCTGGCGTTTTAGACCCGCTTAAACCCGAGCTTTTAATGGCACCTATAAACTCTTGCTCTAACACTGCTTTTTTAAATGCAGGTACACAGGTTATGTACTCGTCACGCGCTTTCCATACATCCTCTAAATTTATTTGTGGCGTAATGTGTGCATTGGCTTTATTTAAAATACTGGCCACTTGAGCAAATAACGACTCTGGTGCGGCAAATACATCTAAAATAGCATCGGTGCGTTCTTTATTAAGTGGGTATACAAACGCACGCCAAAAATCTTTAATGGTTTCGAGCAGTATGTCGCGCTCGTCCAAAATAAACTCGAGATTAAACGCCACTCCCGACTCAAACGCATGTTGTTTTAGCATCCGCTGACAAAAGCCATGAATGGTAAAAATAGCGGCTTCGTCCATCGATTTAGCAGCTGCATCGAGTAAATCAAACGCGCGGTGCTTATCATCAATGGCGGCAATTACGCCTTCAATGAGTTCGTCGTCTGGGTCTTGCCCAAGTAGTGCATCGCGCGCAGCAATAATTCGGCTGCGTACGCGGTCTTTAATTTCTTGGGTAGCAGCGTCGGTAAATGTCACCACTAAGATTTGCTCAACACTGAGCGGCGTATTTAGCTCACCTTCTATTTGCATACCTAGTAAGTAACGTAAATACAGCCCCGTAATTGTATAGGTTTTACCTGTACCCGCACTGGCTTCTATTAAACTTTGACCAATGAGCGGCATAGTAAGAGGATTAAGCGCTTGCATGGTTACTCTCCTTTGCGTGTTCAAATAAAGGCGTGAGCAATTTATCACTCCATTTTATAAATTCTTCTTGGCAGTCGTTTAGCGATTGCACCGTTAAGCGAATATACGGATTTTCGCCCTCGCCTCGCCCTATGTATTGCGGGCTAAATTTGCTCATTGCTTTTATTATATCGCCGCCACTTTTAACGTACTCATACCCACTTACCGGAAAAAACGGCACCGGCTCTGCGCGCAGCGCTTTGTATAACTCAAACCAATCGGCTAATAGTGCATCCGCATCGGCTTTGTTTATGGGCGCAAAGGTAATTTGCTTATCAAGCCCAAGTAACAATGTTTCTACTTGTTGATCCATACTTTGCGCTGCAAGGTGATAAATAAAGCCTTTAATTAAATCTTTGGCTTTAATACTCGCGCTGCGATAAAACACTTGTTTTTGCAAATAAACATGATTGAGCCAGCCTTCTATTTTGGTGCCTTCAATGGTAAGCAAAACTTCTATCTGCTCACTTTTCCCGCCTTTAATGTGCTCTTTAACCAGCCCTGCAAGCGCGTCAACTCGGTGCTCCATACTTTCAAATATGAGGCTGCCAACATTGGCTTGAGGTAACTCACCCCGCTGCAGTATTTGCTCGGTACTTAGTGGATGCTCGTTTATATTGGCTTTAAGTATTTCATCAAGGTAAAAATAACGGCGCAGTGCATCTAGGCTAAAGGGTTCTTCGTCTTTTGCTACTTCGTTAAATTGTGGCAGGCGCAAACCTAATGTTTGTTGATAAAAGCTCTCTTGTGCGCTGCACACACTTTTAATAAACACATCAAGATCTAACTGCTCTGGCACAACAACATCAAGCGCGGTAACTGGCTCTGGTTTAATTGACTCACTTGGCAGCCAAATTGGATTGTAACTGTGGTTACTCAGCACAGTATTGGATTGTTCATCGGCTAAATAATAATGGCTATTAAAGGGCTGTAAATGCTGCTGATTGATTAGACATTCTGGCAGTGTTTTTTCGCTTTTCTCGCTTAATACAAAGCTACGCCCAATATATTCTAACAGCTCGCTTACAAGGGTTGATGGCATGCGCGGTTGGTTATCAAAACACGAACGACCAATGTAACTCATGTATAAGTTGTCGCGGGCACTCAGTAGTGCTTCTAAAAATAAGTAGCGGTCATCTAATTTACGTGATCGGTCACCTTTTTGCTTTTTAGAGTAAGGCACTAGGTCAAAACCAATAGGTTGTACGTTACGTGGGTAGTCGGCATCGTTTAAACCCAGCATACACACCACTTTAAATGGCACGGCGCGCATGGGCATCAATGTACAAAAGTTTACTTGCCCAACTAAAAACCGCTGGCCTACGCCTTTTTCTTGAATGCCTTGTCTAATTAAGTAACTAACAATACGCTGCGAAACCGCTTTACTGTAATCGCCGTTGTCGTGGTGCTTTTGTAACTCTTCCAGCACGTTTTGCAGTACTAATAAATCCCAGCTGTCGTCGCTTTCACTTTCGTATATCGCGTTTAATAGCTCGCTTAAAATATGCGCTTTATTAGTGAGCGTATCGTCGAGCGTTAACTGCTCTTTAAAGCTTTGCAGTACATCAATAAAGTGCACGAGCTTATTGAGTGTATCAAGCGCCATGCCTTCTACTTCATCGGCGCTGTAAATACCGTTAAACGGGCATTGCTCGTCGCGCATGGCAATGCCAAGCAACAAACGATTGAGCCCATGTTGCCAGGTATTTAAATCGATAGCGGGTAAATCAAAGCTGCTTTTATGCGCTGCGTTTATGCCCCATTTAACCCCTACACGTTCAAGCCAGTATTGAATTTGCTCGTATTCGTGTGCTTCAAGCCCAAACTTTTCGGCTATTTGCGTCACTTGTAATAAATCGAGAATATCCGACACACCAAAGCGCGAAAACGGTAAGTTAGCTAAACTCGCAAATGAGCTAAGGACAGGCTTTTCTTGCTCTATGGCTAAATCGGCCAATGCGTAAGGGATAAAGCGGCTACCTTGTGCTCCACCAAATACGGCTTCAATGTAAGGGCTGTAAGTGCCTACATCGGGCATCATGACGATTATGTCTTTAGGGGTAAGCGCTGGGTTTTGATTAAATAAGTTAAGTAAGTAGTCGTGCAAGCGCTCAACTTCTCTAAGCGGTGTATGGCAATCGCTGAGCGTAATGCTGGTGTCGGTTGCGCTGATTGGTAACTTACCTTCGTCGTTTATAAACCACTCTTTGTTATCACTCAGCGATTCACCTTTAAACGCAAGCTGATAAATCTCACTTTGTACTTGCCCTAGTAAGGTGTCGTCAAACACATCAATAAAACCATCAATCCAACGGGCATCTAACTGTACAAGTTGTTCAAAATAGTCGCGACCTAATTTACCCCACGACGACAATAACGGATTACCAATAAAGTAGTACTCTTCATCTGGATTGGCTTGTTTTTTTTGTTGTGCTTCCACCAGCGGCATTTTAGCGTATTTAGCGCTTATTTTAGCCGCTGTTTTTTCATCTATGATATCGCCCCAGTAATGCTCACTCGGGTTAAAAAAGAATAATATAACCTCGGTTTTTTTACTCAGTGCTTCAAACACCTCAAGCTGGGAGCTGGCAATCGCCGATATACCAAATAAGCTAATGCGTTGTGGCAGTAAACTATTATCCATCGTCTCAAGTGCTGCAAGTAATTGCCCTTGCATATTAGCGCGATGAAATTGGCTTTGCCCAAGCTCTTGGCTTAGTTTTACAATGCGTCGCCATAAATCAGGTTGCCATGGCGCAATGGTTACATCTACATCATCAAGCTCATCTTTGCCGCTATCCCATGTGGCTATCCAGTGCGGTCGGTACATTAAATATTGGTCGTACACATCCGCTATTTTTTCGCACAACGCAAAGGTTTTTTGCCCGTCTATATCGCCCTCTAAATAGGTTTTTAGCGGCAAATATAATGGCTCGTCAATACAGTTTGGTAAAATTGCAAACAGTTTCCAAGCAAGGTTAGGTTTATTGAATGCCGACTCTTTAGGGACATTTGGTAGCAATTGCTGATACAACTGCCAAATAAAGCTCGATGGCAGCGGAAAATCTACCTGCGCTGCGACCCCTAAGTTTTCGCTCAAACCTATTTTTAACCACTGCGACATACCCGGCGATTGCACTAGCACTACTTCTTTGTCGAACAGGCTTTGCAATGGGTTAACTTTTAACAGCTGGTGGAACTGCGCTTGCAGGGCTTCCATACGGTTTGATTGAATAATATTTAGCATATAACACTGACCTTGCTTGAGATAAAACCAGTGTAAGATATTTTCAATATTAGGGGTAGCGCAAACGGGTAATTGCCATTAATAAATCAGAGAGTTAAGAACTAATTTACAGATTTTTATACGCACAGCATTTATTTTATATACTGCGCGTAGTAGTGAGTTTATTTATAAGGGCTAATACTTGATAAACTAAAGTCACTTTGCATTATTACTTCGCCATCAATGCCTTTTAATTTAAGTGAAATAGCGGGATCAGTTTGCTGCCAGTTTATGCTTAAATCACCATAATTTACGTTATGAGTAAAATCCCCTACTCGGTGTTTGTTAGGACTGACGTCTTTCCATTTTTCAGTTAAGCCAGAGCTGGTCATCTCAATTAATGGGTAATCAAGGTTTTGCTGATACTTTGATATTTCACCCCAGTGCGTATCGCCGCTGATGATCACTACCCCATTTACTTTATGCTTTTTAATCAAGGCAAATAAACGGTTTCTATCTTCAGGAAAGTTTGCCCATGATTCCCAACCTGTAAAATCGGGTAAAAGCTGTAAGCTTGAGGCGATTAATTTTATTGCAGCGGGCTTTTTAAGCGCTTGCTCAAGCCATTGCCACTGCGCTTCACCTAACATTGATGCGTCCTTTACTTCACTGGGACTATATGGGCCTTGGTTATTAAGTTTGCGCTTAGTGTAATACTCAAGCTCGCTTACATGGTTTAGCGCATCACGGTTCCAACGCAAATCAGGCATTATTACTTGTATGGTTTGCTCATTTTCACCATACATGTACGAGGTATAAATTCCATCAGGGCGAGTGCGACGCGCTGAGTTTGCAGGTTCATCCCAAAAATTAAGCATAATTTGGCGTGATTGCTCTTTATGCGAATACTCTTTACCTGCATCGTTTTGACCATAATCGTGGTCATCCCACATAGCAATAATAGGCGTTTGCGCTTTTAACGTTTTAAAACCAGGCTTTGCCCCTAAACGTTGGTACTTATTGGCAAGTACATCCATATCGTTGGTATCGCCGTAAATATTGTCACCCAGAAATATAAACAAATCCCCTTGCTCTTTATTAATTGCATTAAATATGGGAATGTTTTTATCTTGATGCCCACACGAACCAAACAGGATTTTAGATGGCGCTGCCATTGCATTGCCACTAATTACAAGCGCGATCAAAAGCGCTGGTTGAGTCAATGCATTTAGTAGATGTTTCATTTTAAAATCTCGTTAATGGCAGGTGCCATAGCAGGGTTAATAGTGTGTGGATTTTGCCCTAATGCTTTTAAAACAGTGGCAGCAACTTGCGCTTGTTTAAACTCATTTTTAGTTTTAATTAGACCACTGCCTTTAATGGCGGGTCCAATGGCTGCAAGCCAAATATATTCAGAGCCAATAATCCCCTCAGGAAACGCCTTTTTTCCCTGTGCCGATTTAGCCAATGCACGCTTAGAGCTGTGATGTTGCCAGTCATCGGCGTTGCTGCCACGGCCATGATCAGTGGTAATAATAAGGGTGGTGTTATTTTTATAACCTGCTGTAGTTTGAATGGTTGCCCATAAGTCTTTTATAAACGCGTCACTTTGCCTCGCCGATCTAAGGTATTGATCGTAGTGACCATCATGCGCAAAGTCATCGGTTTCGCCTAAACTTATAACTAGCAATTTAGGTGTTTTAGCCAACATATAGGCTTTAGCAAAACGATAGGTAAAACTATCTAGGCGCACGTTATGCCAAGGGCTGGGGATTTCTTTTTGTAACGCATTTAACAGTGGCGCATCTGCAAATAAATCCTCTGCAACGGGCATAAACCCCGCGTTTACATAAACATCGCTGCGCTTATTATTTACAATGTATGGGAATACATCCCAGCTACCAAATAAAGCAGTGCTGTTTTTAAACTCCGGTAACGTATCTAAACGCTCTAAAATAGTTTTATTTGGGTTGAGGACCTTGTCGTTACTGTTAATGTTTTCGTCAACTTCGCCAGTGAGAATCTCATTATATCCTGGGTATGAAAAATACCACGGATTACTGACCGACATAGTAGAGCCATTAGCCCTATCGCCAATAATTACGCCTTGTTTAGCCACTACTTGCGTTAAAAAAGGCATTAGTAATTGCTGGCGCTCATTTACCGTTTTTGCCCAAAATTGCGTATTTAATTGCTCTGGCTCTTTAACAAAATCAGTATTATTAATTAAGTTTTTATCAGCCCCATTAAATACTTCTTGCCAGCGTACACCATCAAGCGTTACCAGCACTACATTTTGCGCTGCTACAAAGTTACTTACTAATACACTTAAGCTAAATACTGTTACTTTTATAATCGTTTTCATCGTGTTTTTGCGCCCTTTCATATAACAAAGCCCATCAGTGATGGGCTTTATTTTAATTCAATTGCTAATCCTAAACTTTAACTTAAAAGTGAGCAGTGAATGTCACGGCAGCAGTGCGAGGTGCACCAATAAAGTATGTAGAACCATTACCAGTACCACCAGCTAAATAGCTTTTATCTGTAACGTTATAAACAACTAACGATATATCAATTGCTTTAAATGGGCCCGCATCTACATCAGTAGAGTAGCCCGCATTAAAATCAAGTACCGTGTAGCCATCTACTTTGTTTCGCGAGCGTGTGTTTTCATCATTCCATGCACCTAAACGCTCACCAGTGTACTTAGCAGATAGACCAATACGAAAGCCGTCGCTAAAGTAATCTGTAGACACGACAAATAAATCTTCTGATGAATCAATTATGCTATCGCCATTTCTAAAGCTAGGTGCTACGTCGTTACCATTTTCATCTTTTAGTAATAAACCTTGCGAATCGTATGCACTTGGATCATCAGACGTATACTCTGAGCTGCTATTAGTATAAGACGAGTACAGGTTCCAGCTTGGTGTTAACATATAGCTTGCTGATAATTCTAGGCCCGCTGAATCAATACCACCCACATTAAGATAAGCGCCATTAGTTCCGATGCTGTAATCAATCCCATCTGAACCACTACCTGGTGCAATAAACGTAATACGATTATCAAACTTAACGCTATAGGCTGTTGCTGTAAGCGATAATCTATCGGTTTGGTAGCGCACACCAAAATCAATATTTTCAGCTGTTTCTGGCTCTATCTCAGTAAGTGTCGAGCTGTCTCGTTCAAGTACACCATCTTTAATTGCTGCAAAATTCTCACTGTAGCTGGCAAATAATTCAGTGCTATTATTTAGCTGATACAGCACGCCACCACTGAGTAAAACATCCGAATCGCTATCTACTTTATCTGAGCTTTCATTAGCAAAGTGATCGTACTTTTGTAGCTCAACTAAATACTGCTTAGCACCAATATTTAACGTTAAATCACCGAAGTTAATCGAATCTTGTAAATACCATTTAAAAGTATCGGTCTCAAAGGTATTTTTGTATTGTGTCCAGTAAGGTGTGCTATCAAAATGGTGATAAATACGCGCATCAATAACTTTGTGCCAATCACGTGATTCATCACGCTCGCTTTGTTCGTACCAAAAACCCGCTTCTATATCATGCATGCCAAACGTAGCTTGGTAGTTTGCTGTAACGCCTAAACGCTCTTTGTTGTAATGTGTATGGCGATAAGACATAACGGGTGTTGCTGTGGCATCGTAGCACGCAGGATTTAAACTAGGGCCTGACGCCCATGGCCAACTTAAGCTTGCTGTACACCCCTCATTTGGTGCAAGTGGGTTGCCTTCGCTATCAGCAAAACCATAACTACCCGCACTTTTACCGCCTTGAGTTGTTGCATTGCCATTTTCATCAACAGGTGTTTCTAGATAAGGAGGGATCCAATCACCACGGCCTGAGTTTTTATGATAATAAGGGCTCACTGTTAATAGTGACGTTGGTGAAATCGCGTACTCGAACTTTAAATAACCTAAGGTATTTTCACGGAGCGTCCCCCAACCTTCTGCAAACATTTGGTCAAAATGCGGAACCCCTGTCCAGTTCCATGTGAGCTGATCCCAATCGGGTGTTTGTTCAAACTGTTTAAGGCTTACACTGTTGTAGTTTGTTTCATTTACGTCGTCGTAAGATAAACGTCCAGTAATTGTTAAATCCGCAAGCGTTGTTACCGATTTAATCTCTGCATGTTGGTTATCTTTACCCCCATTACTACCCGAGCCAACCCAGCGACTTGTGTTAGTTTGTGAGTAACTTGCATATGCCTGAGTATTATTAAAAACAGTGCCCGTTTCGTGTTTAACATAATAACGAGTGGCATCGTGGCTGCCTGAGGTATAAGCAAAAGTAGTGCCTTTTTCAAGGCTTGGTGCTTTACTTACAAAATTAAATGTTCCGCCGAGAGCTTCAAGTGATGCCGATTTAATATCAGACGTACCTTGACCAACCTCGACCGTTGCTAAGTTTTCGCTCTCTAAATATCGATTTGCTTTTGCGCCACCGCCATAATTAGAACCACCATTTGGAATACCATCAACCGTCATACCTAACTGCTGTTGATTACCATCAATACTAAAACCACGCATAGTAATTGTTGTAGACCAATCGTCACCGCCAAATGCATCGCCTTCGTTTATGCTAATACCTGGTAAGTTATCTATTACTGATAATATGCTCGATACCGAACTTTGTTGCTCAAGCATTGCAGGCTCAATCACATTATTAGCATAACTAGTTGGCTTAGCGACAACGGTTACTTCCTCTATTGTGCTGTCGTTAGCATAAGCTGATGTTGATACAGCCATGGCAATTGCCATGCTCAAAATCGATTTACTTTTTAAAGCGTACATTGTTGTCCCGTTTGGTAATAAACCTGAACTCTGGATAATAAATCTATCTCGAGCAGCTATTTTCAGCGCTAACTGCGTTGAATTTACTTGCAATAGGCCAGCTATTGACGCGTAAATTCGCCTTGTTTTCACTGAAAACCTCTGGCTAGAGAAAATAAATTTAAATATCTCCATAATTCAATGCGTTAGTAAACTTCTTAACCAGAGCTCAGGTTAATAATTATAAAAAAGTGTTAATTATGAAAACGGGCACAGTATGAGTTTTAAATATGACAGCTAAGATGGAGTTTATTTACATAAAAATTAAACTAATATAGTAGATTTATGGCGGGAATATGTATAAAAAAAGACACCTAAAGGTTTAATACCAATCTGCTTATATATGGGGTCTATTTAACGTTAAGAAAATTACGCTAGAACTAGGCAAAAATTTTTGTATCTAGTTGTTCTAAATAAAAAATTTTTAACGACGTTATAGTGCAATTTAATTCGTTAAATTGATCAAAGATTTATGCAGTTTGGTATAACTTAAAGTGTCTTAATTATTTTCTAAAACTTATTACAACGAGTAATTTATTTTAACTCAGCAAGCATTTCATCGCTGTACGGCACTAGCTCTTCACCGTTTGCAATTTTGTTAACGTAATCAGGATTCGCAATAAGTGGACGACCAATCGCGATTAAATCAAACTTAGCGTCGTTAATGGCCTCTTTTGCTGTCTCAAAACTATAGCTGCCTACACCTACTAATGTACCTTTGTAGCCTGCACGTAAAAATTCAGATGTAGTTTTACCCTCAAGCGACTCAAACGCTGTACTGTCGTCAAAAATACCGCCGTGTAAGTACGCTAAATCTCTTTTTTCTAGTTCTGGTAGTAAGTAGTCAAATACCGCTTTATCACGGTTATCTTCACTCATATTAAAGTAAGCACCCGGTGTTAATCTAAGTGCAGTACGCTCGTTGCCAACAGCTGCAATAACCGCATCTGTTACTTCTAATGCAAAGCGCGACATATTTTCAGGCGTTTGACCGTATTCGTCGCTGCGTGTATTTGCAGCATAATGTAAAAACTGGTCAATTAAATAACCGTTAGCGCCGTGAATTTCTACACCATCAAAACCTGCTTCAATTGCGTTTTCTGCCGCTTTTGCGTAATCAGCTACTAAAAATTTAATGTCATCTGTAGTGGCTGCTTTTGGAGTGATGTAGGTAAGCTCACGCATGCGCGGTACAGAACCTTCAACACCAATTGCAGATGGTGCCAGTACATCGCCATCAAAAAAGTGAGGATGTGCAACACGACCAACATGCCAAAGCTGTGCAAACATTTTGCCGCCATTAGCGTGTACTGCATCTGTTACTTTTTTCCAACCTTGAATTTGCTCACTGGTAAATAAACCCGGAGTATTTGGGTAACCTTGCGCGTCAGGGCGGATAATCGTTGCTTCACTAATAATTAAACCGGTTTGGGCACGGCGAGCATAATAGTCAACCATATCTTGCGTTGGCACTAAATTATCATCTGCCATACAACGTGTTAGTGGTGCCATAAGCACACGGTTTTTAAGCTCAATCGTGTTATTTAGTTTAAACGGAGCAAGTAAATCGGTGGTCATTTTTCAATCCTTCATTAAAAGTATGCTTACTACAATGCGGTCTTTTGACAAACATTCAAGTCTATTTTGAATGATCGCTCAAATTAGTGACAATTTATACTCATATGTATGTAAATTAGATCTACAGCGATAAAATTAAATAGTAACTTTTCAACACTCTGTCATATAACTCGATATACTTGTGTGCATATAATTTAGATATATTAATATCGATAGTAATTAAGAGTGAGCCAATTATGACAATGCCAAATTTAAGCGAAGAACAAGCAGTAATTTTAGGGCTTGGAGCAAAAAAACGTCTTGCCTACATGTTCGAAACCGTACAACAATTTAAACAAGTATGGATTTTAAACGACGATGATGGCTGCGTTATGCTTGCCAATGAAGATGACGACTGCGTACCCGTTTGGCCAACTCGCGAATTTGCAGAGGCCTGGGCTACCGGTGAATGGGCTGGCTGCAGCGCTAAAGCAATTCCTCTTGCGGATTGGTTTAGCCGCTGGACACCGGGGCTTGAAGAAGATGATTTACTGATTGCTGCATTCCCTACTGAGGAAGATGACGGCACTATCCTTTTTTCTGATGAGTTTGAAAAACAACTAAAAGCACCAAAGCAAAAATACTAAGGTTCAAAGCCTAAATATCCAGAGTTCTTTAACTTATAAGCGCGGCGTATAAATTAGCCGCGTTTTTTAATGGCTTCTCTAAATTTTAAATAAGCCTGAGTAATTGCATCAGCATCTTCGACTTGCGGGTAATGACCAAGCTCTGGAAACTCTTGTACGCGCGCATTGGGGATCAGCTTTTTATAATGCTCAATCATGTGCTTGCCAGAAATAGGGTCTTCCCCGCCTGCGATGAACGTAATAGGAATATTACTGTTAATAATAGCACCCACCCAACGCTCTCGGTTTTGCTTGCGTTGATTTATATAATGAATCAATTTTGGCATTACACTTAGGCCATCGTTATAAATTAATAATGTCCATAATGTGCCAATTACCTGTGTTGAGGGCGGTGTATTTTTACCAAAAACAGTAACTAAATTATTGGCGAATTTTTGTTTATTCATCAATTTTGGCACTAGCCAACCAAGCTTAGATATTAATAATTTTTGTATAAATAAGGGTTTGTGCACTTCTGGAAACAATCCACCATTTAAAAAGCAAACACTATTGATCGTTATGCTGCTTTGATTATGTACTTGCCTTGCTAGTATTTCTTGAGCCACCGTATCGCCGTAGTCATGAGCTAAAATATGTATATCATTAATATTTAATGTGTTTAAAAACTGAGTATACAAATCGGCTTGTTCAGTGATTTTATAGTCTGCATTTTTAGGTTTATCCGATAAACCAAAACCTAACATATCAAGCGTGATCACAAAGTACTGCTCACTGAGCGCTTGCCACATACCTTCCCAGTCCCAACTCGCACTGGGAAAACCATGTATTAACAGTAATGCAGGTTTAGTTATGTCACCAGCAGTATTAGTAAATACCTTATGACCATTAATGTGAATAAATCGGCCCTGCGATCGCCATTGCTGTAAAGTTAACATCTGCGTAGCTTAAACGTTGGTTGCACTTAGTTTAGTTTTATCATAAGAGTGGTTTAAATAGGTATTAAAAAATACATCTTGGTTAGTTATACTACTCTGCTTAAAAACAAAGCAAACTGCAAGAAATTCAATCTCTAAAGTTCAACAGAGTTTAAGTATTCTGGTTGTAAGCTTTTAAATAAGTGCTATATTTAGCTTCATCACAAAGTATTCAAAGCCCAACACAAACACATAAAAAAGGATGTATATATGGTTCTCACACGCTGGGCTAATAAAAAGTTTGTGCTGCAAACAGTTGTTCAGCTTTTAATTCTGATTATCGGTGTTATTTTCTCGTTTTTCCAGCATCTTAAGCATCAACAAGCAATCGACTCTAAAATTGTAACCGCTTTAGACACTCGACTAACAACGTTAACAACGGGAATAAATAACCGAGTTCATCTGTATAAGTACGGGTTATATGGCTTAAAAGGGTTTATACATGGAATAGGTGTTGCCAACTTAAATTATCAAGCCATAACAAACTACTCTAATAGTCGTAACTACGCGCTCGAATTTCCTGGGGCTAATGGTATTGGCTATGTTAAAAGAGTACGCTCTGATCAATTAGTACAGTTTTTAGAAGATGCTAAAAATGACAGGCCTGATAAAAAGTTCAATCTCAAAGAGCTGTCTCGCTATGACGATGAGCGCTTTATTATTCAATATATTTTTCCTGAACAAAACAATTTACAAGCAATTGGGCTTGATATTGGATCTGAGGCTATTCGCCGAAAAGCGGCATTAAATGCTGCAATTAATAATAGCGCTCAACTTTCAGCCCCCATTACCTTGGTACAAGCCGATAAAAAAACACAGCAAGGCTTTTTAATTTTAATCCCTGTGTATAAAAACATTACCGTACCAACAAATAGAGAAAAACGCCTTGAAGCACTAATAGGTTGGACATACTCGCCTTTATTAATCAACAATATTTTAGATTCACTTGCACAAGTAGATGAAAACTACCTTACCATCAGCGATTTATATAACGATACCGAATTTACATTCTTTCAGTACGGTGATGAAAACAATAACTCAGCGTTTAACACCTCAAACACAATCCAAATTATGGGCCGCAGCTGGAAAGTAACACTGCACGGCTCTAATGCATTTATTGAAAGCTTACACTTACCCAACAAATATCAGGCTTTGGTTGATAGCGTATTTTTAACTCTTTTTACAATGATTTTTATCTTCGCTTTGCAGTTGTTTTTATATCGGAAAGCACAAAAAATACAATTAAAAGTAGATACCGCCAAAAAGCATGAACAAATACTTGAACTCGCAAATTCACAATTAGAAAGTGAAGTAAAATTGCGAACGTTGCAAATTGAAAACATAAGCACTTTGCAGCGCAGTATATTAAATGGCGCAAGTTACTCTATTATTGCCACCGATATAAACGGTTTAATCACTGAATTTAATCCAGCCGCTGAGAAGCTGCTTGGCTACCAAGCAAGTAAAGTGATTGGAATTGAAACGCCCGCTATTTTTCATTTAGCGCACGAAGTTATCGAAAAAGCAGAGCAGCTTACGCAAGAGCTCAATAAACCAATAAAACCAGGATTTGAAGTATTCATAGCCAAAGCAACGCCGACTGTACCAGATACCAACCAATGGACCTATGTTGATAGTAATAACCAACACACCCAAATAAGTTTAAGTGTCACTTCGCTGTTAAATGACTATGGGAAAATAGTGGGCTATTTAGGTATAGCGTATGATTTAACCGATCAAATAGCTCACGAGCATGCACTCGCTAAATCAAAAGAACTGGCCGAAGAAGCTTCAAAAACTAAGTCAGAATTTTTAGCAAACATGAGCCACGAAATTCGCACCCCGATGAATGGCGTTTTAGGTACTTTGCAGTTGTTACAAGAGCAACCCCTTAACGAAAAATCAAAAGAGTTTTTAAATAAAGCCCTTTATTCAACCAGAGCGCTTACCACGATTATTAATGACATACTTGATTTTTCTAAGATTGAAGTAGGTAAGTTGTCGCTTGAGAAAAAACCATTTGAACTAGACGAATTAATAAACCACTTAGAGTCAGATTTAAGTGTTCCGGCAAACGAAAAGCATATTTACTTGCGCTTTATTTCTAATATTGATCATAAATATTGGGTGGGTGATGCGGTTAGGCTCAGACAAATATTTTTAAATTTAATTTCCAACGCAATCAAATTCACTCATAAAGGTGGCGTAACCGTTGAATTTAAATTAACGAACGATAATAGAGTCTGTAGCGTCATTTCTGACACCGGAATTGGCATTTCACAAGACACTATTGATAGATTATTCGAACGCTTTGAACAAGCAGAAACGTCAACCACCAGAGAGTATGGTGGTACAGGGCTTGGCCTGCCAATCACTAAATCATTAGTCAACTTAATGAAAGGTGAGATTGAAGTAACGAGTGAATTAGGTGTCGGCAGTCAATTTAGTGTTTATTTGCCACTTAAACAAGCGAGCATAAAACCAACTGATTCAAATACAAAAGGTTTAGACTTTCCTGACTTAACAAATAAAACAATTTTAATCGCAGAAGACAATAAAATTAATCAGCTTGTGGTAACCGCAATGCTAGCGCCTACGAATGCAAAAATTGTTATTGCAAATAATGGCCTTGAGGCAATTTCACTCTATGAATCTTTATCACCTGATATAATTTTTATGGATATTCAGATGCCAAAAATGGATGGTTTTGAAGCATGTAAAAAAATAAAGAAAATAGATAGTAAACAAATTATTATCGCACTAACCGCAAATGTGTTTGCCGAGCAAAAAGAGCTCTATAAACAGTTTTTTGATGGCTATGTTTCAAAGCCAATTGAAAAACAAGAGCTTATTAGATTTTTGCACACCATATAGAGTGGTAAGTACACCTAATACTCGTTCGCTTAATTAAGTGAGTTATTATTAAGTTCAAAACCTTGTTGATAACAAGGAAAAATTTAGTTATTTAGTTATTCTCAGCCATTGTTCCTGTATTACTCTTTCTCCTGCATCCATGTAACAAGAAACCTTTGACGTAGTTAGCGCTGGGTTTAAGTACTCAAATTGAGAAGGTATTATTATTCCCTGTATTGCTCTACTTTGTTACAGGCACAAAAAAGGACGCCATAAAGCGTCCTAATATTGAATAATGGTGGAGGGAGAGGGATTCGAACCCTCGTTAGGGGTAAACCTAAACACACTTTCCAGGCGTGCGCCTTCAGCCACTCAGCCATCCCTCCACAGTGTTGCAATTGTGTAATGCAACAGCGCGCTATAGTATGAAATAGATACCCTTGGCGCAAGGCATTTTTAAAGATGAACCTTTAAATGCTTATTTATCAAACAACCACTTACGTTTAAGTATAAAAAAACAGCTAAACTTGAGATTCAACCATTTTTATCACTACTTCTAAAATTACTTAACCTGAACTCTGGTTAAGAGATTTACTAACGTATTGAGTCATAATGATATTTAAAGTTTTTTTCTCTAGCCAGAGATTTTCAGTGGAAACAAGGCGAATTTACGCGTCAATAGCTGGACTATTGCAAGTAAATTCAACGCAGTTAGCGCTGAAAATAGCTGCTCGAGATAGATTTATTATCCAGAGTTCAGGTTACTTAACCATACTTGCAGTAAATTCAAGCATGCGGTTAAGCGATTTAAGCGCGCCTTCACGTAAATCCATATCAACAAATACTTCTTTACCTTTAGGGTCAAGGAGCGCTTCCTCAATCGCTTTTAAGCCATTCATTGCCATCCAAGGACAGTGAGCGCAACTTTTACACGACGCGCCCTCACCGGCTGTTGGAGCCGCAAAAAACTCTTTATCTGGGCACAGTTGCTGCATTTTATAAAAAATGCCGCGATCAGTCGCCACAATAAACTTTTTGTTTGGCATTGTTTGCGCTGCTTTTATTAGTTGGCTCGTTGAGCCTACTGCATCGGCAAGTGCGACAATTTCTGCTGGCGACTCTGGATGAACTAATACACCTGCATCTGGATGCAATACTTTAAAATCTTTCAAGGCTTTGGTTTTAAATTCGTCATGAACGATACATGCGCCGTTCCACATAATCATATCTGCACCGGTATTCTTTTGAATATAGCTGCCTAAATGTTTATCTGGTCCCCAAATGATTTTTTCGCCTTGTTCGTCTAAGTGCTCAACAATTTCAAGCGCGCAGGATGACGTTACAATCCAATCGGCACGTGCCTTAACAGCCGTTGAGGTGTTTGCATACACAACCACTTTACGATCAGGGTGTTCATCGCAAAACGCTGAAAACTCATCGATAGGACAACCAATATCCAGCGAACATGTCGCTTCAAGCGTTGGCATTACAACCGTTTTATTGGGGGTTAATATTTTTGCGGTTTCGCCCATAAACTTTACGCCCGCGACGATGATCATATCTGCATCGTGACGTGCGCCAAAACGTGCCATTTCTAACGAGTCTGCAACGCAGCCGCCAGTTTCTTCAGCAAGTGCTTGAATTTCAGGATCGGTATAGTAATGTGCAACAAGTACTGCATTTTTATCGACCAGTAATTGCTTTATACGTGCTTTATATTCGCCTTGCTCATCGTGTGTTAATGGAGCTGGCTTAGGAGGGAAAATATAGCCTTCAGGCATAATAGTTTGAGCTAGACTCATGTTCTCGACCACTTATCTACAGTGCATTAATTACGGCGAATTATACGAGAATATGAACACAAATAACAGCAAACTAGCGAGGCTGTTTATAAAAAATAAAATGGGAATTTAAAAAAGAATATAAAGGAAAGTATTAGAGAGTGGTGGGTCATGATGGATTTGAACCATCGACCAATTGATTAAAAGTCAACTGCTCTACCAACTGAGCTAATGACCCGCTCTAATATAATTTGCTTTGTAAAAAAGCTACGTAAATCCGCCGATTAAAACTATCATAGAATGGTGGGTTATGATGGATTTGAACCATCGACCAATTGATTAAAAGTCAACTGCTCTACCAACTGAGCTAATAACCCGCTCTATGCACTTATTCAATTATGAATGAAGCTTGCGTAAATCCGCCGATTGAAGCCACTCGCTATTCACAAGGAATAAAGAATGGTGGGTCATGATGGATTTGAACCATCGACCAATTGATTAAAAGTCAACTGCTCTACCAACTGAGCTAATGACCCGCTCTGATATTAATTCGCTTTTTAAGCGCTACGTAAATCCGCCGATTAAAACTGTCATAGAATGGTGGGTTATGATGGATTTGAACCATCGACCAATTGATTAAAAGTCAACTGCTCTACCAACTGAGCTAATAACCCGCTCTATGCACTTATTCAATTAAGAATGAAGCTTACGTAAATCCGCCGATTGAAGCCATTCGCTATTCACAAGAAATAAAGAATGGTGGGTCATGATGGATTTGAACCATCGACCAATTGATTAAAAGTCAACTGCTCTACCAACTGAGCTAATGACCCGCTCATGCACTTATTTAATAATAAATAAGCTTACGTAAATCCGCCGATTGAACCATTCTTACAATAAAGAATGGTGGGTCATGATGGATTTGAACCATCGACCAATTGATTAAAAGTCAACTGCTCTACCAACTGAGCTAATGACCCGCTCTGATATACACTATTTGCAGCAAAGTTTAAATTAAACCATTTATATTTTAATAAATAAAAATGGTGGGTCATGATGGATTTGAACCATCGACCAATTGATTAAAAGTCAACTGCTCTACCAACTGAGCTAATGACCCGCTCTAATTTATACAACTCTAACTACTACGTAAATCCGCCGATAAAAGACCATTTAAAAAATGGTGGGTTATGATGGATTTGAACCATCGACCAATTGATTAAAAGTCAACTGCTCTACCAACTGAGCTAATAACCCGCTCTTTTTGCCGCATTTCGAGTGGGGTAACCATTCGTTTGCTGCGGGCGCTTATAATACTTATTTATAAAATGAGTGCAACCGAAATTGTCTCTTTTTTTAAGTTTTTCTGCCTAGTTGACCAATTTTAGACCGCTTATGACAAAAAGCAGTCTAATCAAGCCGATTCAATTATTTTGATAAGCGATCAGTGGCTAATTTTGCAGCAGTTGTGCTTGGATACTGATTAATAAGATCGGTCAGTATTTTTTGCGCATTTTCGGCAAAACCTTGCTCTTGTAAAAGCGTTCCTAACTTTAACATTGCATCGGGGCGTTTATTTGAATTAGGAAATTCGTTTACAACCACTTTAAAATGCTCAATTGCTTTAACTGGCGTATTTTTAATCGTTAACAATTGCCCAAGCCAATAATGTGCATTAGACACATAAACTGAATTTGGATACGTTGTTAAAAAAGTTTGAAACTCGGGAATAGCCTGATCATAGCGCTTACCTTTCATTATTAACGCAACAGCACGCTCGTACGCTTCGTTTTCAGATAAATCAGTGCTGTAGGTCTGCGCATCATTAGCTTGCGTGTAGTCCGTCGCAGGGGCTACAGCCGGCTGTGTGTAAGCTTGGCTTACTCTATTTTCAATTTCTTGATAAAGTTCACGTTGGCGCTGCAGTACTTTTTCAAGCTTATAACTCTGCTCTTCAGTTACGCCTCGTATTTGGCTGACTTCATCTTGTAATAGATTAAGTTGTTGCTGTAACTCAACTTGTAAAAAATTACGTGTCTGCATCAACTTTTCAAGTGACGCTAAACGCTTCTCAACACTCGTTTGTGAACTTGCAGCTTCTGAAACAGGAGCGGGAGCAGCCATTAACTGGGTGCTCCCGCTCAATATCATGGCTGCCAAAATAATTTTCGGCTTCATAATATCTCTTATCTTAGTAAACTAATACCGCACGGCGGTTTTTAGCGAAAGCTGATTCAGTGCGAGATTTAACCATTGGCTTCTCTTCACCGTAGCTTACCACTGACATTTGGCTCGCTGAAACACCTAAACTTTGTAGGTATTTTTCAACAGCTTTACCACGGTGCTCACCAAGTGCAATATTATACTCTGGCGTACCGCGCTCATCTGCATGGCCTTCAATGAGTACTTTAACTGATGAGTTTTGAACTAAGAACTCAGCATGTGCACGAAGTAAATCAGCGTATTTACCTTCAACTGTCGCTTTATCAAAGTCAAAGTAAATTACTTGCTCTTGACGAAGTGCTTCGTATTTTTGGCGAAGTTGTTCTTCTGCTTGTTGCTCAGGTGAAATAGTCGCTACTTCAACTGTATCATTATTCGTTGGCTGCTCAACAACAGCTTGATTTGTTTGATTTGCAGCACCGTCATCAATATCTGATGATGAGCTACAAGCTGCTAATGTCATTACTGGCACAGCAATTAGCAGGCCTTTAAGTATTTTATTAAGTTGCATTGAGTTGATTCCTATTTTGAGTAAACCAGTAATATTACTGTAAATATGGCGACCAAGCTGGCGCCTTTACTTGTCCGTCTAGCACAGGTAACAGTGCTTTAAAGCGGCCGTCCATCGATACCAGCGCGAGTACCTGTTTATTATTATGGAGCGTGCTATAAATAATCATCGAGCCATTTGGCGCTATGCTCGGAGATTCATCAAGGCGTGTTCGCGTTAACACTTGAAACGCGCCTGTAGCCAGCTCTTTCTTAGCAAGATGATACTGCCCGTTAGTACGGTTTACCATCACTAATTCTTTTCCGTCAGGTGTTATAGAACCCGCTAGGTTCATATCGCCGTCAAAGGTCAACCTTCGCGACCTACCTGTTTGTAAATTTAACTTATAAATCTGAGCATTACCACCTCTTTCAGAGGTAAATACTATATCTTGGCTATTTGGGTGCCAAGATGGCTCAGTATCGATACTGCGATGACGCGTAAGTCGTGTTTCTTTGCGTGTTGCTAGGTCCAACAAATAAATCTCAGTGGCTCCACCGTTGTCTTTTGACAATACCAATAACAACTTTTTACCGTCAGGTGAAAACTGTGGTGCGCCATTAATCCCACGGTAACTAGCAATAACTTCTCGTTTACCCGTGTACAAATCTTGAATATAGATTTGGCTTTGGCGATTTTCAAACGTCACATAAGCTAATTTAGTGCCATCTGGCGACCAAGCTGGCGACATCAGTGGCTCTTTTGAGCGAAGTAATACTTGTTCATTAAAGCCGTCATAGTCAGCAACAACTAGCTGATAAGGCTTAGCATCTGTATCGCGCACAATAACATATGCTATCTTCGTTAAAAAAGCGCCTTTTTCACCGGTTAGCTTTTCGTAAATAACATCACTAATGCGGTGCGAGTAACGACGAAAGCCACTCTCACCTATTACACTTTCACGCGCTTCTAAAATATGGCTTTGGCTTTTAACTAACTTACCATTGCTCATCATTTGCGTGTTGCCACCGGTTATTTGACCACGTATTACATCAACTAACTCATAACGAACTAGGTATCGCCCATCAGTTTGTTGTTCAACTTCACCAACAAGCACTGCCTCAACGCCTTTATTAACCCATGATGCGTAATCAATTTCACTGTCTTTGCTCGGTTGCTGCGGCATTTGCGCAACGTTAACAGGCTTAAATTTACCGCTGCGCATTAAATCGGCAGCAATAACACTGTTTAACTCTTGGGGTATCGGGCCAATTCCTCTGTATTTAAACGGTACTATTGCAATAGGCCTTGCACCATCAACCCCTTCTGTAATTACAATTTCAAGCGCTGCATGTGCAATACTCTGAAACCCCAATAATAAAACTAAACAGGCTATTTTTACTTTGTTGAACATATCATCCCTTTAAAACTCTGGCTTGATTGTTAAATTAATATTCTTGAGTTTATCGAATACATCTTTATCTTTAGAAACAGGTAGCGTGTCTGCCATTCGCACTGCTCTCAACGTCGCTTCGCACACTAATTTATCGCCGCCTAACGATTTAACTTGTGTAACTAAACCATTAAAGCCTAAGCGGATGTTAACTCTACACTGTTGATTTTTCATTTTTTCATCAATCAGTAAGTTTTGTTGGATACGCGCCATAATTAAAGCACGGTATTTATCTACTTCACCGACGACTTGTTGCTGGCGTATTTTATTACGCGCTGCCTGCTCTTTAGCAAGTTGCTCTTGTAATATCTGCTCTTGCAACGCTTGCTGACGTTTACGTTCGGCCTCGGCTGCACGTTCTTTAGCTTCTAGCTCGCGTTTTTCACGCTCTGCTTCTGCTTTTTTTAGTGCATCTTCTTCGGTTTTACGTCTTTGAGCTGCCGCTTTTGCAGCGTTTTCAGCTTCTTCCTTTTGTTTTTCGGCTTGCTTTGCTTTAGCGCGTTCCTTTTGCTCAATTGCACGTGCTTTTTTTGCTTGGGCTTGCGCTTCTGCGGTTTCTTTCTCTTTTGCTTTACGCTCTTGCTCTAACTTTTTAATGCTACGGGCTTCAGATTCGCGCTGCTTACGCGCGTTTGCTGCTCTGCGTTCTAAATCGCGAATACGTTTATCTTCGGCCTGTTTTTTATCTTTTTCTTTTTTCTGCAGCTCGGCTATCTTTTGCTCAACCATTTTCTGATCGACGGTCACAGCCGATACCGCTTTATCTGCAGTTGGAATAGCCGAATTAAGCGTTACCTCCATAACTTTAGGTGCTGATGGATGAATGTTTGCAGATACATACAAAAAACCACCAATACCTAAGTGAAGTACTACCGACTTTATTAATGAACTATTCATACGGCTACTTTGTCCCCTCGAAGGATTCGGTCATTAACCCTACTGATGGTACGCCTGCATTTTTCAAAAAATCCATTAGCAACAACACTTCTTGATACGACACCTTGCCCGAACCTTTTATCATTACAGGTACGTCAGGGTTTTTCATCAGTTGTAACTTTATAACTGCGGCTACATCGAGCGCTTCCATAGGCTCTTCTGGATCTGTACCTACACTTACATAGTATTTACCTTGCGCATCAATAGAGGCAATAATGGGTGGGGTATCTTTAGTATCAACTAAATCGGACTCTTCCATTTTTGGTAAATCGACTTTTACACCATGTGTAATAAGCGGTGCTGTAGCCATAAATATAATAAGTAGTACCAACATTACATCAATGTAAGGTACTACATTAATTTCTGCGACCGGACGGCGCTTTTTACGCTGATACATTCGCTTGGGCCTCTATTTGAGTAGCTGCTTGACGATGCAAGATATTCGCAAATTCTTCCATAAAGTTAATATAATGAGATTCCAGTTTTTCGATTTTATTGGAAAAACGGTTATAGGCGATAACAGCTGGGATCGCGGCAAATAAGCCCATCGCTGTTGCAATAAGTGCTTCTGCAATACCTGGCGCGACCATTTGTAAGGTTGCTTGTTTAACTTCACCTAGCGCAATAAAGGCATTCATAATACCCCACACGGTGCCAAATAAGCCTATATACGGGCTAATTGAACCAACTGTTGCTAAAAATGAAAGACTTGACTCAGTTTTTTCTATTTCACGAGAAAGCGCAACACGCATTGAGCGGTGTGTACCTTCCATAACAATGCCCGCGCTTTGAAAAGTGTTCTTTTTATGACGCGCAAACTCTTTAAAACCGGCGGTAAACAACGCTTCAATACCTTGAGATTGACCACTGCGTGACGATATTTCGTTGTATAACTTACTTAAATCAATACCTGACCAAAATTTTTGCTCAAACTTTTTAGTATTTGCCAAAGCATCCGATATTGCTTTTTTACGTTGAAAAATAATTGCCCAAGACATGACAGACATAGCAACGAGCCCTAACATGACTAGTTGAACAAGCAAACTGGCTTCTAAAATTAGATCTAAAAAATTAAGCCCTGATCCCACGTTAAACTCCTAAATAGTATCAAAATAAGAAAATTCTATAAATATGACTGCCTGTGCAGTCAAAAGTTGCAACTAGTGTATATAGTCCATTTCATACTGACAATCATATTGCTATGAATAACCAACAAAAAACGTTAAAAATAACCTTCGTATATGATTTATCCAACCCAAGTCAATAAACACACCATTTACAATTTAATATATTGCATTAAAGATGATTAAATATATCAACAAACTTCATAAATTAGAGCATTTATTCAAAATACGTGCATAAACACTCAAAACCATCTTTAAATTACCTTTACGTAATAGTAAAACTAATACTACAAAAAACAATAAAAACATCTACAAAGCTTATTTTTCATAAACTTACAAATTAAATGGCCAATTAACAAACAATGAATAAGCAGCAAAAAATACACTCGGATTATTTTTTCTAATGTGAAAATGTAAATTTTCTAGTTTGAACTTATAGTCGATATTGCGTACTATTACTGCATACCGAGCTAGTGCACTGAGTGATATTGTTTCATTACGCAAAGTTCTTAGTAATATGATTTTATCGTATTACATTGTTTTACTTTTTTGGATAAAACCTTAATTTGTAAAACGTAGTTCCCAAAGATTACTTCCTTCAACTTGTTGTTTGCCCGCATTTTTTGCGGGCTTTTTTTTGCCTATCATTTACCGCGTTACCTGATACATTCGTAAACTAATACCAATTGCATTAAATTAGTGATCTATTCTAGAAACGAAAATAGTTCAATAGCAAGGCTAAAATTATGATACATCGTTGTTCTATCTAGATAATTTTTAACGTACTTAGTGAGTTATCTAAACGCCACGCAGCATACCTTCGCAAGTCTTAACGTCCTGTGAATTATCAGTTGACTATTAACGCATCGGTATTTTGAAAGAGAGAGATAATAAAGCAATGACTTGCTGCACAATAAAGCACAGCAAGCTATATAGAGTTAGTCTTTTTTAGGAAGTAAACCAAAGTGATGGTATGCACTGTCAGACACTATGCGCCCACGCGGAGTACGCTGAATAAACCCTTGTTGGATTAAAAATGGCTCTATTACATCTTCTATTGTTTCGCGCTCTTCACCAATAGCGGCCGCTACATTGTCAAGCCCTACAGGGCCGCCCATAAATTTTTCGATTATGGCGAGTAAATATTTACGGTCCATATAATCAAAGCCACTTTTATCTACATCAATCATATCAAGCGCTTGCTTTGCTACTTCGGCGTTTACTGTACCATCAGATTTTACTTGTGTGTAATCGCGTACGCGACGTAGTAAGCGGTTTGCAATACGTGGTGTACCACGCGATCGCTGAGCAATTTCAGTTGCGCCATCATCACACATTTCTAAATCAAGATAATGTGCTGAGCGCCCTACTATGTGCGATAAATCTTCTACTGAGTAAAACTCTAATCGCTGTACAATACCAAAACGGTCACGCAGTGGCGATGTGAGCGAGCCTGCTCGCGTAGTAGCACCAATAAGTGTAAATGCAGGTAAGTCTAATTTAATGGAGCGCGCAGCAGGGCCTTCACCAATCATTATATCAAGCTGGTAGTCTTCCATTGCGGGATAAAGTATTTCTTCAACTTGCGGGCTGAGCCTGTGTATTTCATCAATAAACAGTACATCGCCTTCTTCTAAATTAGTGAGCAACGCTGCTAAATCGCCTGCTTTTTCAAGTACTGGGCCGGATGTTGTTTTAATACTTACGTGTAATTCGTTGGCGACAATGTTTGCGAGCGTGGTTTTACCCAAGCCCGGTGGGCCAAATATCAATAAATGATCGAGCGCTTCACCACGGGTGCGAGCAGCTTCAATAAAAATTTCCATTTGCTGCTTAACATGAGGCTGACCTCTGTAGTCGGCTAAAAGTTTTGGCC
Source organism: Pseudoalteromonas sp. Ld19 (assembly GCF_045064135.1). Classification (NCBI taxonomy): domain Bacteria; kingdom Pseudomonadati; phylum Pseudomonadota; class Gammaproteobacteria; order Alteromonadales; family Pseudoalteromonadaceae; genus Pseudoalteromonas; species Pseudoalteromonas sp. Ld19. Next base: position 329,396 of record NZ_JBISHA010000018.1, on the reverse strand, counting down.
TTATTGCACGATCTATAGAATCTTCATTTGTTTTTTCAGTCGCGTCAATTAAGCGATCCGCTTCAATCATGGGTTACTCACAACATAGATTTTAAAGATTCTCTAATAAGAACCTCAGTAGACATATCGGGTTTACTTATCGATTTTACGGCTTTTTGAGCTTGTGGCAATTTATAACCTAATGCAAGCAGTGCCGATACGGCATCATCGGCGGCATTATTAGCAATTGTCGAATCGCTCATTGGCTCTATTACTGCGCTGTCGCTAAATGGCGTAAATAAATCATTACCCCAATCTTTTAGCCTGTCTTTCATTTCGAGTACTAAACGCTCGGCCGTTTTTTTACCTACACCGGGTAATTTAACAAGCGATGTTGAGTCTTCGTTATTTACACAACTTACAAATTGTTTTGCCGACATGCCCGATAAAATAGCTAAGCCAAGTTTTGGCCCTACGCCATTTGCTTTTAATAGCTCTCTAAACAAGGCACGCTCAACTTTATTATTAAAACCAAATAACAGTTGAGCATCTTCACGTACTACAAAGTGCGTATAAACAATCGCGTTTTCACCAATTTTTGGTAAATCGTAAAAACAGGTCATTGGCATTTGTACTTCGTAACCGACACCACTTACTTCAAGTAATATTTCTGGTGGCTGTTTTTCGACTAAAATACCATTTAAGCGGCCTATCATAGTTATTTCCTTAAACGTCCTCTAACGGTTTTGCTTGCGCTACCCGCTAGTTTAATTAAATTTTGTTCTGAGTGAGCATGGCAAATCGCAATAGCGAGTGCATCAGCTGCATCGGCCTGTGGCGTACCGGGTAGTTTTAAAATATTTTTTACCATGTGTTGCACTTGTGTTTTATCAGCGCCACCGTTACCGACTACCGCTTGCTTAATTTGCCTAGCTGAGTATTCAAATACAGGTAAATCCGCCATTGCAGCGCCCACAATCGCGGCGCCTCTAGCTTGGCCTAGTTTTAAAGCTGAATCGGGGTTGTGCGCCATAAATACTTTTTCAATGGCAAAGGTTTCTGGCGAAAACTGTTCAATAAGCTGTGTTATACCTTGGTAGATCATTTTAAGCCTAACCGGAAAAGGATGATCGGCTAACTTAATACAGCCACTCCCTAAGTATGTAAATTTAGAGCCTTGGTGGGCAACAACGCCATACCCAGTCAAACGTGAACCAGGATCGATCCCTAAAATAATGGCCAAACAGCGCTCCATTGTTATTATTTTTAAATTACGCTAATAATGCCAGAGCACTGTATAAATTACCAGTACAAAGAAAACAAAAATGCCCACGTGTTAGGTGGGCATTTGAAAGAGCATGTTAGTTTAAGTTTACCCTAGGGCGCGCACTAGTCCTTGGGTGTTTTGTTTGAGTGTTCGGGCAATCATTAAATAGCCTAAACCCGCTACAAATACGCCGCCAGCTACCGGCCCAATAATCCATATATGCGGATGTAACTTACCTGCTAAATCGAACATTTGTTGCTGTACAATTAAAAGCGCTATGTCGCTAAAAAATGCTGCAACTAAACCGGCTAAACCGCCTAATAATAAAAACTCATACAAGGTCGCGTTTTTAATTAACCGGCTTTTAGCGCCAAGTGTTCTGAGTATTACAATTTCTTGCATACGCTCACCTAAACTAGCTTGAACTTGCGATATAAGTACAAGCGCGCCACACAGCACTACAATTGCAAGTACAAAACCAATGGCAAGTGATACTTGCGAAATAGTTGTTTGTATTTGCTTAACAAAGTTATCAATATCAATCGCTGTAATAGTAGGATAAGTACGCAATAACTGGCTAAAACCACGCTTTTGATCTGGGTTTATACGCACCGACGAAATATACGTTGCTGGAAAATCTGCAAGTACATCGGGGCTTAAAATAATAAAAAAGTTGGGTTTAAGCGTGGCCCAATTAACTTTGCGCACACTGGTAATTTTAGCATCGAACGACTGCGCACCAATTAAAAATGTAAGCGTATCGCCTATCTCAACATCTAAACGCTCAAGCATCGACTCCTCTACTGAAGCTTCAGCCATCGCATTCTCGCCAAACCACGTGCCTTGTGTTACTTCGTTTTGGTCTGGTACATCTTTAAGCCACGTAAGGTTTAGCTCACGGCCAATACCAGCACGTGCTTCTTCGTCTTTTTTCTCGTTGTCTTGCAGCGATACAGAACGCGCTACCAACTCGCCGTTTACCGCATTTACGCGCCCACGAATAGTAGGATAAAACTCTGAGACCTGAATGTCTTTTTGTGCTAAATACTCATTAATTGGCCCAAGCTCATTTTGCGTAATATTAACTAAAAATGCATTAGGCGCATCGGCAGGGAGTTGTGATTGCCAATCAGCTATCATATCGTTTTTAAGTACCACTAAAAACAGCAGTAATTTAATCGCTAACGAAAAACTAATTAACTGTACCGCGTTCACATTTGCACGCTTTTGAATAGACGCAATTGCAAGCGACCAACTGTTACCTGGCTTTAATCCTAATTTTCGACCACCACCAAATATTAATTTAGATACTAAAAACAGCACACCAATTAGCGCAAGTGTGGAGATAAACAAAATAAGCGTTATTTTTATGTTGTTACTAAATAACCACATCAATAAAAACACGGTTAGCGCACTCATGCCTAAATGCACACGACTCACTGCCAACTTGTCGCCTAAGTTACGACGCAGCACTCTGAGCGGTGGAATATCGAATAAATCGAATAACGGTTTGATAGAAAACATAACGGCACAAATTACGCCAGTGCTTATAGCCACCAGCCAAGGTTTAAAGCCACCTAAGGGTAACTTTGTGCCCATACTTTTTGATAAGTAACTTGTTGCTATTTCTTGCAAGCCATAACCAATTAACAACCCTATACTTACCGACATTGCACACACAAGCAATAAATGCAGCATGTATATTTTGCGGATCATTGAGCGGCTACCGCCTAGCGTTTTCATCATCGCTACTGGGTCGTATTGGCGTTCACAATAACGTTTTGCTGAAACGGCTATAGCCACTGCAGCCAAAATAATACCTAATAGGCCGGCAAGTAATAAAAAACTCTCTGCGCGGTTTAAGCTGTTTGAAATAGGTGATTGACGGTCTTTAACGCCATACCATTGTTGGTTTTCTTTCATTTGTGGTTTAAGCCACTCGTAAAAGCTATTTATGTCGGCCTCACTACCGGCATAAAGTTGGCGGTAATAAACACGACTACCCGGCTGCACAACTTCGGTTTTTGCCACATCGTCAATATTAATAAGCACACGACGGCTGCTCGAAAATACATTAAATGGCGCATCGGGCTCTTCTACAATAACTTTTGAAACATTAAATAATGCCGCGCCAAGTTCTACTTGCGCGCCTATATCAATATTTAAACTGTAAAATACCGATTCACTTAGCCACACATTACCCGGCGTTGGCCCGCTATTAGCAACTTTAGTTTCGCCGGTTAGGGTATCTTTAACTTTTAACTGCCCTTTTAGCGGATACGCATTAGATGCCGCTTTTACTGAGCTAAACTGCATTTCATCATCGGCAAACAACATAGTGTCGAAATACACCATTTGCGCCGTTTTTAAATTTTGGCTTTGTGCTTGAGTAATAAAAGCGGTGTCGAGAACATGATCGCTTGCAAGTACACGGTCTGCTGCAATAAACGCACTGCTTTTTTGCGCAATACTTTGCCCTATTCGCTCAGTAACCATAGACAGTGTAAGCACAGTTAAAACAGCAAGGGCGATAGCCGCGCTTATGACCGTGAGCTCACCACGGCGAAATTCTCGCGAAAATAATTTAAGCGCTAACTTAACCCACATTAGCAACGTCCTCTACTTGGCTTTTTACCAGTAAACCCGCTTCTATTTGAATAATGTGCTCACATTTTTGTGCAAGCCCTTCATCGTGAGTCACCAAAATAAGCGTGGTGCCGTGTTGCGTATTTAAATCAAATAATAAGGATTCAATCATTTTACCGTTTTTGCTGTCTAAGTTAGCCGAAGGCTCATCAGCAAACAATATTTTAGGTGTACCAATAAATGCTCGCGCAATAGCAACACGTTGTTGCTCACCGCCAGAGAGCTGCGACGGGTAATGATCAATACGATGGCTCAAGCCTACTTTTTCAAGTAATGCAATTGCTTGCTCTTTTGCATCACTTTCACCAGCAAGCTCTGCTGGCAGCATCACGTTTTCAAGTGCCGTTAAGCTTTGTACTAACATAAACGATTGAAACACAAATCCAATTTTAGCCGCGCGCAGTGCAGCACGTTCTTCTTCATCTAAATTGTGCAATGGCTCGCCGTCTAAAAACACCTCTCCGCTGCTGGCAGTATCCAGCCCTGCTAATAAACTGAGTAACGTAGATTTACCAGAGCCCGACGTACCAACAATAGCAACAGACTCACCATGCTTGACATTAAAGCTGATGTCGCTGAGGATGGGCAGCTCACCTTCAAAGGTAGAGACTATTTTAGATAAACCATTAACCTGAATTATATTTAATTGAGAAAGCGCTGACATATGACTCATTCAATCCTACGTTTAGTATTCATTTTATTTTTAGTTATCAAACCGCTGAGCGCAACAGCCGACAACACGATTTTAATACTCGGTGACAGTTTAAGCGCAGCCTATGGACTTCAACAAGAGCAAGGCTGGGTAAAATTGTTACAAGATAAATACGATGACGAACAAGCCGACATTGAACTTATCAACGCCAGTATTAGTGGCGAAACATCCGGTGGAGCCCTACGTCGTTTAGATGCATTGCTTGAGCAATACGAACCTACTCATGTACTTATTGAGCTAGGTGCCAATGACGGTTTACGTGGTTTTCCAGTTAAAAAAATGCAAACCAACTTAACGGCTCTTATTCAAAAAAGCCAAGCTGCTAATGCGATGACCGCCTTAATGGAGATTTACATTCCCCCTAATTATGGCCCGCGTTATAGTAAAATGTTTACTGACACTTTCTCGCGCGTTAGCGAAGAAACAAATGCGCATTTAATGAACTTTTTTATGCTAAACATTGCAGGCCAACCTGAGCTTATGCAAAACGATAATTTACACCCTAACAAAAAAGCTCAGCTATTAATACGCGATGAGATGTATGACTCGATCAAAAAGTGGTTAAATAAGGATTAATGAATTAATACATCGCAAGAGTGCTATTTTTAGCGTTCTTGCGCAATAAACACCCAAACAAACAATCGCTTATTGATTTTTAAAAAAATACACGTACTATTGAATACAAATCGGTATGTGGCGCAGCTTGGTAGCGCACTGTCATGGGGTGGCAGGGGTCGAGAGTTCGAATCTCTCCATACCGACCAATTAACTCCCTTTAATATCAGTAATTTTCTATAAATTCTAACAGCTTCGCTTATTTATAAATCTTCTATAATTTCTTTCGTAATAGAGGCCACTCTGTTTTACTAAAAATACCGTTTTATTAATTTACACATAATTTTTCCTCTATAAATTTACGCTGCTCTGGTAATCCCCCCAAAAAATTAATAATACCAATTGCATTAAATAACACGATGAAATTATGACATATAGCTGTTCTGTATGAATAATTTTTAACGCAGTTAGTGGGTTATTTAATACGATAAAATGATCTTGTTTTTGAATAAAATTAGTATAAGTATCTAACCTATATAAACACCTTCCATGGTTAAGGAAACTATTATCATCACTTAAATTTGGGTCTAGTAGAATTTAAACACTCGATACTGCGATCTTCGCTGTATGTATTGTGTGAGCATAGTTTTAGAAATACCTGACAGGGCGTATTGACCTTTTGTGATTGATTTTGCAGCTGACTGTTTTGTTTTTAGGCAAGGCAGCGTCTATGTCGTGTGGTTGTTCCCCATAATAGGCGATAACGCAGCATAAATGCCAAACATGCGCTGCCCGTTGGGTTCTTTCTATGGTCGATTAACTCTTTGTTGCTCGGTTTTTACTTAGCTCACTAGGTTACAAACCTAGCGCCGCGATTAAATCGCCCCTAGATTGAACAAATTTCAATCCACAAAGGTCAACACGCCCTAACACTTTTAAAATAAAAAAGCTCTCGTAATTAGCATTACGAGAGCTTTTATGTATGTCTATGTACTTATAATAATAAATTAGAAAGTAGCTAACACTCTAACGCTATCTGTAACGTCACCGCTTTCTAGGTAACCAATAGCTTTAGGGTTAGAACTAATCTCTTTTAAAACTTCGCTTGCATCTTTAGCTTGTAAAGGTGGGCTTCTACGTCCTGTAAAAATAAGCTTTGACCATACCGCATCTACTTGAGACGTGTTTCTTTGTAAAACAGTGTCGTCAAATGCTGTTCTAGCACCTTTACCTGCTTCAAACAACACAGGTACAGCTTCAGTTCCGTCAGTAAATTGTCCCAACTTACCCATAAAAATATTTTTCACTTGCGCTTCAGAAAGCTCAGATGTGTTACTTTTATTTACAACAACAGATAATGCTGCACTGCTTGAAGTCGTTACAATAGCAGATAAAATTGTTAAGAAGAAAATTGCTTTAAAGATTTTCATGGATTCTTCCTTTAGAAAATAATATCTAACGATACAGTTGATACAATAATATTTTTGCCAGTAGCTGAAAGCGTTTCGTTAGTACGGTTTAGAAAACCTGAACCACCAGTCGCAAGACCATCATTATTTAAAGGACGGAAGCTATCAAACTGCATTTTCAATGCCATTTTCTTATAAAAATCCCAACGAAGGCCCGCTGTAATTGTATTTGAACGTGAACTTGAGTTTCTAACAACATATTGATCAAGCGGCTCACTACCTAAACCCACAACTTGAGAATCAAGACTCGCCTTTATATCAGCATCAACATCAAGTGCAAAGTTTTCAGTTAAAGATTTAGCATATGAGTAACCAACATAAGGAGTAAATGAATCTAATCTGTATCCAACCATACCGTAAGCTGCTATACCGTTAGATAAAGAAGATCTTGCTTCTCTGTGAGCCCACTCAAATTGACCAAAGTAGCTGCCGTTGTCATAAACTACAGCAAGGCTTGTAAGGTTGAATGGTCTACGTTTACGCTGAATGATACTAAATACATCACCTGCATTTGGCACAACTTCTGTACAAGTACCAAATACACAGTCATCATTTTGAGGATCTATAGTTAGCCCTAATTGATAATCTGTACTTACCAGCATTCTCATGTCACCTGGTACGTAATCGCCTTCGGCACTAAGAGTTGAATGTTGAGCATTCATGTATCCCGCTCTAAAAGTCCAAGAGTCATATTGTACTGTTCCAACTAAACCAGCCATATGGTGGAACTTAATGTAACTTTTACCTGGGAAGTATAATTTATCAAACTTACCTGCATAAGCTTGTATTTGGTACGAGATATCGCCATCACCAATAAAGTTGCTGTATATAGCATCTACACCATCGATATTATTAATCGTAGCTTGGCTATATAAATCAATGACAGGTCTAACCCAAACGTTAGAGTAGTTAACGTTACGCGTGTCTGAACCCAAAAATACAGGTGATACGAAGCGTCCAGCTCTTAAACGAAGGTTTGAATTATATTTATAACTGATGTAAGCCCAGTCTAATGATGGCTGATAGTTATTTTTGTAGTTACGACGTGAAAGCAATTGCACTACGCCTGATAACTTATCTGATATCTTGTATTGACCTTGTACGCCTAGTACTGTGTCGTTATCAAATCTCCAATGATCATCAGAACCACTTGGTAGTGTGTTATTTTGAATAAACTCGATGTCTTGTTTATTCGTTTTTACCGCACTTAACGTTGCAAAACCAGAGATTTTGAAATCGTCTGATGCTTGAGCAACACTAGGTAATAATATTAAAGTTAAACAGATATAAATATATTTCATATTGACCCTTGGTTTAATCGAGCTATGTTTGGGCAATTACTCTAGCACCAAACCAACCCTTTTGTTTGATTGTTCAACTAAATTATAATCCATTTTTATTTTATTTGTAATAAAAATTGAACTTATTTTAGCTTTATTTGGTCTTATTTAAATTTTCATAAGATTTATTCATATAAAGTACATAATTTATCAAATAACGATAAAGTTATCTGAGCTACTGCCGATATGTAGAGTTTTTTACAGTTAAACACCTTAAAGTTAACAGTATTTAGAAAAAGATTAGCTGAGAAAACACATAAATCAAGTTCAAAACTTGAGAACTTACTCAGGATAAACCACACCTAAAATAAAAAAGACATTGCTTGATTCGCTTTACACTACTTTTAAACATTCTTGCTTAAATCAACATCCGCTGACTCTTATGTATACGCTTTTGGATCTGTTATTAAAAAAGCACTTAAAGACATGCTAGAAAAAACTAAAAACCTTATATTTCAAAAGCTAAATACTTTTTCATGGGGCGGTAATTTAGAGGGAAATTTTGAACGTTCTCTTAACTTCTATTTTTATAAGAAGCGCCATTGGCGCTTCTTATAAAGTTTAACTCTGATTAATGTTTACGTGCCACACCATTTCTTACCAAGTCATGACCCGCTTGAAACACATCTTCTGTAATGGTGCGTGCCAAAAGTAGTTTTTGCTGGTCATCGAATACCGCAACAAAGCGGCTACCATCATTGTTGTTTGTTGCCATACCGACACCCGCAACGCCTTTTAAACCTAAACCACCACTTTCAACTTTTAATAAAAAGCTTTCAAGATCACTAAGGTTATCAATTATATTTTGTTCATTATCCATTTTAATACTCTTTAATCGCGCTTCGTTTTTGACGAAGCTTCTAATAAGCTGTGCACTATTTTATAGAGTACCGCTGAAAACTGAAACCCTAAAAAGTACTTACAGCTAAATCTAAATTGATCACCGCGCAACCAAGCTCCTTTGCACTAATACGATGATAGCTGGTACTTTTAGTGGCCGTAAGACTAATTATAAACTCGTCTTGTTGCGCTACCGCACTTTGTTCTTGGCTTAAGCACATAGCTTGAGTAAGTGAACGCAGCTTTGAATTTGTTAAAATTGCGCCAAAGCGCTGTACTGGCAGTGATGGGATTTTTATAGCTGGTAATGCTTGGCTTATAGTGCGTTCGCTTAGAGTAAAGGCATTGTTGGTAATATCAATCACGCTGCCTGTAGGCCAGTACGAGTAGCTATAATGTTTGCCTTTTGGTTGATTGTTAATTTGATTCGCCAAGTGCACAACACCGCTTTTGCCTATTACTGTCATTAGATTACCCTCTGGCGATTTAATAACAACCAAAGCGGTGTTTTCATCAATACCAAAACCGTGTTGCACTTCTGCTTTAATATTTTTAGCTTGGCTTTTATCAATAGCCATCGCAAGTCTAAATGTACGGTTTTGTTCACTAAATTGAGTATCGAGTACACCAAAATTAAAACTACCTAGTCCACCAGCATGGCTGTTATTTGTGCTCTCACGAAGTGCAGAAAGGCTTGTTGTAGTATATTCACTTACTATTTTATTTTGAACCACAGTACCCGCTCCGACCCCCACAATTACAGGGCGTGATTGCAATACTTCAGTCCATGGGTATGGTCTATCGTTTTGATCAAATAAAACTCGGTTTGCTAACGCTGCATCACCATCATTAAACATTACACCAGTACTGTGTTTAATCAGTGAAACGAGAGCATCAATACCTTTTTCACATAAACTAAGCTCTGCTTGAATACGGTCTGGATATATTGCCTCACGATTATATATTTTCATTTGTGTATTTCTGAGGATAGCTAATTTATCGCATGAGTTGTTTGTTATTGCGTGTACAAGCGCGGGAGTAAGCGCTAACCAATGCGTATTTATATGCGATTGAAAGAGAGCTTGTGCGAGATCAGCGGCTTCATATGGGTCTCGACTAGATGCTGTAACAACAAGCATTGTAGGCTCTGCGTTATTAACTTTTAAGCTACCCGATACAAATTGCAATATATTATTCGTTGCGCTTTGGTTATTCAGATCAGTATTTACTTGCTCTTTTAAGCGCTCAGCGCTATTTAATTGCGATATGTTTGGCTGGAACACTTCTAACATATCAAATACAAAGTTATATTCACCAACGGATAAGCTACTCAGTGATGTATTATTTATATCCCGCCATAACCAAAGTAAACTTTTTCTTGTCATCGGCACTGTTTTTTGTATTTTTATTGTATTGAGTGCATTTATTGTCGCTAATTTTTTATCATCATTACCACTGGGCCAATACTGAGCTATTTTACTAATTTTAGCATCCGTAACTTTAAAAAGATTGTGGGCTTTTCCTTTAATTTGCGCGCTATTTTGGCAATTTTTAGGTGTAGAGCTTGAACAGGTTGAGAGCGCTCCTCCTGCTAAAACTAATGTTTGGTTTTGTGCTTGCACGTTAAAGACTAATGAGCAAGCAATGCCTAATAGTACAACCGTACAACGAGATAATTGTGATTTTATATAAAGCAAAAGCAGATTTTTCATAATAAGACTCTAATGGCTATATAAGGAGTGATTTAGCTGATAACAAACCATGCTAAGTTTTATAATTTTATCAGTAATGCCACCGCGACTAAACTTTTTTAAGCCTAAACATACTAACCTTATAAGCACTTGTACATTCTATGGAACACTATTTCCCAGTAATAACAACTACCCAACACGCAATTTTTCGTTGCGAGTAACATTGTGCTTCGGTTGCAGTTTATTAAATAACCTGAACTCTGGATAATAAATCTCTTAACCAGAGCTCAGGTTAAATAATGTTGAGGCAACTTCAATAGGGTAATCATCATTTACTAATTCTTTTATAAATACTGAGCACGCATGGGGATCAGCAATTAAATAGGTTTTATGCTTAGCCCGCGTAATACCCACATACAATAAACGCCTTTCCTCTGAGTGGGTAAAGCGGTCTTGCACTGGTAATAACGACTCTAACAACACGTTATTTTGGTTATTGCTAGGAAAACCTAATTTACCTTGCTCAAAACCAATAATAATACCGTAATCAGCTTCAAGCCCTTTGGCACCGTGCAAGGTCCAAAAGTGCAACGTATTAGTTTGTTTTTTATTTTTTAAATGCTCCTCTACCCTATTAAGCATAAAGCGGTATCGGCTAAGCACCGCAATACTGGCTGTGGCGTCGTTTTTTTGAATAGTGCGAATAATTTGCTGAACTTTTACTTCAAGTGACTTAGTGCCTTTGTATTGGTCGTCTAATAAAATAACTTGCGGTGTACTAACTTGCACATGCGTTGTAATGTACTTTTTGTACTGCTCTGGGTTTTGCATTACAAAACGCCCCGCTACATCGCTTATATTATTGTTATATCTAAATGTTTTTTGTAACACCGTTAATGAGTGACTCCCCACAAGCTCTTCAAATCGGGTCGTCAGTGCAAGGTTACCACCCGAAAAGCGATAAATAGCCTGCCAATCATCGCCTACAGCTGTAAAGCGGATCCCTGTGCCTTTGTTAATAAGCGTATTTAAAAAAGCCATACGTGCACCCGATATATCTTGAAATTCATCAACTAAAATATGGCTCCAAGGGACACTAAATTCACCTTTTTTCACAACTTGTGTGGCGTGAATTATCATATCATCAAAATCGATGGCGTTTTGTCTGCTTAACTCGTTAGTGTAAGCATCATGAATAGTGATAAGCATGGCCGCATAACGCTGATGGTTTTTAAATCCACTTTGCTTTATACGCTGTTTTATTTGGGTATTGGTTAACTGCTCAACCCTTATGGCTTGTAAGCACTTTAGGTATTTTTCGGCTTCTTGCTGTAACTGCCCTGAGTTAGTTAAAAGAGCAAATATTTTGTCATCAGCTAAAGGCGTTAACGCAACATTATGCTGCTTTAAAAATTTACCTAAGCGCTGCTCTAGTTTCCCCTCAAGCCAATTAAAATGAAAGGTTTCGAGAAAAATAGTGTTATCTTTTTTATACAGTTCGCGCTTAAGCGCTATGTGTTCGTTATAGAGCTCTTTGTTTATGCCTGAGGGAGTATTACTTTGCCTATCAATATCATAATGATCTAAGTAAATATTGTATTTTGATAAGTAGAAGCTGGAGTATCGCTTGTTTGGCCTTATATCGCCTAGTCCCACGCGTTGCTTTATTTTATAAGCTGGTTTGTATTCGTGCTCAACCGAATGCAAGTGCAACCAATTAGAAATAAGTAGCTCTTGATAGCTTTTAACTTTGTGACCAGCAAGGCTTTTATATTCATTAACCCGTACGCAATGTTCATCTTCAGCACTATTTTTAACACTAAAAATATCAACGGGCTCATACAGTAAATCAACAAAGCTTTTTAAAAATGCAGAATTAGCCTGCATTTGATCACTTAGCCACGTCGTAAACCAACTTTTTAACTGTAATGCATCGCTAGCAAATACAGAAATCTCAGTCGACTTTTTAGCATTTCGCAATAGTGTTAGGCCTAATGCATGAAACGTTAAAATAACAGGCGGTGTCATGCTTAAATTTGCCTGTCCTGCGCGTTTAATAAATCGCTCTTTTAACTCTTCTGCGGCTGCTTTATTATAAGCGAGTACTAATATCTGATCTGGCGGTGTTATGCCTCGAGCAATTAAATCAAGCGACTTGGCAACCATAACTGATGTTTTACCCGTACCCGCTGCTGCTAATACTAGATTTTTATCGTTATCGCGAATAACCGCTAAACGCTGCTCTATTGTCAGTGGATTAGACTCCACATTGTTATAAAAATTATCTCTTAGAGTAAGCTGTTTTTGTTCATATTTATGGCGTAACTGCGCTACAGCGTCGGTTACTTTTGGTGTGCAGCTTAAAATACTTAAAAACTTTATGCTAACCGGGGATAAATGCTGTTGCCATAAAATTTGATTGTGCGCGTAATTTTGACTTAAAGAAAAAACGGTTTTATTCAATATTTCAATTGAGCTATCTCGTAAAAACTCATCTAAAGCATATTGCTTTAACTGTGTTTTAGCATTGTTTATTTTTTGCTCCAAGCTGTTTGCAAAGTAGTGATTTAATGCTTTACTAAGCACGCTTGCTTGGCCTTTATTTAAAAAGCTAATGCATGTGTTATTACAATCACTTAAATTAATTTCCGCACTAAACAGGCTATTTTTTAGCACAGAAAAATTACTAAATTCGCTTAACAAAAATTGCAGCTTAGTGTTATCCCTAAAGTCGATAACAAGCATGTTCTGCTCAATACTTACTCGCTTAATACGGGTAAAAAAACGACCTAACCAACTTGGTGTGGCAATATACTGCGCCATAATACTCAATACAAAAACAGACTATAAGCTGATTTTAACATACTCTTTTATAATAAATTGATGCATAACAGCAACTACCGCCCTCTTAGCTATATCAATGAAAAAGTACACAACAAAAGTACGATTTAACGTTTTAATTTGCACGCTGTTTTACTGAGCGTTAAGCTATATCCTTATTACATAATTTTACCAATTGCATTTAATACCTTCACTTTTGTAAAGACTAAATTCAATTGATATAAAGGCTTATTATGACTAACAGTACATACCCTATAGGCACACCTGGGACGAAATGGAATAACAGCGATAAAGCTCAGTGGTTAGCACGTCAAAACATAAAACGCAGTTACCAAGATGAAGTGGTAACGCTAATTGACGACCTAAAAAGCATATTAAATGTAGAGCAATACGGTGAGCTTAATTACGCCGCAGGTGTTTATCCACTGTATGTGTTAAAAACACCTCACTTTAGTGCTGACAAACCAACAGTTTTAATCACCGGTGGTGTACATGGCTACGAAACGAGTGGCATACATGGCGCACTTAGGTTTGCTAAAACATCGGCAATGCAACACTCAGAGCAGTTTAATATTATTGTTGCGCCCTGCATTAGTCCTTGGGGGTATGAAACAATAAATCGTTGGAATCCAAACGCGATTGATCCTAACCGCTCTTTTTACGAAAATAGTCCCGCTCAAGAATCGGCTGCAATTATGGCGTTTGTAGAATCACTCAATGTAGATTTAATGGCTCATATCGATTTACACGAAACAACTGACAGTGATAACAGCGAATTTAGGCCCGCACTTGCAGCCCGTGAAGGCACTACAAATACTAACTGGAACATACCTGATGGATTTTATTTAGTTGCCGATAGCAAAAAACCTGAGCCTGAATTTCAAAAAGCTATAATAAAAAGCGTTGCAAAGGTTACTCACATTGCACCGAGCGATGAAAACAACCAGCTAATAGGCGTAGCTCAAGAGCAATTTGGTGTAATTAACTATGCAGCTCGCGATTTAGGTTTGTGTATGGGCTTTACTGATGCACCTTATGTAACCACGACCGAAGTGTACCCAGATAGCCCAACAGCCACAGATGAAGAATGTATATTAGCCCAAGTAGCTGTAATTGATAGTGCACTTAAATTTATCATTAACAAGCAATCAAAATAAAAACAATGCCCAAGTAGATATACTGCTTGGGCATTGTGGTTGGTTGAGCCTGTGTAAATAATTAATCTTTTCAGTTTTTATAAAACTGACTATCTTTAGTTATAGTAATGCTAGCATCTTCTTGCGCCGTTACAACAAACTGTAACTTACTCACTTTTTGCTCAATATCGTAACCATCGGCCGTTACAGTAACGGGGACTCTTTTCATCACTCCTGGCTGTATAAGTGTAGAACTTGGACTTGAGAGCGTTGCTCCTGGTAAACCCTCTATGGCAATAGTGTAATGCAGTGCTTGCTGCGTTTTATTAATAATAGTGAGCGTGTAAGGATTTTCTACTAGGCCCTCGTAGTTCACTCTATAAAGCGCGTTTCTATCACGTAATACGGAGGCTTCTATTGGTGTACGTTGCAGCATCCATGCAAACATAGAAATTATCAATAAAGCCGTTAATGCACCGTACCCGACTAGCTTTAATCTAAATGGATTGGTTTTTTTACCCTCCATTTGTTTTTCACTGGCGTATTTTATTAAGCCTTTTTCGTAACCAAACTTATTCATGGTGTCGTCGCAAGCATCAATACATAAGCCACAGTTTATACATTCATATTGCAACCCATTTCGAATGTCTATTCCTGCAGGGCATACCTCTACACACAAGTTACAGTCTACACAGTCACCTAAGTTAAGCTCTTTTGGATCGGCTTTACGTTTACGCGGTCCTCGGTTTTCACCTCGTTCGCTATCATAGGTAACAAGCAACGTATCTTTATCAAACATAACAGCCTGAAAACGAGAATACGGGCAAGCAATTGTGCACATTTTTTCACGTAGAAACCCGGCATTACCATAAGTACAAAAAGCGAATAAAAACACCCAAAATCCTGTAATACCTGACCATTCGAAGGTTAACATTTCCATATACAAACTTTTTGCCGGAATAAAATACGCCATAAACGAGGTGGCGGTTAAAATCGAAATAACAATCCACGCACTGTGCTTAGTTATTTTTTTGCGCCAAGTACTTAACGTCCACTGTGATTTATCTAATTTAATACGCTGATTTCGCGTGCCTTCTATGCGTTGCTCTACCCACGAAAACATGAGCATCCATATTGTTTGTGGGCAGGTGTAACCACACCAGACTCGACCAAGCCAATTAGTTACAAAAAATAACGCAAAAGCGCCCACCATAAACAGTAAGGCTAAAATCATAAAATCTTGAGGAAGGAGTGTTAAACCAAAAATAGTAAAGGTTTGCGTTGCCACATCCAGCAGCACAGCTTGTTGTCCGTTATATTGGATCCACGGTATTGCAATAAAAGTTAGCATTAATAGCCAACCTAAGTTACGGCGGATGCGCTGAAAAAACCCTTTTTGCTCGCGGATATAAATTGGCCCTTCGGTGTTATAGGGCTTAATGATCATATCTTCTTCTTTAATATCAAACTTCATAGTACTTGCTTCATAATGACGGGTATTAAGCAAGTATTTGCAACTTTCAGACCAAGCTGAAACTTTAATTAATGTATTGATATTAAAGGAATTATTCCAGTATAGAAAAATTTAATTCGCGATATAAAACGAATAACGTGATATATCACGAATATTTAGTGATCCCTAACTTTCGCATTTTTGAACGTAGTGTACTCTCCGGTAAGCCCAATTTAACAGCCGCCCCTTTATCACCCGATATTTGCCAGTGCGAGAGCGCTAGTACAGTTGTTATATGCTGCTTTTGGGCTTCATCTAACGTAAGTAATGGATTAATAACGACTTCACCACCCGCTTGCAAAGGCTGGCTTAGCTGCAGGACAGCCTGATTAGATAAAATAGCTTCGCGCTCAAGTACATTTTGCAGCTCTCTAATATTTCCTGGCCAATCGTAGGCTTGCAGCTGCATAATTGCTTTTTTACTTAGCCCCTTTAAATGTTTACCCAGTCGTTTATTTAGCTGCGCAATCAAATTAGCGCACAAATAAGGAATGTCTTCTTTTCGATCTTTAAGGGACGGGACTTTAATAGGAAATACATTAAGTCGATAATACAAATCAATTCTAAACGTGCCTTTTTGTACCATTTCCCACAAGTTGCGGTTAGTCGCTGCAATTACTCTAATACTTACTTTTAGCGTATTGCTGCCACCCACACGTTCAAACTCTTGTTCTTGCAGGACTCTCAGTAACTTACTTTGCGCCTCAAGCGGAAGCTCTGCTATTTCATCTAAAAACAAGGTGCCTTTATCAGCAAGTTCAAAACGCCCTTTACGACGCTCATTGGCACCTGTAAACGCGCCCTTTTCATGACCAAACAGTTCCGACTCTAGTAAGCTCGGTGTAAATGCAGCGCAATTCACTTTTATAAAGGCTTGATTACTGCGTTTACTAAGCCGATACAAATTACGGGCTACTAATTCTTTACCCGTGCCATTTTCGCCAAGTATTAGTACCGTACTGTCGGTTTCACTTACCAGTTTAATTTGATCTAACATGGTTTGAAATATATGGCTTTGTCCAACTAGCCCTGAGTCTTGCCAGTCTTCGTTAAGCTCCGCGATTAAGTAGTTGTTTTCATCTTTTAGTTGCTCGCTTAAGTGCTTTACTTTTTCAAGTGCCTCTTGCAATGCATTTTGTGTGTGTTGTTGCAGTGATATGTCGCGAAATACCGCTACAGCACCAATTAGTTGGTTATTTTGATACACAGGTGTTGAGGTGTATTCAACTGCAAATGAGCTACCGTCTTTGCGCCAAAAAACTTCATTTTTTACTTCACGGCGTTTGCCATCAAACATGGTGCAATATATTTGGCATTCGTCAGCGGGATAAGGCGTCCCATCAGCGTGAGTATGATGATGATATTGATGTATTTTTTTACCTAAAAGTTCATCAGCACACCAACCCGTCATACGTTCAGCTGCAGGATTTACAAATACCGCATTACCCGATAGGTCAAAACCGTATATACCCTCACCTACTGCGTTTAACAATAATTTAGGATCGTTTAAAAATTGTTTTATCATAAATACATCTCGTGAAATATCGCGAGTATTATGACAATTTCATACGCTAAGTGCACTCATTACTTTAAATGCACTCAAGCGCTCATTAAAACGCTATAAATAGTGCTTAAATAACGTTTTAATGTCTATTTTTGCACCTAGCCGTGCGGCTATTAAATAAAGTCCTGCAAGTTTCCGGTGAATAAATAGCGCATCAACGGGCGGTGTATGCCATTGCTGAGATTGCGCACTGAGGGCAAGCCCTGCATTTTTAATTTTGAGCGCGAGTTCGCTATTTTTAAAATCAAATTCCCCTTCTGCTCTTAGTGGCTCGCACGCCATTAAAAATAAATCAATGACGTTGTTTTTATACTCATCAACTAAGTCATTTTGAAAATAACCAATGTGTGAAGCCGCTTTAAGCACACCTTCTCGGTTGTTTTCGCTACCGGCTTTAAACAATGCTAAGTAACCTTCGCTAAGCTTGGGTGATATTTCTCGCGTTGCGCCAAAATCAAATAAAACAATTTTTTGTGTATCAAGCTGGTAATGAAAGTTGGCAAAGTTAGGGTCGGTTTGAATCAATTTAAATTCAAACATTTCTTTGAAAAACAAATCAATCAGTTGCTCTGCAACAAAGCTTTTTTGACTATCAGGTAGCTCTGTAATGCTCTCAATAGGCTCTGCCTTTATATATTCCATAGTAAGCACTTGTTGTGTGCTGTGCTCAATATATACATTGGGCACTTTAAAGTGTTCGTTCTCTGCTAGCGCACTTTTATAACGTATTAAATATTGCGCTTCTCGCGTGTAATCAGCCTCTGCTAATAACTGTGCTTTGGCTTCACTAATAAGCGGCTTAATATTAAGATCCTTAGGAAGTAATCGAGAAAGTGTTAATAACGAAATTACGTTATCAACATCGCTCACTACACTTTTTGCAATACCGGGGTATTGGATTTTAACAGCAAGCTGATCGCCATTTTCTTTATAAGCTAAATGAACTTGCCCTATAGAAGCTGCGGCAAAAGGCCTTAGCTCAATATGAGAAAAACGCGCTAGCCACTCATCCCCCCATTGCGTTTTTAGCACTTCTACAAGTTGTTTATGCGGCATTGGATTCGCGTCTGAGCGCAGTAAAGCAAGTAACTGGGCCAATTCAGGACTAAGTAAATCACCGGCATCCATTGAGAGCAATTGCCCGAGCTTCATTGCTGCACCACGTAAATGTGATAACTGCATGGCTAGTTTTTCAATGTTTTTAGGTTGTAGTAGTAAGCTTTTATTATTCCAACCTTTACCGGTTAATGCGCTCTTAGCGCCATCAACTAACATGTTGGTAGCAACACCTGTTGCGAGTGAGCCTAATTTTGCAAAGCGAGAGAGTCGAGAGGTAGGCACTGTACGAGGTGCTGCCATAATATTAAAACCTAATTAGCCTGAGAGTCAGGCTAATTGATACGTATATTTTAACCAGCCAGATCTACTTAAAGGTGAGGTACCAATTTAATTGCACCTTTAACTATTTTCATATCGAGTGGAAGCTTACTGAGTAGCATCATTTTAGGGTCATCCATATTTAATGTGTAAACAGGGTTAACCGCTAAAAAGGCATTTATAACATCCATTGCTTGGCTATCTAGTGCGCCTATGTTGCCTTTAAAACCACCGGCATCAACGCTCGAATCGAGCAACTTAATATTACGTAAAAAGACTGCTTTTTTTTCACTGTCGTAAAACGGGCTCCCTTCAATTTGCAGCTTTAAACGCACTGGATATTTAAGTGCAAAAGCATTAATTTCAGCGCTTGAATCTGCACCCAGCACAACAACATCGCGGTTATCTGGCCCAATATTGACACTTAAGTCGTTTACATCAAACTTAACCGGTAAACCCATCAAGCTTATTTTTTCACTTAACTTTGGTAATTGCTTACCCAGTACAGCCTCAACCTCAGCGTTGGTAAATGAATACACTGAAATACCTTGCGTAGTATTACAGGCAGTTAATAATAGCGCTGCAATAATAACTAAAATTCTCATGAGAACCCTTTTGTTTATGAATTAGTGATACATAAAAAAGCCGCTATTAAAGCGGCTTAGTAAAATAGCAACCAGCAAATATTATGCTGGTTCTAGGGCGTGTTGACCTTTGTGGATTGAAATTTGTTCAATCTAGGGTCGATTTAATCGCGGCGTGAGGTTTGTAACCTAGCGGGCTAAGTCAAAACCGAGCAACAAAGAGTTAATCGTCCCTAGAAAGAACCCAAAGGGCAGCGCATGTTTGGCATTTATGCTGCGTTATCGCCTATTTATGGGGAATAACCACACTACATAGACTCTGCCCTGCCTAAATACCAAACAATCTGCTGCAAATTCAACCACGAAAGGCCAACATGCCCTAGTGCATTAAGCTGCAAGTGTCGCTTTAAGTCGCGTTAGTGTGTCAGGTTCAACTGAACCGGCACTGAGCGCTAATAACTGTTTTAAATAATAGTTTAAATCAGCATGTTCGCCACGATGCTTGTCATCTAACATGGCTACTTGCTCTGCCATTCTAAGAGACTTATCAGTTGAACTGACGTTCGCTAGTATTTCCATGCGCGTAATAAGCTGTTCGGTATTTAGCGTTGTTTTAAGCGGTGCTTGATACTGGCTTGGTAACGCTTCATTGTTTTCAAGTGCTGTAATTAACGCATATAAATTAGCTTGCTCTGATTTACTGATAAGCAAGGCAAGTTTATCTTCAATGGCTGCTAATAATTTAGTTACCTTAGGCGATAATGATCTAAATTGAGCGTACCCTTTTACTTTCGTTTCTAGGTCGTGCAACTGCGCTCTTTGGTTAACATCACTCAATGCTACTTCAAGCTCAGTAAGTTCTGCTGCTGCTTGTTTATCTGACTCGTTTTGCTCAAGTTTTTGCTGCTCAAACTCACTACTACGCTTAGTAAATGTTTCGTCATTAAACTGACGAAATTTTTGCCATAAGGCATTTTCAGCTTTCAAGCCTGCAAAACCAATAGTTTGCCATTGCTGCTGCATCTGCTTCAACTCTTGACAAGCCGCAGCCAAATCATCACTTTGAGACAATTGCTGTGCTTTTTCTACCAATTCATTTTTAAGTGTGGCATTACTTTTATGAAATGCGTTTAATAAAGCCAGAACTTGTTGCTGCTCATTTTTGTAGCTGTCATTTAATGTGCGGTATGTTTTAGGATCAACTTTACCTACACTGCGCCACGCTTTATTTAAACGATTATATTGGCTTTCATATTGCTTCCAATCAAAGTTATCCTCTGAAGTAGCCTGCAAATGCAGTGCGTGCATATCGCTAATAATATTTTCGCGTTGTGCTTTTGATGCTTCGCGTTGTACTTCTTGATCCGCAAAGTAACTACGACAAGGTGCAAATAACAGCTCGATTTTTTCATCAAACTGCACGCCTTGTTGCTTTTCTTCGTCGGTATCTAAACGACCTAACTCATTCCAACGTTTACGTAGCACTTTCACTTGCTCTGCACGTTGTTGTGGATCGGTGCACTCTTCGCTCACTAAGGCACTTACTTCTTCTAATAACGCTTCACGCTTTGGTGCTGCTGCGTATTTTTGCCAATCTTTTGCATTTGCAAGTTGTGCTTCAAGATCTGCTTTTATATTTACAAGCGGCTGTTGATATTGCTGGGTTAGGGTATTAAATAATTCTTCAAACCCTTTAAACACACCAAAAGCAACATTAAATCGGCCTTCTTCAATTAGTCGTTTAACATCACGTGCTTTGCGTTTTGCTTGGCTTTGGTTTTTCTCAAGTGGCTTGATTAACTCATTCATTGGCGCTAAAAATTGCTTTTTATGCGCACTTAACTGGGTTTTAAATGTACTTTGTAGTGCGCCATCTAAAATATTCAAATGATTACGCGCTGCTTTAAAGCCATTATTAAATGCAGTTAAGGTTTCATCATATTGCGCCAAACCTTCAGCAGGTTTTATTTCGCATAATGCTGCAAAAGCGAGTTTGTATTCTTTTATAGCCGTTGTTAGTTCAGGTAATTTAGTTACTTGAGTAAATAGTTTTTCTAACTTGCTTACAGCCAATTTTGATTGGGCATTGTTAGCAAGCTCTGTTTCGCTAATAGCTTGCTTAGCTTGCGCTACTTTTGCATCAAGCCAATCTTGTTGAATTTGCTCTGGTGTTTCGAGCCCAAGCTGTAACGCGTTTTCTATTTCGTCGCTTAAAGCTTCGAGCGTTGCAAGGGCAAGCAGCTGTCGCTGTTGCAGTGCTAATTGCTGCTGCTCTTTGTCGTGTAACGCTTTGAGCTGTTCAATGTGTGCATCTAACTTAGTGGTGATGGAAGTATATTTTTCATCTAGAAGCTTAACACGTTCATCACTTAACCATTTAAGCTCAAGTGCTTGCCACTGAGCTATTAAATCGCTCGCTTGTGGATTAACAAGAGCAAAGTCTGTTTTTTCACGCAAGGCATTTAGCTTAGCTAAAATAACACGGGTAGCACTTTCAACCTGAAGTGGCATTTCAATTGCTAAACGCTCATTTTCAATATGCGTGTTAAGTGCTGCTTTTGCACCGCCCTTAGCATGTTTTACTAATGGCTTAATTAATTGATGTGTAATAACAAGCTCAACTAATTGAGTTTGTAGCTCTTCGCTACCTTCTTTAAAGGCTTTTTCGACTAGTTTTGGATTTGCTAAACGCTTCAGTAATTTAACGCGTACTAACAGTTCTTTTTCTGCAAATGCTAACTTTTCGAGTGTTTTAACGGGCGCAAAACGCTCTATATATTCGTTTTTAATTTGTGGTGCTAGTGTACTTTCACTATTTAAAACAGCATTAGATATTTGAAGTTCTGCTATATCTTTTAATGCTTGATCTTGTTTATACGCTTTCCACCAAAGTGGTAAGTCATTTACTTTTTGAAGCGCTTTACGGCGTATTTCAGCGGAGCTATCTTCAAGTGCTAACGTGTTTAATATGGTTGCATCACGTTCAATGTCGAGTTTTTCGATAGCATCAAGACGTACTTGTTGCTTAGGGTGTTTCCATTTTGGTGTAAAAAGGTGCTTAAAGATCATGTTCACTAAACCTAGCTATTTCGTTGTCTGATTTAAATTCTTTTTGTAGTTGAGCTTTTGTCTTTTGGATCATTTCACCATTAGCACCAATCGTAAATTGCTCATTTGATTGAGCCACTTTTGCTTGGTACAACATAACCAACTGCACTGTTTGTTGCTTTTGCTCATCGGATAAAACGGTACCATCTGGCCATTTACCAGTAGAGGCACCGTATTGTAAGCGTTCAAATAATTCGGGAGTAATATTTTGTACAAGATTATCGATATTCATGTCATTTTTTCTTTTTTAGTGTCACTAAAACAATACGGTTTATAAGATACCAAATACATCCTACGCCTATTGCAGCGGTGTAAGCGTACCACTGCAGTGTTTCTTCTTGTGGTTGTAAAAAGTATAAACAGAAAAAACCACCTAAAAACAAGATAAGCGCCAAAAAGGAGTGATTTATAAACATCTGCTTTTTTTTAATTCGCTGCTCGCGCTGAAGTTGTTGAACTTGCTCGTCGTTTAGCTCTGCAATGTTACTTTCGCAATGCGGACATTGCTTATGTTTATCTGAAATTGATTTTGCACATTTTGGGCAACGAATAATCGCCATACTTCTCTCCATACTACGCATAAAAAAAGCGCCTTTCGGCGCCTTTATTGTACGTGTTTTATTTCTCGTTGTCTTTTTTGAATTCAAACCAATAAATCATTTAAGGACGATAATTTTCCACGTTACTCACTGAGTTTAGTTACTCAGCGTCTTTTGACTGCTTTTCTAAACGTTTTTCCCAAAAAGTTGCATTTTTAATGCCTAATTTAACTGGGTCAAATATGATTTTTTCGCCTTTTTTCTTTTGTTCTTCATAATCGCTCAAACATAATAAAGCAGGCTTAGCAACGAAGAAGATGGCTAAGATACCCAATATGTTGATCCATGCCATTAAGCCAACGCCAATATCACCAATAGTCCAGATATAACCTGAATTGTTCACCATACCGTATGCAACCATGAACATAATCACAAATTTCACCAGTACAAGCGGAATACTGCCTTTAAAGTAACGATTTAAGTAAGCAATATTCGTTTCCGCAATAAAGTAATAAGCAAGTATTGTAGTAAAGGCAAAGAAAAACAACGCGATACCAACAAATGCTTGTCCAAAGCTACCAAATACACTAAATAAAGCCATTTGCGTAAAGGCTGCCGATCCAACTTCAGTAGCTGCATCAACATTTTGTACAATAAACTGCCCTGCTGGTAACTCACCCACAATATTGTATTGCTGCGTTATTAAAATCATTAATGCTGTTGCAGTACACACAAAGAGAGTATCAACATAAACAGAAAAAGCTTGTACTAAACCTTGTTGAGCAGGGTGATCTACTTCTGCGGCAGCTGCTGCATGAGGCCCAGTACCTTGGCCAGCTTCATTAGAATATATGCCACGTTTAACGCCCCAACCAATAGCTGCGCCAAAACCAGCCTGTGCTGTAAACGCATCACTAATGATTAAATAAAATATATCGCCCACTTTATCTAAGTTTAAAAATACCACGATTAATGCCAATACTATGTAACCAAGTGCCATAAATGGCACCACAATTTGAGTAAAGTTCGCAATACGTTTTATACCGCCAAAAATAATAAATGCCAAAACAATAAGGATAATTGCCAAAGCGACCAACTTAAAGCTGCCTACGTCACCAAAGCTAGTAGAGACAATATTGCCATCGCCAAATACTTGGGTAAACGCATTACCTACCGCATTTGCTTGTACGCCTGGCAGGAAAACACCACACGCTATAATTGCCGAAACAGCAAATAAAATAGCCAGCCATTTTTGCCCTAAACAACGGTCAAAATAATAGGCTGGGCCACCACGATATTGCCCGTCTTCTTCTGTTTTATAAATTTGCCCTAGAGTAGACTCTGCAAATGCGGTACTTGCGCCTAGAAAAGCAACAACCCACATCCAAAAAATAGCACCTGGTCCACCAAAACCAATAGCCGCTGCAACGCCTGCGATATTACCAACGCCTACTCGTCCAGACAACGATACTGCAAGAGCCTGAAAAGATGAGATACCTTTATCAGACGTATTAGGACTGAATAATAACTTGCACATTTCTTTAAAATGTCTAACTTGAGCAAATCGAGTTAATACTGAATAAAACAAGCCTGCGCCTAGGCATAAATAGATGAGTGCGTTACTCCAAACAACATCATTAACAGCGCTTACAATAGCTTCCATGGATATCCTCTATAGTTATATTTATTATTTTTGATTACGAGACTCTGCTTTAGCTACTTTGCAACATAAGCTTTACGAAATAAGGTTGTACCTCTCCCGCCCCGACTGATGATTTAATTAATATTAACTTAAGTACACCAACTTTGTTAACACTTAATTTTCAAAATATCTAATTACACATTTGTTGTAAGGCACTACACCTGAAGTATTTAAATGAAAGTAGATTGATTTGTACCGATACGGCGATGATACGCAGCGAAGAAGCGTGAAAACGCTTTAAGAATGCAGTTGCTATATGATGATTATTATTATTTTATACAAAGGGTTTTGTTAAAAGCAAAAAGGGTATCAAAACTATTGATACCCTTTTGATAAACGTTTTATCTTAAATTATCAACAACATTAACAATAGCCGCTAACGTATCTTGACCAAATTGATACGAACGACGGTCTGACCAGCCATAATCTGGATCTGGTAAATCGTTATTATCTTTAAATGGCATCTCAACGGTGTAAGTTAATGCTTTAAATTCTTCAGCCGTGGCTGATGAACCTACCGTAAGGTTAGCTTGGCCTGGCTCGTCTTTTGGATAGCCATGCTCATCTTGGAATTCAGGCGTAATAGTTAAAAGTGCTGCTTTAAAGCTATCTTCTAAGCCTTTAAGACGTGCATCGTAACTTGGAATACCTTCACTGCCTGCCACAAAGTTATATGGGATAGCTTCATCGCCATGTATGTCAAGGTGCATATCTAAACCAGCTTCGCGCATTTTATTAAGGACTAGGTAAACCTCAGGGCTATTTTCCATACTTGGTGTTTGCCATTCACGGTTTAAGTTAACGCCTTTCGCGTTAGTACGAAGATGCCCACGCGCACTGCCGTCTGGGTTCATATTTGGCACAATGTAAAAAACTGCTTTTGATAGAAGCGCAGCTGCATGTGGGTCTTCATCATCAAGTAATTTGTGAAGTAGACCTTCTACGTACCACTGCGCCATTGTTTCACCAGGGTGTTGACGAGCTGTGATCCAGATGTTTTTCTTGTCTTCACTTGGCTCACCAATTTTAAGTACGCTCATGTCGCGGCCATCGAGCGTTTCACCCAGCGTTTCTAATTGGCAAGCGCCTTGGCTTTGTGCCCAAGACAGTAAATCTAAATGGCGCTCATAGCTGTATGGTGCAAAGTAGGCAAAATACACACTGCCGCACTCTGGTTCGATTTCAAAACTTAATGTGCCATTATCATAGCTTGATGGTACACGAAACCATGTTTGACGGTCATACGACGCAACTGCTTGGTAACCTTCCCAACCATCTGGATAAGCTGATTTTTCAAGCTCATTAATATTTAACTTATGCAATTGGTAAGGCGTTGTTTCAAGGCGAAAGTGAAACCACTGATAAAATTCAGACTGATGATCTTTGTTAATTTCTAATTGAATATTTAAAGGATCGGTGGCTTCTATTACTTTAATATTACCACTGTCGAAATTGCTGCTGATTTTCATGAAAAAACCTTTAAGTTAAATAAATTTATCTGCTTACTAATTTGCAGAGCTAACACTACAGGTACACTCATACGTGTAGAAAAATACTGGGAACTTCGAAAAACAAAGTACGACCAACACTTACATAATTAAAGCCTATCACATGGAATAAGCTTTAAAAATAACACATGACCAAAAAAGCCAGCAAAATGCTGGCTTTTAAATCACTGCAATATATTAGCGAGGTAAGCTTGGGAATGACACTTCGGCCATATCGCGCATACAACGAACTACTTGGCAGCTGTAACCGAATTCATTGTCATACCATACATATAATACAATACGGTTATCTTCAACGATCGTCGCTTGTGAATCAACAACACCTGCGTAACGGCTACCTACTAAATCGGTAGATACAATTTCCGTTGATGCTGTGTAATCAATTTGATCGCGCAAATCGGAATGAAGTGCAGCATGACGTAGGAATGAGTTTAACTCTTCAACCGTTGTGCTTTTTGCTAAGTTAAGGTTCAAAATAGCGAGCGATACATTCGGTGTGGGTACGCGGATTGCGTTACCTGTTAACTTGCCTTCAAGCTCTGGTAATGCTTTTGAAACCGCTTTTGCAGCACCTGTTTCAGTGATTACCATATTAAGTGCAGCGGCACGGCCACGGCGCTCTGCTTTGTGGTAGTTATCGATAAGGTTTTGATCGTTCGTGTACGAGTGAACAGTTTCAACATGGCCATTATTAATACCAAACTTATCATTTAGTGCTTTAAGCGTTGGTGTAATTGCATTGGTTGTACAGCTCGCTGCACATACAATTTTATCTTCAGGCAAAATATCTTTGTTATTAACACCATATACGATATTTTTGATATTACCTTTTGCAGGCGCTGTTAGTAATACTTTTGCGGCGCCTTTACACTCTAGATGCTGACCAAGGCCTGCTTCATCTTTCCAAATACCCGTGTTATCAACAATCAATGCATTGTCGATACCGTATTGAGTGTAATCAATTTCGCTAGGAGAGTTAGCGTAAATAACTTGGATGTAGCTGCCATTAGCTTTAATAGCATTACGTTCTTTGTCAATCGTGATTGAACCGTTGAATGGGCCATGAATTGAATCTCGGCGCAATAAGCTTGCACGTTTTTCAAGATCGCCTTCTTTACCGCCTCGCACAACAATCGCGCGCAAACGTAAATCTGAATATGGACCTGATTTTTCAATCAACAAGCGCGCAAGTAAACGACCAATACGGCCAAAGCCATAAAGTACAACATCACGCGGCTCTCTAGCTGGTGAGTCAGCTATTTCTGCAAGCTCATCTTTTACAAATTCTTCTACCGAGCGGCCTTTTGCAGCTTCAGTGAACAAATAACTATATGCAAGCTTACCAATATCAATACGTGCAGAGTTTAATTCCATTTTGCTGATAGCTTCTAAAAATGGGAAGCTTTCGCGTAAACGTAATTTAGTGCCTTCAAACTGAGCAACGGTTTTGTGAGATTTGATAATATCGATAGTACTGGCATTTACGAGAGGACGGCCATATACAGCAATTTCAATACCACGATTACGATAAAGCTTACCTATGATTGGTTGCATGCTTTCTGCGTAATCTTGGCGCTCTTGCCAACTATTCGTGTATTCTAACTCGTGAGATGAGGTCATTTTATTTACCTAAGTTAAACATTTTTGAACGGATAGCCCAAATGGGCACAGCTATTCTAATTTAATCTCAGGTTATTCTCTACTATTCGGGGCCAAATGATTTTAGAAAAGCGTAAACTTTAACAATATCTTTGGCTAATTCTATACATTTTTGGTTGCGTTTTTTTCATATTAGCGATGAAGGAGCGTTGAACATTGTGAGGATAGTACAGTTAGTTAAAAAAGATTCGGTAGTGCTGGCTAACCTTTCAAAATTGAGATTTGATCTATCTTAGGAGTATTTAATCGCTTAATTAAGTGATTTATTGTGAGGTAAGAAAATCGTGTTGATAACAAGGCAAGAATTTCGTTATCTAATTGTTCTATATCAGAAATTTTTAACGCAATTAGCGTTAGATTTAATCCCTCAAATTGATTAAGTAACCTGAACTCTGGATAATAAATCTATCTCGAGCAGCTATTTTCAGCGCTAACTACGTTGAATTTACTTGCAATAGGCCAGCTATTGACGCGTAAGTTCGCCTTGTTTTCACTGAAAATCTCTGGCTAGAGAAAAATAAGTTTAAATATTATTATGATTCAATATATTAGTAAATATCTTAACCAGAGTTCAGGTTAAGTATTATTGCAAATTAATATAAGCAGCTCAGAAACGTAATTAAAAAAAAGGCAGCTTACGCTGCCTTTTTTTATTTTTCTTTGCTTGTACCCACTTCAACACGGGTTTTAAGCTTCTGACCTGGTCTAAAGGTCACCACACGACGCGCCGAAATAGGAATATCTTCACCTGTTTTCGGATTGCGGCCTGGTCTTTCTTTTTTATCTCGAAGATCAAAGTTACCAAATCCAGAGAGCTTAACCTGCTCGCCTTTTTCTAGCGCTGAGCGGATTTCTTCAAAAAACGCTTCAACTAAATCTTTGGCATCTTTTTTATTGATCCCGAGCTTTTCAAATAGGTGTTCAGCTATGTCGGCTTTAGTAAGCGCCATATCTAGTCCCTCAACGATGCATTAAACTGTTCGGCCAATTCGGCCACCACGTTATCAACTACTAGATTGATATCTTTCTCTTCGAGTGTTCTATCAACCGCTTGCAGTGTTAGAGCAATCGCCAAACTCTTACAATTTGGCTCAATACCTTTGCCCTTATACACATCGAATAAGTTTAGGTCAACCAATTGATTTCCGCCAACTTTTTCGATCGCGCTCAAAATATCACCTGATTGAACGCTGTCCGCCACTAAAATAGCGATGTCGCGGCGATTTGAAGGGAATTTAGACACCCCTTCTGCCTGCGGTAAATTTCTTTTTTCTATTGCTGACATTTCAATTTCAAAAACAAAAGTTGCGTTGTTGATATCTAACGACTTTTGAGCTTGAGGGTGTAAAGCACCAAAAAAACCAACCTTTTTGCCATCAACATAGATTACTGCTGATTGCCCAGGGTGAAGTCCATCTGACTGCTCTGCTTTAATTTCAAAGCGAGTAACATCATTAGTAATTGCAAGTAATGCTTCAACATCACCTTTTAAATCGTAAAAATCAACGTTACGTTTTTCTTCAACCCAATGTTCACCATTTACAAGACCCGTAATAACGCCGCCAATAACCGGTACTTGGTAAACACCATTTTCTGCACTTTCGTCGCTTATAAATTTAAGACCATGTTCAAATAAACGAATACGAGGCTGTTGGCGATTTTGGTTATACGCTACAGACGCTAATAAACCCGGCATTAAACTTACACGCATCGCTGACATTTCAATTGAAATAGGGTGCGGTAATTCCATTGCTTTACACTCAGGGTGTAAAATAGCTTGTGCTTTAGGATCTACAAAACTGTACGTGATTGCTTCTTGGTAACCACGAGTCACTAGCGTATTGCGGAACTTGCTAAGCGCAATAGTTGCTTCGTTATGTGTCGTCATTTTAAGTTTTGCAGTTGGTGCAACATTAGGAATGCTGTTGTAGCCGTAAACACGTGCTACTTCTTCAATTAAATCTTCTTCGATGCGAATATCAAAACGGTAGCTTGGTACGTCCGCACTCCAGCTTTCATTTTCTACTTTAACATCAAGGCCTAAACGCGTAAGAATATCAGTTACTTTAGCATCTTCAATATGATGACCAATAACACGGTCTAAACGAGCACGACGAAGACGTACTTCAGTCACTTTTGGTAGTTTGTCAGCCGCTACAGCTTCAACAACTGGGCCTGCTTGACCGCCTACGATTTCAAGAAGTAGCGCTGTTGCACGCTCCATTGCATCATGTTGCAGAGCAAAATCAACACCGCGTTCATAACGGTGTGAAGCATCAGTGTGTAAACCGTAGCTACGTGCTTGTCCTGCAATTGCTACAGGGTTAAAAAATGCACTTTCAAGTAATATATCAGATGTTTTATCTGTAACACCTGATTGCTCACCACCAAAAACACCCGCAATTGCTAGTGCTTTGTTATGATCGGCTATCACAAGTGTTGTGTCGTTTAATTTAGCGGTGTTACCGTCTAATAAAACAAGTTCTTCACTTGCGTTTGCACTACGTACTTTAATACCACCTTCAATCGCATTTAAATCAAACGCGTGCATTGGGTGACCAAGCTCAAGTAATACATAGTTTGTAACATCAACCACTGGGTCGATTGTACGTACGCCACTGCGGCGTAGCTTTTCAACCATCCAAAGCGGTGTTTCTGCATCAAGGTTAATGCCCTTTATCACACGACCAAGGTAACGAGGACATGCATCTTCATTAACTAGCTCAATTGATACTTTGTCATCAATTGTTGGAGTAACAGCTGGAATATCTAATACGTTTACGTCAATACTATTTAAAACGCCTACTTCGCGTGCTAGACCTTTTATACCTAAGCAGTCACCACGGTTTGGTGTTAAATCAACATCTATAATATTATCATCAAGACCTAGGTAGTCACGTAAATCAATGCCTACTGGTGCATCGCTTGGCAATTCCATAATGCCGTCGCCTTCTTCGCTAATACCTAGTTCAACAAAAGCACATAGCATTCCGTTTGAAGGTTGGCCGCGTAGTTTGGCTTTTTTAATTTTAAAGTCACCAGGCAGTACAGCACCCACAGTTGCAACAGCAACTTTAATACCTAAACGACAATTTGGTGCACCACACACGATATCAAGTAGCTCATCGCCACCGACGTTAATTTTGGTAACACGCAGTTTATCTGCATCTGGGTGTTGTCCACATTCAACAACTTCACCTACAACTACGCCATTAAATTTGGCAGCAGCAGGCTCAACGCCATCAACTTCTAGACCAGCCATTGAAAGCTGTTCCGAAAGAGCTTGCGTATCAATAGCAGGATTAACCCACTCTCTTAACCACTTTTCACTAAATTTCATTTTATTGTTTCACTCTTAACGGAACTGGTTTAGGAATTTTAAGTCATTTTCGAAAAATGCACGTAAATCGTTTACGCCATAGCGCAACATAGTTAAGCGCTCTACACCCATGCCAAAAGCAAAGCCGGTGTATTTTTCTGGGTCGATACCCACAGACTTAAGTACATTTGGATGTACCATGCCGCAGCCTAGTACTTCTAACCACTTACCGTCTTTACCCATAACATCTACTTCAGCTGAAGGTTCTGTAAATGGGAAGAATGAAGGACGAAAACGAATTTCCATATCTTCTTCAAAAAAGTTACGTAAAAAATCATGCAAAATACCTTTTAGCTCAGTAAAGCTAACATCAGTATCAACCATTAACCCCTCTACCTGATGGAACATAGGTGTATGCGTTTGGTCGTAATCGTTACGGTATACACGTCCAGGTGAAATAATTCGCAGTGGTGGCTGCTCAGTTTCCATAGTACGGATTTGCACACCACTTGTTTGTGTACGTAGTACTAATTTAGGATTAAAATAAAAGGTATCGTGATCAGCACGTGCTGGATGATGCTCAGGAATATTTAGTGCATCAAAGTTATGAAAATCATCTTCTATCTCTGGGCCTGATTTAACTTCAAACCCTAACTCACCAAAAAAGCTTTCTATACGTTCGATAGTGCGCGTAACTGGGTGTAAACCGCCAGCTGGCATAACGCGCCCTGGTAGAGTTACATCTATAGTTTCAGCCGCTAGCTTTTCTTCAAGTGCTTTACTTGCTAGCAATTCACGCTTTTCAGTGATAGCAGCTTGCACATCTTGTTTAGCTTGGTTTATAACTTGGCCTGCTTCTTTGCGTTCTTCAGGGGCAATTTTACCTAACGTTTTAAGTAAGCTAGTGATTTCGCCTTTTTTACCAAGGTAATTAACCCTGATATCTTCTAACTGCGCTATTTCACTGGCACTGGCTACCGCCTCAAGTGCTTGCGCTAATATGTTTTCTAAGTTCATTCGATACCTGATCTTTCACAGAAGGTGATTGCTGTTAAGTAATAGCTTATGATAACTGAAAGCAGGGTCTAGATTCTAGACCTACTACAGCTTTAACGTTGATTTTATAAAAGGAATTGTTAATTTTCGCTGTGCGGCCATCGATGCGTGATCTAATGTGTCGAGTACATCGAGTAAAGCACGCATATCACGGCTTAAGCGCGTCAATAAAAAACGTGCACATTCATCACTTAATTCAAGGCCACGCATATGAGCACGCTTAACAAGTGCTTGTGCTTTATCATCATCACTCATAGAGCGAATTTGAAAGGTTGTTCCCCACGTTAGGCGAGATTCTAAATCAGGCAGCGTAATATTAAGCATGCTAGGGAGTAAATCAGCAGTAACAACCAGCATTTTTCCAGGCTCGTTAAATCTGTTAAAAAAGTTAAATAATGCTTTTTCCCATGCATCATTTCCAGCCACTAGGTGTACATCATCAATACATAAAACATCAAGCGCTTCTAAACCATCTAAAACCATAGGTCCAAAATCTATCACTTCGCGCATTGACAATAACATATTAGATAAGCCACGCTCTTGTGCTTTTATACAGGTTGCATACAAAAGGTGAGATTTGCCTGAATCGCCTAACCCACATAAATAAGTGTACTGAAACGCTTTTGCTAACTTTAAAAAACTATCCTTTAAATGATTAACCTCTAACGAATCTTCCCCACCGAAATACGATGCAAATGTTTCGTCATCCGGTAGTGTTACCGGTAATGCCATTTGCATAGGATCTGACGTTAACATTATGGCGTTACCCACTGATACTCTAGACTATTTTTATCGACAACATGGTAAAAGTCGCGTGGATCCTTATAGTCCTTGAACGAAGATTCAAGTCCTAAACCTTTTTTAAGATCGGTAACGTTTCCCGTGTGATTTAGTTTAAACTCGACAAACTCTGATGTTTTTCGAACAATTGTAACCTCAGTAACAACACTTAAATTCAGTAGTCTACGTTTCGCACGCTCAATATCAACAAAACTTTGCGTGCCTTTCAATGTTAATGAAGCCGTTGCTTGTTCATAATAAGCATTTGGATCAATAGCGTACTCACTTGCAAGGCCACGTGCTAGCGTATCAATCATTTGGCTCACTATTTGCTGTTTATCGCCCGTTAATCGATTAGAATCAAATAAATCATCATTAGTAAAGCGCCAATCTAAAATCCAATTTTCGCTATCTGTTTCTTTATACATTCTTGCAGTAATACTTCGCTCAGCACTATAACGTCTAGAGGCTTCTTCTACTGGTTCTGAGAAATTACCCCACACCTCTGGAATACCCACTAAACGTCTGTCTTGTAAATCAAGCAAGGGAACAACTACCGGTAAACCACGACGCCCAGCTTTGTCATAAATCAACTGCTCTAATTGCGGGTAGCTTTCTTGAGTTACCAGTTCTCTACGCCAGTTGTCTTCAATACCTAACCATATTGCAACTAACGGACGCTGTACTCCCCATAAAGGCAAGTTAAGCTCCTTAATTAATGCATTGATCTTTCGAGCTTCAAATTTAACCACGAGTTTTAATTGTCCATTTGCTCTCTCGTCATATTCAAACTTGAGCATATAATCAGAAATATCTTTCGTGCGCTGCTGTGCTTGCTTGTTTTGATCTGCAGTTTCATCACCACTTACTTTCACTAAAACATTGAGTAAAGCTTTGCGACTCGCCGCTAATCGGGTGTCTCTAGTTTTGTCATCTACTTTTAAAATATCTTGATATAGATCAGTTACTTCAACTGCCGAAACAGAAAAACAAAATAAAATGGAGATGGCGCTAATTAATAATCTATGCACAGGCTATTAGTTCTTGGTTTTAAACTATTTTGATCCTAAATCAAAGCCACTGACAAAGCAAAATTATATTTGTTATCTATAGTGGTATATGTAATTTATAAATAGGAATTTTTAATGCTGTTAGCGTCAGATTTAATCCTTCAAATTGATTAATACCAATCTGCTTATATATGGGGTCTATTTAACGTTAAAAAAATTACGCTAGAACTAGGCAAAAATTTTTAACGACGTTATAGTGCAATTTAATTCGTTAAATTGATCAAAGATTTATGCAGTTTGGTATAAGTATTATTGCGGATTGATATGAATTATTGATTTGATTCAGAGGGATCTTAAGTGCAGTCAGCGTGTTTTTAGCGTAGAGAGTCTTATCCTCGTCCGACCTAGGTGCTAGGTATTAATTTAAGTGTACGTTGCGCCCCCCACTTTTTACTTTCCTGCTGACGTAAAAAAGCCCGAATCGTTAGATTCGGGCTCTCTATAATTTGAAGTCGGTGCCCTACGCAGTAGAATGTCGTAGTGCCCACAGCTGTGGAGAGCCACAGTGCAAATGGGATACTATCTTTGCGTCGGGGCGGCCTTCTGTGGGGCTCGCCTTCGAGCTGTTTTGTTTCACTACTGAGTTCAGCATGGGTTCTTGGCTATTTATTAAATCCCAGATAGCAATAAACCCGTCACATTGCTGTAACGGGTTTCTACAATTTGAGATCGGTGCGCTACGCAGTAGAATGTCGTAGTGCCTACAGCGGTGGAGAGCCACAGTGAAATGCTACATCGTTTATTGTCCGCTATTCACCCACATTTCACTTTTCTGCAGACGTAAAAAAGCCCGACTCTTTCGAATCGGGCTTTCTTTAATTTGAAGCCTGGTAATGTCCTACTTTCACATAGCAAATGCTACACTATCATCGGCGCTGTTTCGTTTCACTACTGAGTTCGGCATGGAGTCAGGTGGGTCCAAAACGCTATTGTCACCAAGCAAATTTGGTTGTCAGTCCGTATCACTACGCACTAACTGAATTTGGAAAATATCTGATAATATTTTTTAAGTCGTTCTTTCAGTAATATCTACTTTAGTCATATTAACTTCTTCGCGTGTTTCACTATCACATAAAACGCGTTTGGCGTTGTATGGTTAAGCCTCACGGGTAATTAGTACAAGTTAGCTTAATGGCTCACACCACTTCCACATCTTGCCTATCAACGTTGTAGTCTTCAACGGCCCTTCAGAGACTTTAATCTTTCGACAGCTCAATGAATTCTGAATTTATTTTAATATCTTTCGATATTGAATTGACTGTGCCGAAGCAACTTATAAATAAGTTACTTCTGTTGGTCACTCAGTTTTCAATTGAGACTCTAATTTATTTGCCTTACTTAGCGAACTAAGCTTGGCTGTTAGAACTCAATCTGTACGAGTGCCCACACAGATGATTGCTTTATATTGTTAAAGAACGTTGCGGTTAAAGTTAAACTTTATCTCGCTAGGGCTGCGCATACTACGCTTTCCTATTTTTTTGTCAACACTTAATTTTGGTAAACGTTATATTTATCAACACTAAGTTTTACTTAACACCCTGAGTAGTTTGGGTCTCGCTAGGCGTTGTCCGCTGCGCGTCGCCATATCCCGTCTCAGTGGGGTCGCATTATAGGGAGCGGCGGATTTTACGCAAGCGTTATTTACATAAAATAGTAATTAAAATTAAGCCCCAAGCAAGCACACACGATAAACACACGTTACCCACAAAGCCCTGTTGATAACTCTGCTTTTACACTTTAAAACTAAACACTTTTATCTTGATGTGATAAGTTGCGGTCACTTTTTTAACTCATGTATTTAGGTAGTACCCATGACAGACATAATAAACAGTATAAGTGCCCTTTTATGGGGCCAGGTTCTCGTCTACTTATTAATAGCAGCAGGTCTCTTTTTTACTTTTCGATTAGGCTTTATTCAATTTGTACAATTCCCACATATGTTTAAAGTAATGTTTGGTTCTCGTAAATGTGGTGAAGACGAAATTTCATCCTTTCAAGCCTTTTGTACATCGCTAGCGGCCCGCGTTGGCACCGGTAATATGGCCGGCGTTGCGGTTGCATTATATTTAGGCGGCCCAGGTGCTATTTTTTGGATGTGGCTGATTGCATTAATAGGTATGGCAACCAGTTTTGCTGAAAGTACTTTAGCACAGGCTTATAAAACAAAAGATGCTGAAGGTAACTTCAGAGGTGGCCCTGCTTATTATATGCAAAATGGTTTAGGTAAGCGCTGGATGGGCGTTTTATTCTCATTATGCTTGATTTTAGCCTTTGGTTTAGTATTTAACGCTGTGCAGTCAAACTCTATTGCTGCCGCATTTGAAGTGGCATTTGATGTACCTAAGTATATAGTAGGTATTTTCTTAGTGATTGGCTCTGGCATCATTATTTTTGGTGGCCTGAAAACAATTTCTCGCTTTGCTGAAATGGTTGTGCCATTTATGGCATTAGCTTATTTGCTGGTTGCTCTTTATGTTTGTGCTGTTAACTTTACTGCGCTACCGGATGTACTAGTGCTTATTATAAAAAGTGCCTTTGGTATTGAGCAAGCAGGGGCCGGTGCAATTGGTTATGGCATAACGCAAGCTATGATCCAAGGGATCAAGCGTGGTTTATTTTCAAACGAAGCTGGTATGGGTAGTGCTGCTAATGCCGCTGCTACGGCAACGCCTTACCCTCCACATCCGGCATCACAAGGTTATGTGCAAATGTTAGGTGTATTTATTGATACTATTGTAATTTGTACCGCCACTGCCTCACTTATCTTGCTTTCACAGCAATTAGTACCTGAGTCTGGTGTATTAGGTATTGAACTTACTCAAGCTGCATTACAAGAACATGTTGGAGATTGGGGTACTTACTTTATTGCTATCGCTATACTCTTTTTTGCTTTTACGTCTATTGTTGCGAATTACTCTTATGCTGAAACAAATTTAATGTTTTTAGAACACAACTCTAATAAAGGTATGTTTATCTTTAGACTTGTTGTTTTAGGTATGGTGATGTTTGGTGCAGTCGGTGAGCTTGGTTTAATTTGGACGCTTGCAGATATATCAATGGGCTTAATGGCTATTGTGAACGTTATAGCGCTATTTATGCTTTCAGGTGTTGTTGTATGGCTCTCTAAAGATTATAACGAGCAACGAAAACAAGGTTTAACGCCTACATTTGATAAAACTAAGCATCCAAAGCTTGCTAAAGAGGTCGACCCCGAGGCCTGGAAATAAACAATAAGCAGCGAGCTACGGCTCGCTTTTTTAGTTCTAAAAATAAAAAGTACTTACACTAAATCACTCTATCCTTTATAAGTAAAAGCTGTTACAGCCGATAAAAACTGTATAGACATTATCTGCTTAAATAAGACAACCTACAAAAACAGATGTTTAATGTCCATAGCTCTGAATCATGTATAAGCACTTTATTGTTTACCTATTTGAAGCTCTCACCATCACTCTAGACTTACTATTACCCGCGACTTTTAACTTCCACTGAGCATGCATTACCGATCAATTTGACAGTTACTTTATGCTAGCAGCGCATAAATTTATGTTGTTTGCTCTAGAAGTGTGGATTGGTTTACTGTTTTGGATTTTTAAGGCTAATGGTTTATTTTACGGGTTGGTATCATAAGTCTATGACGTTTAGCCCAATTAAAAGTGCATTAATTAACACTAGGAATAATGTATCACTATGGATTACGTGCCTAGTTTATTTGAACCGTTATAGGACTGGATTTAGAGATCTTATATTACGCTTAGCAATAGGTATAAAAAGCCGTTACTAAACTATCACACAACGATATTATTAGGTAGGACATACATAAAGTATGGCATATCAAAAATAATATAAATCATAGTAAATATAAGGATTGTAAATCAGGTTTTGGGGTTAACTTATAAGTGTTATAAATTTTTTTTAAGCAGAGCGCTTAATATAAAGATGGTGCCCGAGGCCGGACTTGAACCGGCACGACTTGTTAGTCGAGGGATTTTAAATCCCTTGTGTCTACCAATTCCACCACTCGGGCATCGAGTTTGCTAATTAAAGCGTGTGGAGTAAATTATATGGAGGCGGAACCCGGAGTCGAACCGAGGTAAACGGATTTGCAATCCGGTGCATGGCCACTCTGCCATTCCGCCTAAATATTTCCAATTAATTTGGAGCGGTACACGAGGCTCGAACTCGTGACCTCGACCTTGGCAAGGTCGCGCTCTACCAACTGAGCTAGTACCGCAAAATATTGTTTATCAACTCTAAATTACCTTGGTAAAATAATTTAAAGTGGTGCCCGAGGCCGGACTTGAACCGGCACGACTTGTTAGTCGAGGGATTTTAAATCCCTTGTGTCTACCAATTCCACCACTCGGGCATCGAGTTTGCTATTAAAAGCAAGTGGATAAAACGAATATGGAGCGGTACACGAGGCTCGAACTCGTGACCTCGACCTTGGCAAGGTCGCGCTCTACCAACTGAGCTAGTACCGCATCATATTAATTCTAAATTAACTATTTTATAAATTACACTTGGTAATGCAATTAAACCACAAAGTGGTGCCCGAGGCCGGACTTGAACCGGCACGACTTGTTAGTCGAGGGATTTTAAATCCCTTGTGTCTACCAATTCCACCACTCGGGCATCGAGTTTGCTAATTAAAGCGTGTGGAGTGTTGATTGGAGGCGGAACCCGGAGTCGAACCGGGGTGAACGGATTTGCAATCCGGTGCATGGCCACTCTGCCATTCCGCCCCAGTGCGGGGTAATAACCTTGAGATAAACTTGGAGCGGTACACGAGGCTCGAACTCGTGACCTCGACCTTGGCAAGGTCGCGCTCTACCAACTGAGCTAGTACCGCATTTTATTATCAGCTATTTGAATTAACACATGATGATTTATGTGAGCATTCAGGTAACCAATTAATTACCGTTTTGTTTATCTCGGGGGCTATGCCCTCTCAACACGGACGCATTCTACAGAGATTATTAAACGCGTCAATATAAAAAATGCTAGTTTTGAACTGTTTGCTTGTTTTTTATCTAAAATGCTGCGTTATTATACATTTAGAGCTAATTTTTAGTCAATTCATCCCACGCTGCACGTAAATATTGCAGCATAGAACTCAAAGTTAAAAAGGTGGCTATATACAATAACCCAAAACTTAAATAGTTCATCCACGTATCGTATTGCCAAATCAAACCGATAATGGCTAACATTTGCGCAGCTGTCTTTATTTTACCCATATTTGACACAGCTACGTTACCGCGTTTACCTTGCTCTGCCATCCATTCACGAAGTGCAGAAATAATTATTTCACGACTTATTATAATGAGGGCCGGTATTGTCATATACATTGATTGATATTGTTCAGATAATGCGACAAGTGCTGCACATACCATGACTTTATCAGCAACAGGATCTAAAAAAGCACCAAAAGGGGTTGATTGCTCAAGCTTTCTTGCTAAATAACCGTCGAGTATGTCGGTAATAGATGCAAGCCAAAAAATAAAGGCTGCAGCAAAATAAGCCCAGCTATAAGGCAAATAAAATATCACCAAAAAAATGGGGATAAGAAAAAGTCTAAAGGTTGTGAGTGTGTTTGGAATATTCCACATAACTACTTGGATATGTCTTTTTTGCTATATTGCATATAAGGCTAACCCTTATCGTGCAAATGGTTAAATATCTTCTCAGCCATGTCAGGGCTGATCCCAGGAACTTTCTTTAACTGTTCTATATTAGCAGCTTTTACCCCCTGCATGCCCCCTAAATATTTCAATAATGTTTGGCGGCGCTTAGAACCTACTCCATTTATTTCTTCTAATAGTGATTGTGTTCGTTGTTTCTGTCGTTTATTACGGTGCCCTGCAATGGCAAAGCGGTGAGACTCATCTCGTATATGCTGGATTAAATGCAGCGCAGGTGCATCCGAATCCATTGGAATAGTCTTACGGCCACCATCTATTAATAGTGTTTCAAGACCAGGCTTTCGACTAGTCCCCTTTGCTACACCGACTAATAAAGGCATTTTTGTATGCGACCAATTAGAAAAGTACTGCTCAGCACGCCCGAGTTGCCCCTTACCACCATCTATAAAAATAACGTCAGGAATTTTTTCTTCGTCTACTAGCTTGTTATAGCGTTTGTTAAGTGCAAACTCCATTGCTGCATAATCATCACCACCAGTAATACCCGTTACGTTATAGCGCCTGTACTCTTTTGTATTTGGTCCTTGCGAATCAAACACAACACAACTAGCAACAGTGTTCTCTCCCATAGTGTGACTTATATCAAAACATTCCATCCGTGTTATATCATCAAGGCGTAGCGTTGCTTTTAATTGTGCATAACGTTTATTAATAGAGTCTTGGGTACTTTGTTTAACCGCAATACTATTTAATGCATTTTTATTTGCGAGTTGTAAGTATTGCGCGCGTTCACCACGGGTAACTACTTTAAGGGTTACTTTGCGCTCACTTATTTGTGTGAGGGCTTCACCTAAAGCCCCGCTTTCTTCTATTTCAAACGGTAATATGATTTCTTTTGCAATACGCCCTGTCGCGCCAGGCGCTAAATAATACTGCCCTAAAAATGAAGTTAGTATTTCTTGCTCACTCGAATCTTTTGGCACTTTTGGGAAGTACGTTTTACTACCTAGTACTTTATGATCGCGGATCATTAATAAATGAATACCGTTTAAACCATTCAAATGGGCAAAGCCTACCACATCCATTTCAGCAAAATTACCCGAAATAGACTGCTGCTCCTGCATTTTACGAAGTAGCATTATTTGGTCGCGAACTTTTGCCGCCAGTTCAAAGTTGAGTTGCTGGCTGGCTTCTTCCATTTTTTTTATTAAATCAGCAA
The DNA here is from genome assembly GCF_045064135.1 of Pseudoalteromonas sp. Ld19. Lineage (NCBI taxonomy): Bacteria > Pseudomonadati > Pseudomonadota > Gammaproteobacteria > Alteromonadales > Pseudoalteromonadaceae > Pseudoalteromonas > Pseudoalteromonas sp. Ld19. The sequence continues at coordinate 288,280 of NZ_JBISHA010000018.1, read as the reverse complement.
TAACTTCGTGAGATTTACCCGTTAAAAATTTACGTACGTAATCTACTTGCTCACTGTAATCATCATCCGTTACTTTGTTCACGCACGGCGCTGAGCAACGTTTAAGCTGGTATTGTAAGCATGGGCGACTTCTTGCGCGGTAATAAGCGTCTTCGCATTGACGAACAGGAAAGATTTTTTGCATTAACCGCAAGCTTTCAGATACTGCGCCTGCGCTTGGGAAAGGCCCAAAGTATTCGCCTTTAATTTTACGACTACCCCGGTGAAAAGCTAAACGAGGGTGTTTATGGCTGGTCAATAAAATATAAGGATACGACTTATCGTCGCGTAATAATATGTTGTAACGAGGCTGGTATTTTTTTATTAAATTATTTTCAAGCAGCAGCGCTTCGGTTTCAGTATTGGTAAGAGTGACGTTAATATCACAAATATTACTCACTAAAACACGCGTTTTACTGTCCGTGATATTACTTCTAAAGTAGCTACTGACTCGTTTTTTTAAGTGTTTGGCTTTTCCAACATAAATAACTTGGCCACCACTATCAAGCATACGGTAGACACCAGGCTCACTTGATAGCGTTTTAAGAAAATGTGCATGATCAAATTCAGACATAGATTATGATTAGTACGACACGTCTATATCAATCATTTTATGGCGAATAGCCAAATGGGTCAGTTCAACATCTCCACCCACATTTAGCTTTTCAAACATGCGATAGCGATAGCTGTTTACTGTTTTAGAACTTAAGTTTAAACGCTCAGCTATATCTTGTGCTTTTTCACCTTTGGTGATCATAAGCATAATTTGTAGTTCGCGCTCAGATAAACTCTGAAAAGGGTTTTCGTCGGTACGACCTGTCACTTGCGCTAATGCAATTTGTTGTGCAATTTCTGGGGCTATATAACGTTGTCCAGCATGAACACAGCGAATAGCGCGGACCATTTCGTCAGAGCCTGCACCTTTGGTTAAAAAGCCATGTGCGCCAATTTGCATTACCTTGCTCGGAAATGGGTCTTCACAATTAACAGTAAGCACAATGATTTTTACATCAGGGCAATAGCGGCAAATCTTTTTAGTCGCTTCTAATCCGCCCATACCTGGCATGTTCATATCCATTAATACGATGTTTGGCGCATGCTGACGACAGAACTGCACAGCCTCTTCGCCGGTTTTAGCCTCGCCAATTACTTTAAACCCTCGTACGTCATCAAGAATACGCTTGATACCTGTTCGTACAAGTTCATGGTCATCAACTAAAAGTACATTAATCAATGGAACATCCTCATTTACCTAACAACACGCAATTTAATAAATTAATTTGCCATACAAACAGAGATAAAGCGAGACAATAACTAATATTATTGCCTCAGTCTAATAGTTTAAGATGATTTTTTATCGCTAAAACGATCAACCCATAATGCAATGATACCATCACCTGTTACATTACACGCAGTGCCAAAGCTATCTTGTGCTAAATAAAGTGCAATCATTAATGCAACAGCCCCTTCATTAAAGCCAAGCATGCTTGTTAATAGCCCAAGTGCCGACATAACGGCCCCACCTGGCGCACCAGGGGCTGCAATCATAACGACACCTAGCATCATAATAAATGGCATCATCTCCATTAATGAAGGTACTGCCATATTTGGCGATAAAAACATAACAGCCATTGCACAGGTTACTATTGTAATCGTTGATCCAGATAGGTGAATAGTGGCGCAAAGCGGCACAGTAAAGTTAGCTACATCTTCTTTTACATTATTTGCTTTACTTGATTGCAGTGATACCGGAATCGTTGCCGCACTCGACATAGTCCCTAATGCCGTAAAGTAAGCCGGTAGCATATTTTTAACTAATTCGATTGGATTGCGTTTAAGCAAGATACCTGTCGCTATATATAAAACGCTTAACCATAGCCAATGCATAACAAGTGCTGCAATTAGTACCACACCAAATGTTTGCAGCGTATCAATCACCGTCCCGGCTACTGTCATTTCCGCAAATACGCCCGCGATATAAAATGGTAAAGCCGGAATAATTACCTTTGACAGAAGCCCATCAATAACATCACGTCCCTGATCGGACACTTTTTTCAGTGTGTCTAATTCTAGCTGACTCATACCTATACCAAATACAAAGGCAGTAACTAATGCGGTCATAACCCCCATAAGCGGTGGAATTTCTAAATCTATAAAGCTACCTATTTCTGTTGCAATTTCTGATTCGAATGTTATGCCACCACTTAAAAATGGGATAACAGCACTCACTAATAAAAAAGCAAGCGTACCTGCAATAATTGTAGAGCTATAAGCAAACCCGACTGTTTTGCCAAGTAAGTGACCTGACCCTTTTGGTAGGCCTGCAATACCCGATGCAATAAAAAACAAAATAATAAGCGGAATAGTAAAAGAGATAATTTGACCTATCAGCTCTTTTACCGTAAATAAAAGTTCAACACCTGTAATTGGTACGTAGAGTCCGACCAGAATACCGGCAACAATACCGGCAATTAATTTTAAGATTAACTTCATTGTGATTGCTTTATTGAATTTAGATACGTGTTTTTATCATGTTTTACTTAGCTTGTGTCATAAAAATGTTCAACGGTGGTTCATTCGCACAAATAATCAACAACACATGAAGATTTTGCAGATAATATAGGGTAAATGAATAGATTTCATCCGCATTTCAAAGCCAATAAAATAAGCGCGACCTCTGTACATACCTTTAATAACTAAAGTGCCGGCTATTGTGGATTTTTATTTCACTTAGTTATAAGCTCAATAGATATATGTTATAGCCAAACTTTACTTTAGTTTTTTTTAACTCCCAGTAAAGTGTGTCTATATAGTTAGTAGCAAAGGCTGCTAATACGTTGATCAGATTGTATCCAAAGGAACATTATGTCTACTATTTTTGAAGATAACTCACTAAGCATCGGTAATACACCGCTGGTAAAACTTAACCGTGTTACAGGTGGGAATGTATACGCTAAAGTTGAATCTCGTAACCCTAGCTTTAGTATCAAATGCCGTATTGGTGCATCAATGATTTGGGAAGCTGAAAAATCAGGCCAGCTAACGAAAGATAAAGAACTTATCGAACCAACGTCGGGAAATACAGGCATTGCTTTAGCATTTGTTGCTGCGGCACGTGGTTACAAGCTAACGCTGACTATGCCAAACACCATGAGTTTAGAACGCCGTAAGCTATTGAAAGCATTAGGTGCAAACCTAGTGCTTACCGACGGTGCTAAAGGTATGAACGGCGCAATTGAAAAAGCAAAAGAAATTCAAGCAACCGCACCTGATAAGTATATTTTATTACAGCAATTTGAAAACCCGGCAAACCCTAAGATTCACTTTGAAACAACGGGCCCTGAAATTTATGATGCCCTTGATGGTAAAGTAGACTTTTTTGTAGCAGGTGTGGGTACTGGTGGTACAATTACCGGTGTTAGCCGCTACCTTAAAACAGAAAAAGGCCTAAACGTTAAATCTATTGCGGTTGAGCCAACTAATTCTCCCGTTATTAGCCAAACGCTTGCCGGAGAGGTTATTAAGCCAGGCCCTCATAAAATTCAAGGTATTGGTGCAGGCTTTATTCCTGGTAACCTAGATATGACACTAATTGATGGTGCAGAGCTTGTATCTAACGAAGATGCAATTGCAATGGCGCATCAATTAATGAAAAAAGAAGGCATTTTAGTCGGTATTTCGTCAGGTGCTGCCGTTGTTGCAGCCAAACGCATTGCCGAAAAGCCAGAAAATGCGGATAAAAACATCGTCGTTATTTTGCCAAGTGCTACTGAGCGTTACTTATCAAGCCCAATGTTTGATGAAGAATTTAGTGAACAAGAGCTCGTTCAATAAAACATTTTGTAAAAAAGGATGCTTTTGCATCCTTTTTTATTATTTATTAAAAATATTCACAGCCAATCTTTCCCGTCCTCTTTACATCTTCACTATTTAATTACACACTTTAAAAACTGAATAAATAACTATAACGATGATGATGAAAAAAATAGTAACCCTGCTTAGCCTAATAATCTGTCTATTCACTTTGGGGTGTAATGACGATATTAAAGTATCCAGTGACAGTCCTGGTGATTCAGCAGCCGCTTACTTTGATGCATTATATAATCAACAAGACTTACAAAAAGCCACTGCCTACGCAACGCCTAGGCTTACTCGTATAATGAAATCCTACGGTACTGCAAAACAGTTTGCGCGCAACTTAATAAACATGCAATACGATGAAGTGATTATTGAGGTTGATAGATCGAATACGAGCTTACGTGAACAATACGGTGATAAAGCTAAAATTAATATTGTTTTTACCGGTTATATTAATGGCAAAAAAGTTGATGAGATGCGCAGCGTAAATATGATACATACAAAAGGCAAATGGTATGTAGATAAAATACTTGCCGACCCTTACGCACGATAAACAGACTTAAGCAAAAGGCCTTATATTTATAAGGCCTTTTGTATTTTAATTATTATTTAACCTGAGCTCTGGTTAAGATATTTTCAGTGAAAACAAGGCGAATTTACGCGTCAATAGCGGGCCTATTGCACGTAAATTCAACGCGGTTAGCGCTAAAGATAGCTGCTCGAGATAGATTTATTACCCAGAGTTCAGCTTATTTAAGCACTCGCTCAAAGCTCACCTGCTTTAAAGTTATCAACCGCAATGGCTTGTTTTCGCAATTTATTAGCATGATGCATTGCATCTGCGTCAGCCTGTTCGAGTAACTTATTTTCAAGCGCATAGTTTATCGCACCTTCAATATCAAGCGTTGCAGGCACACTACCCTTACGTTGCCATTGTTTTAAGTCTTTAAACTGCGCTTGCATGTCATGCATTGCCAAAAATGCATTTTCCATCACCCCCGTACCCGCATTTTCGTCTACATAACATAAATGTGTTAAGCGGTTTCGAAACACACCCGGTTGAGTCATGTGCTCACAAATACTTTGCGCTATTTCATCACTTGCTCTGTGGTAATGATTACCCACAGGGAACACGATGCGTTTAAGGGTAAAATTAACAACAGGGTTTGAAAAGTTTTTAAAGAAGCCATTAAATGCTTGGCCAATTTCAAATAGTGAATTCTCAATTGCATATTTAACAAAGGGTAAATCTGCTTGTTGGCGTCCTTCGTCTTCGTAACGCTTTAAAACGGTTGATGCTAAATACAAATGGCTCAGCACATCACCTAAACGTGCCGATATCATTTCTTTTCGCTTAAGCTCACCGCCAAGCATTAACATTGCAACGTCGGTACAAATAGCCAAACCTCGGCTCATTCTAGTCAATTGTTTATAATAAACTGCGGTTTCACCGCTCACGGGCGCTTTAGCAAAATAGCTGCGTGTTAGGCCATGCACAAATGCCATGCTGGCATTACTTGCAGCAAATAGTATGTGGTTCATTAATAAACTATCGAACTGCCCAAGTGCTGCGTCATCATCTTCCATTGCAGCGGCTTCCATTTCTTTTAAAACAAACGGATGGCAGCGCGTGGCACCTTGGCCAAATATCATTAAATTACGGGTTAAAATATTCGCGCCTTCTACCGTAATCGATACAGGAATCCCCATATAGCCATGCGCTAAATAGTTATTTGGGCCAACTTGAATCCCTTTGCCCGAATGAATATCCATTGCATCGTTCATTACCGTACGCCCCATTTCGGTCATATGGTATTTAGCAATTGCGGTTACAACTGACGGACTTAGCTTTAAATCAATCGCACCTGCTGTCATTAGCCTGCACGACTCAAGTGCGTAAGTTAAACCACCAATACGCGCAAGTGCCTCTTGCACACCTTCAAATTGCCCTATAGATACACCAAACTGCTGGCGCACCATGGCGTATGCCGATGTCATTTTTGAAGCTAAATGTCCAGTTGCTGCACTCAATGCTGGTAGTGATATACCACGGCCAGCACTTAAACACTCAACAAGCATTCTCCAACCGCGCCCTGCGCATTCATGCCCACCTATAATCCAATCCAGTGGTATAAATACATCTTTACCGTACGTTGTGCCATTCATGAAGGCCATATTAAGCGGATAATGACGCTCACCCGTTTCAACGCCTAGATGATTTGTTGGTATAAGCGCACACGTAATTCCCAGCTCTTTTTTATCACCCAACAAACCATCAGGATCATACATTTTAAATGCCAAGCCCAGTACTGTAGCCACCGGTGCAAGTGTAATATAGCGCTTTGACCAGTTTAAGCGCAGACCCATCACCTGCTCGCCATTGTGCTCTCCCATACACACCACGCCTGAATCAGGAATACTGCCCGCATCAGAGCCCGCTTCTGGTCCCGTTAACGCAAAACAAGGCACATCTGTGCCATTAGCTAAACTTGGTAGCCAACGGTCTTGCTGCTCTTTAGTACCATAGTGAAGGAGTAACTCGCCCGGGCCTAAGCTATTTGGCACCATAACAGTCACTGCAGCAGTTAAACTTTTAGTCGAAATTTTTGACACTATCGTTGAATTAGCAATTGCTGAGAACTCACGACCACCAAATTTTTCAGGAATGATCAGCGCAAAAAAACCTTCCGTTTTTAGGTAATTCCACACTTCTTTTGGTAAGTCTTTATCTTTTTGTACAATTTGATAATCATCAAGCATTGCCAATAAAGTCTCTACTTGATCAGCCATAAATGCGTTTTCTTTATCGCTTAATTCAGGTTTAGGAAAGCGATGTAGCTTTTGCCAATCGGGGTTGCCACTAAATAGTTCACCATCCCACCAAACATCGCCGGCCTCCATTGCCTCTCGCTCTGTTTGCGATAATGGGGGAAGTACCTTTTTAAACATTTTAAATGCAGGACGACTGATCAGGTTTAGGCGAATATCTTTAACTGCAAAAATAACCACCACCACAACCAGTAAAATGATAAATACCGACATGCGCACATTCCTTACACATTAAATTAAATAGTGATTCAATTATGACCTATCCTGATTTAAATACAATCATTGCGAAATCCCTCAATCGGACCAACGCATTCATTTATTCTTTGAAAGTTCACTGTTATTATCACCGCTCTAAATAACAATAAACGAAGGGAATAAATACGATGAACACACCTCGCCATAAGCTGAGTATAAGCGCCTTAATGGTCGCAAGTACTCTTGCTTTAGCTGCCTGCGACGCAGAAATAAACATAGACACCACCGATTCAGCACACACTAAAAAAGCTGTAACAGCTAAAGATGCAAATACATTTATAACAAACACAGAAAAAGAATTGAGTGCACTTTATTTAGAATCGAGCCGTGCAGAGTGGATTTACGCAAACTTTATTACTCACGATACGTCAGCTTTATCTGCCGAGGTTAATCGTAAAATGACCGAAACTGTTGTGCGCTTAGCCAACGAAGCGGCTAAATACGATACACTCGTCCTTGATTACGATGCCCGCCGAAAACTTGATAAACTAAAACTAGCCCTTACATTGCCAGCACCACAAGACGCAGATAAAACAGCACAACTTTCAAATATTGTTGCACAACTTGGTGGTTTATACGGTAAAGGTAAATACTGCAAAGAAGATGGCAGCTGTTTGAGCCTAGGCGACATGACATCTACAATGGCCACCAGCCGAAATTACAACGAACTACTTGATTTATGGCAAGGTTGGCGTCAAATATCAAAGCCAATGCGCCCACTTTACGCGCAACAAGTAGTCCTGACAAACGAAGGGGCAAAAGAGCTTGGTTATGTCGATACCGGCGCGATGTGGCGCAGTAAATACGATATGCCTGCTGATGACTTCACCACCGAGCTTGATCGTATTTGGGGCCAAGTTAAACCATTATATAACTCACTGCACTGCCATGTTCGCGCTAAGTTAGGCGAAAAATATGGCACAGACAAAGTACCACAAAATCAACCTATTCCAGCGCACTTACTTGGTAATATGTGGGCGCAAGCATGGGGTAATATTTACGATGTCGTTGCTCCAGAAAACGCTGATCCGGGTTATGACGTAACCGAATTACTAGCAAAGCATGACTATGACGAACTCAAAATGGTAAAAGGAGCTGAAAGCTTTTTTACCTCAATGGGCTTTGATGCATTGCCAACTACATTTTACGAACGCTCACTGTTTATCAAACCAAAAGATAGAGATGTGCAATGCCATGCATCAGCATGGAACATCGACAGTAAAGACGATTTGCGTATTAAAATGTGTATTCAGCGTACAGGCGAAGAGTTTTCAGTTATTCATCATGAGTTAGGCCATAACTTTTATCAGCGTGCGTACAACAAACAACCTTTATTTTACCAAGAAAGTGCTAACGATGGTTTTCATGAGGCCATTGGCGATACCATTGCTTTATCTGTTACGCCTGGATATTTAAAAGAAATTGGTTTGCTTGAACAAGTTCCAGATGAATCAAAAGACATCGGTTTACTAATGAAAATGGCTCTCGATAAAGTTGCCTTTGTACCCTTTAGCCTAATGGTTGATCAGTGGCGCTGGCAGGTATTTTCAGGTGAAGTAACACCTGAGAACTACAATAAAGCATGGTGGGAACTGCGTGAAAAATACCAAGGAGTACAAGCCCCTATTGCACGTAGCGAAAACGACTTTGATCCGGGTGCTAAGTACCACGTTCCAGGTAATACGCCTTACACTCGTTATTTTCTAGCGCATATTTTACAATTTGAGTTTCATCGCAGTTTATGTGAAATTGCCGGTAACGATAAAGCGATTCATCGCTGCTCTATTTACAACTCAAAAGAAGCCGGCGAAAAGCTAAACGCCATGCTTGAAATGGGCTCATCTCGACCTTGGCAAGAAGCGCTTGAAAGCATAACAGGTAAACCACAGATGGATGCAACTGCAATGCTCGATTACTTTGCGCCATTACAAACATACTTAGATAAGCAAAATGAAGGCCGCAACTGCGGCTGGTAATAATGCACTTGTCTAATAACAACAAAGCCCGCTAAATTAGCGGGCTTTTCAATATTACTTTTGTATTAAATAAGTTTAAAACTTAATTAAAACTGAAAACGCATGTTAGCGAAGTAAGTATCGTTATCAGAGTCATCAGCGTTGTTTCCGTAACCTACTTTTAAACCGATGTTGTGGTTAAAGAAGTGTTGTGCACCAAAGCTGTAAGCATCTTCTTTATCGTAAGATGCAAATACTGATGTCGCTTTACTGAAGTAGTAATTTGTTTCAACATTCCAGTGATCATCAGCTTCATCAAGGCTTAAAAATGTACCTTCAACCGTTAAAAAGTTGCCTTGTTGTAAATCAACAAAGTATTTAGCAGCTACTGAACGAGAATCAAAATCATCATCTGACTCAACAGTTACGCCAACGTAATCTGTGTCATTAAGCATGTGGTTATATGCTAATGAAAATAATGTGTAATTATCGCCATCGTTATTATCAACAAATTTTACTTTTGCAAGTAAATCTGGGTTGAAAAAATAACCCGCTGTTAATGAGTAAGACTCATTGTTTGAACCAAAATCACTGTTTTCGTAAGAAGCACCAACAACAACATCTTTATAGAAGTATTCACCACCAATTGCAGTTACATCACCAGCATCGTTATCAGTGTAAGCACCATAAACGTTACTTTGCTTGTTAATGTATTCAAATTGGTCGTACGGACCTAATGTTTTTTTAGGAGAAAAATAATACGTAGAATCAATTTTAAATTGATCATCATTATTACTATCTGTGTATTGGTAGCCTAAATTGCTAATTGATTGGTAGCTATCTGCTGCCATTGCAGTGGTTGCAGCGCTTGATAATAAAATGCTTGAAATGATAACGGCTAATTTTTTCATTCTGAAATTTCCCTATGAATATTACTTTTTATGCTTAAGCTGTGTAGCTCAAGTCGGAGCGCATCCTAACGCCTAAAAAATGAATGAAAACTGAATGGTGGGTTATATAACAATCTGATTTTAATGAGGTATTTGTAATTAAATATTAGCAAATGTTAATTTAAAGTAGTTGCAACATTAAGTCAACAACTACTTGCAATAAGTATGATTTGAAAAGCCAGTAAATACGGTACAGTTTGCAGCTAAAGTGATCTCTTTTTCAATTATCCGATAAACTTCATTAATAGCATTACCGCAGTTAAAATTTTTACTAATTTAAATTTTTTTTAGTAAAAAATACTTTTTTAGGTATAAATTCAAACCACATTACCTTTTATTTAATTTATTAAGCTTTTTTTAATAACCCTCAAAAGTGTAATTAGCTTAATTTTAAAGCTAATTACACCTACTTTGACCATAGAAACAATTATTAATCAGTAAAAAAAATACATTGTGCACTACTTTATTTCTACTTTTGTTTTTGTCGTCAATAATTTTTCTAAAATAAACGTTATTGCCTTCTCACTATTAATCTTTATATGCTTTCTTGCTTAAATATTTGATTTTCTAGTGTGTGGCCATTAACTAATTGTCTATATTGCCAGTTATGCTGATGACAAAAATTTAGCAATACAACATCAAGCGGCTCGTCTGTTGGCTGATATTCAATAACATACTCTTTATGTTGACTCATATATACGCGACTCACTCCAGTAATTGCTTGAAGCTGTTGCTCAACATTTTGATAAGCTTCACTGAGCATTAATGTATAAAAGTGTTTATCGGTATTATTAGTTTTTGTTTGATGTTCGCTTAGTACACCTTTATCTAAATGAAGTACCTGTGAGCATAGTCGCTCAAGTTCAGTTAAATCGTGAGAGCTTAAAATAAAAGTAGCCTGTTCACTTAATTCAGATACCAGCTCGCGCACTTCTCTGGCATGAATCGGATCAAGCCCTGCCGTTGCTTCATCAAGCATGACAATTTCTGGTGAGCCAATAAGTGCTTGCGCTATCGTTACACGTTTACGCATACCGTGCGATAAGTCCCCTGCACGCTGCTTTGCAGTTTCTTTTAATCCCACTAAATCAAGTACACGTAGTGCTTCGGTTTGGCTTTGCTTGGCCCCCATGCCTTGTAACTTTGCATAAAAAGCGAGTTGCTTATCTATACTAAAGCGAGGGTCGAGCTGAGCATCTTGCGGTAGCGCACTTACCTTATTAAATAAAGCAGCACTGCCAGGCTTATGCCCTAATATTTCAAGACTGCCTTTACTTGGCGCTATATAGCCACATAACAAACTAAATAAGGTGGTTTTACCTGCACCATTTGGCCCAACAAGCGCCACTGGTGAGCCTTTGTTAATTTCAAAGTTCACATTATTAAGCGCCAATTTTGCACCGTACGATTTACTCAAACTGCTAGCTGTAATTAATGGTCTCATAGTGAGCTCCTTGCAAAAATACGTTGGGCAACGATAAGTAACACGGCGGTTTGAATAAGTGGAATACCCAACGCGCTTAATAATGGTAAATTTTGTCCGGCTAATAGCTCTATTTGCACACCCGGAAATAAATAATCAAGCATACTAAATGCGGGTATTTGCCATTCAAGTATGCCCACAACAATACCACCTGCCGCAAAGTATAAAATTGCCAGCACGATAGATAAACGCGATGATCGAGCAAAGGTATTTATTAACGTCATAAGTGCTACAAATGGGCATAAAGTAATCACTAATATTAAAAATATAGAAAACGCACGACCAAAACCACCAGCAAGTAAACTAGGATCTCTAAAGCCCAGCACTGCTAAAGTAGCTATAAGTGTTATACCCACCAAACACGCTAATACCGCCAATTGCCCTAAAAAACGACCAAACAGTATTTCAAAGCGAGTGGAGCGCAGTGATAAAAACCGAAGTGTACCACGCTCTCTATCACCTACCGTTTGGTCGCTACATATAAACAAGCCAAAAACAGGAAAGCTATAAAGCGCTATTAGCCAATACATAGCAAACTCAGATTCAGGCCAGTCTAGTAGTTTACTTAAACCAATGGAGCCTGATATATCACGCGCTATTTGCTCAAAATTGGGGGAACTGACGATGCTAACTGCTTGCCCTATTGGGTAGCGTAAAATTATAACCCACACTAGCGCAAAAGCAGCAAGAGCAATTAATCCACGTTTAGTTAAAAACATACGTACAAGCTCAAATCCCGCTATTTGCGTTAATCGCCCTACGTTTATCGGTAATGGTGTTGCCATTGACTATCCTTAATGACGTTTTATTTTCTGTGTATTTATCCACATTAAGTGTAAACATCTTGAATTACCAGCAAAAAAAAGCTCACCTATGGTGAGCTTTGTAACAATACATTTAAATGTAACAACATAAACTGTATTAAAAATTATAAATACTGTTTATAAACCTCAAGTGCTTGGCTTAAATCGCTAATTAAATCGTCTACATCTTCAAGGCCTATGTGCAGGCGAATAACCGGCCCTAAATCCCAGCCTGTATTTGAACGCAAGCCTTTCATGGTTAAATTAGCCGTTACTAAACTTTCAAAACCGCCCCACGAAAAGCCCATTTTAATATGCTCAAGACTATCTAAAAATTCATCAATCGCTTTTTGATTGCCGGTTTTCATCACAAAGGAAAACAACCCATTACTGCCATCAAAATCACGTTTAAAAAACGCATGCCCTGGGCATGTTGCAAATGCAGGGTGGCGAATATGATCAACAAGCTCATGTTGTTCAAGCCATTTAGCAACTTCTATTGCTGCTTTTTCATGTTGATTTAAACGCACACCCATTGTACGCAGGCCTCTAAGTGCTAAATACGCATCATCGGCACTGGTACATTGCCCTAGTAAGTACGAGTTTTCGCGCAAGGTTGGCCAATACTTTTTATTAGCAACAGCCACACCCATCATCACATCTGAATGGCCGACAATATATTTAGTTGCGGCTTGAACACTAATGTCTACACCGTGCTCTAGCGGGCGATAATGCAAGCCATTTCCGTAGGTGTTATCAAGCATGGTCATTACATTATGCTCATTGGCTACTTTTACCATAGCGGGTACATCTTGCACTTCCATCGTAATAGAACCTGGGGATTCTAAAAACAACACTTTGGTATTTGGCTGAATGTAATCTTTAATACCTGCGCCAATGGTTGGCGGGTAGAAGGTTGTTGTAATGCCCAATCCGGCTAAAATCTTATCGCAAAAATCGCGGGTAGGTTCGTATGCATTATCAACCATTAAAATATGATCACCGGTTTTTAAAAACGATAATAACACTTGGCTGATCGCTGCTGCGCCACAGGGATATAATGCACACCCTTCGCCGCCCTCAAGTTCTGTAATCGCTTCTTGTAGCGCAAAGTGTGTTGTTGTCCCTCGGCGCCCATAAAATAACGTTTTATCGCCACGGGTTTTAGCCGCTTCTTTTAAATCGGCTACGGTATCAAATACAATGGTAGATGCACGCTGTACAACGGGGTTTACTACGCCATGTGTATAGGCTTTTTTGCGCCCTGATGATACCAGCTGAGTGTTTTTATTACTTTTACTCGACATTGTTAATCCTTAAGGGTTTGTACGCCAATGCTCAATTAAATAACGAGAGATAGAATCGGTTCTAGGCAGCTTTAAATGCTCACCTTCTTCGTGCCAATTACCAAATTGTGCTAAGTCTTCACGACTAAACCATTTTGCATCGTCTAGCTCTTCTTTATCTACGTTAATTTGTTCAGACGTTGCCTCTGCAAAAAAACCAAGCATAATGGACGATGGGAACGGCCACGGTTGAGATGCAACATAACGTACGTTTCCAACCTCTATACCAGCCTCTTCTTTAACTTCACGCGCAACGGCTTGCTCAAGTGTCTCCCCAGGATCTACAAACCCAGCAAGCGACGAATACATACCAGCAGGCCACGCAGCTTGGCGACCTAACAAGCATCGCTCTACTCCATCAGCAAATACCTTAGTAACAACCATAATTACCGCAGGATCGGTGCGCGGAAATGTAGGATGCTTACAGTTTTCGTTTTCACACAACCGAGAGTGCCCAGCTTCCACTGAACGATTTTTACTACCACAACGTCCACAAAAACGATGCGTGGCATGCCAATAACATAAACCTCTCGCAAGGGCGGCTATTGAGGCATATTTAATGGTCACTTGAGGCCCATATTGGCGAATGTCAAAAAACTGCGCGTCCTCTATTAAAGGTGTAAGTACGCTTTCATCCAGATCAGAGACATCCAGTGCAAACACACCCTGTTTAGCATTGTTTAAACCAACAAAAATAGCACTCGTTAAATCTAAATGGGCCACTTGTTGATATCTTAAATAGCTTACTTTTGGGGTATCTTTAATAAATAGGGTTTGATTATTTTTAACTAAAACCCATTTACTTTGCGCCGACATTTGCGCTTTAAGCCACGATGGGTCTTTGCGAAAATTTGAGCCTCTGTCTAGTGGCATGTTGCTGTAATGAAGCATGTAAGTCCTTGGTAACTCGTTATGCTTTAAAATTACCATAATCATTTAGTAAACCCAATTGATTACAGTAATAAAAAAGCCTATATAAGGCTTAATTCATCTATTACGGCTTTGTATTAAAATCTCTCATGTTGCAGGCACTTAGCTTGCACTTTTTTAACTATTTTTTGCTGTTAAAGTAGCAAAGTATTATCAATTAAATGAAATTGCTCTGCGCTTTGTTTTAATACCTCAGCGGTTAACCTGTCGGCACCATAAACATCGCACGGTACATTATATTGATTTTTTAAATGTCCAAGTAACAAAGCAAAGTCACCATCGCCAGAGAGCAAAATAACCTTATCAAGATTTTTACCCTGCTCTAACATATCTATTGTTATGCCTACATCCCAATCGCCTTTAGCACTGCCATCACGGCGTTGAATAAATGGCTTTAGCTTTACCTCAAAACCAATCGCACGCAAAATATTTTGAAACTGATTTTGCTTTTCATCCCCTCGGTAAATTGCATATGCAAAAGCACATTCAATATTGTATTGCGCCTGCATTACTCGCCAAAACGCATTGTAGTCAAAGTTTTTTCCGTAACTCTCGCGGCACGTGTAATAAATATTTTGTACATCAACAAAAATACCGACTCGTGGTTTCGTGCTTTGCTGCTCGTTTTGTAAAGTCATTTAGTGTCCTAGTGAGGATTAATAGCAATTAAAATAAGTGTACCTTGCAATTTATATTTAAGTAACCTAAATTAGTTACATACTCTTATGTAACCAATATTGGTTACATATTAAAAAGTAACCATTTTGAGGTTTTTATGATTGGTGTGATCAGCGGCGATATTATTAAATCGCAAACTATCCCTAAGCAGCAGTACGATGCCATGCTTTACCAACTAGAGCAAAGTTTGCGAAATATTTCGGGTGAGCAAACACTTTGGAATATATATCGAGGCGATGCCTTTCAGTTACAAGTTAATAATCCTGAGCACCTTTTTAGAAATGCCATACTAGTGTATTTACACCTTAAATCCTCAGGTTATGAGCTACGCCAAAGCTTAGCGCTTGGGCAAATAGATAACCCACGCAGCGATATAAAAACAGCAACCGGCTCTGCTTTTACGCTTTCGGGGCAAGGCCTTGATAAAATAGGTAACCAACGCTTTGTTTTTAGTATTAACGAGCGGCAGCTCGATGAAAGCTTAAATCTTAATTTAGCCTTTGCTGACGTATTGCTCACTAAAATCACGCAAAAACAAGCAAATGCCCTTTATGTCTATTTAACATCACCAGACAACAGCCACGCTGCAATGGCTAAAGAGCTTAAAACCAGCCGTGAAAATGTAACTAAGCTACTAAATTTAGCGCACTACCAACTTATAGAACGCTTTATTAAGCACACACAACACGTTATAAAAAATATAATTAAAGGAGGTGAATAATGACGTTTTCACTTTTACTGGTCGCGCTTATTATTGGCCACTTACTCGCTGATTTTTACTGGCAACCTATGAGTTGGGTAAACGACAGAAACACCCGCCACTTTAAAGCCAATAAGCTTTATTTTCATGTACTAGTGCATGGTGTAACAAGTGCACTCATTATTACCGTGTGGGAATACACATTTGGGTGGCAGCAACTAAGCAGTGTTTTAATTGCCACAGCGAGCATTATGGTGAGCCATTACTTTATTGATATAGCTAAATCGTATTCTAATAAAGGCGTGGTGCCTTTCTTACTAGATCAAATAGCGCACATACTCGTTATTATTGCGCTCAGTATTTGGCTAACTGATAACAGTAGCTTTATGACAGCAATTAATAATATGCTCACTGATCCCAAAATACTGTGGGTGGTATGCGGTTATTTAATTATTTTAAGCCCCTGCGCCGTATTTATAAGAATGATGTTAGAGCGTTTAACAAGTAACTTTTCAAGTACTGGTAGCTTACCACTTGCAGGGCAAAGCATTGGTATGCTTGAGCGCGTACTTATGCTGAGCTTTATATTGCTTGACCAATTTGCAGGGCTTGGCTTTTTACTTGCCGCAAAATCGGTATTTAGGTTTGGCGATTTAAGTGCCAGTAAAGATAAAAAACTTACCGAGTACGTTATGCTCGGTACACTACTTAGCGTAAGTGTGACTTTATTTGTAGGTTTAGGTGTTAACTATTTAATCAGGCAGGAAATACAGTAAGTACAAATTACAGGCAATAAAAAACGCGCTGCTTCTATTTATTCAAAAGAAGGGAGCGCGTTTTTTGTATCAGCCTTTAACTAAATTCTAAATTAATTAAACGCCAACACAATCATTAATAATGATTAATCGTTATTTGTGCGACGACGGCGTTGGCCATTACCACCAACAGATTCACGCTTTGCCCATGGGTTTTGCGCGCTGTCATCTGTTTTAGCTGCTGGCTTTTTAGAACCACCACGGCGTGGGCCTGTACCATTACCACCATTGTTAGGCTTTTTACTGTTAGGCTTGCTGCTATCAGATTTAGGCTTATTAAAAGGCTGCTTTTTCTTAGGCTTTTTAGCCGGTAACGGACGAGCATCTAATGCGCGTTCAGCTACTGGGTTAATAGGCTCAAAACCATCTTCTTCAGCACGCGGAATAAGCTCGCCAATAAAACGTTCAATACCGTATAAATCAACAGCATCTTCTGTTGTTACAAACGAAATTGCATGACCCGATGCACCAGCACGGCCTGTACGGCCAATACGGTGAACGTAATCTTCATATACGTTTGGTAAGTCGTAGTTAACAACATGCGGTAATTCAACAATGTCTAAACCACGTGCAACAATGTCTGTTGCTACTAGTACACGTACTTCACCACTTTTAAAACCATCAAGTGCTTTAACACGTGCGCCTTGTGATTTATTACCGTGGATAGCCGCGCCTACAATATCATCGCGCTCTAGTTGTTTAACTAAGCGGTTAGCACCGTGCTTTGTGCGGCTAAATACTAACACTTGTTGCCAATCGTTAGTGCGAATCAAGTGGCTTAGCAATGCTGTTTTACGTGTTTTATCTACCGCGTAAACGCACTGAGTAACACTTTTAGCTGTGGTATTTTTTGCAGCAACTGAAATTTCAACAGGGTCATTAATTAGCCCTTTTGCTAGTGCACGAATTTCGTCAGAAAATGTTGCCGAAAACATCAAGTTTTGACGTTTAGCAGGCATTTTAGCAATTAAGCGTTTAATATCGTGAATAAAGCCCATGTCTAACATACGGTCAGCTTCATCGAGTACAAGCACTTCAACGCTATCAAATTTAACTGCATTTTGATTATGTAAGTCAATTAAACGACCCGGCGTTGCTACTAAAATATCAACACCTTTTCGAAGACGCTGCATTTGTGGGTTAATTTTAACGCCACCGTAAACTACAAACGAGCTCACATCTGAATGCTTAGCGTACTCTTCAACGTTTTCACTTACTTGCAAAGCAAGTTCACGTGTAGGCGTTAAAATAAGCGCACGTACGTGATTACTTTTAGCTTTAGGGCCCGACGACAAACGCTCAATAAGTGGTAATGTAAAACCAGCCGTTTTGCCAGTACCTGTTTGCGCAGCCGCCATAACATCACGACGTTCAATAATTGCAGGAATTGCTTGAGCCTGAATCGGCGTTGGCGTTTCATAGCCCTTTTCTAAAACCGCATTAACCAAAGACTGTGATAAACCTAAACCTTCAAAACTCATATAAACTCTCTTTTAAATAAGGCTACATTAGCCAGTTGCGCGCATTATACCTGTAGTAGCTAAGAATGCATGCCATTATTTGCGTTGCAGGCAATTGAGCATAGTTTATTAAAATTAAACCTTCGCTCAAGTTGCTCAAAATGCAAAAAACGGCCATAGGCCGTTTTTTGTTTATACTTAATTACTCTAAGTATTAGAGTTACTTAACACCTAACTCACGCAAACGTTCTTGCAAGTAGCTATCTGCCGTGTAGCGCTCTGACAACACAACATCTGGATGCGGGTGTAAAAATAACGGTAGTGAAATACGCGATTTAGTAGATGCTTTACCCGTTGGATTAATTACACGGTGAATTGTCGATGGGAAATACCCGCCCGACGCTTCTTGTAGCATGTCGCCGATATTAATAATTAAGCTGCCAAAATCACATGGCACGTCTAACCAACCGCCATCTGTTTTTTGAACTTGTAAACCAGGCTCATTAGAAGCTGGTAATACAGTCAATAAATTAATATCGCCATGGGCTGCTGCGCGAATAGCACCAGGCTCTTCATCACCCGTCATTGGTGGGTAATGTAGGATACGTAACAATGTTTGCTCAGAATCGGCAATCATGTCTTTTAAATCAATCGAAAACTTAGCACGTACATCGGCCGGCGCTTCAGCCTGAACCCAGCTTAACAACGTGCCCGCAAATTCACTTGCTAAACGGTAGTATTCACGTACATCAGCTTCAAGCTGGGCAGGAACGCGACCTTTAGGGTACACATGAAAGTACTCTTTAATGTCTTTTATTGTAAAGCCTTTCGCCACTTCCGATACTGAAGGCGGAAAGTAACCGTCTTGAGTGTCTTTAGAGAATAAAAAGTCGTGCTTTTGCTCTGAGTTAAAGAAGTCTTGCCAATTTTTGTAAATAGACTCAACTAAAGACTGTGGGATTGGGTGGTTTTTTAAAACGCCAAATCCAGTATTTCTTAACGATTCAACAAATTGTGCAGCCGCATCGGGAGCTTTATAATCAACAGTAGGTAATTGCATTGTACGTTCCAGTGAATAGGTTGTGTGAAGTGAGTTGCTTTCAATAGTGCTAAATTACTTATATAAAGTAGCAAAGCCTTCATTATAGCGCTATGTGAGGATAGACAAATGACCTCAAAAAAATAAGGACATATGTCCGCAAAGCTGCGCCACCATCGCTTGATTTGATCAAGATCAATTTACAAAAAAACGTTGAATTTGCAAGGTTTAGTACTTATATCTGGTCTACTATTGTAATGTATTTTATTTGTGTAAATAAGGCTTCTCATGCGACAAAAAGTATCTTTTAAAAGTGGTGATTTAGAACTTGCCGGCCAACTTGAACGCCCGTCTGGCGATATTAAGTTTTACGCGTTATTTGCCCACTGTTTTACATGTGGTAAAGACATAGCAGCAGCCACACGGATTAGCCGCGCATTAACACTACAAGGTATCGCGGTACTGCGTTTTGACTTTACAGGTTTAGGTAATAGCGATGGTGACTTTGCTAACAGTAACTTTTCATCAAACATTCAAGACCTAGTATCAGCGGCAAATCATTTACGTGAACATTTTGCGCCGCCGCAGCTACTTATTGGCCACAGTTTAGGCGGCGCTGCGGTACTTGCTGCTGCTGAGCATATTCCTGAAGTATCGGCTATTACAACTATTGGCGCACCGTCAGATGCGCAGCACGTAGCGCATAACTTTGCAGCACACCTTGATGAAATTAACGCAGCAGGTGAAGCTAAAGTAAACTTAGCCGGTCGTGAATTTACCATCAAAAAGCAATTTATTGACGATATAGCCAAGTACGATAAAAGCCACATTAGTAAACTTAAGCGCGCATTATTAGTAATGCACTCGCCTATTGATGCAACGGTAAATATTAGTGAAGCTGAAAAAATTTATGCATCAGCTAAGCACCCTAAAAGCTTTATTAGCCTAGATAACGCTGATCACCTTTTAACAAATAAAAACGATGCCGACTACGCTGCACAAATAATTGCAACGTGGGCAAACCGTTATGTTAAGTACGACAAAACAAAATACACGGCAAGTTTAACGGGTGGCAATGTACTCGTTGAAGAAAAAGACCATGTATTTACTCAGCACGTAAGCACAAAAGATCATACTTGGCTTGCAGATGAGCCAATAAAAGTAGGCGGTAAAAACTTAGGTCCCGATCCGTATCATCACTTATTAGCAGGGCTTGGTGCTTGTACGGCAATGACGTTGCGTATGTACGCTACACGTAAAAACTTACCACTGGAGCATGTAAAAGTAGAGCTTGATCACACTCGCGATTACAACAAGGATTGCAACGACTGCGAACAAACAGGTAACCTTGAGGCCATTACCCGTAAAATCACCTTACGTGGCGACTTAACTGAGCCACAGCGCCAGCGTTTACTCGAAATAGCCGACAAATGCCCTGTGCATAAAACACTGCATAATAACCCGGTTATTGTAAGTGAACTGGTAGAGTAACTACCATAAAATTAATATAGCGCAGGTAACACTGCGCTATGATTTAACTTTTATAAACCTAATTTTTACTATCTAAAAACGCCCCTACTTCTTTACTCATTCTATCCACCAGCCATTTTGGTCCACCATCGTACATATCATTATGGCGCGATTTTTCTATTAGTGTTTGTGTAACAGGAAACTTATCCAGCTCTGAATCGTTTAACAGCACATTCGCATCAGCTGGGTAATCATTACCGCGTAGTGTAAGCACGCGAATGTTTTTATTGCGTGGGATCAACATGCGGCGATGATCGAGCGTAATAATAGTGCGAACCTCGTTTGGATAAATAGAGCCGTATAACGCCGAAATATCCCCGCCGTTTGAGTGCCCAAATAAGGCGAGCTTTGTAAAATCATACGTTGGATATTTACTCGCGAGCTCATTAACTAAAAACTTAAGCGTTACTACACCACGATGCCAGTTTTCCATGCGAGTGGTTAAGTAAGGTTGCTCACGATTAAGGTAAGGGTCGGTTTTTAGTTCATGTGCTATAGCTACTGTTAAGTATCCGCGCTGATTGAACACATTACTAACAAACGTATATTCATTATGGCTAATCCCGTAGCCCGCATTAATAAACGCCACAGCGCATTTTACTTGTTTAGTGCACTTCGCACTGTTACTTGGTAGTGTAATATTGATAGGAATCGTGCGATTGCGGCTTTTATCAGTTATAACGTCATCGTTTGCAAATCTTGTTGTGCTTATTATTGGTGTACTTATTACTGGTGTACTTAGAGCTAGTGCGCTTAATATAAAAAGATTTTTAAGTGTTTTTTGCATATTTAAACTTATATAAATTATTGTTTTTAATTAAAAATAACTTTTACTTTATAGCTTTGCATTCTCTATTGTCAAACTATGCGATAATAGCCGCCATTGTTTTAATATATTTAGTAAAAGATCCAATAAATGAAATCATACAATAGCATTCAAGAACGTATAGAAATTTTAGAAGACAAACTAACAGCAATACATGACGAAATCGAAACACTAAAAACCCCTGCTAAAAACAACAATGAACGTATTATTTTTAAGTTTATTGAAACAGGCAGCACAGGTAAAACGAAGGATTTTGTTCGTGAGTTAGGTATTAAATCACCACGTGACGGTTTGTTTTCGTCAGGTGACGTTACAAAACTAATTAAAGATGGCGCTGAAGATATTTCACCAGCGTTATTAGAAATCGCAAGACAGCTTGCCAGTGCACGTAATAAAAATGGCCCAAGCCGTTAATTACGCAGTCACGCAGTATCTAGAAGCCCAGCCAAGCTGTCGCTTCTAGATATGTAACTATTTAAACTAAATTAATCACACAGCTCTATATTAAGGCTGCTAAGCAAATTAAGTGCTTCGAAGCGATCAAACTTAGCATTCGCTAAAATATTATTATTCAAATCTATATTAAACGCTGTAGCACCTACAAAATCACATTTTGTTAAGTTAGTTTGAAAAAACTCACTATCGCGAAAATCTGTTCCTGTAAATTCACTACCGCTTAAATCAGCGTGTCTAAAATCAACATTTTTAGCAAAGCAATGTGTTAGTTTGAGGGCTTTAAGGGTTAATTCAAAAAAAGAACTATTACTGAGCTCGCAATAATTAAAACTCACCGGTGCATTAATACTAAGCGCAGGCCAATCTACGTCAGCCCATTGCAAACTATTTAATTTACAGTGACTAAAATCCACATTTTCAAGCGAGCTGTAATTCCATTTAAGTGACGATAAATTACAGTTTTTAAAACTGCATTCTATAAATCGGCAATGTTTAAACTGACCGTCTGCAAAGTCGCAATCGGTAAATGTGCACTGTTCAAATTCTGAATTTTCAGTTGTTTGCTCTGCATGTTGCAAAGTACTAAATTGTTGTTCGAAATAATGAGTATGATTGGCAATTGGCACTGTTGACTTAATTTTTAATGAGCATAGGCGCTATTTTTAGGTAAATCTTTTCTTAGCGCAAGCACAGCAATAAAAATTAAACCAAATAGTGGGAATAATGCTAAGCATCCACCAACAAAGGCCAAAATGCTTGGCATGTTACTTTTACGCTTGCCGACTTTATAACTAATAAAGGCAAATATAGGGATGCAAAATAAAATGAAAAAAACTAAAAACTCACCAAATAGAGTTAAATTAACAGACATAGGAATTCCTTTTCATGATTGGTTAATACCAAACTGCATAAATCTGTGATCAATTTAACGAATTAAATTGCACTATAACGTCGTTAAAAATTTTTTATTTAGAACAACTAGATACAAAAATTTTTGCCTAGTTCTAGCGTAATTTTCTTAACGTTAAATAGACCCTATATATAAGCAGATTGGTATAAATTATGAACACCTCTAAATTTAAGCACAAAAAAACCCTTAAGCAAACAACTCAAGGGTTTTTATATTAATCGCTATTTGCTAAACAGAATTACTCTTCGCTAGAAGGCGCTTTTTCTACAACACTAATTGCAAGTTCAGCTAACGAATCAAGGTTAGGCTTACTTGGCGCGTTAGTTAATAAACACGACGCTTGTGTTGTTTTAGGGAAAGCAATAACGTCACGAATGTTATCAGTACCACATAAAAGCATAGCTAAACGGTCAAGACCAAATGCTAAACCAGCATGTGGTGGCGTGCCGTATTTAAGTGCATCAAGTAAAAAGCCAAACTTATCTTGTTGCTCTTGCTCGTTAATACCTAAAATTCTAAATGCGGTTTCTTGCATATCTGCATTATGAATACGTACCGAACCACCACCTACTTCGTAGCCATTTAATACCATATCGTAGGCATCTGAAATAGCCGCAGCTGGCTTTGCTTCAAGCTCACTGGCGTTAATGTCTTTTGGAGCTGTGAATGGATGATGCACAGCATGCAACGTGCCTTCGTCATCTTCTTCAAACATTGGGAAGTCTACAACCCAAAGTGGTGCCCAGCTATTAAGGTTAGTGATTTCTAAATCAACACCAATCTTAACGCGCAGTGCGCCCATAGCTTCATTTACTGTGTTGCGTTTATCAGCACCAAATAAAATGATATCGCCAGACTGTGCATTAGTACGTTCAAGCAATTTAGTAATTACGTCTTCGCTTAAAAACTTAGCCACTGGTGATTGAACGCCCTCAGCGCCCGCAGTGTGGTCATTTACTTTCATCCACGCCATGCCTTTAGCGCCGTAAATACCAATAAACTTAGTGTAATCGTCAAGTTGTTTACGAGAGAGCTTAGCGCCACCAGGAACAGTTAATACAGCAACGCGACCTTTTTCGTCGTTAGCAGGACCTGAGAAAACATTAAACTCTACGTCTTTCACTAAATCTGCAACATCAACTAATTTCATTGGGTTACGTAAATCTGGCTTATCAGAGCCGTACAGGCTCATTGCCTCGCTGTAAGGCATGATTGGGAAATCGCCTAAATCAACGTCTAACAATGTTTGCCACATTTCGCGGACCATTTTTTCAGTCATACCACGTACTTGATCAGAGCTCATGAACGAAGTCTCTATATCTATTTGGGTAAATTCTGGTTGGCGATCGGCACGTAAATCTTCATCACGGAAACATTTAACAATTTGGTAGTAACGGTCAAAACCCGACATCATCAACAATTGCTTAAACAACTGTGGCGACTGCGGTAATGCGTAAAAGCTACCTTTATGAACACGGCTCGGTACTAAGTAATCGCGCGCGCCTTCAGGTGTTGCTTTAGTAAGTACAGGTGTTTCGATGTCTAAAAAGCCGTTTTCATCTAAAAAGCGACGAACAAAGCTGCTTGCTTTAGCACGTAATTTAATACGGTCACTCATTTCTAGACGACGCAGGTCTAGGTAACGGTATTTTAAACGACGCTCTTCTGAGTTTACTTGGTTAAAATCAAGCGGTAATGGCTCTGAGCGGTTAATAATATTAAGCTCAGTACCTAAAATTTCAATCTCGCCAGTCGCCATGTCTTTATTTACTTGACTATCTGGGCGTGCACGTACAGTGCCTTTTAGCTGAACACAAAATTCTTGGCGAAGTGTGTTCGCTGAACTCATTAGCTCTTCAATGTCAGAGTCGAATACAACTTGCACTAAACCTTCTCTATCGCGTAAATCGACAAAGATAAGTCCACCAAGGTCACGTCGTTTGTTGATCCAGCCACATAGTTCTACTTCTTGATCTACGTGAGTTTTATTTAGCTGTCCGCAATATATAGAGCGCATAGTTTTCCTGTCAGATAAAAGGCTTAAACGGTTAAAGTTATTTGTTTTAAGGCGTGTGATTTAAAAAACAGGTCACCACAATACAAATAAAGCCGCTAGCAATCTAAAAATAATCAAATTAAGCTCTTCATTATACTCAACTAACATTAAGATGCTAGGGCGTGTACGGCTTTTACCCTTGAATTTACAGCAGCTCGTTTTGTTATTTGCTACACTATCGCCACTTTATAATAAGGCGCTAGTTTGTATGTTATATATTGGATGCCCACAGTGGTCGAGCAACGCATGGAAAGGCAATTTATTTTCAAGCCAATGTAAAAACGCCGATATGCTTAGCCAATACGCTCAGCATTTTAATTCAGTTGAAGGCAATACCAGCTTTTACGCCGATCCATCGCCAAGCACCGTGTTGCGCTGGGCAAACAGCGTTCCCGACGATTTTAAATTTACGTTTAAGTTTAATCGTCGCTTTAGCCACGAATTGCACCTTACTAATGTGCAAACCGAGCTTACTGATTGGCTAAACTTGTTTACTCCTATTTTAGAAAAAACTGGGCAAATCATGCTGCAATTACCTAAAGCATTTGGCCCTGACGACTTACCCAAACTCGCCCAATTTATTAGCCTATTACCAAAAGAGGTTAATTACGGTGTAGAGGTACGTCATACTGCGTTTTTTCAAAAAGGTGAAGCCGAAATAGCGCTTAATCAGTTATTAATGGCAAACAACATAAATCGCATATCGATGGATACTCGCGCCCTCTTTGCCGTAAAACCAACAACCGAAGCGCTAATAGATGCACAACAAAAAAAGCCGCATTTACCCGTGCATGCCATTGCTACAAGCACGCAACCCATGGCGCGCTTTGTTATAGCCGATTTACAAAACGACTATAAACCCTTTTATAAACCGTGGCTAAGTAAAGTAAAACAATGGCTTGATGAAGGAAAAACACCTTATGTGTTTTTTCATACGGCAGATAACCGAGAAGCGCCATTATTAGCAAGGCAGTTTTGTAAGGACCTTGGTTATAATCACAAAGCATTAAACCCATTTACTGGCGAAAAAGAAGCCCACCAGCAAGCACTTTTTTAAAAGTAAAACGACAGAGAAATAATAATGAGTGAATACGCACGTTACTTTACCGGCTACCCAGCTAACATTGTTGAGCAAGTATTAAGCCTTATAAGTAACAACAAGGTATGTGACTACTTACTTAAAAAGTATCCGCAAGCACACACTATTACCAGCGATAAACTACTTTATAGCTACGCCACAGAGCTTAAAAAACAGTATTTAAAAAACGCCCCACCGTTTGGTCGTGCGGCATTTAAAAAGCAAGGCGACATGATCACTAATGCACTTGGTACACATACGTATCGTATGCAAGGTAAAACCCGCAAACACGATTTAGCAATAAACAGCGACTTGCTGCGTGCCCCAGAGCCATTACTAAAAGCGTTAGTGGTACATGAGCTTGCCCACTTTAAAGAAAAAGATCACAACAAAAGCTTTTACCAACTGTGCTGCCATATGGAGCCGAGTTATCATCAGTTAGAATTAGATTTACGAATTTTTTGTGTGGTAGTGGCGATGGGGGCAAACCCTTATAACTAGATGCTTTACACTGAGCCTACATAATTTGCGATAAAAAGTTAATTGCGAAACTAAGATGCCTAGCAAAAACAGAAAAGCGCAATATAAAATCGCGCTTTTTGTTTTATCATTTATTACAAGCTACCAGCTTAAACGTTTCGCTTTAAAGCCCTAAGCCTGCCATGAAGTCGTCATCGTCATCATCTTGTCCAGAAGACGCAGCCGCTTTAGATTTTTCAGCTTGTTGCTTTGCTTCATTTTCAATGATGTCATCAGGGTCTATAGCTTCTATAATGTCAAAATCATGCAGTTTAATAAACTCAGTTTTATCCATAGCAAGCTCTAGATAAAAGATATTTTGCTTACTGGTGGTAAACGTTACGCGGCGGGCTTGTGGGCGATCCATCGTAGTATCTACCGAGATCTGAACTTGTTTGTTAATTGCCATCATTTTTGGCTGATTTTGCGTGATAGAGGTGTGTAATTGCTCGCGCACTTTTGAAGTAAAGTCGCCAACAATTTGGTTCATTAACTCACCTAACACGTTAGACACATCATCAGATAAATGGCTGTGCGCTATTTCTTCTTCAGGCATACCCATATTGCGCATGTAATCGCCATAAATTTCCATCGCAGCTTGCGAGGTAAAGTTTGTAATTACAAGACCGGTAAAACCACCATCAAACAATACAAAACAACCAATGTCTGGTCGCATACAAGTACGTGTTATTTTTTGAACCATAGCAGAATAACTAATGCCATTACCGCTGGCTGATGTAAGCACACCTGTTACCGAGTGACACAGGGTTGCTAAGATATCGTCTGTACTAATAACCTTACTTTTACTCATTTAATAATCTCTTTTTGTACTTATTATTCATAATTCTAGTCAAGCTACTGAATTTATCACTGACTATCCAGTATAAAATGTTAAAATAGCACTATTATTTTTAAAGAGACTGCTTTCGTGACCATAAAAGACAGTATTTATGCCTCTGAGCAACAAGTTAAAGACTTTAGTTTTGATCAAAATGTAGTCGAAGTATTCCCGGATATGATCCAGCGCTCTGTGCCTGGCTATGCCACTATTGTAAGTACGATGGGCAAACTTGCTGGGCAATATGCACAAAGTAATTCTAATTTATATGATTTAGGCTGCTCACTGGGTGCCGTCACGCTTAGCATGCGCCGTAACATTCGTACCGATAACTGCCATATAATAGCCGTAGATAACTCTCAAGCTATGGTTGAACGCTGTAAAGTACATTTACAAGGTTTTAAGTCTGATGTGCCAGTTACTGTCACTTTAGGCGATATTAATGAGCTTGAGATTCAAAATGCATCGGTTGTTGCAATGAACTTTACATTACAGTTTATTCCACATGCTCAGCGCCAAGCGGTGCTTGAAAAAATATACGCGAATTTAAAACCTGGCGGTGTATTGCTGCTAAGCGAAAAAATTAAAGCTGAAAATGAGCAATGCGATAATTTATTAATAGATTTGCACCACGACTTTAAACGTCACAATGGTTACTCTGAGCTTGAAATAAGCCAAAAGCGTACCGCTATTGAAAACGTAATGCGTCCCGACACACTCAGTACTCACGTTAATCGTTTAAGTGACATTGGCTTTAGCCAAACGCAAGTGTGGTATCAATGTTTTAATTTTTGCTCAATGGTAGCAATTAAATAAAGAGAGTTATTAATGTCTCAATGGTTTAATCAATTTTACGCATCTATTGCACAAAGCCCACTTAGCCACTGGTTAGAAACCTTACCTGCGCAATTAAAGCATTGGCAGTTAGAGGCAAGCCACGGCGATTTACCTAAATGGCAAAAAGTGCTTAAAAACTTGCCTGAGGTTTCAACACGTCATGTTGATATTTCTACTAAGGTAGAAATTGGCGCTGCTGGCGAAATAAGTGAAGGTGAACAAAAACAAGCACTGCATTTATTAAAACGCATGATGCCATGGCGCAAAGGCCCATTTAGTGTGCACGGTATTGAAATAAATACAGAGTGGCGCAGTG
The DNA here is from genome assembly GCF_045064135.1 of Pseudoalteromonas sp. Ld19. Lineage (NCBI taxonomy): Bacteria > Pseudomonadati > Pseudomonadota > Gammaproteobacteria > Alteromonadales > Pseudoalteromonadaceae > Pseudoalteromonas > Pseudoalteromonas sp. Ld19. The sequence continues at coordinate 259,774 of NZ_JBISHA010000018.1, read as the reverse complement.
ATTGGAAGTGGGACAGACTCCTACCGCATATTGAGCCACTAAAAGGCCGCACTGTTTTAGATATTGGTTGCGGCTCTGGTTATCATTTATGGCGTATGCGCGGTGAAGGTGCAGAATTTGTGGTGGGTATTGATCCATCTGATTTATTTTTATGCCAGTTTCAGGCTATTAAACACTACAACCCAGACGAAAATGTGCATTTACTGCCACTAGGCGTTGAAGCATTACCCGAGCTTAAAGCGTTTGATACGGTTTTTTCGATGGGCGTACTTTATCATCGTCGCTCACCTATCGACTTTTTGGCGCAGCTAAAAGCGCAGCTTCGCCCAGGCGGTGAGCTTGTACTTGAAACGTTGGTAATTGAAGGCGACGAAAACACAGTATTAGTCCCTACCGATCGTTACGCTAAAATGCGCAATGTGTGGTTTATTCCAAGTACTGCAGCACTAAAGCTATGGATGGAACGTGTTGGCTTTAAAGATGTGCAAATAAAAGATTGCGCTATTACTACTTTAGATGAACAACGTAAAACCGATTGGATGGAAAACGAGTCATTAATCGATTTTTTAGATCCAAACGATACCAGCAAAACCATTGAGGGTTACCCTGCTCCGCTTAGAGCCATATTAACGGCCAAAGCGTAAAACGTTAAAAGCACCTACGGGTGCTTTTTTGTGTAATTAACAACCTAACAGCGGACAAGTGTCCTTGTTAATTATTTCAAAGGTATATTTGCGCTAGCCGCGCTGTTGCAATTGTTGTAAAATACGCGCGTTTCTAAGCAACCCAAAACAACTATTTTGAGGAAAACCTGTGAGCGAACAAAAACAGTCTCTTAGCTATAAAGACGCGGGCGTAGATATCGACGCTGGTAATGCACTTGTTGAGCGTATTAAAGGCGTAGTTAAAAAAACGCGTCGTCCTGAAGTGATGGGCGGAATTGGTGGTTTTGGCGCACTTTGCGAAATTCCTGAAGGTTATAAGCAACCAGTACTCGTTGCAGGCACAGATGGCGTAGGTACTAAACTACGTTTAGCAATCGATTTAAAAAAGCACGATACGGTTGGTATTGATTTAGTTGCGATGTGTGTAAACGATTTAATAGTTCAAGGTGCTGAACCCCTGTTTTTCCTAGATTACTATGCAACAGGTAAGCTAGATGTAGACACAGCAGCCGACGTAGTGACAGGTATTGGTAAAGGGTGTGAAATTTCAGGTTGCGCCCTAATTGGTGGCGAAACAGCTGAAATGCCAGGTATGTATGATGGTGAAGACTACGACATGGCAGGTTTTTGTACAGGCGTTGTAGAAAAATCAAAAATTATTGATGGCACAAAAGTAGCCGCAGGCGATCAGCTTATTGCCCTTGCGTCAAGCGGCCCTCATTCAAATGGTTTTTCTTTAATTCGTAAAGTCCTTGAAGTGTCAAACGCAGATACCAGCGCTGACTTTGAAGGTAAAACATTAGGCGAAACCTTACTTGAGCCTACGCGTATTTACGTTAAGCCTTTACTTGAGTTATTTAAAAGCGTTGACGTACATGCTCTTTCGCACATTACTGGCGGCGGTTTTTGGGAAAACATTCCACGCGTATTGCCTGCGTCGGCAAAAGCTGTTGTTAAAGGGGATAGCTGGCAGTGGCCACCTATTTTTAACTGGTTACAGGAAAACGGCAACATTACTACACATGAAATGTACCGTACATTTAACTGTGGTGTAGGCATGGTTTTAGTGGTCCCTGCAGATAAACTTGAACAAAGCTTAACAATGTTAAAAGGCTTGGGCGAAAACGCTTGGCACCTTGGTGAAATTCAAGACGCAGCCGCTGGCGAAGAACAAGTTGAAATTGTAGGTGGTGCTAAGTAATGGCACCCACTCGTCTGGTAGTTTTGATCTCAGGTAGTGGCTCTAATTTACAAGCCATCATAGATGCCTGCGAACGTGGCGAGATAAACGGACATATAGCGGCTGTTATTAGTAACAAAGCAGACGCTTATGGCCTAGAGCGCGCTAAACAAGCAGGTATTGCCACAAAGGTGCTCAGTCATAAAGATTTTGACTCGCGCGAAGCGTACGACGCGCAATTAATGAACATTATCGATTCTTTTATGCCGAATCTAGTTGTATTAGCTGGGTTTATGCGTATTCTTACTCCTAGCTTAGTGCAAAAATATGTTGGAAAAATGTTGAACATTCATCCATCTTTGTTGCCTAAGTATCAGGGGCTGAATACCCACCAAAGAGCAATTGATGCAAAAGACGATGTTCATGGCGTAAGTGTTCATTTTGTTACTGAAGAATTAGACGGCGGTCCCGTTATACTTCAGGCGCAAATACCTGTACTCAAGGACGATACAGCAGACACATTAGCAAAACGCGTGCATGAGCAAGAGCATATAATTTATCCTTTGGTGGTCAAATGGTTCAGTGAACACAGACTTACTATGGAAGCAGATTATGCAGTTCTTGACAAAAAACAACTTCCTGCACACGGCGCGCACTACCCACAATAAAAAAATAAGTGCCTTGCTATTATGTGCGGGCGCTTTACTTCCAACTAGCCTGATTGCAGGCGAATTGACCCAGTATCAAGCTAACTATGATATTTTGCGTAAAGGTAAAAATCATGGTGAAGCTGTGCGTGAGCTCAAAAAAATAGCCGACAATACTTACCAGTTAACATACCACAGTAATATTGAGTGGATGATTTTCTCTGACTCTCGTGAAGAAACATCAAAATTTACTTTTCAAAATGGCAAGGTTACTCCGCATCATTACTCGATGATCCGCACCGGTACAGGCCCAGATAAAGACTACAAAATAGACTTTGATACGCAAAATAAAGTAGTCACTAGCAGCAGTAGTGAATACCCACTTGAATGCGAATGGACAGATGATTTTCAGGACGCTATTTCATATCAAGTGCAAGTACGCGAAGGCTTAAAAAAAGGTGAAACAAGTTTTTCATTCCCACTGATTGATAAAAAAGGTAATCGTCGCGACTATAACTTTGAAGTTGTAGGAAAAGAGATGATTCCGTTACCAATCGGAAACGTAGATACAATTAAAGTGAAGCGTTTATACGATAACGATAAACGCCAAGCTATTGCATGGTTTGCACCAGAGATGGATTACATGTTAGTGCGTATGTGGAAAGGTGAAAAAGGTACAGAGCAATTTGAAGTACAAATGAATTCCTTTACAGTTACCCAGCCAACTGCTGTTACAGCAGCGCCGACACCTGTCCAACAATAGCTATTTAGCCTGAACTCTGGATAATCAACCTATCTCGAGCAGCTATTTTCAGGTTATTTAAATAAAATGGGTGAGTTATATAAGTTCACCCATTTTAAATAACACAAACTCCCCTGGCTGCATTTTTTGCCATCGCTCATCATTAGTCAAAGGCCTTGTGGCTATCACTGTTACTACATCGTTTGGTGTGGTTTCTTGTTGAAAATCAACCACCATATCGGCATCAATTAATGTTGCTTTACCAAATGGCGCACGGCGCGTTATGTAATGTAAGTTATTAGTGCAATAAGCTAAAACAAATACGCCATCGGTAAGTAGCATATTAAACACCCCTTTTTCACGCAGTGTATGCGAAAGCTTAGCGGCATATCTGAAAACCGACGCCATATTACTTGGACGCTTAGGGTATTTTTCGCGAATTTTATCAAGCAACCAACAAAACGCCAGTTCGCTATCGGTATTTCCCACCGGACGATAATATTCTGTTTTTAAATCATGATAATTAGACAATTGCCCATTGTGTGCGTATGTAATCTCGCGCCCCCACAACTCACGTGTAAATGGATGAGTGTTTTCTAGGCATACTCGCCCGCGGTTACCTTGGCGAATATGGCTAATTACTGACACACTTTTAATAGGGTATGCTTTAACCAGCTTTGCAATTTCGGACTGATAACTCGGCTCAGGATCTTTAAAGGTTCTACAGCCTTTACCCTCATAAAAGGTAATACCCCACCCATCTTTGTGAGGTCCCGTATTCCCACCGCGCTCTAAAAGGCCTGAAAAACTAAAACAGATATCAGTAGGCACATTGGCTGACATACCAAGTAACTCACACATAAAATAAATTAACCTTTAAGTTTATATAGTTAAAAAATTAACCGAAGTAAAAAACCATTAGTGATCACAGTTTTGGTCACACATATATTCTTGTAATTGCTATATTATACCAATTCGCTTAATTTAAATGCTCTATTTTAAGGTGAGAAAATCGTGTCAATAACAAGGCAAAAAATTCGTTCTCTAGTTGCTCTTGGTAATTGCTCCTGTATTGCTCTATCTCCTGCATTCATGCAGTCGTTAGCGTCAGGTTTAATCCCTCAAATTAATTAACCTGAACTTTGGTTAAGAGATTTACTAACGTATTAAATAATGGTGATATTTAAATTTATTTTCTCTAGCCAGAGATTTTCAGTGAAAACAAGGCGAATTTACGCGTCAATAGCGGGCCTATTGCAAGTAAATTCAACGCAGTTAGCGCTGAAAATAGCTGCTCGAAATAGGTTTATACCAATCTGCTTATATATGGGGTCTATTTAACGTTAAGAAAATTACGCTAGAACTAGGCAAAAATTTTTGTATCTAGTTGTTCTAAATAAAAAATTTTTAACGACGTTATAGTGCAATTTAATTCGTTAAATTGATCAAAGATTTATGCAGTTTGGTATTACTATCCAGAGCTCAGATTAATTAGGTATTATTGCAAATGGGTATTACATATCCTGAATTCAGGGTACTTATTTTCAAAAATTTAATACAGTTATTTTAGAGTAAACACACTTAATTCGCATACCATTAAACACGTCATAATGAAGGAGCAATAATGCATAGATTAAAAGAAAAAGTGGTCTTAGTGACTGGCGCTGCGAGGGGAATTGGGCAAGCTATTGCACAATTATTTTGTGACGAAGGTGCAACTGTAATCCTCAGCGACATTAATGATGAACTAGGCCAAACAGTGTCATCTTCTATAAAAGGTAAAGCTGAGTATCACCATTTAGATGTTTCAAAGGTCGATGACTGGGAATTGATAAGACGTTATATTGAAAGCAAATATGGCAGACTTGATGTATTAATTAATAATGCAGGAATTACGGGATTTCTTGAAACAACAGGGCCTCATGATCCAGAAAATCTAAATATTGAGAGCTGGCATAAGGTGCACAGCGTTAACTTAGATGGTGTCGCTCTAGGGTGTAAAACGGCGATCGCATTGATGAAAAAGTCAACATCAGCAAGCATTGTGAATTTATCGTCTCGCTCTGGCATTGTTGGTATACCTGGAGCCGCAGCTTATGCATCAAGTAAAGCTGCAGTAAGAAATCATAGCAAAACAGTCGCCTTATATTGTGCACAAAACAATTACCCTATTCGCTGCAATTCAATACATCCAGGCGCAATTTTAACGCCAATGTGGGATGCAATGCTAGGTGAAGGAGATGCCAGAGAGTCAGCCATTAAAGCAATCTCTAGTGATATTCCATTAAATACCATGGGAGACGCTAAAGATGTTGCATATGCAGCACTTTACTTAGCTTCTGACGAATCGAAATATGTGACCGGAATTGAACTCAATGTTGACGGTGGTATTTTAGCGGGTAGCTCTGCTTCACCATCAGAAGAATAGTTCAAAAAAATATTTTTATCTGGATCTCTCAACGTTAGGGCATGTTGACCTTTGTGGATTGAAATTTGTTCAATCTGGGGGCAGTTGAATCGCGGCGCGAGGTTTGTAACCGAGTGGGCTAAGTAAAAACCGAGCAACAAAGAGTCAACCGTCCCTAGAATAAATCCAAAGGGCAGCACATGTTTGGCATTTATGCTGCGTTCTCGCCTATTTATGGGGAACAACCACACATCATAGGATCTGCCTTGCTTAAATACCAAACAGCCTGCTGAAAATTCAACCACCAAAGGTCATGTGCCCTAAGATCTATCGCCATTTCCAACACTCTGTTTGAGTCAGTATTCATAATGTAATAATAAACAGTGACACCGATTTTGTTATAAGATCATAAAATTATAGTTATGATCAACCTTAGCGCGCATAATAATACCAATTGCATCAAATGGTGATCTATTATAGCGCGAAGAAAATAGCACAATAACAAGGCGAAAATTGTGACATGCCGTTGTTCTATATGAATAATTTTCAACGCAGTTAGTGAATTATTTAATGCGATAGAATGATCATGTTTTTAATAAAATTGGTATATATATGCTGCCAAGGTTTAACCCACAAAGCTTTATTTATATAGCTAAGGTTTATCGTGCCGACTTTAGGTAAACTAATCTCGCCCTTTAACTATTTTTACTATAATTTAACGCTTCAATGTACTTGAAAATTACTGTCACTAGCGCTACTCTAAGTGAGGTGGTCTGACCTCTATTAAGGAATAAAAATGACACTCATATTTACACTCGGTTTAATCGTACTGCTTTGCACTGCGATTTACCACAGAGCGAGTTGGAACACAGCACTTGGTGTTTCTGCCGCAACCCTACTTATAGGTACCTTCGCCGGTGCTTTTGGTTTAATTAGCTGGTTGATCTTCTTGGTCATCGCGGTTCCTCTTTCTGTTACTGGCATTCGTCAGCAATATATCATCAAGCCAATTTTTGCTACGTTTAAAAAAGTAACGCCAAGCATGTCTGATACTGAAAAATCAGCCATTGCCGCCGGTACAACGTGGTGGGAAGCAGATTTATTTTGCGGTAACCCTGATTGGAAAAAGCTTCATCAATACCCTGTACCTAAGCTTACAATTGAAGAACAAGCTTTTGTCGATGGCCCAGTTGAAGAAGTGTGTGCCATGTTGGATGATTGGGAAGCAACACACGAACTAACCGACCTTCCACAAGATGTATGGCAATATCTAAAAGATAATAAATTCTTTGCTATGATCATCAAAAAGGAATACGGCGGTTTAGAGTTTTCTGCATTTGCACAATCATGTGTACTTCAAAAACTAACAAGTAAATCAACGTTACTCTCGTCAACTGTTGGCGTACCTAACTCTTTAGGCCCTGGTGAATTATTACAACACTATGGAACAAAAGAGCAAAAAGACCATTACTTACCGCGTTTAGCTAGCGGCCAAGAAATCCCTTGTTTTGCCTTAACCTCACCAGAGGCGGGCTCTGATGCAAGCTCTATCCCAGACTACGGTGTGGTGTGTAAAGGACAATGGAATGGTGAAGAAGTTGTGGGTATTAGCTTAACGTGGAACAAGCGTTATATTACACTTGCACCCGTTGCAACCGTACTTGGTCTTGCATTTAAATTACAAGATCCAGATGGCTTAATTGGCGACAATAAAGAGCCAGGCATCACCTGTGCACTTATCCCAACAGATACTCCTGGAGTTGAAATTGGTCGTCGACACTTTCCGCTTAACGTACCATTTCAAAATGGTCCTACTCGCGGTAAAGACATTTTTGTACCACTTGATTACATTATTGGTGGGCCAGATATGGCTGGTCAAGGCTGGCGCATGCTGGTTGAATGTTTATCGGTTGGTCGTGCAATTACATTGCCGTCAAACTCTGCCGGTGGCATTAAAATGATTGCTGTAGCAACGGGTGCTTATAGTCGCATTCGTCGTCAGTTCCGTTTACCTATTGGTAAAATGGAAGGTGTTGAAGAGTCACTAGCTAAATTAGCTGGTTATGCTTACAGCTCTGATGCTGCGGTTAGTATGTCTACGGGCGCGGTTGATTTAGGCGAAAAACCATCGGTTGTGTCTGCCATTATTAAATATCACCTTACAGAGCAAATGCGTGATGCAACGATTCATGCAATGGACGTACTTGGTGGTAAGGGCATCATGCTTGGGCCAAATAACTATTTAGGTCGTGGCTATCAAGGTGCACCTATTGCCATTACTGTTGAAGGTGCAAACATCTTGACCCGTAATATGATTATTTACGGTCAAGGTGCAATTCGCTGTCATCCATTTGTACTTACCGAACTAGGTGCGTGCGAAATTGAAGACCGCGAAGAAGCGCTTAATGTATTTGATAAAGCGCTAATGGGTCACATTGGCTTTACTATGTCAAACCTTGTACGTACTAAGTGGCTTGCACTTACTGGTGCTCGCTTTACAAGTGTGCCGTACAACGACGAAACCGCTGAGTTTTATCGTATTGCGTCACGCTTTAGTGCATCGCTTGCACTTATGTCAGACATAAGCATGGCTGTATTTGGCGGATCACTAAAACGTAAAGAACGTATTTCTGCACGTTTAGGTGATTTACTAAGTTACTTATACTTAGTGTCTGCAACGCTTAAGCGTTACAACGACGAAGGCCGTAAAAAAGAGGATTTTGCTCTAGTAAAATGGAGTTGCCAAGATCATCTTTACCATTGCCAACGTGCACTTGCTGACTTAATCAATAACATGCCTTCTGCACCACTACGTGGCGTATTAAAAGTATTGTTATTCCCATTTGGCCGCCCAGTACGCAAACCAACTGATCAGCTTGAGCATAAACTTGCTAAGTTACTTCAAGTACCAAGCGAAACACGTAATCGTTTAGCAAGTTACATATACTTAAAAAATGAGCCACTTAACCTTGTAGGTCGTCAAGAGCAAACGCTTAAAGATATCCTTGAGGTTGAACCGTTATTTGACCGTGTATGTAAAGAAAAAGGCCTTAAACTTCCATTTTTCCAGCTGGATAAAGTAGCGCAAATGGGACTAGAAGCTGGCATATTAAGCCAAGCAGAAGCTGATAAACTTGCTGCTGTTGAACAGTCTCGTTTAGATGTTATTAACGTTGATGACTTTGACCCTGCTGACTTACTTGCAGGTAAAGCCGCGCGTAATAGCGTAGTAAAAAATGCTGATGCGGCTTAACTAATTTAGTAAAGCAAGCAGCCCTGCTGTAAAAACAATCCAAACCAGCGCATAATGCGCTGGTTTTTTTGTGCAAAATAAACCTGCAACAAGCACCATGGTAAGCATAAACTCAACAAAATCATATTCAATCTATCAAACGTAATGCTGTAAGTTACAAAGGTCGCTAAAAATAACAGCATTCTAGGGCCTGTTGACCTTTCAGGATTAAAATTTGTTCAATCTAGGGGCGATTTAATCGCAGCGTGAGGTTTGTAACCTAGAGGGCTCGGTAACTGCTCCTGCGTTACTCTAATGGCTTACATCCCTGTAAGAATAAGTAAAAACCGAGCAACAAAGAGTAAATTGCCCCTAGGCAGAACCCAAGGGCAGCGCATGTTTGGCATTTATGCTGCGTTATCGCCTATTTATGGGGAATAACCACACTACATAGGCTCTGCCTTGCCTAAATACCAAACAGTCTGCTGCAAATTTAACCTCGAAAGATAAACAGGCCCTAGGTATAAACTGGCTAATATAAAACGTCCGTGCTTTTTGGCATGTCTTAAAAAACAAGCAATATTGTGCATAAACTTTAGCGCAATCAAATTGTAATGAGCTGCAAAATAATACAATAAAAGCCATAGCCACAGCATCAAGTATATTTACGAGATCAGCACGCTCAGCGACTAACGTAGTCGAGGCCATAAACACACATAAAAGTAACGACATACGCCATACTAGTGTCCAGCTGTGGTTTACAAAGTAGCAAAACCAAAAACCAAACAGTGACCGAACACTAACACGCCCATTTATATTAACTCTAGGTATAAGCAAGCTAATGCTAAAGATGATTAAAAAACCAATATGATAAATAAGCGGCGGTATGTTGATGGGAGTGAATAAAAAAAGGCCGCTTAACATAAAACCATAAACCAGTGCGCTAGGTTTGTATAAACACACAATGCCTAATCCTAACTGAATAAACATAAATACTATAAAATGCGGCACCTTTAACCACTGTGCAAAGGTAAGATCAAGCGCTATCAACAAACTAGCGATAAGCCAGCCATTGCTGATAAATAACAATTTAATATCGGCAAGGTGAAGCCAGCTAGGGTGAGCGATCGTAAGTTGGAACAGCCGTTGGTTACTATTTTTAATCGCCAGTTTCATTGCGCTTATCATCACGCTTTGCAATAACAAGTAAAATAGTGCCATTTGCGCGCCATATAAAGGCGTATCTGCACTATCTATAATTTTCCCTAAGCCTAAAAAAAGTAATAATACAAAACCAAGAGCGGATGATCCCAACACCACTAAAAATAACAAACCAAAGTTTTTAGCTGTTGAAGCAATTGCTTAAGCTCAAACGTGTACGCTAAATACCGGTAACCTATAAACGCGAGATACTGATTAAGTTTGCTTTTTATACTTATGATACTCATAGCGAGATACACTTAAAACCATGCTCAATAAACACAGCAGGCTCATGGCAAGTAATGATAATTTGCCCATTGGGTTTGTCAGCCAAATAAGCATCGAGTTGGCTTAAAAGATAATGAATACTGGTTTGATCGAGCGCAGCACTTGGCTCATCTAATAATAAATAAGGTGATTTACGCATCAATGCTAAAATTAGCTGGCATTTTTTTTGATTGCCCGACGACAGTGCTTCGAATCGCGTATTTAAAAATGCATTAAAGTTAAACCCGTTAACCAGCGAATGGGGCCAATCGCAACCTAATGTGTTAACAGATAAATCAATAATTTGATTTGCAGTTAAAAAATCTGGTAACGCAATACGGTCACTGGCAATTGCTACGGTTTTTGTTGGAGTGTTCAATCGGCTACCAGCAAATAAAAGTGAACCACTTTGCGGCTTTTCAAGTCCTGCTAGCATCATCAGTAATGTCGTTTTTCCTTGGCCGTTAGGCGCTTCAATACACCCCTTTTGATCTGAGAAAACTTTGTTGTAATCTTTAAAAACAACATTGCCAGAAAATTGCTTATTTAGGCCAATGACTTCAATCATAAATATATCCTTTAATGAGAAGTGTCATTATAGCTATTGATATATTTAAAACGACAGACCCTTTGTAACACTTTGTTGCAGTTAACAATCAGTAATCACTTGCGTTTAAAAAGTGTTCAGGTGAGACTAAAAATTCAAAACAATAAACAACAGGATGTCGATATGAAACAGTCTTTAAAATTAGCAAGCCTTACCTGTGCGATAACGCTGGCATTGGCTGGTTGTAGCCAGTCAACAGTATTTAATAGCACCGCGAATCCGCAAGTTACTCAAACTCAATCAGTTAAAAATTATGACGCTGGTACCTTTTTTGATACTACCTCTATCACAGGAAATAGTTTCTCCTCAACAGGCGACAAAATTTTAGTCAGTAGTGATGAAAGTGGTATTTACAGCTTGTACGAAGTAGATGCGAAAACTGGCGGAAAAACTCGTTTAACCAACTTTGAGGACAGCACTTATCCTGTGCGTTACTTTCCAAATGATGATCGAGTGCTATTTACCAAAGATTCAGGTGGGAATGAACGATACCATGTATACGTGCGTGAAGCTGATGGCACAATGACAGATCTAACGCCAGGGGATGAAACCCGCGCCAGCTTTGCCGGTTTTACCAACGATGGTAGCCAATTTTTCATCACCAGTAACAAGCGCGATGCTAAATTTATGGACTTATACCGAGTTGATAGTAAAACCTACGCAGTAACACCGGTTTATCAAAATACCTTAGGTTTAAATGTGGGGGCAATCAGCCCTGACGGCCGTTATATTGCACTATCCAAAAGTAATACTAACAAAGACAGCAATACTTTTATTCTTGATACCTATAAAAAGTCACTCAAACCGCAGTTAATTTCAAAGCATGATACACCAGCGCAATATAGCCCTGACACCTTCTCTGTTGATAGTAATTATTTATATTACTCAACAGACGCTAAAGGTGAGTTTTCACAGGTATGGCGTTATGACTTAGCCACAGGTGAACATAGCGCTGCATTAAAAGATGATTGGGATGTGAGTTTTATTTATTTCTCTAAATCGGGGCGTTATCAAGTAAGTGGTGTAAATGCTGACGCGAGCACCAAAGTAACCGTGATCGATACCCAAACAGGCAAAGAAATTGCGATGCCTACATTACCCGCAGGCAACTTACGCAGCGTTAACTTCTCAAATGACGAAAAAACGATGGCGTTTTATCTAAACTCAGATACGTCGCCAAGTAATTTATTTGTGTGGCAAGTTGGCAGCAATCAAGCAAAACAGCTTACAAATACACTAAGTAAAGAAATTAACCAAAACGACTTAGTTGAAAGCACAATCGTTCGCTTTAAAAGTTTTGATGGCCTTGAAATACCTGGCGTTTTATACAAACCAAAACAAGCAAGCAGCACAAATAAAGTCCCTGCGCTTATTTGGGTGCACGGCGGACCAGGTGGGCAAAGCCGCACCGGTTACAGTGCCATGCAGCAACATTTAGTGAATCACGGTTACGCCATTTTTGCCGTTAATAACCGTGGCAGCTCAGGCTATGGTAAAACATTTTTCCACCTAGATGATAAAAAGCACGGCACCGACGACTTACAAGATATTGTATTTGGTAAGCAGCACTTACAAGGTCTGGATTGGGTTGATGCTGATAGAATCGGTATTATGGGCGGCAGCTATGGCGGCTTTATGACCGCAGCAGCGCTTGCTTTTGAACCGGAAGAATTTAAAGTCGGCATTAATATTTTTGGCGTCACCAACTGGGTGAGAACGCTGAACTCAATTCCACCTTGGTGGGAAAGCTTTAAAAAGTCACTATACGATGAAATGGGCGATCCTGAAACTGATGGGGAACGCCATCGTGCTATATCACCATTATTTCACGCTAAAAACATTACAAAACCATTAATGGTGATCCAAGGTGCAAACGATCCGCGCGTTTTACAAGTAGAAAGTGATGAGCTCGTCGCGGCAGTAAAAGCCAATGGCGTACCCGTAGAATATGTGTTGTTTGATGATGAAGGCCATGGTTTTAGTAAAAAAGAAAACCGTATTACGGCCTCAAATGCTTACTTAAACTTTTTAGATACCTATTTAAAATAGTCCGTTAGCCCATACAAGTATGGGCTAAATTTAAGATAAAGGCTGTGTGCTTGTTCGCATGCAGCTTTTTATGGATGACGCGTTAATTTTGGTTCAAATAACGCAAGCGCTAAACCAAACACAACTGCAAATAGTCCAATAAATTCAAACCAGCTATTACCTGCATGTGAGGTGAAGCGTGGGATAGCATCTGTTGTATAAACACGTTTACCACCAGTCACTTCTTCAACAAATGATTCGCCAATATACTCATCCATTAATTTAAAAAGCTCAACACGCCTAACAAGCATCTCTTTAAGTTTTTCTGCACGCTTTTTAGCATTGGGATCTATTATATAATTTTTCCAATGATTGAAAACATTGAGTGGTTCATCAGCTTTAATAATTCCAATAGAGCGATACTCATAAAAGCGTTCATTAAACACATAATTTTTATGACCTACATAAAATAATGCACAACCAAACGAAATTAAAAACATGACTAAATAAATCAGTGTTCGTTGTTTAGCAGAAGTATTAACAGCTTGTTTTTTAAGCCACTGTTCAACATCTGCTATTTGTATTAACCTCGCTTTATCATGACTAGCTGCAAGCGGTTTCATAAATTCATCAATAGAGATATCTAATGCCAAAAGTAAAGATCTGAAAATGTCGTTAGAAGGAATTGATTTATCATTTTCTAGTTTTGATAAGTAACTTTGCTCTATACCCACTTGCTCTGCAAATTCAGGTTGGCTCAATTTTTTATTATTTCTCAGCTGCTTTAGTTGTTGACCTAATGTGCTCATTTTAGTGCTTCCTTTTTTAAAGTGAGACTAGATTCTTGGCTATTCATGCAGATATAAAAAGCTGAATATTAAAGAATAGGCAGGAATATTAGCAGGTTAGCAGTAAGTAGTCGATTTTTTAGCTGATAGCTGATAGCTGATAGCTGATAGCTGATAGCCAAAGAATTTTTTATTGAATTATTTAATCAAGGATTTTATAAACTTATTATTGAGGAAATAACAAGTGGCGGAGTGGACGGGACTCGAACCCGCGACCCCCGGCGTGACAGGCCGGTATTCTAACCAACTGAACTACCACTCCGCAGTGGTATGTGCATGGGGTAATGCACTTACTAATTTTAATCATGATATCAAATGGCGGAGTGGACGGGACTCGAACCCGCGACCCCCGGCGTGACAGGCCGGTATTCTAACCAACTGAACTACCACTCCGCAGAAATATCATTGTACTTGTTATTACTTAATTTGTTGGCGGAGTGGACGGGACTCGAACCCGCGACCCCCGGCGTGACAGGCCGGTATTCTAACCAACTGAACTACCACTCCAGCATACAAATTTTGTAATATAACAGCGTTTAAATAGTTGGCGGAGTGGACGGGACTCGAACCCGCGACCCCCGGCGTGACAGGCCGGTATTCTAACCAACTGAACTACCACTCCAGCGCATATTTAAACTGTTATTTTTTCTTATTGGCGGAGTGGACGGGACTCGAACCCGCGACCCCCGGCGTGACAGGCCGGTATTCTAACCAACTGAACTACCACTCCATAATAAGAATATGTTTTACAACCATACGTTGTGTAAGTGTTGGCGGAGTGGACGGGACTCGAACCCGCGACCCCCGGCGTGACAGGCCGGTATTCTAACCAACTGAACTACCACTCCAGCTTTTACTTACAAGTTTTTTCGAAAATGGCGGAGTGGACGGGACTCGAACCCGCGACCCCCGGCGTGACAGGCCGGTATTCTAACCAACTGAACTACCACTCCATATTTTCGTTGCTGTTTAGGTCTCCCTGACAGCGGCGTGAATAATACGAACCAACCCCTATTTCGTCAAGGGCTTTTTTGTTTTTTTATAGGTTTTTTAGTCATCTGACATCGAAAGGTTTAAAATTTCACCTGATTTGTCATTTTTTGAGCCGTTTTTACCAAGTTGATTTTTTTCTGAGTCGGTAACTTTGTCTTCGCTCACTTTCTTTTTCTTTAAAAAAGGCAGCTTCACGTTAAATTTTATCGATTTTTTCTGGACGAATACACGAATGGATAACCAACCTATTAATAAAATGATTAAATTACAACCAACTATGAGACTCGTTAGCATAGCCGCTGTCATTTTTTCTTCTTCTGGTTCGCTCTGAATTATTATCTCAGGTTCACTAATTGCGGGTATTTCGATTTCTGGAATAACTTCTATGGGTCGTGCAACTTCAAATTTATACGTTGGCAGGGTCGCCATAAATTCGCGACCATTAATATTTGTGCCAAAAATGGACAATTCGATATTATATCGCCCCCAATCATAATTTTTGGCACTTAGTTGGCGTGATTGATTAGCGACCGCATCTATCACAAACATTTGCTCTTCGTTGTTAGGGTAGTAAATCTTTCCTTGGATAATTACGGTGGCAGGGTCAACCATTGTGTTATCGATATTAATTGTTAGAAGATGATCGTCTCCATCTTTACCTAGCTCAATATCGTAACTTAGGGGAGGTTCGTGAACGATTAATGGGTTTTGCACTATTTGACGTTCAAGCAGAGGCGTTATAATAGAAAGTACGGGAGTCCACTCACCAGCAGGAAAACTAAACGTTAACTCTCCTGTAAATACGCCATCCCTCGCACGCTCATCTAAATCATAGCCATCATCTTTATACGTAGCAACATATTCCCTACCCGCCCCAAAATTTGCATATTTTTCTTTATTGGTGCTAATAAAGCTAAGGTCTAAGTTAACTACATCTTTGAAAAAATCAGCATTGATCAGCTCGCCATCATTTAGTATTTGGCCAGTAACTTTAATTGTTTCGCCTCTAAAGATTAAAGAAGGGAATGCTTGTACTTCTAAATCTATTTTCCCTAATGCAATAACTCGACTATTAGAGCGGATCCTACCTATGGCCTGCCAAGGGCCTGGCATAGGGTTTTTAATACTAACAATGTCGTAACTAATTTCATCATACCAGTCGACCTCTAGGTTTTTAGCAAGCTCACTCACTAAGTACTTACTTCCATCGGGCCTAACTAAAACGACGGCTGGAGAACCTGGTTCCCTAAAAATTAGCAATGTTATTTTATCTAGGTTGCTATCTATACGAAAACGATTATCCAGCAGAGGGATCTCATTTTGTTTCCCGTCGCGCTTTAATAGTTCAACTTGCTTAACGCCGTACGCGCTGCTTGTAAAAATACTAGCAACACATAACACGGTTACAAAATATATCGTTTTCATTATATCGCCTTATTCAGCGCGCCATATACATTGGCCGCCTTCTTTATTTACAAGATCTAATCGGGCTTCGTGTGCACTTTGCTCAGCATCGCTTGCTCGTAATACTATTAGTGGGGCTCTGTCACTATTTAAACGCTTAATACCCCCTTTTCGTTGTTCACTGCCTTCCTCTTTATTTTGATTTAAGTTTAGCTTTGTTTGACCGCCTGTCATGGCAAGGTAAACGTCGGCTAAAATCTCAGAATCCAGTAATGCGCCATGTAACGTTCGCTTAGCATTGTCTACATCGTAACGGCGGCATAACGCATCAAGGTTGTTCTTTTGGCCTGGGTGCAAGTCACGCGCCATTTTAAGCGTGTCGAGCACTTGGCAGAATGTATTCGTTTTAGGATAGCCCTGATTAAGCAATGCAAATTCGTTATCCATGTGGCCAATATCGAACGGCGCATTATGAATAACTAGTTCAGCCCCTTCAATATAGTCGAAAAACTCTTGGGCAATTTGATGAAACAGTGGTTTATCACGCAAAAACTCGTTAGTAATACCGTGAACGTCGATTGCTTCCTCTTCGCTTGGTCGTTGTGGGTTTATATAAACGTGAAAGTTATTGCCTGTTAAACGACGGTTTACTAACTCCACACAACCAATTTCTATAATACGATGCCCTTGTTTAGGGTCGATGCCGGTGGTTTCTGTATCTAAAACTATTTGTCTACGTGCCATATCGAATTTAGCCTGATTCTGGTATCTTTCTATAATCACTTTATTGTACATAAAATCAAGGTAAAACAGTGCAAAAAACCGTAGAGATTTACACCGATGGCTCATGTTTAGGTAATCCAGGCCCCGGCGGTTATGGTATTTTTATGATTTACGATGCCCATGAGAAAGAATTAAGCCAAGGCTATAAACTCACAACCAATAACCGAATGGAAATGCTCGCGGCCATTGTAGCCCTTGAATCACTCACTCGAGAATGCAAAGTAAACCTAACAACCGATAGCCAATATGTTAAGCAAGGTATTGAATCGTGGATCACTAACTGGAAAAAACGTGGCTGGTTAACATCCGCTAAGAAACCGGTTAAAAACGTCGATTTATGGAAACGCCTAGATAAGGCATGCAGTGAACACACTGTGACATGGAAATGGGTTAAAGGGCACAGCGGCCACAAGTACAACGAAATAGTTGACGACTTAGCACGCGATGCCGCAGGCAGTAAAGATTTACTAGAAGATGTAGGTTACCAACCTTAATTAGCTGTTGTTACCCAATTTTATTAAAAACATGTTCATTCTATCGCATTAAATAACTCACTAACTGCGTTAAAAATGATTCATATAGAACAACTATATGTCACAATTTTCGCCTTGTTAATGTGCTATTTTCTTAGCGCTATAATAGATCACTTATTTAATGCAATTGGTATTATTTTCTTGGTCGCACGTTTTGTAATGCTGCTTTGATGTTTGCCTAAGCCCCGCGCCTTTTACAGGTGAAAATTGCGGCCTTGCATGCCATTTAGGCTTTATTGGCGTAAGTGGTGCCACTCTTTTTCGTGCCACCAGCATATATACACTGCCCATAGGCTTTAAATACTGCTTTGCAAATGTACGCCAAAACTCAAACCTTGAGAGCCTATTACCTCTTGCCAGTGATGAGTAGATAAAACGTTCATCACTAACAATTTCAAAACCAAGTAAATTTAACCAATCTTTAACCCTCGCAGGGGTAAAAAAGCGCCCTGTCCACGGCAGCTTTTGACCACTAAAAGGCAACATTTGTGCAAGCCCGCACAAGCTAAACGGATTAAAGCCAGTAATTAATATATAGCCGCCAGGAATAAGCGTGCGATGCGCTTCTCGTAAAATATGATGTGGATCTGAGTGATACTCTAAGCAGTGGCTTAATATACAGGCATCAATACTGTGCTCATAAAATGGCAGCTCATCGATATCTGCCACAACACCTGTATGAGGCCCTGGCTCTGCTACGCACACCTGATGTTTAATCATACTTATGCTTGTGTTCAACTCGCCACTTAAATTACCCAACTTAAGCATATGATAGCCAAACATACGCGGCAGCCATTGCTCCATCTTACGTTCGATATCTGTGCGCAAGTAATCCCCATGAGGAAACTGCTGCCACGACAGTGGTTTGGGTCCTTCTTGAAAACTAAGGGCTGGTTTCATTTTTTGAGCTCGTTATACTATGTGGTAAGTGTCACTTTATAGAGCAATTTACAATGGTGCAAGTCAAAGCAATCAAAGCCTTTTCTGATAATTACATTTGGTGTCTAACTACCGATAACAGTAACCAAGCATGGGTGGTTGACCCAGGACAATCCGAGCCTGTATTGACGTATTTAGCGCAGCATAACTTAACGCTTGGTGGGATTTTAATTACGCATCATCACTACGACCACACTGATGGCGTCACTGCATTAGTTAACGCTTATTCAGGAACCTCGGTTTATGGCCCTGCTAATAGCCCGTTTAAAGGCGTTACCCACCCACTTAATGATGGTCAAAGCATTAGCGTACTTAATATTAACTTTACTATTTTAGCGACGCCTGGACATACACTTGACCATATTTGCTATACAAATGATGAACTTGCTTTTACAGGTGATACATTGTTTAGCGGTGGATGTGGGCGATTATTTGAAGGCACACCAAAGCAAATGTGGGAATCGTTTAATAAACTAAGAGCGCTGCCTGCAAGCTGTAGTGTGTATTGCACACACGAATACACGCAAGCTAATCTTGCCTTTGCCAAAGCGGTTGAACCACGCAACCCTGAACTCCTTGCCTACAGTAAAAAAATAGATGAATTACGTAGTAACAATCAAATTTCCCTACCGACCTCTATCGGGCAAGAGCTGAAAATAAACCCATTTATGCGCAGTGACCTACCAATAATGACAGAGCAGGTACCAAAAGAGTTTATATTACTCACAAAAAATAATGAACCTTGGGAAAACTTTGCTAGTCTTAGGATGTTCAAAGATAATTTTTAGCGCATTTTAATTTAAAATCATAGACTTAAAATAGATAAATAATTTCAGCCTAGCGTTAAAAAGTCATCCAGTGGCAATATTTTCTCATTACAGGTAGTATTCGCCGAGTTTTTTACCCAATGTATTGGTATTTATGAATAAACCTCCCCTATTAGTAGTCTTGGCGTTCGCGCTAAGCGGTTGTCAAACAGTCACAACCTTAGAGTCAGACTCTCAAATTGCCTCGCAAGCAAATCAGCAGCTAGGCGGCGCAAGTCCCAACGATATTAACAATGCATTGATGGTAAACGCACAATATCAGCAAATTGACAGTGAAGAACAAGAAGCCCCCGTGTTTGATGATGTATGGGAGCGCATCCGCTATCAACTTTCTATCGACATACCACAAAACCGCCCCGTTGTGGCAGAGCGTAATTATTACGCAAGGCACCAAGCTTACTTAGATCGTATTTCCAAACGCGCAGAGCCCTATTTGCATTTTATTGTTGAAGAGGTCGAAAAGCGTGAGATGCCAATCGAAATTGCACTATTGCCAATTGTAGAGAGTGCATTTGATCCGTTTGGTTATTCTAATCGCAGTGCATCTGGCATTTGGCAGTTTATGCCTGCAACCGGTGAGCGATTCGATTTAAAACAAAACTGGTGGTACGACGGTCGCCGTGACATTGTGCAATCGACTCGTGCTGCACTTGATTACTTATCGTATTTACATAAAACACTCGAAGGCGATTGGTTAAATGCGATTGCTGCGTATAACTCGGGTGAAGGGCGTTTAATGCGCGCGATCAAAAAGAATCGTAAAAAGCACTTACCTACCGACTTTTGGTCTCTTGATTTACCAAGAGAAACAACAGCCTATGTGCCTAAACTATTAGCCCTTGCTGATTTATTAAAACGCTCAGATGACTTTAACGTCACATGGCAGCCTGTTATTAATGCACAAGTAGTTGAAGTGGTTGATGTTGGCTCTCAAATCGACTTAGCACTGGCTGCCGATATGGCTGATATGACGCTTACCGAGCTATACAGGCTAAACCCTGGCTTTAATCGCTGGGCAACGGATCCAAATGGTCCTCATTCTTTATTATTGCCCGTAGATAAAGCAGAGCAATTTAGTCAAAAACTGGCACGAACAGACATTAAAGATCGTTTACGCTGGCAACAATATACAGTAGCACGCGGCGATAGCTTATCGGTAATTGCTAAAAAGTTTACAACAAGTTTGAGCGCTATTCGTTCGCTTAATAAACTCAAGTCAAATACGATTAAAGTAGGCCAACAATTATTAGTTCCGCTGACTGATGGCGCAATAAATAGCGAGCATTTACCAAAGCAAATGCGCTTAGCAGCAAATAAAAGCACACGAACTAAACTTACCCATAAAGTAAAAAGCGGCGATACATTGTGGGATATTAGCCGAGAATACGATGTGACTATGGATGAATTAGCTAAATGGAATAAGCTGAAGAAAAATTCTGTGTTGCGTTTAAATCAAAATCTTACTGTCTATAAATCAATAAACAAGCCTCAAAGTGCTATTGCCAGCACCAACCGTACGATTACGTATAAAGTACGCCGAGGCGATTCACTTGCACGTATTGCGTCTAAATTTAACTTAGCTGTTAACGATATCATTAAGTGGAATAATTTAGCTGGTCAAAAATACTTACAACCTGGCCAAAAGCTAAAACTTAAAGTAGATGTCAGAAGTAGTTAATTTATAAAGCTATAAAAGCAAAAAGGAGCGCATGCGCTCCTTTTTCAATACTTTAATGTTAAAGGTTAAGCTGGTAGTTTTTCTAGCCATACCTTTAGCCAAGGCTCGGCTACCGGCCATGGTTCAAAATCTTCACAGGCATCTATTTCTAGGCGGTTGCCTACAGGCTTTGCTTGTAAATCGCGTAGTAGCTCGTCAAAACTACGCCCTGCGCCACAAAATGTATCACCGTAACATCTGTCACCCATTGCAATTACACCAAACGGTTTATCGGTAAGCATTGGGAAAGTGCTATTCATTGCAAAGTACAATCCTGCCAAATTACTCGGTACATCACCTTGGCCTGTTGTGGAGGTAACAATTAAAATATGCGATGCATTTTTTATATCATCAAGTGATGCTTCAGTAATTACTGTTGCAGTATGACCCGCTTGCTCAATTGTGGTTGCAACTTCATCGCTTAAACGCTCTGCACCGCCATTAACGCTGCCTACAAAAATACTAATATGTGCCATTAATAATCCTTTTCTTGCTCTGGCCAACCTAGCTGCTTACATATTTCAAGCATGTCTTCACCTAGTGGCGCTTTAATTGTTATTGATTCATTACTATAAGGGTGCACAAAACTAAGCTCTGTTGCAAATAACATTAGCCGTCTTAGCTCAAAATGCTCTCTAAAAAATTGATTATGCTGGTTATCACCGTGATTCACATCACCAATGATAGGCAGTGATAAGTGCTTTAAGTGTCTGCGAATTTGATGCTTGCGCCCTGTTTTTGGAAAACACTCAACTAACGAATAACGCACTGTTGGGTATTTACCAATGGGAATAGGCAGTGCAGCTTGGTGCAAACAATTAAACTGAGTTTGCGCTTCTTGCGGTGCTTTATCTTGATCTGCAAACTTATCGGCTATTTTATCGAGCTCTTCTTTCAGTGGTTTATCTAAAAATACCGACTCAGGTGCAAAACCACGCACTAAGGCCAAATAGCGCTTAGCAATGGTCCCTTCAATAAATAGCTGGTTCATATCGCGAGCCGCTTCTGAGCTCAGTGCAAACAGCAATACACCCGATGTTGGTCTATCGAGCCTATGTACTGGAAATACATGTTGCCCTAGTTGGTCGCGCAGCATTTGCATAGCAAACTGGGTTTCGTGTTTATCTAAAAACGAGCGATGCACTAATAAACCAGAGGGTTTATTTATAGCCACATAGTTTTCATCTTGATACAAAATTGTCAGCTCGCCATATTCAATAGGCGCTGGGCGCTCACTCATTTGGTTCTCCTAAAAAGGTATCAAGGGCTGTTAGCAATTCAATTATTTCAGCATTTCCTGCTTTATTCATAAGCGTCATTTGCGCCATAGGGGCAATATCAAAGTTACGTGACAATGGTTGCTTATGCATTATTAGTTGTTGTACTTTTTCAATAAATACAAATTGTAACCACTGCTCAAACGCCATTGTATCGTGGCAAAAAGGAGTGTTTGAAAGCAGTGCATCAGCGTCTATTGGCTCACTTTGCCAAAGCGCATGCTTTTGTAAAAGTGCCGTTAGCTGCACTAAATAAGTTTGGGTTTGCTGGTACATAACCACCCTCTTTTATATATGTAATGCAATTATACCCTGTTCCCTCATAGGCGGCTATGGCGTATAATTAATGTAATTTTGCAGTAAAAACAGTTGAGAAAACAATGAGTGATCAAATAGCTACATTAGGTCAGCTTTTAGATGGTGCGGGTACTCAGTGGCGTGCTTTTGATATTGGCAGGCACATTACTAAGCTTGATAAAAAACAGTTTTTAGCTATTGAACAAGCTCAAGTGCCTTACCCTTATCCACTTGCAGGGCATGCATGGCTCGCCATTCAATTTTG
Source organism: Pseudoalteromonas sp. Ld19 (assembly GCF_045064135.1). NCBI lineage: Bacteria > Pseudomonadati > Pseudomonadota > Gammaproteobacteria > Alteromonadales > Pseudoalteromonadaceae > Pseudoalteromonas > Pseudoalteromonas sp. Ld19. The sequence goes on along the minus strand of NZ_JBISHA010000018.1, from coordinate 236,916 downwards.
GGATATTAAAGCCAGTAAAGAGCCATATGTATGGTTTTTAAAGTTCCCACTTGATGAACAAAGTATGCTGGTAAGTGCTAGTCGCGATCACTTTGCTGATATGGTTATTCAAGCGCTAGGGACTGAAATTACAGGTGAGCAAGCCGATGGAAAGCTTGATAATAACCCTTATGTTTTTACGCCAAACGCAAATAAATTAGCGGCATTTAACGCTCAAGTAAAAGTACTATTAAAACAGCCTGCGTCGCAGTACTACGAGCATGCGCAGTTATACTTTAGCGGTAAGATTGGTTTTGGTAACTGGCAAAGTGTTGCACTGCAGGGTATTGCCGATTTTGCACTGCGCTTAGACAGCGATACAAACTTAAGTAATCTGCAAAAAGCATGGCCACATTTGCCCGTTGAAGTACTGCAACCACTCAGTGCCATGCTTGAACACGTTGAAATACCAACATCAATGAGTGAGTTACTTGTTAATTACACGCAGGCCGCAATTAGTAACAACGACACAGTGGCTATAACCGCAGCACTAAGATCTGCATCAAAAGGTCAAGCTCAAGGGCTATGCGCTCAATTAGTTGATAATGTATTAAGCTCACCGGTGGGGCAAGACTCTGATGTATTATTAACAATAGCTGGACGGTGTTTTAAGCAATTAGAGAACCCTGAACGCTTACATGTATTTATGGATAATTGCGCACATCATCAAAAAATTGAAGAATTGTTTCCCAGTATTTTTGCTGACTTAGTTGCAATACCGACTATTCGCCCGCATTTATTAGGCTTATTACGTAAAGAAAATCGTAGCGAAACCCTCGCGCGTGCAATTGGAAGGTTATTCTCTTAAATGGCAAGTTTATGGACGTTCATACTTATTGGTAGTGTAATTTACTTATTTTGGCTTAACCGAAAGGTTGCTGAAGCGGCGAACGTTCATGCTAAACGTCAAAGTGAGCAACTGCAGGTGCAGTTGATGAGTGTTGCATGCACAAAACGCCGCTTTGGTTTTTTAAAGAACGGCAAGCCAGGCATCAAAAGTGAATTTATATTTGAATTTTCAAGCGATGGTGAAAATGCTTATCAAGGTGTATTAATTATGGAGAATGAGTTTTTGAAAAGTGTGGTTGTTCCGCCGCATAAAATATAAGCCTTGTTATACCAATTTGCCTATATATGGGTCTATTTTACGTTAAAAAAATTACGTTAGAACTAGGCAAAAATTTTTGTATTTAGTTGTACTAAATTGAAAATTTTTAACGACGTTATAGTGCAATTTAATTTGTTAAATTGATCAAAGATTTATGCAGTTTGGTATTATATTATACTGGCATTATAGATAGGTAATTAATCCAACACAAAAAACTAAGGCGTAACTAAAGTTACGCCCCAATTGGACTGCTTCCTGCTAGATATCCGTTATCTATAAATCCGTATTATCATCCCCTGAACGAGTAAACAACCTTGTCTACCCTCACATTGCATCCTGCAATATCCATAGCCATCTTGGCAAACCCGCGTAAACTAACGCTTGGCTACATCCAGTAGCATCATCCATGTTAATCCTTTGAAGTAGCTCCTGCCACTTTTGCATCCTGCAATGTCCTTTGGCCTCCTTGGCAAACTGCGTAATCTAACGCTTGGCTACATCCTGTAGCATCGTCCATGGTAATCCTTTAAATAGCGCCTGCTATTTTTGCATCCTGCGTTATCCTCTTGCCTCCTTGGCAAATTGCGTAAACTAACGCTTGGCTACATCCTGTAGCATCGTCCATTGTAATCCTTTAGTAGCTCCTGCCACTTTAGTGCATTATGCACTTCCTGTTCGTCCTTGTTAACTTGTCCTTTTTGCATCCTGCGAGCTTCTGCTATGTTGCCTATTCCGTATCCTTGGCAGTAACTCAGTCATTGAGCTATGTCGTCTTGACAAAGAGAAGTTTAAAGCAATCAGGGGGGAGAAATAGGACTTAACATTAAATAAATAAACGTCACAAAAATGAAAAATAAAAATAGATTTTAAATAACAATAGCTTGAATGAAAAAAGGCTACTTATTAATAGCCTTTAACTGAGAATGCTCACGACAATGTAAGATATATCTCACGGTCTTATGTCCGTTTGGGCGCATTGGCTTACATTATAATTTTAAATAGCTGGCTCAATTATTGATTTAAACAGTAACTCGCCCTCTACTTGGTTAAAAGTAAGGTGTTTAAATGCTTCAAATTTTTCGGTTTTAAAAAATTCAATATGCTCTTTACGCGTAACAAATACAGCCATACCGGTTGAATTAGTATTTGATTTAACTAAATCATCTAACCCTCTTAATAAATAGCGACCAAACCCCTGCCCATGAAAATGCGGATCTACAGCGATAAATGCTAAAAAGTAGTAATTACCTTTATCTGTAAGGGCATCTCTAATTGTTTGTTCTTTTTCAATTAACTGATTGGTCTGCAAATAACCAGCACTTAGCATCAACTTTAATCGCCAGTGCCAATAACGTTGGGCTTGCAGTTGGCTATTTGATTCAAATACACAGGCCACTGCTTTTAATTTATCGTCACGGTATAAACCAATAAGCGGTTGTTTCTCTTGCCAAAAACTACTGAGTTCTTCGCGAATTAATGATCGTAATTTTTTTTCATAAGCCGATTTATTTTCTTCACTATGACCGAGCATGTTTTGTAATACGGGATCGTCATGATAAGCCTGGTAAATTAGGCTCGCTGCAGTACTAATATCTTCTGCCGCTAAATACTGTACGCTGAACGTGTCTGCTTGTGTGGCTACACTCATTGTATTTCCTTTATTATTTTAGCTATAGGCTGTTTAACTTTATACCTAACTATATACCTAAAATTATTAACCGTAAATTCAGCGAGAGTTTAACTAGCAAGAGATACAGTAAGGTACTAGTATGAATTTTCATTCATTTAAGGAGCAAGATCATGGACACGACGAAACACGACATCACAACACTATTTGCACAACTTGGGTTACCGAACTCAGAAGCTCAAATAGATGAGTTTATTGCCTCGCATGACTTACAAGACACAACACTGCTCCAAGAAGCTTCTTTTTGGGATGAAGCACAACAGCACTTTTTAGCTGAATCCCTTGCAGAAGACGGTGATTGGAGTGAAGTAATTGACGAGTTAGATGTACGCCTTCGTCAAAGTAAGTAATTTTATTTAATGTCCCTCTCCCTTATTTATTGCTAACATGGCACCTGCGCAGCATTTACATGCTGCGTATTTATTTTATTAAAGAGTTATATACCTAATGAATTCAGTTGTATTTGATGCAATTAAAGTCCTTCTTGGTGAAGGCAAAACTCCTACTGTAGCATTAACTAAAAGTCGTTTGGCACAACCGGTTCCCATGCCGATGATTATTGCTGCTGTAAGTCAATATAAAAATAACCCTGATTCAATTAATAACTTCATGAGAAACCCACAGCAGCCAGATAATACTGAGCTTAAAACCAGTCAGTTAGATAGAATTGAGCAAAAACTCGATAAATTGCTTGCGCTGCTAGAACAAAAATAATTTGAGACTATACATGTTCGTTGTTGATTTAACTTTTGATTGCTACCAAGACACCACCCTAGAGCAAGCCGAACAAGCAATAAATCGCTTAGTGAATGCGCTTCGTTTTAATGGTCAAATAATGGGTGAAGAATTTCCAACCGTTTTAAAGGATGGCTTTTTTATTACCCGTGTTATGTGCCCGACGGAAGATGCCATGCATCCGCTAAATAATAGTCCGTTTGTTAAACACAGTATCGAAAAATTACACAGTGCTGGATTACTTGCACCAAAAGTAAAAATAATTGGACAAGATATTCACTCCAACGGGGCTGATTGCTGTAAAGAGCCATCGAGCTATGTTTTATATACCACGTATGTACACACTTGCAGCCCACTTTATTGTGGTGATGACTTTTTACCTGTGCCGTTATTTCGTATTCCAGCAATTGCCAATGGTGATTACAAAACACTTATAAAGTGGCAAGAGGACTGGCAAGCTTGCGATCAAATTCAAATTAACGGCGCAACCCGTTGTGAATTCCCCGCACTTGAAGAAATATCGAGTATTAAAAGCGACTTATTTAGACGCGGAAAAGACATAACAAAACGCATTAGCTTTTTAACCAAAAAACCGACCTATTATTATTTATACCGCGTGGGCGGTGTAGATAAAGCGTCTGAGCTTGAGCGAAAATGCCCTAGCTGTAATGGCAATTGGAAATTACCTGAGCCGTGGTTTGGGTTATTCGACTTTAGGTGTGAGCCGTGTGGTTTAGTATCTAATATATCGTGGGATTTTCAGTGATCACGCTAAATCAATGAGCAAAAACAGCTTGGTGCTAACTGCACCGAGCTGATTGTTGAATAGACTCTAAACCTCTAGCGACTTTAAAAAAGCATCAATATTTGGTGCCAGTACATGGTGTGTTTTTTTGCCTACGTGCTCTAAACACACTTCACCGGTGTGAATCAAAACACTTACCAGCAAATCATCTTGATCTGTTAAACCAATAAACACCGTTTCTGGCTGTTTTAACTTACGTTTCATTAAAACGTGACCCGTTATATTTTGTTGTAATAAATTAAAGTCTTCTTCATTCCACGCTTGAAGTAATTCCACTTTGTGGCCATCAATACTGGCTAAAATACTGCCGCCGTACATATACCCGTATAAAATACTAAGCTCTTTTGGAAATTCAAGCTCAAGTGCACTGGCTAAATTGTTTAGTGACCCCGTAGGCTGCTGCAAAGCCCCCTGCCACTGAATGTTTCCTTGCTCGTCTACCTCTCCTACTTCGCACGGACTTGGCCACTGCTCATCATGAGCAATCAGCGGGTATTTTGAGGTTTTTTTAAAGGTTTTTTCACTAAATTGTGTGTGAAGTTGGGCTAACTGCATAGCAACAGACATACTGTGAAACTCATTCAAATTAGATATAATGCTCCTATTGTAACTATTTAAGAGCAAACATGACAGATTACAGCAATTCTCCAGATCTAAAAGGCAGTGTATTAGGCCAATCTACCGAGTATGTGGATGTGTATACACCGAGCTTGCTTTTCCCTATTGCACGCAAGCTAAATCGTGATGCTTTAAATATTGATGAAGCCGCACTCCCGTTTAAAGGACAAGACATTTGGACTGGTTACGAGCTTTCATGGCTTAATGCTAAAGGCAAACCACAAGTGGCTGTCGCCCTCTTTATTTTTGAATGTCAGAGCAGCCATATTATTGAGTCAAAGTCGTTTAAACTTTATTTGAATAGCTTTAACCAAACCCGATTTGAAAGCATTGAGGTAGTAAAACAGCACTTAATTGATGACTTATCAAGCGCGGTTAACAGCCCCGTAAAAGTAACCTTATATAAGGCTGATGAATTTAATTGCTTACCATGCACCCCCCTGCCTGGCGAATGTATTGATGACTTAGATATTGAAATTGATAATTACCATATTGACGCGCATTCGCTTAAATCACAACGTGATGAACTCGTAACTGAAACCCTGCATAGCCACTTACTAAAATCTAACTGCTTAATTACCTCGCAGCCTGATTGGGCCAGCATTATTATTAGGTATACGGGAGAGAAAGTTTGCAGAGAGTCACTATTACGTTATTTAATTTCGTTCAGAACACATAACGAGTTTCATGAACAATGTGTAGAGCGTATTTATAGCGATTTAACCACGCAGCTTAATATTAAAGAGCTAGAGGTTTACGCACGTTATACCCGCCGTGGTGGGCTTGATATAAATCCGTATCGCTCTACGGATTATAACGATACACCGTTCGCGGTTAAAATTAATCGTCAGTAAGTTTTTTTACACTGGAATATGAGTGTTGAAAAAGGAGCCTTGGCTCCTTTTCTATTTGTATATTTAATTAATACCAATTCGCTTAATTAAGTGAGCTATTTTGAGGCTAGGAAAACGTGTTGATAGCTAGGCAAAAAAATCGCTATTTAGTTGTTCTCGGCAATTGCTCCTGCATTGCTCTACCTTCTGCATCCATGCAGTCGTAAATGAGAATTTTTTAACGCAGATAGCGACACGTTTAGCCCCGCAAAATGATTAAGTATTATTGCGGATTGGTATAACTTCGCGCTTAGTGGGTATCGGCATGCCACACACATCAACGTAGTTATGTGCTTTAACAAACCAAGGTTCATTACGGTTTTTACGAGCACTGATCAAGTTTTTAAACACCGGTGAATTTGTTTTCATTACTTTAAAGATACTTTTATCGCTTTGGACATCGCCAAGCACTTGTATATTCGTAATTGGATTAAATGCTTTACCTTCAATTGGTGTACGCGCTAAACGGTTAAAATGCTCTATCCCTTCTAGCACTCGGCCGAACACCGTAATATTTTTATCAAGATAACGCGGCCCTTGCCCTATCGTTACAAAAAACTCCGTGCTCGCACTATTTATATCGTTATCGCGCGCCATTGCAAACACACCACTGCAGTGTACTTGCCATGTTTGCGTATGTGCTGAATTTTGAGCTACTGCAAAGCCGTTTAAAAAACCGGTAACTGGCGCATATCCGTCGCCATTTAGCTCAGTAATTAAAAGTGGTTTATTTGTTGTTAAATAAAACTCAGCAGGAACTGTTTTATCTGCCGTTTTAATTAACTTTTTACTCGAGCTGTCGCCACCTTGTGCGACAAAACCTTCAACAAACCGATAAATGCTAGTATTTTTATAGAACCCTTCTCGCGCTAACTTTTTAATATTTTGAGTGTGCTTTGGGGCAAGCTGTTCATTAAGCTCAATATACGCATCGCCCGTTGGCAGCGTTATCTTTAAAATATTTTGACCGTCAACTACTCGCCAGTCGTTATCTGTTGCACTGGCAACTACCTCACTCGCGCTCATTAAAGGTAACGATTGTTTAGTAACGTCCTTGTTACGTATTTGAGCGCAACCACTTAGTAAAGCGGCTAACAAAACCGACAATATCATTTTTTTCATCACTCACATCCTTAGAATTATTATTTTAGTTATTCCCAGTCAAATTTATATAGCACATCAACATTTTGATACAACCCACTGGTTATCTCTATATATAACTGTGAAAGTAATTGATAGCGCACAGCCACTTCACTCAATGAGTCAAAAATACCAACGCTGTATTTTACTTGCAAACTAGGTGCAACATAACCAGATATTTCTACTTTGGTGTTATCGCCAGTACCTTTAGAGCTTAAGCTCACATCCGACAAACCAAACGTCTCACCCACCTTAGAAACCACCCCCTCACTTCGGCTCACACCTTGAGAAAGTAGCAGTTGTGTGAGCATAGCGTCGCTTGAGCTGTCACCTTCTCCTAGTGGTTGCCCATTAAGTAAATACGCAAGTGCTTGAGCTTGATCCATTGCAGACTCAGAAAATATTTTAAGTGTTGGCTGCTTTATAGTACCTGTAAGGGTAACGCCTGCAATAACATCATTTGCAGTATTTTCTGGATTACGAATAGCTTTAATATTTAAGTATGGCTGCTCTATAGAGCCACTAAAGCCAATTTGACCTGTCCTTATTATTAAATCTTGTCCAAATGCTAAGTAAGTCCCTTCAATTAAATTTAGCTCACCAGTTGCAATAGTGGGCGCTCCTTGGCTCATTTTAATCGCTAAATCTCCAGCGACTCTTGATGCCAAACCAAAGGATTCTACTTTCACATCATTTTTTAAAATAAGTTTTAAGTCAACATCGTAATCAAAAGGCATCTTTTTAGTTGCTGCTGATTTTTGATCCACAATAATTTCATCATCACTCACTTGTACCGCCCCCTCTGGCAGCTCTTCAATCTCTATACGGCCATAGGGTACAATCACTTCACCAACAAGCTTTAATGCGTTATTGGCTAAGCCTATTTTTAAATTTGGTGATACTTTAAACACAACACCTTGCTGCGCACGTACAAAAAATTGCTCACCTAATACAGATACGTTAACGATAGGTTGTTCGCCTTGCCAATCAATATCACCACTTAACTTAATTTTGCCACCTTGAGGGTCGTTTAAATTGCCTTTAACTGTTGCTGTTGTTTTGTTAAATAAGATATTTACATTCGACTTTTCAAGAGCAATAGGCAGCTGTTCACCTGCTAAATTAATGTCTTCAATATTCAGTTCGCCATCTAAAAGAGGATCCTTTAACGTACCGGTTAAGGCCACTTGCCCGCTGATAGCGCCCTTTATCTGTTCAAGTGTTTCTAAGAAAGGTTGTATGTCTGATAATAAAACCTTATCTATATTCACATTCCCCTTTAGACTTTGTTTATTTTGTATATCATCGATATTTATTTGCGTGGTAATTTTACCCAGTACACTGGATTCTAAATTAGCCTCAAACTTGCCTATTTGCGAATCTGAAAACGCACTGATGTGTAATGTCTCTATTGGCAATTTAAAGCGGTCTTCTTCTGAGGTGAGAATTGCGGTTAATTCACTGGCGTTTAAGTTAGCGCGTAATGTTTTAAGCGTACCTGACTGCCAGTTTGCAGCAAAGTCACCCTTTACGTCGCCTTGTGTGCGAATATTATTGGGCAATAAGTGCTTGAGTTCTTCAAGTGATAAGTTACTTAGCTTTGCACTAAGCTGCCCAAGTGTATTCGTTTGCAATAAAGTATCTATGCACAATTTACTTTTCGCCGATTGCCAACAATGCGCACTTACATCAAAGTCATTATTTTGTGTGTTTACCATTAAGGCAATTTTTTTTGTGTTACTAAAACTTAATTTATTATCACTCAACGTTATATTGCTTATTTCACCATTCCATACGCTGCTATTCATTTTTCCGTTAACTTCAAACTCTACAGCGCCTTTTTCTGCATCTACTAATGTGGTAACTTGGTGATCTGTTTTGTCGCCACTAATATCAATTTTTACGCTGTTAATTTGCTGTTCGACCACAAGTGCCGAGCCAACACTTACCGCAACATCGGTTTGCCAATCGGCTGCGGTATCTAAATGCCCTTTTAGTGACAGTTTATTTATATTAATTTCATTAAAAATAAAGCTCTCTAGCATTAACGCCAAGTCAACGGATGGAGTAAGCCTATCCCCTCTCACTTTTAAATCAGCATTGCCATTAGCAATAAATGGCAAATTAGCCTCATCATCACTTTTTAGCATTACTTTGCCATCAACCTGCCAAGTGTCGTCAACGTGTCCGGTTAATGCTAACTCATTGATGCCGCTAGTTAAATAAAAGCTATCAATATTAGCTTTTAACGTATTGTCTAGCTTAAAGTTTGAAGCGAACTCTAACGGTACGTCGTTAAGTAATCCGCTTAACGTTGTATTATTCATTTGTAGCTGCCATTTATCGTCAGCGGCATTAAACGAGCCTTTAAACTGACCTGAAATATCACTGGTGATGGCATCAGTTAAGTACTGCGCTTTTAAGTTAGCAAGCGTGCCATTAAAGTTAGCCTGTATGCCTTTTTGCCAATCAATATTAGCGTTTATAGTGGCACTGCTTTCGTTCGCTTTAATACTTAGCGCTTGTAAGGCTGCTTTGCTGAGACTGCCTTTTAATTTGGTATTTAAGTCAACCGCTGGGTACGCACCTAGTTGGCTACTCGCCTGCAATGTAAGCTGATAGTCGTCGGCATTACCTTGTGCATTAAGACTAACATTTTGCACTTTAAGCTCATTACTTTGTGCATCAATAAGCCACTGTTTAATTTTGCCATTTAACTCAAACGGATAGTTTTTTTGCTTTAAATTTGCTGTTGCCGTTACATTGAGCGGGTATTGTCCCTGCGTTTCTAAATTTAGGTTTAAGTTTGATAAATCACCACTCAACTGCAAGTTGGCTTGGTGCTCTTCACTTTGTAAAACAACATTCCCTTTTACGGGCAAGTTCCCTGCAAGCTCTGCGTTAAGATGCGTATTAAGCTGCCACTGTTCATACTTTGCTGATAATGACTCTAAATTAACAATTGCATCTTCCACACTTAATTGCAGCGCTATGCTCTCAATCACATACTGAATTTCGTCTTGCTCAATCGTGACTTTAGCAATTTCAAACTCTTCAATGACTAAGTCAAGTGGTGACGTAAATTCTATATTAGGCAATGCTGGTAGCTGCGTTAGGGGCGCTTGAGTATTTTGCGCAGTTTGTGCTTTAGGGTCTTGCTCTTTTAATGCAACCAATATACTGGGGATATTCAGACTTTTAACCGTTAGCTTTGAATCGTCTGCTCTTGCTGAAAGTTTAAAGTTATTAACACTTACTTTTGCACTTGGGTGCTCTAGAGTAAATTTATTTATCGTAATGTTTTTTACAGCGATATTAAAAGGTAAACTGATTTTTTCAAGTGTCTGTGCAGGGATTTGCTCTTGTGACTCTGTGGTGTTTAGTAACGTTAAATCTATAGATTTAGCGCTGAAGTTATCTATACAAATACCATCGCACTGCCACCAAAATAAATTGAGCTTTAATTGCTGAGCGTTAAAATCAAGTCCATCGTTCTTAAATTGTACGTTAAACGTATCGTTATATAAAAAACGCCCATTTTTTATATCTATGTTCAAACCATCCACTGCTTTATTAGCACTGTAAGCTATAAACTGATTACCCGGCGCGGTAAATAATAAACAAAATAATATAACCAAAAGGCTCACTAATATGGCACTGACGACTGCGGTTACTTTTTTAAATACTGACATTAAATTTCAGGCCCTATAGTAATACTCAAACGCGTACTTTTACTGTCTTTAGTTACGCCCCATGCATGGTCGATTCTGACAGGGCCCACAGGTGTTAAATAGCGAAAGCCAAACCCAGCACCCACTTCAAATTGGTCTGAAAAATCATTTGTTGCCGTACCACCATCTACAAACAAAGCAGCTCGCCAATTTTGAGCAAACTGGTAATTATATTCAACAGTGGCTGATAGTAAATACTTACCCCCAATCAATTCTCCTTCGTCGTTTTCTGGTGAAATAGACTGGTACGCAAAGCCTCGAACACTTTGATCACCACCGGCGTAAAAGCGCAGTGAAAATGGTACGTTGCTTATATCATCAACAAGCATGGCTCCCACATTGGCTTTTAAAAAAACTAAGTGGCGATCTAAATACGTCCTCAACCAAGCATGCTGCAATTGCACTCTTATTAAATTAGTACTCGAGAGCATGTCATCTAGAGCGAATTCAGCAGATACCAACCACTGCTCTCCCCAATAAGGCGTAGTTCCCCCTTTCGATTTTTTACGTGCATAACTAATGCCCGGCATTAGCATTTCAGTGGTTTTTTCTACTTCATCGCCTATTCGATAGGTTTCTTGGTCGCGGCGTAAAAATGCGGTTCTTACCCACTTGTTTTCAGTCAACCATTGGCGCTGGACTTGCCCTGTTAATATTTTGCTATAGGTATCGTTTGTCAGTTCATCTTCTAATTTGTAACCGACCGAGAAGCGCCATAAGTCATCATTAGGATCATCAATAGGTACCGTGTAGGCCATTGAAATGTCTTGCTGCTTTTGTGACACATTTAGATTGCTTTCGAGGTAATGCCCATCTTCTGTTATCCATGGTTTAGACCATTTAAAACGTACTTTGGGGCCTAAATCGGTGCTATACCCACCACCAATTTCATAACTATTTGCTGGTTTGTGTAAAACATCGACCTTAATTGGCACTTGGCTATTTTTACGTGCTGCAATATCAGCGTATACACGCACACTTGCAAAGTAAGGGGTACTTGATAAATCAAGATTGTAATCGGCAATAAGCGTTGATTTATAGGGCTGGCCCACAGAGAAAGGCGCTAAAGATCGAATATATTTTGCAGCCGGTGTTTTATTCGCTATATCAACATTACCAAACTGATAGCGCACACCGGTATCAATTAAAAACGTAATAGCTGCGCTATTTTTTTTAAGCGACACTTCTAGTTTTCTTGCTGGCCATTTTGCATCAAAATAACCTAATTCTAATAACATCGACTCTATTTTTTTATGGGCTGAATCGTAAATACCATGATTTAAAACATCACCTTGTTTAATATTGATGTTTTTTACTAATGCTTGAAGAGCTTCATCATTTTTACCATCCCCGTTTAAAGCAACGTTAATTGACTCAATTCGGGTTGCAGGGCCTCGTTCAACTTTAACAATCAAGTCGCTGTCGTTTTTGTCAAAATCAACCTCAACAACAGGGCTGTAATAACCTAGCGCTTTTATACTGTTTTCAACTTGTTTTTTAGCATAGCGGCGCAGTGTGCGTGTTGGTTTTTCACCAATGAGTTGTTTTAAATACAGAGCAACGTTATTTTCTAGCTCGCCACCAAGCCCTTTTATTTCATAATCTTCAATCACTTTCTCAGAAGAAAAAGCCTGCGTATTAAAAAAAATGAAGAAGACACACATACAACGTAAAAACTGATTGAACAAGTAAATATCCTTTGCTTTATATTTTTAAAATGTCGTTGATTTCAGCTCGCATATTATCATAGTAATAATGAGCCCAGCATTAATTCAAATATTAAAATTAGTACGCCTTATGCGTTTATTTTGGTTACAATAGCGATAACAAGCACAAAATAATTTAATGAGTTTTTTAATGCAATTTCCTGATGATGATAACGGCCAACTTTTAGCCGAAATAGCCGCTGAAGGCATCGATTTAAATAAAATGCACCAAGTTGATTTTTATATTTTATTTGAACAACAAGCTGATGCAGAAAAGTTTGCAAAGGAAATCGTCACTGATGCCTTAGTACAAAATGCTAAAATTGAAAAATGCACCGAAACGGGTGTTTGGGAAGTGATTGCTCAAGTTCAAATGGTGCCTGAGCACACATTACTTGGTCAAGCTGAGCAATACATTGAAAGCATTGCCAATAGCTCTAACGGCTATGGCGATGGCTGGGGATTAATGGACAGTGAAGAGGCTTAAACGCTGTTAGTCTAAAATATTCATCAGTTAAGCTTAACGGCTTAACTGATTCGCTTTCCTAAAACTCCCTTTATAGTCAAATAACTTATCTGCTACTTTCCAACCATATTTTTTACTTTTACGAGCAATAACAAAATCAGGTGACACTAAATCAAATTGTGCATCAAAAACCTGCTGCGCCGATTTAAAATCTATTGGCATTTGCCCATGCCCTACCCGCTTACCAAACTGTTTATTAAAAATATATTGCGCACCTTTATTACCCATATTATAAATCTCGTCGCAACTTGTACCATCTTCATCAAAATACGTAACTTTAATCATTTCATCTTTTAGCAAGGAAATGCTAAGCCCGCTGCACCTTAATACCAATGCATCTTTTAAATTAAGCGCATTTCTTAGTTTGTCATCAGGATCAGCCATTACTGCACCGCAATCGTGGCACTTTCGTGCTGCAATGTCATTTTCAGCGCCGCACTGCTCGCACTCTTTAAATCTAAAGCGATAATCACACTGTTCTTTGTGCCCCGCATCGTCTTCTAATAAACCTTTACAGCGCCTACCAAAGTGTTCGATTACTTTTCCTGCTGAATCAGTTTTACCCCAAAATATATTCGCAAAACCACATCCAGGGCAAACTACCTGAACGGGATCATTATCGCTATCACCTTTTTTATCACCTACTTCAGGATAAAATAAATCAAAACCGTTACCAGCGTAGTCAATAACTAAACAATCTTTCTTTGAATCCGACAATCTTAACCCTCGTCCGACTATTTGCTGATATAAACTTACAGATTCCGTTGGTCTTAAAATAGCAATAAAATCGACGTGAGGCGCATCAAAGCCGGTTGTTAGTACCGATATATTAACTAAATACTTTAATTGCTTAGCTTTAAATTGCTTAATGATTTTATCGCGCTCAGTGTTTGGCGTATCACCTGTTATAAGTGCACTTTGATAAGCTGGTAGGTAGCTTAATATTTCCTGAGCATGTATTACCGTGGCGGCAAAAACCATAACACCTTCACGCTCTTCACTGTATTGAATTACTTGCTGTAAAATAGTTTTCGTTGCACGGGTACTCTTTTTTAAAAGCGCATTCATGTCATCGGTCGTATATTGCCCAGATGCATTTGCATTCAAAGCAGAAAAATCATAATGGCTAATAGCAGCATCCACTTCATTCGGAGGGGTAAGGTAATTATTTTTGATCATGTACCTTAAAGGCAATTCAAAAATACAGTTTTTAAAAGGACTCTCGCTATTGCCACGCACAAAGCCATGATAATGATGATGGTAAATCCAGCCCATACCTAATCGAAAAGGCGTTGCGGTTAAACCCAGTACTTTCAGTTCAGGGTTATGTATTTTTAACGCATTAATCACTTTACCGTATTGGCTTTTTTTATCGCCGTTTACTCTGTGGCACTCATCAATAATAAGTAAAGAATAATGCTCATTCAATTTATCTAAATTGCGAGATAACGATTGCACACTAGCAAAGGTAACTTGATGAGTAAGCGATTTTTCTTTCAAACCTGCTGAAAATATACTCGCCTCTAAATTAAAGCTTTTGTACTTTTGTGCGTTTTGCTCAACTAATTCTTTTACGTGAGCGAGTACTAATATTTTTTGTTTAGCAATGCGGGCAAGTTCAGCAATAACTAAACTCTTACCGGCACCAGTAGGCAATACAATAACAGCAGGCTCATTGGTTTTTCTAAAATGCAAAACGGTTCGCTCTACCGCTTCTTGCTGGTAAGGTCTTAGTTTATAGCTCATGGGAAGACAATTAGGTTTGAGTGAGGAGATTTTAGCAAAGAATGGTCAGAACGTTTAAGCTTTAATTTTACTAATTAGGGTAAACAATTAAATTACAGGAATTCAATGAAAAGTAGAAAAAGTTTATCTGCATATTATAGATATAATGCAATCATGAGCCGGTGCAACCTTGATAGATTACCTTTCTTATTTACTAGTAGCCATGTTAAGTAATGAAATTAACCTACTATAAAAAAGAGACTAAAAAATATAATTTCTTAGCCTCTTTTAATATTAGTTTATTTCTAAATTATCTATTTAAAATTAAAATCTTAAATCAAATTGAGCGTAAACTGAACGTCCATTAGCATTATACAAACTTCTTGGGTAATGCGGCCATGAAGCATCTGATGGGTCCAAATTAGGACCTTTGTTGAATATGTTTGACGAACCAACTAAAATATCAAAGTTCTCATTATAGTTATACTTAACTGATGCATTCCATACAATATGAGATGCAACAGTAATGTCCCCACCATTTACTGTATTACTCGTTGAATCTTTTAAGCTATTATAATCATCACCACCAACACCGTCGGTATAACGACCAAATATACTTACTTTCACGTCTTCCATATTCCATACAATAGAAGTATTTAATTTCAGCTCAGGTAATAGTCCGAAATCATTTAATTCATCTCTTACAGGCGAAGTCGCATCAAGTTTTGATTCAGATTTAAGTAAATAAGTACCACGTAAACCTACGCGTATCATACCTAAATCATTCATATCAAAACGATAACCTGTATCAAAATCGACTCCAGATACTGTTGAGAATGAAAGATTTTGAGCCGTAGCATTTATCAATGTGATAGAACCATTTGCATCACGGGTAATGTTATCACCATAAGTTTGGTACTCTTTAGCAATACGAGTAGAGCTAACAGAATCAACCATGTCGTCTAGTTCCCATTTCCATACATCAACAGTTGCATCGAAAGCTTCTGTACCGTAAACAATACCTAAGTTAACACTGTAACCTGTTTCAGCTTTAAGGTCCTTATTACCACCAGTAACAGAATCTATGTGGTGTTCATGACATTCTGTAAATCCAGCAAGCTCAGTACCAGGTACTCCACCTAACTCTTGACAACGTTTAAAGTCAATAACTGTAGCAAAACCGTTAGATGGGTCACCGTAAACTCGTTGCATATCTGGTGCACGGAATACATCTGCATATGTAGCACGAACTAATAGCTCATCATTAGGTCTATATTCAAGGCTAACTTGAGGTGTAAGGTTGCTTCCAAAATCACTATAATCATCAAAACGCAAAGCTGCATTAAGAACTAATGTTTCTGTAACATCAGCACGCATCTCAGTATATAAAGAAGTGAAATCACGCGCACCTGCGCCAGAAGAACCACCGGTTGTCAAAATCGCACCCTTTTTACTTTCTGTATCAGAATTAGTAGCGAAGGTTTGTTTCGTGTATTCAATACCTGCAGAGTAGTCTAATGTACCTGCTGGAAGATCCATTGCTGAACCTGATAGATTAAATGAAAAGTTATTTTGAGACGATTTGTTCTTTTCAAACGGAACATAAGCAACAGACTCTACGTCTGCATCAGAAAATGGTTTTAATAAGTTAAAGCCATTAGCACCCGCAGATAAAAATTCAAACATTCCTTTTCTAGTTGCATAAGTTTCAGATAATACATCAACCGTGGCATTATTGAATGCCCATTCAAGTTGGTAAGAAATATCGCCAGTTAATTCACCTTGTAAACCAAGATTAAAGCCATGCTCTATTGATGTTGTTTCGTTTCCACGAGGACCGAATTCATGCAATCTACGTATAACTGTGTAATCACCATCTACAAAATCAGAAGACGCAAACTGGCCGCCCCAAAAGGTTGATTTGTTAAATGTTTTTTCATCTGAATCAAGTTTCAGAGTTGCTTTATCGCCGGCAACCGTTACTTTTACATCATTGATTCCCATCGCTTCAATACTACGTTCTGAAGTACCACGGCTATACTGAACACGACCATATAACTCATGTTCGTCGCTTAATTGGTAGTTAAATGTAGTAAGAGCTATAGCTTTCGTCGTTTCTGGTTTGATATCACGCATTGATGAACGATCAAAACCACAGCGTGCATTTGCATCATCAAAGAAGAATCCATTCGTATTACATTCATCTTTTGGTAAAGTGTAATTGAAAGGACCAGCGATTCTTGCACCGTAAGAGCTATAATTTGAACGCTCTGTTGATGCAACCTTATCTGTGTGAACACCAAACTCCTCACGATCGGTTGCTTTTATAACTTTGCTATCTTCGTATTCTAAAAATAACGATACATTCATTTTATCAGAGCTGGCGCCTGCAGAAAAAGAAAATTGATTAGTTGAACCACCGCCCTCGGTATAACCAGTTGATTTAACTTTAGCTGCAACACCTTCGAAGTTATTTTTTAGTATGATGTTAATTACACCACCAACCGCGTCTGCACCGTAGATAGCAGAAGCACCCGCAGTTAGAATATCAATGCGTGCAATTGCTTCAGTTGGTAAATTACCAGTATTTTGGAAAGTAGAAGTACCGCCCGATGCTTTTGGGTATTGTACTAAACGTTTACCATTAACAAGGGTTAAAGTTCTATTTGAACCGGCATTACGTAAACTTACAGAAGAAGCCGCAGGAGTAAAACCATGTATGCTTTGTGTAGTAAGCGCGCCTGTAACTGATGTAATATTTTCAAGAACATCCTGTACGTTATGAAAGCCTAAATTTGTCATCTGCTCGTTTGTAATTGTTATTACAGGCGAAGCTCCTTCAAGGTCTGTTCGAGTGATTCGTGAACCAGTAACCTGAATGCGTTCTACTTTTTTTGCGCCTTCATCTGCAGCCATTGAGTTTGCAGAAAAAACAGCTGTTGACGCTGTACCAAAAGCAATCGCTAAGCGAACTGCCTTTGAAATTTTATTGTTTAACATTAGATTCTCCCTAGAATACTTATTTATTATATATGCTTAATTTTTAATATTAATGCGCAACAAAACCCAGTTTAATAATACTAAGAAAGCCTTTGTAAAGTTATAATAGGACTTTGTTGAGTGACGAATGATAGTACTAGTGAAACAATGAGGTCAACACATTATTAACTTTCATACAGTAAAAATAACAAAAGACTTTTTTATTGCCTGTTCATATTAATTTATAAGTAATTGATTTAATATAAAAACCACAATCATCAATTTAATAACTGCAATCATCAAAAAAATAAAAACCATTTAAAAACAAAGGTTTGTTTTTTTTGTGAAAGTTTGTAATAAAAGTTCAATTTAAAATATAAGAACATGGGTATTTAGATAGGCTTAAAAAGGCATCTTTAAAGTAATTAAATTAAACAGTTATTATTTCTATCTATATTAAAGTACAAAAATTAGCTTTACTATCAATCGAATAATGTTTTTTGCACATGTGAATCATCAATTGAACTCGTGATCATTTCTGCAATTGGCTCTAGTTGTTTGCGAACATAGATCTCATAGTTGAACTTGTTAAATGTATTATAGATTTCTGCACCTGTTAGTGTGTAAACGTATTCAATTATTTGCCCTCGTCTTACTTCGAAATCAGGGTTGTTAACTTTATGTTTTTTTATTGCTTGAACATGTGGAGGAATATTTTTGATGTAATCACTTAAGTTTTGTCCTAAGCGTTTTCGGTATATCAATTTATTATCAAACGCCCCTGTATGTAGTTTTTTTGTATAACTATCTATAATTACATGCAGTTGCTCTATGTTAAAGCTGTCGCTAAAAAGAGTTTTAAATAGCTCGGTTTGAAACTCTTGAGCAAGTTCGGTCCAATCACTGCGTACCGTTTCCATACCTTTGAAGATAAGTTCAGGCATACTGTTTTTAATGATTTGGCCTACATAGCGTTTTTTTGAACCTGTTTTTTTACCTCTAATTGTGGGCATAAAAAATGGGCTGTAATGGGTTTCAAACTCAATTTCCAAATAGCTAGTAAGCCCAAAACGTTCTTTAATATCATGACTCCACGTATTATTAATGTAGAGTGTTAAATCTTTACCTATTTGATTGCAACTCAAAGCCGTTAGCTGATCATCAACCTTTACAAAAATAGAATCGGTATCGCCATAAATCACTTCATAACCTAACTTTTCTATCCACTTACGGGTTGTTTGCATAATTTCATGCCCGCGTAATGTTATCGAACTTGAAAGTCGGGGATCGTAAAATCGGCAGCCTTTAGAGCCAAGTACGCCATATAAGCTGTTCATTATAATTTTTATCGCTTGTGAAAGCATTGGCTGTTCAGTGTCTTTTGCCCTCTGGCGGGTATGTGTTAAGTGCTTAATTAACTTTGGCAAGTGGTGTTCATTTCGTGAGAAAACGGCTTCATTAAACCCTTCAATTGCATTTTCAGGTGAATCTAATCCTTTAATGAGCCCAAGAGGGTCAATACAAAAAGTTCGCATGATTGAGGGATATAGGCTTTTAAAATCTAAAACAAGTATATTTTTATAAAGCCCAGGCACTGACTCCATTACATACCCACCGGGGCTTTCAAACGACAAACCGTGATCGCCTAAATTTGGCGCAACATACCCGCTGCGATGTAGTAATGGCAAATATAAGTTAGTAAATGCTGCAACAGAGCCCCCCATTCGTTCAAGCTCAAGCCCTGTTAGTTGAGTCCTCACTATTGCAAATTCAAAAAGTTGTAACTGAGTAAAAATCCTATTAACGAGAATGCAGTCTTGTCGGTTATAGGCGGCTAAACTCAATTTATCTTCGTTAAATTGGCGAATAATTTCGCTTAAACGATTATTCGCCTGAATTAACTTAGACTCGCCAAGTACCTTGTGAGAAATGTTCGCAAGTGAGTAATTGTCAAAGTGATAAGTGGCATTTTTTAAGGTATCAATGCCATCTATAACACTTCGCCCCGGTAACGACAGACGCGTATAGTGCCCTGTTGTTATATTTAAAGATTGCTGCTCTCTGCCAAAATTAAGCGTTATTCCCAGCGCCTCCGCTCTCGTGTTAAGAACGCTAAAATCAAATTCAATGACATTCCAACCAACAATAATGTCAGGATCATTATTATTGATATACTGCTGTAGCTTTTGTAGTAGATTAATCTCGTCAAAGCACCAATCTATATTAAATGGCTGATTATGCTGTTGAGACTCACCAATCATTAAAACGGTATCAAGGCCATTTCCTACTAGTCCAACTGAAAACAGTACGCCTTCACCATTGCACTCAATATCTAATGAGAGCGATGTCAGCGTGGGTGTATATTCAGGGCTCGCCTTTAATTTGGCATTATTAATTAAAATAAAACCATCTTTTTGAGACACATCCCCTGTAACCCATACTCCACCTTTAATAAAACGCTCCATTAAAAAACGATCGCTGTGACGTATATCGGCTTCGTATATACTTAAGTGCGGCTCAAGGAGTGTACGTGCTTTATAAAGGGTACTTACATCATTAAAATAACATCCTATACATGCAGCTCCACTAAAATGTTGCATGTCTACTACTTTAAAATTGGCGCTTAGGTTTGCCTTATTTAATGCAGCTTTGGCAAAGTCATGTTTTTCTTGAGGGATAAAAAACACAGCTTGTTGATCCTCAACGAGCACTTTAATAGGACCTTGCTCTGATACGAGCCAATAACACAAGGTGATCCCTCGTCTACTTTTTGACGAGTATTGTTGCCTTGATAAAATAAAGCCCTGATAGATTGCTTGTGTCAATGTACGATCCCACTTAATATATACACTGTAATTATATACATACTTTAGGTAAATCATCCCATGCTTTCTGACTCACTAAAAAAAACAATTAGGCAAGTACACCAGCATGTGGCTAATAACCTAACTGATTACCGCCCGCGAAGTAGCCAAAACTACCTTGTTGCCGAAATAGCAAAAACCCTTGCAGGCGACTATCACAAAAAACAACGTATATGTGTTATTGAAGCAGGCACCGGTACAGGTAAGTCTCTTGCCTACTGTTTAGGGGCATTGCCACTGGCCTTGGCACAAAAAAAGAAACTGGTTATTTCGACTGCAACCGTTGCACTTCAAGAGCAATTAATAGCAAAAGAGCTCCCGTTCTTTAAAAAGCATTCAGGGCTCGACTTCAAATTTGATTTAGTAAAAGGTCGTCATCGTTATATTTGCGCCCACAAACTACACAATGCTGTAAATGGTGATAGCCAAACACAGATGGACTTTATGCCAACGCTTACTTCACCCTTAAGCGCAATGGAAACCAAATGCTTAAATGAGCTATACAACGCGTATGTAAATAAAAAATGGCAAGGCGATAGAGACAGCTGGGCTGATACAGTTCCCGACAGAGTGTGGAATTTAATAGCCTGCGATAAACATTCGTGCCAGCGTCAAATGAAGGCCCATCAAACATGTCCGTTTCAGCTTGCTCGTAATCAATTGATGCAAATGGACGTACTGGTAATTAATCACTCATTACTACTTGCTGATTTAGATTTGGGTGGCGGTAAAATTTTACCAGAGCCCGACAACACCATTTACGTTATTGATGAAGCGCACCATTTAGCACATATAACTCGCGATTTTTCATCTGCTGCTGCCACAATAAAAGGCACCATAGAGTGGCTTGATAAGCTCACTAAGTTTAGTGGAAAAATGGCTAAAATTTTAGTAGGCCAAAAAGCAATAGGGCAAAATTTTAAACTTTGCGACAGTATTAATGACGCTAATAAAGATTTAAAAGTAGTGCGTGATATTCTTGATAATGCCGACTTTGAATACTCAAAAGATGATACTTATCGCTTTGAGCACGGTGAAATTCCAGAGTCGCTGCATAGTAAAGCGAAAGACATAAGTGAAGCCACACAAGATGCCCTGCGCTACTTGAACAAAATGCACGACACCCTTACGCAAGATGTAAGCGACGGCGATATAAAACCGTACGTTGCCGATCCAATATTAGGTGAAAGCGGGCAATATATTAACCGGTTAGAGCAACTAAACAAACTTTGGTTTAGTTACGCTAAAAAAGGTGAAGGTACGCCTCATGCGAGGTGGATAAAACGCCTTGAATACAAAAATCACCACGACCATCTATTAAGCGACTGCCCTATTGAAGTCGGTTATTATTTAAAAGATAAGTTATGGCGAGAATGCGCGGGCGCTGTTTTGTGCTCTGCTACATTAAGTGCACTCGGCTCGTTCGATCACTTTGCTTACGAAACCGGACTTGCTAAGGAAGAAGGCGTTAAATTTATTAAAGCACCTTCTCCTTTTGATTACCCAAAACAAGCCACTTTACGTATCCCAGTATCGAAAGTAGAACCAACTGATAAAGACTTTAGCGACCATTTAGCTCAAACATTACCAGAATATCTAAACGATAAAAAAGCAAACCTCGTATTGTTTGCTTCCTACTGGCAAATGGACCACGTAACAAAGTTTCTTAGAACAAAAGGTTTTAACTTATTAGTTCAAGGTGAGATGTCGCGAGAAGCTTTACTAAAAGCACACACTAAAAATATAGACGAAGGCAAAGGCAGTATTTTATTCGGGACACAGAGCCTTTCAGAAGGGCTTGATTTACCTGGGAAATATTTAGAGAACCTAATAATTACCAAAATACCGTTTGCAGTACCGACTTCTCCAATAGAAGAAGCACAAGCAGAATTTGTACAAAGTAAAGGCGGAAATCCATTTTTAACGATTACCGTGCCCGACGCCGCAAAGAAATTGGTACAAAGCTGTGGTAGACTGCTGCGAAAAGAGAGTGATGAAGGCTGTATTACTATTCTCGATAGGCGCTTAGTTACCAAGCGATACGGCAAAGCCATGCTCGACACCCTACCACCTTTTAAAAGACAAATAGATTATTAATGTTTGAACTTGCACTCGATCCAACAACCTGGGCTGTTTTATGTGCTGTTGCACTTGCCGCAGGTTTTATAGACGCTATCGCCGGCGGCGGTGGCATGTTAACTGTGCCCGCTTTATTAACCGCTGGCCTACCTCCACATTTAACACTCGGGACCAATAAACTCGCTGCCAGCTTTGGTTCTTTAACGGCAAGCTATACCTATTACAAAAAAAATTTATTTAGTCCAAAGTTTTGGGCTGCCTCCATTATTGCTACCGCAATAGGCGCACTCCTAGGGACTGTTATTGTTGATCATTTAAGTATTGATTTTTTAAATAAACTACTCCCGATTATTATTATTTTGGTTGCCGCCTATAGCTTATTTGGTAATTTAAGTACCACCGAAGGGGACGAACTCCCTAAACTAAACAAAGCAATGAAAATAAAACAATGGCTACAGGGTTTAGCATTAGGCTTTTTTGATGGATTAGCAGGGCCTGGAACGGGTACTTTTTGGACTGCCTCGAATGGCATGCTTTACAAAATGAACTTGCTACTCAATTGTGGTTTAGCGCGTTCAATGAACTTCGTTTCTAACTTTATATCGTTGATAACCTTTGTTGCTTTGGGCCATGTAAACTTTTTACTTGGCATAACAATGGGCTTTTTTATCATGCTAGGTGCATGGTTTGGCGCGCATTCAGCAATACGTTTTGGCAGTAAATTTATTCGTCCTGTTTTTAATACTATGGTTATACTTTTAGCGTTAAAACTAATTTACGAGGCTTATTTTTAATATGCATTCAATGGCTTCAGATAAACTACGTCAACAAATTGCAACGCTAAAACAACAAGCCGAGCAATTTGATAAAGCTAAACTTTTTTCTAAAAATCGCTACATGCAAGCGCAACCTAGCTTGTTTGACCGCGCCGTTTTTAGTACAAAAAGCATGAACTTAGCAGACTATGTAATTGAAATAGAAGACGAAGTGTCAAGGTTACCGCCAAGCGAGCATCGCCACGCTTATACCTATGCACTTGAGCGTATAGCAACTCAAGTGCAAGCAGTTTTTAACGTCATTAAATCAACGCCTATTTGGGTTAAAGAAAACAAAAGCCACTATAAACCACGCCCAAAACAAGCGGTTTACAAACAAGCTGTACAAAAAATAATGCAGTCGTCGCACGAACTTTACGACGAATTAAAACAAAACCATGAGTTTGAACGTCGTTTAGTGCTTATGATTGAAGAGCGAAAAATGCAAATGGATAAAGCGTCGCCTGCTAAAGTACAAAAGCTTAACCTTGAAATATTAAGTACACATGCTCGCTTAGGACGATGCAGAAAAGCAATTTCTGCAACCGAAGATAAAATACAACAAGTAGAAAAACAACAGCTTCGTTAAAACACTTTTGTTATGGTGTTTAACTGCCAATTTTGCTCTGATCAAAGCATAGCTATATCAGCTATTCACTTTAAAAATCAGATAAAATTAACAACCTTCCGTATACCGAATAACAATTCAAAGCTGCTATCGATTTATGACGAACCTTGGTATAAACTCAATATCAACAGCATGGAATAAAAAAGAGTGATAGGAATATGCGATTACATGACGACATACACAATTACTACGAAAAAATTGTTCTTGAAGAAATAATAAAACTTAAACTTAGCGAGCAATATAACGAAGATGTAATGGCAGATTTTTGCTGTACTATATTAAATCAACTTCCTCCTCGATACATTCGTTATGATGTAGATATGGCATTTTACTTACCACAAACTGAGCGTTTACATATGGAAAAACGTGTTCAAACGGCAATTAATGTCGCTATTAACCAAATTTCAAAAAAGAAAGACTTAAATGAGCAATTCACTAAATCAAGCGCCTGAACATATTAAACTTGCAGTCGATTTAATCATGATACTGGAGCAACACGATATTGCTCCAGAAGACATTCTTAAAGCACTCGAAATAGTTAAAGATGATTTTGAAAAAAAACTGGCTGCGAATTAATTCTTATTCAATACACAAACTAAGAGTAGTGCAACGCCATCTAAGGCGAGTTGACCTTTTATGGTGGATTTTTAGGCAAGGCAGAGCCTATGTGGTTATTCCCATAAATAGGCGATAACGCAGCATAATAAATACCAAACATGCGCTGCCCTTTTGTTTTTACTGATTATTACAGGGATGCGAGCCATTAGAGTAACGCAGGAGCCGTTACCGAGCCCACTCGATTACAAACCTCGCGCCGCGATTAAATCCCCCCTAAATTGAACGAATTTCAATCCACAAAGGTCAATACGCGCTAGCCGCACTTTTTGTAATTGTAGGACTATGCTTGTTACTGCCTTTTACCACAAAAAAAGCACTTAGTTAAACCAGCTAAGTGCTTAAAAGTTCATACTACTTTTTACGTCAAGGCTTGCTGTTTATTCGTTGGTTTGAGATTGCTGAATAAGTAACAATAACTCAGCTGTGGCGGTTGCATCGGCAAGGGCGCGGTGATGGCTGGTTAAATTTAAATTAAAGTGTGATGAGAGATTACCCAGTGAATACGACTTCAGTCCTTTAAACGCTTTGCGCGATTCAACCACAGTACACATTTTTGGCATTTTAAAAAAGTGCCCTGCCATCTCGCATTCTTTTTTAATAAAACCATAGTCAAAATTAACGTTATGGGCCACAAAAATAGTGCCTGTGAGCTTATCTAACAGCGGCTGTACTATTTCGGCAAATACAGGAGCGTTATAAACCATACTGTCACTAATACCAGTTAAAGATGTTATGAAGCTTGGTATATGTCGCTGTGGATTAATTAAGGTAGTCCAGCTATCAATTACTTTTCCGTGCTGCACTTTTACAAGGCCAATTTCGGTAATGCGGTTGCCGCCTTTCAAACCGCCAGTGGTTTCTATATCGACCACACTGTAAACACGGTTAGGGTCTACAAACCATTTAACCGCAGCAATATGTACTTCAAAGCCCACATTTTTTAAGTTATCGATGGTGGTTAGTTGGTTGCGCCTTAGTTTATCGCCTGGGGCTTTTACCTCTTCAAAATGTACTTGGCCATTATTAATTACCATTAAGTCGGGGTAGCCGTCTTTTAGCTGTAAGTAATGTTTGCTCATCTTCGTTAAATGAGTAATTAACGCCTTAATAGGGCTATTTAAAATAAGTGCTTCTAGCGGTTGTAGTAACTCATTATGCCAGCTAAATAAGCCATTAGGTTGCTCAAAATATTGCGCTGCATTTTTACATACTAAATTAAGTAATGCTTGAGGTGTTTGGCACTGTGCTAAACGATTATTTATTTGTGTTTGCTGCGCTTCATAAAAGTTACCAAGCCTTAATACCTGCGGATAAATGTCAAATTCGTTACAAGGCGGATAAGGCGACTCTATAAATAGCTCGTGCCAAAATACTAATCCAAATAAACTTTGCCAAAGCGTGTTTTCGGTATTAAATACATGCATACCTTGGCGAGTATAATAATCGTTTACGCCCTGCTCTACTTCACCTCGGTACAGTTCATCTATTTCGAGTACGCACTGAGTATCGGCAAGCATGGCACTTAAACGCGAACGTGTTTTTTTATTAAACTTACGCATTAAAAAATCGTCAGCAAAATACAGTAAATCATCAGTAAGTGGATTTTCGATAATGGCGTCTAATCGCGCTTTTACCCACTCTTTATTGCTAAGTCGGTATTGCTCTCTTATTTGAATTTCTTGTGCTTCACTATCATCCATGCAGGCTTCAAGTAAGCTAAAGGCAAGTTCGCTATCAACCCCTTTTAATTGTCGATAAAGCCTAACTAATAATTTATTTTTTAACGCAACCGCAATTGCACCATGCGCGACTTGCAATAAAACCTGCGACGCTAAAGCAACATAGTCGTTTTCATCTGTTATATTTTTAAATGTTAATCGGCAGCGATTTAATAAATAGTTTGATTGCGCTTCATTAAGTGTTTCAAAGCGCGATAAACTCTCACTGTGCCCTTCACGTGTCGCGGTTAAGCCTAAATCTCGCATTACAAACCGGTTTTGATGATTCACATCACCACGACTGAGCTTACCTGCAAATAAAAACTCAAAATACTCGTAAAAATCACTGCGGCTGTTAATAACATACTGGCTATAAAGCGGGGCAAGCTCTTGTGGGCAATCTTTAAAAAATGCACATGCAATATCCACTAGCCCGCCTTTAGCAGCGCTCTTTTTAAAGCTTATTTGTTCTGGGTAACTACTTAGTAACTCAACCAAGGAAGGTTTCGTTAAATGTGTTAAAAGCTGTGTATAGTGTAGCTCGTTTGGCTCAAATAAAATACCGGCCGTTTTTAGCGTATAGATAGCCTGATGCGGTGACGCTATTTCTTCATAATTGAGCGACTGCGCCTGTACTAGATAAGGCTTTCGTGAATATACACGCGCCAACATACACTGGCTTTGCTCATCAAGCTGGTTAATTTTAGCAATAAACACTTCATGTTTGGGTTCAAGCAAGTGTATACACTTGCTGGATACAAACTCAATAAGCTCTCTAAAATGCGCTAAATAGTATTTTGCTGGTAATTCTTTTTTCATAACATCGCCATAACTGTATATAAAAACAGTATCTAGTATTTACACGTATTATTCAATCTTAAAATTACAACGAATGCTGATTTACTATATCCGTTCGCCCTTTCGATATTGGCACCAATTAACGACCTAAAATTATTGTACTTTAGGAGCAACATAAACTTTCAACTGATGCAGCAAGAAAAAGCTTAAAATAAATTTGGTGCTAGCTTATATAGCGACTCCGATTGCTCGCGATCGATGATAAACACCGCCGTGCGGCTACGTCAAAACTAACTCACTATTTTTCTATGAGCTCAGCTCTGTTGATTACTGTATTATAAATAGCCATGCCTTTCTTACCTGTTTAACAAATCTGAAAGAATTTTTTCACAAGCCTACAAATTGGCGTACTGCACCTGTATTATTGAAAGCCTATGCAAATTTAACCACAAGCTAAGGTGCACAAATGCGTTTATTACATACCATGTTACGAGTTGCTGATTTGGACAAATCAATTGCGTTTTATACTCAAATATTGGGCATGAAAGAATTACGTCGCGCAGATAATGAAGAGTATCGTTACACCCTCGCGTTTTTAGGCTATGGGGATGAAAAAGATAACACAGTGCTGGAGCTAACCTACAACTGGGATATGCATAGCTACGACTTAGGCAATGCTTATGGTCATATCGCGATTGAGTTTGACGATATTTATAAAGCCTGTGCAGATATAAAAGCCGCAGGTGGTAATGTTAGCCGGGAGCCTAGCCCTGTAAAAGGTGGCACCACTGAAATAGCCTTTGTTAAAGACCCTGATGGCTATGCTATTGAGCTTATTCAGAAAAAAGAAAACATGAATCGTTTCTAGATTAATATAAAAAGGTGCTCAAGGCACCTTTTAACGTAATTGGCTGTCTTTACTACCACGTCGGTTAACCGTGCTAGCACCTGCTCTTTTGCGCTCAATAGTAGCTTGGCATTGAACACAATAGCGTACGCCAGGTAGTGCTAACCTTCGAGCTTGCGGAATTGCCTCATCACACTTTTCACATAACTCAGCACTCGCGCCTGATATCAAATTACTTCTTGCATATTGTACGGCGTCATTCACTCTTGCATCTATTTGATCTTGAATTGCACCGTCTCGTGCCCACCCACTTGCCATAATGCCCTCTAATAATCACTAAATTTAAGATCATATTAGCAATTAAAAACTTTATTTTTGCTGAATAAACGGATTTTTGGATTTTTGGATTTTTGGATTTTTGGATTTTTGGATTTTTGGATTTTTGGATTTTTGGATTTTTGGATTTTTGGATTTTTGGATTTTTGGATTTTTGGATTTTTGGATTTTTGGATTTTCTTAATAACACTGCACTAACTATTAAAATAGTAATTGTCGTCCCCAAGAGATTGGTACTCCTGATAACGTCGTGCATAGAGAGTTCGGTGTCACACTGCTTTATACATACTTTAAATAGTAAGTGGCGTCCCCAAGAGATTAGTACTCTTGATAACGTCGTGCATAGAGAGTGCGGTGTCACACTGCTTTATACAATACTTAAAATAGTAAGTGGCGTCCCCAAGAGATTAGTACTCTTGATAACGTCGTGCATAGAGAGTGCGGTGTCACACTGCTTTATACAATACTTTAAATAGTAAGTGGCGTCCCCAAGGGGATTCGAACCCCTGTTACCGCCGTGAAAGGGCGGTGTCCTAGGCCTCTAGACGATGGGGACACATAAATGTGTCACTAGGACAACTGAATTTTTAGACTCGTTTCAGGCGAGCTTTTAATAACACTACCCTACTAATAAATAGTAAGTGGCGTCCCCAAGGGGATTCGAACCCCTGTTACCGCCGTGAAAGGGCGGTGTCCTAGGCCTCTAGACGATGGGGACACATAAATGTGTCACTAGGACAACTGAATTTTTAGACTCGTTTCAGGCGAGCTTTCTTAATAACACTACACCTACTATAAAAATAGTAAGTGGCGTCCCCAAGGGGATTCGAACCCCTGTTACCGCCGTGAAAGGGCGGTGTCCTAGGCCTCTAGACGATGGGGACACATAAATGTGTCACTAGGACAGTTGATAAGTTTAACTCACATCATGAGCTTTAAGGTAATTGCGTTTAATACAAGTAAAGACTCGAGCTTTAATTGTGACGCTATTTTCTCGGTAAAACCGCCTTTAACTAATAAAAGTTAAATGGCGTCCCCAAGGGGATTCGAACCCCTGTTACCGCCGTGAAAGGGCGGTGTCCTAGGCCTCTAGACGATGGGGACACAGAAAACTGCTACCCTAGGACAAAACACTAATTTTTGGTGGAGCCATGCGGGATCGAACCGCAGACCTCTTCACTGCCAGCGAAGCGCTCTCCCAGCTGAGCTATGGCCCCAACTTAATCAATACTCGCCATGATAAACACGTCGGGTATCGCTTAGTGCGGGGCGCATTCTATGCACCACCCAAAATAAAGTCAACAGTTTTTTACCTAGCTTTATTTAAATGGTTTAATTTTCAACAAACTGGCTATCAAGCATGCTAAAAAACACAATTTTAATAGGAATCCCCTTTCATTGCTTGTAACTTAACCGCAACTTTAAAACTTTTAGCTAGAACTACTCCACTTTTCTGTTTCACACCCAATCTCTAATGAAGATAAAAGGTATACATTTATATGCAAATTAAATTTATGATGAATTCTAGCCATGTTTATCTTTCAAAAATGAATTTACCGTTGTGCATTTAGTTTTACGCTAAGTAAAGATAGTATGCTTATTTCTATAAGGCTCATTTGGTTATACCCCCCTCGTCGCGATTACATACCCTAGATTGAACAAATTTAATAAACTTGGTCTTTAAAAGACAGCGCTAATTCTGCTAAGTGGTGAAAAATGACCACTTAAATTAATTGTGAGGCAATAAATATTGCACCTGAGAAAACCAACATGCTCCATTTAGAATGGTTTTTAGCTATAACTCATTTTGCTCTAAAGATAAAAACTCGAATCCTGAAAGGTCATCAAGCCCTAACATAAAGCTAATGTGAACAGCGTCTACACTACATTTATTACAAACAGCTTAACTTATTTGAATCCAATGATTAAAACAAACGTAATTTAAGTACAGTGATAATACAATATTGCACTGTTCTCGAACGTTATTTAAACTACAACTTTGGATTTGATGATAAAATAGACTCCAACCCTGCCCCATTGTTTATAAAATCTTCATTCAGCACATTTTTATCATTCAAGTGTTGACACATTTCCAACTCTATCTATAATAGCGCCCCACAACGACGCAGGAATGTGGTGTTGTTTAGATGTGGGTGATTAGCTCAGTTGGGAGAGCATCGCCCTTACAAGGCGAGGGTCACTGGTTCAAGTCCAGTATCACCCACCACTTTTTATTAAGTGTTCATATCTAATATTCTATTTGGGTCGTTAGCTCAGTAGAAAAAAGAGAGCATCACCGCTATTTACAAGTAACGGCGAAGTTCACTGGTTAAAGTCCAGTACTATTTATTTTAATAGTAGCGTTTTAATTTATATATGGGTGATTAGCTCAGTTGGGAGAGCATCGCCCTTACAAGGCGAGGGTCACTGGTTCAAGTCCAGTATCACCCACCATATATAAAAGCTATTATCATATTATATAGTCGCGTTTTAAAATTGTAATATGGGTCGTTAGCTCAGTTGGGAGAGCATCGCCCTTACAAGGCGAGGGTCACTGGTTCAAGTCCAGTACGACCCACCATTCTCAGAATGGTGCATATTACAAAAATCTAAATGGGTGATTAGCTCAGTTAGAAAAAAGAGAGCATCACCGCTATTTACAAGTAACGGCGAGGTTCACTGGTTAAAGTCCAGTACTATTTATTTTAATAGTAGCGTTTTAATTTATATGTGGGTGATTAGCTCAGTTGGGAGAGCATCGCCCTTACAAGGCGAGGGTCACTGGTTCAAGTCCAGTATCACCCACCACATATAAACCTATTATTATATCAATAGTCGCGTTTTAAAATTTAATATGGGTCGTTAGCTCAGTTGGGAGAGCATCGCCCTTACAAGGCGAGGGTCACTGGTTCAAGTCCAGTACGACCCACCACTAT
The DNA here is from genome assembly GCF_045064135.1 of Pseudoalteromonas sp. Ld19. Classification (NCBI taxonomy): domain Bacteria; kingdom Pseudomonadati; phylum Pseudomonadota; class Gammaproteobacteria; order Alteromonadales; family Pseudoalteromonadaceae; genus Pseudoalteromonas; species Pseudoalteromonas sp. Ld19. The sequence continues at coordinate 205,585 of NZ_JBISHA010000018.1, read as the reverse complement.
TTACAGTGGTGCATATTAAAATGTAATTTGGGTGATTAGCTCAGTTGGGAGAGCATCGCCCTTACAAGGCGAGGGTCACTGGTTCAAGTCCAGTACGACCCACCACTATTTACAGTGGTGCATATTAAAATGTAATTTGGGTGATTAGCTCAGTTGGGAGAGCATCGCCCTTACAAGGCGAGGGTCACTGGTTCAAGTCCAGTACGACCCACCACTATTTACAGTGGTGCATATTAAAATGTAATTTGGGTGATTAGCTCAGTTGGGAGAGCATCGCCCTTACAAGGCGAGGGTCACTGGTTCAAGTCCAGTATCACCCACCAAATTACATATTAAGTGTTTAATTCAAATAAAAGCATTTAATAACAGGCGTACTTATTATATGTGGGTGATTAGCTCAGTTGGGAGAGCATCGCCCTTACAAGGCGAGGGTCACTGGTTCAAGTCCAGTATCACCCACCACATATAAACATTTATAAAAATTCTCCTTGTTAAAATCAATAAATACTCTTTTATAATCACTCTTAATTTTTACATTATAAAATTCTATGTGGGTAATTATCTAAGCTGTAAAAAAAGAGCATCGCCACCATTCACAAATAATGGCGATGGTCACTAGTATCAAGCCAAGTAATCACCCACCACATATAAGCATTTCTAAAAATTCTCCTTGTTAAAATCAATAAATATTCTTTTATAAACAAACACTATGAATTTTTACAGTATAAAATTCTATGTGGGTAATTATCTAAGCTGTAAAAAAAGAGCATCGCCACCATTCACAAATAATGGAGATGGTCACTCGTGAAAGCTCTGTATCACTCACCACATAGATCATTAAAAATATTTTTATTAAACTCCGACAGATCCAACTTTAAATTTATAAATCTTTTTTAACTATACTAATTCGCTTAATTAAGTGCGCTATTTTGAGATAAGAAAGCATTGTCGATAACAATCCAAAATTTCACTACTTAATTATTCTCAGCAATTGTTTCTGCATGGACCTACTTTCTAATCCACCCAATCGCATAGCAGAAGTTTTTAGCTCTGTTATCGTCAGGTTTAATACCAATCTGCTTATATATGGGGTCTATTTAACGTTAAGAAAATTACGCTAGAACTAGGCAAAAATTTTTGTATCTAGTTATTCTAAATAAAAAATTTTTAACGACGTTATAGTGCAATTTAATTCGTTAAATTGATCAAAGATTTATGCAGTTTGGTATAAGCCCTCAAATTGATAAAACATTGATGCGGACCGGTATTAAGCTACTGCTTGCTTGATTAATTAGATCAAACCAATGCTATAAAAGTTAAATAACTGCCAAAGATAGACTCCCTACCCAAGATTCACATTAGCCATACAAATTAAGTTACAATTGTCAGCTTTATCAAAAGCACTTAAAGGTTATACTTAAATCATTAACGAATAATAAGGAATGAGGTTATGTCTGGAACTACGATGGTTGTACTGATTGTACTGATTTCAGTTGGCTCAGGAGTACTTTATGATATGTATAAAAAGCATCTTGAGTTTAAGCATAAAATGCAAAACAACAACAGCGATGCCCATAAACAACTCGCTGAAACAAACGCACAAGTGCTTGCATTAAAAGAGCGTGTACAAACACTTGAGGCCATTGTTACTGATTCAAGCTTTAGCGTTAAAGATGAAATTAATAAGCTTTAAGTTGTTATAAATAATCAGGATATAAGTGCGCGTTTTCTGGCTGCTCTATGCCGTGAGCAGCTAAAAATCCGCCAATAGCTTGCCCGCAGCCTTGTGGTGCTCGCCCACTGTCTATTTCAAAATTTAATTGATTAGCGTGTTGCTTACCCATAGAGCAAAGCCCGACCGTACTTGGTGAGCGCATTGCAATACTTAGCTTACCAATTTGTGCTACTGCCACATTTTTACTAAAACGTGTAAATCCTTGGTATTTGAATTGCTCGCTGACATAATCATTACTCGTATTTACTAAAGCAGAAATAAAACCATGTAAAAAGCTGTTAGCTGATGCATCGCTTGTTAAAAAAGCCAACGTTTTGTTATTAAACTCACTTAATTGGCAATTACTGCATTGCAACTCAACAGTAAACAAGTGCTGTTCGGCTGTAATTGCTTGATGACTTTTAAGCTCAATGGCTGCATCCGCAAATACAACACGCTTAATAATATTATTAATGCTGACTTCATTGCTGTTTGCAATAACTAACTCAGGGTTTTGCGCCATTACCGGTAAGTCGTGATGATTATTAAAAGGCGTGCTTATTGAACCATCTTGAATAAGCTGAAATAGCTCTCGTACTTCGTGTTCACGTGCTATTTTTAGTGCTAAAAATGCAGTTTGAATAAGCTCAGAAGTCGGTAAGTTTTCTTCTACAATCCAGCGTCTACCAAATAAAAGTTTTTTGGCTTTACTTTCGCTATGAGAATCATTTTTTTGATAATTGTCAGGGCTGAGAACAGCTACTTGCAGATAAATTTCTTCACCTTTTTGTGCAGCAAGCACTCTAAAATGAGCTGAAAACTCAATACTCTCGAGCACTTTATTCACGCTATTTAACGTATGTTTGTAGCGTAAAAAATGCTGGGGAACTACCCAGCTATTATTAGCTAATTGCACAAGCGGTGCGTAAGAGATTGGCTGCTCATAGCTGTGTTGCCATTTTTGGTCGTTACTAAATAACGTATTAAGGTGACTATTTTTATCTGACATAAATAAACCAAATAAACCTGCACTAGGCAAGATATTAACTGTAACCATATTACGTCTTCAATGTCGTAATTAGATCACACGTGCGCCTCAATTTTAGGCTTTTTTAACTATCGATGAGTCCTTGATAGTCTGTTATAACTTTTTGATAGTAAAGAGCATCTTTATTAAGCATTTTAGTATAATGATTTAGCAACTGCTGCTTGTAGGCTTTATGCACTGCGTTATCATATTGCCACATCATATCACCCGTTTTGCTAAGTGTAGTGTTGCTATTAAAACTAACTTCAATTACTTCGTAAAAACGCTTGTTATCTACAATTATTTGCTCGCTAAGCAAGCCTAACCCTAATAAATCAAGACCCGTTCTTAATGTATAAGTATGCTGTACCGGGCATAAAATAAAACGTACGTTTTGTATTATGTGCATACTATTATTAGCCACTACTTGCTGCATAAGCTTTAGCAGTAACTCACCACCGACACCTGCAATAACAACAACTTGCTTAGTATCACTGGTTAATTTGATAGTACCTACATCTTTGCACAACACTTGCCATTGATCGTTGTTTGAATGCATGCTTTGAGCACTACTTACTCTTAAAAGTAGTAACTCTAAATTTGCCATTAAATCAGGCACTATATCAACAAAAACGACTTTATTAGCTGCGTTTCGTTTTAGTAGCGCTAAGCCCAAATAACCATGATCGCAACAGCAATCCCAAATTATATCTTCAGGCTCGGTAATTAACGCATCTATAGCCGCTAAACGTTTGCTCAGTTTCATTTAAGCAGGTGTTTGTGACGTTTTATAGACAAGCGCCTTTAAACTTCTGTCGCTGTCCACTTCAATAAAGCGTGCTGTTGGGGCAAGGCGCTCAACAAATTCAATTGCGCCTTGGGTGTGCTCGTTTATTAACGCTTTAAACGCGTCTTCGCTCAGCTCTGGACTATTTGCACACAACAGCAGTTTTGTTGTATCGCAAAGTAGCTCTGGCAACCTGCGCAGTACTTTTTGATAGTCTTTCGTTAAAATAAAGCTGCCTTTTTGAAAGCTTGGCGGATCAACAATAATTAAGTCAAACGGGGCCGCTTTTTTTAATTTTCCAAACGACTTTAAAATATCATGTGGTAAAAAACTGACGCCTTTGTCAAAACCATTTAATTGATGGTTTTGCTTACCAACCTTAAGTACGCCTTTACTCATGTCCATATTCATTACATGGTCTGCACCACCTTGCATGGCCGCAAGCGAAAACCCACACGTATACGAAAACAAATTAAGCACTTTGCCATGCTTACTGTTCGCCATTACAAATTCACGGCCACTGCGCATATCGGGAAATATTCCGGTATTTTGACGGCTTTGTAAATCCACTAAAAAACGAATGCCGTTTTCGGTTACAACATGTTGGCTCAGCAATTGCCCGTAAACCACGGTGTTTTGGCTTTGCACGCCAGCACGTTGCTGATAAACAAGTGACGTAATAAGCTCTGGCTGGTTTTTTTGCGCCCATTGCCACACAGCATCAGTGAGCTCACTTAGTGTTTGCTCATCAATTTCGTCGTACGAGACCAAAAATAAACTGGGCGGATAAAAGTCTAAATTAATGTGGCTTAGCGCTTCGACGCTGTGGCCTCGGCCATGAAAAACACGACATAGTTCATTTTTTAAAATTGGCGCGTCTTCAAGCGCAGTAATAATAGGTGTAAAGTTTGCTGTCATTGTTAATTAATCAACTGTTGTTGTAGTTCATGTATTTCGTCGCGAACGGAGCCCGCTTTTTCAAATTCTAAATCGCTTGCGTATGCATGCATTTTGGTTTCAAGCTGCTTAATTTGTACTGAAATTTCTTTCGCACTAAGTACCTTTTTAGAGTCTTTACGAACAAGTTTAAGGTTATCTTTAGGCCCAGCGTCTTCGCCTATATCCATCGCATCAAGAATCTTTTTGGCTAACGAATGCGGTTCAATACCGTGTTCAATATTATAAGCATGCTGAATTTCGCGTCTGCGCGCTGTTTCGTCCATGGCCTTAGCCATCGATTTTGTAATTTTATCACCGTATAAAATTGCGCGACCATCTAAGTGACGAGCAGCACGACCAATGGTTTGAATAATTGAACGTGCAGAGCGTAAAAAGCCTTCTTTGTCTGCATCAAGTATCGCTACTAGCGCCACTTCTGGCATATCCAGGCCCTCTCGAAGTAAGTTAATACCCACCAACACATCAAATACTCCCGCACGTAAATCGCGAATAATTTCGACTCGTTCAACCGTATCAATGTCAGAATGCAAGTAACGTACTTTTACACCATGCTCACTTAAATAGTCGGTTAAATCCTCCGACATACGCTTGGTTAATGTGGTGACCAGTACCCGCTCGCGCTTCTCCACACTTTTATAAATTTCTGATAGGAGGTCATCAACCTGATCCCCCACTGGGCGTACTTCTATGAGTGGATCAAGCAAACCTGTAGGTCGAATTACTTGCTCTGCTATTTCACCTACGCAGCGCTCTAATTCAAAGTCGCCTGGCGTTGCAGATACATAAATAGTTTGTGGTGCTATGGCTTCAAACTCTTCAAAACGTAGCGGTCTGTTATCCATTGCTGAGGGCATTCTAAAACCATATTCAACAAGGTTTTCTTTACGGCTTCTGTCGCCTTTATACATAGCGCCAATTTGCGATACGGTTACGTGCGATTCATCAATAATCATTAATGCGTCGTCTGGTAAGTAATCAAGTAATGTTGGCGGCGGATCGCCAGGCGTACGACCTGATAAATAACGGCTGTAGTTTTCTATACCAGAGCAGTAACCTAGCTCCCGCATCATTTCTATATCGTATTGCGTACGCTGTGTTACGCGTTGCTCTTCTACTAATTTATTGGCACTGAGTAACTGAGCTCGTCGCTCTTTGAGTTCTTCTTGTATTTTATCGATAGCACCGAGTATTTTTTCACGCGGGGTAACATAGTGTGTTTTTGGATAAATAGTGGTGCGTATTATATGCTTTTCGACAGCGCCAGTGAGCGGATCAAAAATGCTCAAGCGCTCTATTTCATCATCAAACATTTCTACTCGAACAGCAAATGTGTCTGATTCTGCAGGGAATATGTCGACCACTTCGCCACGTACACGGTATGTACCTCGGCTAAAATCTATGTCGTTGCGGGTATATTGTATTTCGGCAAGACGGCGCAGCATGTCGCGTTGATCTACTTTTTCACCTACTTTTAAAAGCAGCATCATTTTCATGTATGACTTAGGGTCACCCAGACCATAAATAGCCGATACCGATGCCACAATAATAGTATCACGGCGCTCAAGCAGCGCTTTGGTGGCACTTAAACGCATTTGCTCTATGTGCTCGTTAATAGACGCGTCTTTTTCAATGAATGTATCGCTTGACACAACGTACGCTTCTGGTTGGTAGTAATCGTAATACGATACAAAATATTCAACGGCGTTTTTAGGAAAAAATTCTTTCATCTCACCGTATAACTGTGCGGCTAGTGTTTTATTATGCGCCATTATTATTGTCGGACGATTTAGGTCGTTAATAATATTAGCCATAGTAAAGGTTTTACCTGTACCTGTAGCACCGAGTAAAGTTTGGTGCGCAAGTCCAGCTTCTAATCCCTCGCACAGCTGTTTAATAGCCGTGGGCTGATCGCCCGCTGGCTTAAAGTGTGATTTTAGTTGAAAATGATCGCTCAATTAGTGCACTCCTTTAACGATTGACGGCTCAAAGCTTCAAGCTCTTTTACAAACCACTTATAAGATACTAATGCGGTAAATAAATTACCCAACGCGGCACCAATAAATAGGCCAGTTAAACCAGCAAGTTCATTGCCTATATAAGCAAATGGTAAGTAGAAAACGAATAAACGAATAGCACTTAAAAATAATGCATTCATTGGTTTGTGTAATGCATTAAACGAAGAATTAGATAATATGATCACTCCTTGCAAGCCATAGCTTAATGGAATGGTATAGATAAAGAGTTTTATAACATCTATAACCGCTTGCTCTTTACCAAACATTTGGCTAATAAAGCCAGAAAGGGCAATTAAGATAATATAAATGACGAATTGCCAAATCATTACAAACTTTAAAGTACCAATGTAGGCCTCTTTTACTCTGCATAAGTTACCTGCCCCAAAGTTCTGGCTCACAAACGGCGGGAGTGTCATCGACAAAGCAAGTACAAGGATACTGGCTATAGACTCAATTCTGCTGCCAACACCAAATGCAGCAACGGCTTCTGGACCATGATGAGCAACCATAGCAGTCATTACAGCCATTGCAACTGGGGTCAACATGTTTGCCCCTGCGGCAGGTAAACCTATTTTTAACATTTTACGAATAGCGCCGATCACTGTTTGAGAACCTGCTTTTAAACTCAACAATCGTTTTTTTACTATCAGTACATATAAAATAATAACGACAGCAACTCCCCATGCAATTACACTCGCAATGGCCGCGCCTTGGATACCCATTGCTGGAATAGGCCCAAATCCAAAAATAAGAAGGGGATCGAGTACTGCGTTTATAAGCCCTGCTCCGCCCATCACAATACTTGGCGTTTTAGTATCGCCACTGGCACGTAATACCGAATTACCAATCATTGGCGTAATTAAAAATACACTACCAATAAACCACACATTCATGTATTCATGTATTAAAGGAAGTACTTGCTGGCCTGCGCCTAATAACGTAAAAATGGGATCGATTAGCAAATACCCAATAAACGATAAAATAAGCACTAAAACAAACGCCACAAGTATAGAAATACTTGCATCAAAGCGCGCTTCATCTATTTTATTACTGCCAAGCGCTTTACCGATTACCGCAGAGGTGCCTATCCCTAATCCAATTGCCAAACTAATAACCGTAAACGTAACAGGAAACGTAAAGCTCACGGCAGCAAGTGGGTCTGTACCTAATAAACTAATAAAGAATGTATCAACAATATTAAACATCATCAAAGTGATCATGCCAAAAATCATCGGAATGGTCATTTTCTTTAGTGTTGCAGGAATTGGATCGTTTAGTAAATCAGGGCGAGTCTGAGTTTTTGAAATTGCGCGCATGGTATAAATTAGCCTCTTTTACTGAGCTGATCATTTTAAAGCATCAAGGCAATTCAAGCCACGGATTTATCAATAGATTTGTAGTAGCCGCTTAAGTAAGGATTTTAAAAAAGAGTTAATGTGGATTTTTACGTATTTTTGTTAAAATAGAGCCTTAACAGCCTAAAAAACAATTAAAACACATTTTCGTTACTTTTATTACAAACAACCACTTATTACTGATGCTTTTTCGCACAAAGCAATGCTTTGATTTATCGTGACGAATAATTTCTTTCATCAGGTTCCCTGATACAAACCAAAAAGATTAACCTATTGTTTTTTATAGATATAAAAATAATGATTTAAAAGCTTGAAATCGGTGTAGCACCCTACAGCTCTAGTGCCGCTAATGTTCTTCAGGTTTCATAAACAGAGTTATCCACAGAAACCGTGGATAACTCATTCAAAGCCGCATTTATAAAGGCTTTCACAGAACCAAACTCTTTAGTTAGTCTTTACCAACATCAGATGTTCTATTAATGCCATTTTTACAATTTCAACAAAAAAACACATTCACTAGTAAAACCGTCTCTATTATCACTTGTGTTAGGCTAAATAAATTTTGTATAAGTATACCGCAAGTTATTGATTGTATTATTTTTGAACTATTTATTCGCTATCTTTAACGTGCGTATAAAATGAGAACTGTTTTACGTAAAAATTAATTTATTTTAAATTGTACTTAAAACCAGATTTACAAAAACCTGCTCATTTAAAAAGAACAAAGACTATTTTTATAAAAAGAATGAAACCTTCTTTTTATGTTTTTTAGCTGACTTTCGTTAACTAAGTACTTAAAAACTGTATTTTATTTACTCAATGAACACTATAAATTAAATAAAAAAACAATTTACATCGTGTTCTAGCACCTAAAATTTCTGGAAAAAAACCTAAATAAAGCCAGAAAACACGCAGATTGAGTATAAAAACAACGAATAAACCTCTTTTTTCAATTTATGATCTTTTATATGTTGACAGTTTGCGGTGAGGTCATTAATATTTCGCCCCGTTGAAAGGCAAGACGCTTCCCCCTTAGCTCAGTTGGTTAGAGCGACGGACTGTTAATCCGCAGGTCCCCCGTTCGAGTCGGGGAGGGGGAGCCAAGTTTTTCAACCATAAACGATTCCCCCTTAGCTCAGTTGGTTAGAGCGACGGACTGTTAATCCGCAGGTCCCCCGTTCGAGTCGGGGAGGGGGAGCCAAGTTTATGATTATGATATGTAGTTCCCCCTTAGCTCAGTTGGTTAGAGCGACGGACTGTTAATCCGCAGGTCCCCCGTTCGAGTCGGGGAGGGGGAGCCAAATCATAATAACAGCACTACTTTAGTTCCCCCTTAGCTCAGTTGGTTAGAGCGACGGACTGTTAATCCGCAGGTCCCCCGTTCGAGTCGGGGAGGGGGAGCCAATTCTAATAATTCATAGACATTCCTCTTAAATTACACTACCATAAACGCCATAACTAAAGCATGATTGAATGCATTAAACTTAGTTTATTAATCTAATATTTGATCCCTTCCCTTTCGAATTAAAAGACTTAAAAATGGCCGGCTTTAAAAAACTTATTCTTATACAACTTATCTCTTGGCTATTATGCGTAGTTGCAGGAACTTACTTTATATCCGCTCAGTTTGATAGCGCAGTAAGCGACGCACAAATAAATGCGCAAAATACAATAACGAAATATATTGATAATTCTTCTTTTAATGACGAAGCCGCCCAAAATTTAAAAAACGCGCTTGCCGATGGTAAAACATTCTCACGCTTTACGTTAAGAGACTTCCAAGGGGCTGAAGTATTTACTATAAACTCCCCTGCTCGCCTCCCTGTGTTTGCTCAGTTTATAGAGTCTGTTTTTAATTCTGTACGACCACAGTTTGCAGTTAATACCGCAGCCGATATTAAAGTTGAATTTACAATTAATATTCAGCATCTTGGCGAACAACTGCAAACATCGTTTTTTATTGTGTTTTTTATGTCTGCTATTTTAGTCATTATTCCTGTTATTTTAATGAAATCTATTTTTTATCGTTTGAATAGAAATATCAGTATGACTATTGCCGATGTCATCGATATTTATATCAACCAAAACCAAGCAAGTAACGATTTAAAAATTGCATTAGACGGCTCTAAATTGCAAAAGCTAGGTAAAGATCTCGTGCCGAGCTTTAACCGTTTGTCCTACTTTTTAAAGTCAAAAAATGACGACATTCAAAATGCTGCATTAAGTATTAAACAAGAAGCGTATAAAGATGTAATTACGGCACTTGGCAACCGCAATATGTTTGTTGAGTATTACGAAAAAAATATTGAAAACGTAGAACAAAGTACATTCGGATCACTCGCAATGATCCGCTGTAGCGAACTGCAAATTATAAATCAAACACGTGGCTACCAAAAAGGCGACGAATACGTCAAAGCTGTTGCAGATATAGTTAAACACATAAGTGGCACTTATACAGGCAGCCAAGTGTTTCGATTAAATAGTTCTGATTTTGCTGTCGTACTGCCTCATGTGCCTTTGAAAGAAGCTGAGCGCTTTGGCGAAAACTTACAGTCTCGTTTTACGCAGTATCAACAAAACCAAGAACTAAGCTCAGTAGCTAACACGGGAATTGTGGGTTACGAAAAAGGCAAACCGTTAGGCGAGCTGCTTTCGATTGTTGATAACGCCATGAGTATGGCGCAATCAAAACAAGTAAATGCATGGCACGTTCAACGCGAAACCGACTTAATTAACAATGCAAGTGCAGGTTTTGGTAATCAAAACTGGCGTAAAGTAATTAACGAAGTTATTGAATCCAAGCGCGTTCATTTAGTTATGCAAAACATTATGCCTTTAGGTAAAAACAGTAAAGCCTATGCCGAAATTCAAGTTCGCTTTAAAACCGAAGAAAACCAAACGCTTCCTACCGCTTCGTTTTTAGCAATGGCCGAAAAGCTTGATATGGCCATAGATATAGATAAGTTAATTATTGATTCTTCACTTGAGAAAATAAAAACTCGCAACCTTTCTGAAAAAAACTTTGGGCTGAATGTAACCGCCTCAAGTGCGCATAATGATCAATTTGTCATTTGGTTAGAGCGACGCTTGCTAAAAGATACGCACATTGCGTCAAAACTTATTTTTGAAGTGAGTGAATTTGGTTTACAACAAAATATTAAAGCCAGTAAACGCTTTATTGATATGGTACATCGAGTTGGTGCTCGTATTACTGTTGAACGCTTTGGTGTTGGTTTAACCTCATTTAAATTTTTCCGTGATTTAAAGCCTGACTTTATTAAAATGGATGCAAGCTACACTCGTGGTTTAGAAGATGACAAAAACAATCAATACTTTATGCGACTTATGGTCGACTTAGCACACAGAATAGGTGTTAGCGTGTTTGCAGAAGGTGTTGAAAGTCAAGAAGAAAAGCATATTGTTGAGACTCTTCTTTTAGATGGTGTACAAGGCTATTACATAGAAAAACCTAAAGATATGTAACGGCCACCTCCCAAACACTTATCCCCCTACTTTTTTAGTTTTAAAGTATATATTAGTGTGATCGTTTTTTATAAATTTGTACTATTAAAGTCATAATTTTAAAGTAAAGATCACATACAAATCACAGTATTTTTACACCTTTGTTGTTACCCCTTAAATTAATATCGTTTATTTAAATGATAATCACTGCATATGTTGTTAATCACATCAGAAAAAAGGATAATACCTCTGATTTTAATAGCGCGAGGCTCGTATGACTGAATATGTCTTGTTATTGATTGGTACTGTTCTGGTTAATAACTTTGTATTAGTACAATTTTTAGGCTTATGTCCTTTTATGGGCGTATCAGGGAAACTTGATACGGCTATTGGTATGTCTTTGGCGACTACTTTTGTGCTTACGCTCGCCTCTGTTACCAGCTATTTAGTAAATCAGTATATTTTAATCCCACTCGACATCGAGTTTTTGCGCACAATGAGCTTTATTTTAGTGATTGCCGTTGTGGTGCAATTTACCGAAATGGTGGTACGTAAAACGAGCCCAACTCTGTATCGCTTATTAGGAATATTTTTACCGCTAATAACCACTAACTGTGCTGTATTAGGTGTCGCCTTATTAAATATCAAAGAAGATCACTCATTTTTACAATCGGCAGTGTATGGTTTTGGCGCTGCGGTTGGCTTTTCGTTGGTGCTGGTATTATTTGCAGCATTACGTGAGCGTTTAGCAGCAGCTGACGTACCCACCCCTTTTAAAGGCGCCTCTATTGCCATGATAACCGCAGGCTTAATGTCGATGGCGTTTATGGGCTTTACCGGATTAGTGAAATTTTAATATGACCTTGTTTTATGCCTTAATTGCGCTTGGCTCACTAGCGCTGGTTTTTGGGTTGATTTTAGGATTTGCTGCGATACGATTTCGCGTAGAGAGCAATCCCATTGTTGAGCAAATAGACACCATTTTACCGCAAACCCAGTGCGGACAATGTGGCTACCCTGGTTGTCGTCCCTATGCAGAAGCAATTGCAAATGGTGATGAAATAAATAAATGCCCACCTGGCGGCGAAGCAACCATGAAAAAGCTTGCAGGCTTAATGGGTGTTGATGAAAAACCACTTGCCGGCGGCGAACAAGCAGAGCCAATAAAAACAGTAGCCTACATTCGCGAAGACGAATGTATTGGCTGTACTAAGTGTATTCAGGCTTGCCCTGTTGACGCTATTTTAGGCGCTACTCGCCAAATGCACACGGTATTAATTGATGAATGTACCGGCTGCGATTTATGTGTTGAGCCCTGCCCTGTAGATTGCATTGATATGCTGCCTGTAGCCGAAACTAAACAAAACTGGAAATGGCAGCTAGATGCTATTCCAGTTACACAAATAGATTAGAGGTTTGAGTGGATAAGTTACTTGAACAAATAAAAAAAGGGGTTGTTTGGCCATTTCCTGGCGGCATACACCCACCACAACAAAAATCACTCTCTAATAGTGCGAGCATTACGCGCCTACCATTGCCCGATAAGCTCGTAGTGGCGCTAAAGCAACACATAGGCGCAAACGGTAAGCTACTTGTCGAAAAAGGCCAACATGTACTTAAAGGCCAAGCTTTAACGGCTCCTGTTGCTAACTGGTCAGTACCTGTGCATGCACCAAGTTCGGGGATTATTACTGATATAGCTCCACAGCCTTCGGCGCACCCTTCTGCATTACCAGAGCTAAGTGTTGTTATTGAACCAGATGGTAAAGATGAATGGGTGGCACTTAACCCAATTAATAATCCAACAACGCTGAGTCACGACGAATTAGTAAATATAATTCATCAAGCAGGCATTAGCGGTATGGGCGGCGCAGGTTTTCCTACCTATATAAAAGCTGACACAAAGCAACCTATTGAGTTTTTGATAGTTAATGCGGTTGAGTGTGAACCCTATATTACAGCCGACGACACCTTAATGCGTGAGCATGCAATTGAGGTCATTCAAGGCCTGGAACTCATGCAACAGTTGCTAAACCCAACGCTATGTATTGTAGGCATTGAAGATAACAAACCCGAAGCTATCATAGCGATGAGTAAGGCGGCTGAGCATAACGAAAAAATAATTGTGCAAACGGTCCCGACTATTTACCCATCGGGCGGTGAAAAACAACTCATTAAGCTACTCACTAATCGTGAAGTGCCAAGCGCCGGCATACCGGCAGATATTGGCGTGCTTGTGTACAACACAGGTACGTTGTTTGCCGTGCAGCAAGCTGTGTACGAAGGTAAACCACTCATTGAACGGGTAGTGACGGTTACGGGTAATACTATCCATAAACCTGGTAATGTGTGGGCTTTATTAGGCACTGAAATAAAACACTTACTTGATTGCCAAGGTTTTTCACCTGTACCACAGCAACGCGTTGTTATGGGCGGCCCGATGATGGGCTTTACTCTGCCCACAGTCCGTATTGGCGTTGTAAAAACAACTAACTGCATACTAGCGCCTGATCATAAAGAACTTGCAGAGCCAGGCCCTGAAAAAGCCTGTATTCGCTGTAGTGCGTGTGCTGATGCTTGCCCTGCCTCTTTATTACCGCAACAATTACAATGGTTTGCTAAATCAAAAGAATACGACAAACTCCAGGAACACAATTTATTTGATTGTATTGAATGTGGTGCATGTGCCTATGTTTGCCCAAGTGAAATCCCACTTGTGCAATACTACCGTGTCGCCAAAGTGGAAATAAAAGAACAACAGGCTGATAAAATTAAAGCCGATCGCGCAAAAGAGCGCTTTGATGCACGTAAAGAGCGCTTAGATCGCGAGCAAGAAGAAAGGCAAAACCGTCATAAACGCAAGCCTGCGACTAAATCAGCTGACGAGAAACAAAAAGTGGCTGATGCGCTAGCCCGCGTTAAAAGTAAATCAGATAATGGCGATGAAAAATCGGCTGTTGCTGCCGCTATCGCCCGTGCTAAAGCTAAAAAACTCGGCGATCAATCAGCTGAGTTAGAGCCTGATAATAGTGAAGTCGCAAAAGAACGCGCACTTCGTAAAGAACAAGCGCGAAAATATAAAGATCAAAAATCTCAAACAGATGAATCAGCCGTGAGTGAAACGCCACAAAGCGATGCACCAGTTGATGACAAAAAAGCCGCCGTTGCCGCTGCTATTGCCCGCGCTAAAGCTAAAAAAGCAGCGCAAGCAAATGAAGCTACTGAGCCTGCTGAGAGTGAAGTGCCGCAAAGCGAAGCGCCAGTTGATGATAAAAAAGCCGCCGTTGCCGCTGCTATTGCACGCGCCAAAGCCAAAAAGGCGGCCAAAGCATTAGAAGACGCAGAGCCAACCGTGAGTGAAGCACCACAAACTGATGCGCCAGTTGATGACAAAAAAGCAGCCGTTGCCGCTGCGATTGCACGCGCCAAAGCCAAAAAGGCGGCCAAAGCATTAGAAGACGCCGAACCAGTCGTTAGTGAAACGCCACAAAGCGAAGCGCCAGTTGATGACAAAAAAGCACCCGTTGCCGCTGCTATTGCACGCGCCAAAGCGAAAAAAGCAGCTAAAGCATTAGAAAATGCAGAGCCTGCCATTAGTGAAGCGCCGCAAACTGATGCGCCAGTTGATGACAAAAAAGCAGCCGTTGCCGCTGCGATTGCCCGTGCCAAAGCCAAAAAAGCGGCTAAAGCACTTCAAGACGCAGAAACACCAAACGCACCCGATAATACTGACAATTCATCTAGCTCTATTGACGCTAACGTACCTAAATCAAGCGACGATAAGAAAAAAGCAGCTGTTGCTGCCGCTATTGCCCGAGCAAAAGCCAAAAAGTTACAAAAAGAAGGAAATGATCAGTCATGAAATTAACCATGGCCAGTTCGCCGCATAATCACAGTCATAAATCGTTAACGCGATTAATGCTCACCGTTATAGCTGCGTGTATTCCTGGACTCATTGCTCAAGTTGTATTTTTTGGCACTGGCGTGCTCATTCAGTTAGTACTGGCATTAACTGCAGTAACGGTTTTTGAAGCGGCCATAATGTTTTTGCGTAAGCGTCCTATTTGGCCTGCATTAAGTGATGGCAGTGCATGGCTAACCGCTGTGTTATTAGCGTTAAGCATTCCGCCTTTAGCCCCGTGGTGGATAATTATTATTGGTTGTTTATTTTCTATTGTTATCGTTAAACAATTGTATGGCGGCTTAGGGTTTAACTTATTTAACCCTGCAATGGCAGCCTATGTATTGTTATTAGTCTCATTTCCGGTGCAAATGACCTCATGGTTACCAGTGACTGATTTATTAAATAACCCGATTGGATTTACTGAACAACTGCGCATAATATTTACCGACTTCACCTCTCTTGGTTACAGCTTAGACCAAGTCCGTGCAGGTATTGATGGCATCACGATGGCAACACCTCTTGATACTATTAAAACCGATATTGGCCACGGCTTAACGGTGACCGAAAGCATGCAAAAATCATTATTTAATGAATGGGCAGGCCTTGGCTGGGTGTGGGTTAATTTAGGCTTTTTAGCCGGTGGTTTATACCTACTTAAAGAAAAAGTCATTAACTGGCATATCCCAGTGAGCTTTATTGCAAGCTTAGCTATGTGCAGCGCCATTGGTTATATTGCAGCGCCAGGAACTGAGCCTGGTACAATATTTCACTTATTAAGTGGTGCCACTATGATGGGGGCATTCTTTATTGCGACTGATCCGGTATCAGCTGCCACAACTAATAAAGGTCGTTTAATTTACGGTGCTTTAATTGGTCTACTTGTGTATTTAATTCGTACTTTTGGTGGTTTTCCGGATGCCGTTGCGTTTGCAGTGCTGTTATTAAACATTGCAGTGCCATTGATTGACTACTACACGCAACCACGTACTTATGGGCATGGAGCAGTAAAATGATTATTTCATCTATGGCTAAAAATGGCGCTATTTTAACCGCATTTGCCCTTGTAACCACGGGGCTCGTTGCGTCAATTAATGCATTAACAGCCGATAAAATTGCCGAACAAGAGCAATTACATCTGACGTCTCAATTGCAAGAAGTACTTGACCCGAGTACTTACGATAACGCGCTTTCAACCGATTGCGTTATTATTTCAGATGAACGGTTAGGCCCTTATGCTAATCAAATAATTTATCGCGCCCGCAAAAATAACAAACCCGTTGCTCTTGTTGTAAGGCATGTTACACCAAGTGGTTACAGTGGCGATATTAACTTGCTAACGGCCGTTTTAAGTGATGGTACTATTGCAGGCGTGCGCACCACTAAACACGAAGAAACCCCAGGTTTAGGTGATAAGGTAGAAGTTAAAAAATCCTCTTGGATCACCACCTTTAAAAGTTTAACAGTGCAAAGCGAAAACGATGCTCGCTGGGCCGTTAAAAAAGACGGGGGACAATTTGATCAGTTCACAGGAGCCACCATTACGCCTCGTGCAGTGGTTGGCTCAGTAAAAAACGCAGTGCTGTTCGCACAGAGTGAATTTGATGCTATTTTTGCCGCGCCTAACGCCACATGTGCAGAGGTAACTAAATGAGCGAATTAAAAACATTATATAAAGAAGGTGTATGGGTAAATAACCCTGCCCTAGTGCAGCTTTTAGGTCTTTGCCCGCTGCTAGCTGTTACCTCTACAATTACAAATGCACTGGGTCTAGGGCTTGCAACACTGCTTGTTTTAGTCGGCTCTAACGTAAGCGTATCAATCGTAAGAAACTGGGTACCAAAAGATATTCGTATTCCGGTGTTTGTCATGATCATCGCAGGCTTTGTAACCATAGTGCAGTTACTCATGAACGCCTATACATTTGGGCTTTACCAATCATTAGGAATTTTTATTCCGTTGATTGTTACTAACTGCGCCATTATTGGCCGTGCTGAAGCGTACGCATCTAAAAACCCAATTCACTTATCAGCCTTTGATGGCTTAATGATGGGCTTGGGCTTTATGATTGTACTGGTCGTTTTAGGTGCTATGCGTGAACTAATTGGCCAAGGTACGTTATTCGACAGCGCCGATTTATTATTAGGCCCGTGGGCACAAAGCTTACGCATTGAAGTATTTAGCTTTGATAACCAATTTTTACTCGCCATTTTGCCACCCGGCGCATTTTTAGGCCTAGGGCTGCTTATTGCGGCTAAAAACGTAATAGACGCACAAATAAAATCAAAACAAATCGCACCGCCAGAGGCTGAAAAAGGCCCTCGAGCACGTGTTACTAGCTTAACTTAAGGGGAAAGCGCATTAACTTAGCAAAAGCTAATGCGTTTTAAGTTGCATGAATAAAGAAAAACGTCACCAAATACTGTCTCGCTTACGCGATAACAACCCACACCCAGAAACCGAGCTTGAATATTCAAGCCCGTTTGAATTACTGGTAGCCGTAACACTCTCAGCACAAGCTACAGATGTCGGTGTTAACAAAGCCACCCGAAAACTGTTCCCTGTTGCTAATACACCACAAGCCATTTTAGATATAGGCCACGATACACTGCGTGATTATATAAAAACAATCGGTTTATTTAATTCAAAAGCGGCCAACGTGTATAAAATGTGCCAAATATTGGTTGATGAACATAACAGCATCGTGCCAGAAAATCGTGAAGCCCTAGAAGCCCTTCCAGGCGTTGGCCGTAAAACAGCTAATGTTGTACTCAATACCGCCTTTGGCTGGCCTACCATCGCGGTAGACACGCACATTGACCGCGTATCTAACCGTACCAAATTTGCGATGGGCAAAAACGTAGTCGAGGTTGAGAAAAAACTTTTAAAGGTTGTACCAGCTGAATTTAAAGTCGATGTACATCACTGGCTGATTCTACACGGGCGTTATACTTGTACAGCCCGCAAACCAAAATGCGGCAGTTGTATTATTGAAGACTTGTGTGAGTTTAAAGACAAGACTGAGTAGGTTTGAGTCAAGATCAAAGTTATACATGTTATACTCTGATCTGTTTTAGCATTGAAATATCGGTCCATTGAGCAAATAAATCTTTTAAGCGCAATATTGTTAACTGTAAAACTAAGGTTAGTTAGAGTTTTCCCCTTTTATCATCATATTTAAACGCTTTGTATTCCGATCCGCTCTTTAATCCACAAGAATGAGTATGTGTATTCTTAAAAGTAATTGGAATAGTTTGACCACAAGGAAGAACATTATAATTGGGTGGTAAATTTGGTCCACACTTTTGAACATCAAAGTGCAAGTGAGGGCCCCCACTTTGTCCGGTATTACCACTTAACCCTATAATATCTCCCGCTTTTACTTTATCTCCTTTTGATACAAATGAGCCATTTTCTGTAAGGTGGAAATATCTTGCTACTGAGCCATCATCATGTTGAATAAAGATATAATTTTCTTCCAAATCTTTATTATTTCCATCTTCAAAAACCTCTCGAACACTTACGACTTCACCCTCTCTAGATGCAACTATTTTAGTACCAATAGGCATTACAAAATCTATTGCAAAAGTACCTACCCCATTGTTCGAGGCGCGATAATGCTCTGTAGCAGCATAAACACTTCTTGTGGTGCCCACTTCGTAAGGTAACAAATAGACTGAATTTTCTAGATCTGGAAATACAGTGCAATCGACCACCGGCTTTGAGCAAGCAGCTAAAGAAATAGGGATTAATAACGAGCTTACAACAAATTTTTTCATCAATACTTTCCTCTATAAACTGTATTAGTCGCTTAAAGTACCACAAAGGTTTAAAGGTGTTGAAAATTAAACTACCAATCTGAGAAAAAGCAGATACCAAATAAAATAAGCTTTCAATCTACTTTAATTATATTTTGGCTAGCCTACCATCGCGGTAGATACGCATATTGACCGCGTATCTACCCGTACCAAATTTGCGATGGGCAAAAACGTAGTCGAGGTTGAGAAAAAACTTTTAAAGGTTGTACCAGCTGTATTATGAAGACTTGTGTGAATTTAAAGACAAGGCTGATTAGTCTAGTTTTATAATTAGCGAAAACGCCAATGAACTATTTTTCCAGCCGATTTAAAGTTGTACTTTCTATAAAATCCAGCCTATCGCTAGCCTAATCTAAAGCATAGTCAATCGCCCGAATAAGCTCTGCGTGCTATATCCTTTGATTGACTATTAATTTCCATTAACCTTTTTTTTCCTTAATTTTTTCGCCTTCATAACTTTGTAAAAATTCTATAATTGACTCTTTTAAGTCCTCTTCATCATCGCTAATATATTTTAGCGCCAGCTCAGCCTGTTGCTTAGCATACTCATTTTGTTCCCTATTTTTATACGCTTTGGCAAGATTAAATTGCACCCAAGCAGAATCTGGATAAAGTTCGGCATTATATTTAAATAAATCCATCCCCTGACCTGGCTTAAACAAGCCATGAGTCATATAGTCGCCCCCAAAATTGACGGCACCCTTGCGAGGCTTTATCTCATAGTAGAGGTCGTCTGATAAGTTCTGAAAATGCTTAATTATACCTTCTCGCCCCTGCTCCATTACCGCAAAAGGAAGGGACCAGTTTCGATACAGCTCATTCAATGCATGCGTTAACCCTGTAATATTGGTTGCTACATGGGGTAAAGTCTGTAACAGCTCACTCTTAACTCTAAAACCACTAGGCTTAGTTTCCTGTAGGAATCCCTGAAGCTCTAAAAATGCTTTTCGCATTAACTTAGACCGGTCGGTGCCTGAGTTGAACCCTTCGTTACCTAAATTCATATAAACAAACTGATTCAATTTCTTTTTGGAAGATACATAACTCTTCAGTTTTTTAACCGTTTCTTTATTGCCCCAATGAAGCGAAGGGCTCAATGCAAAGTGTGCCGTAAATAATTCAGGTCGAGAATGCAAGGCATGAAGTGACAATAGTCCACCTAGGGAATGACCATTTAATATTCTAAAGTCTGAGGTTTGATATGTTGTATCTATAAAGGGAATCAATTCTTTTTCAATATAATCTAGAAAAATATCGGCCCCACCTGTTCCCTTATGGGTTTCATGAGGGCTTGGCGTATAGTCTCGAATGCGATCTTCGTTTTCAATGGCAACAACCAAAATATCTGGAATAAGCGCATTAGAGTAGTACGAGGTAACGACACCTTGCACCATCCTTTTATAGTATTTTCCGTCTAATAAATATAAAACTGGATATTGGTGGCTTGGCTTTTCATCATAATCATTTGGAAGATAAACAGTAATTTTTTGTTTTTCACCCAATGCTTTGGATTCAATGGTGTGTTCATTAAGAATAACATCTTCAGCAAATGAAAAAGAACTGAGGCATGTTAACAGGATAAAAATCCCTAATTTTTTTAAGTAGTTCATAAACTTCCTTGATTTATTGTACTTTTTCTAGACTACCAAATAACACTTTTCATGAAAAGTTGTTTGTTTTAAAGCGCAATACCAATGGAACTCCCTAGGGCGTGTTGACCTTTCGTGATTGATTTTGCAGCAGTATGTTTGGTATTTAGGCAAGGCAGAGCCTGTGATGTGTGGTTGTTCCCCATAAATAGGCGATAACGCAGCATAGATACCAAACATGCGCTGCCCTTTGGGTTCTTTCTAGGGACGATTAACTCTTTGTTGCTCGGTTTTTACTTAGCCCACTAGGTTACAAACCTCGCGCCGCGATTTAATCGCCCCTAGATTGAACAAATTTCAATCCACAAAGGTCAACACGCCCTAGGAAGAGGAAGCTATGTGTTTTCACTAAAAGCGACCAGAAGATAGTCTTACTCAAAATTATGAAGATGGTAATTACACATTTTGTGTCTTATATAAGTAAGGAAAAACGGCTTAAGAAGGTAGTGATTTCAGCAGACTTTGTAGTTGCATATTCAGCGGTTAAAAAACATGCGAATAAAGTGATTTATTTTATAATCAGGCTGCCGGAGGTCTCTGCTCTCTAGCCTCAGCACCGCAGTAGTGGTAATGAAACAGCCCAATTATTAGAACATTATCAAAGTATTAATTTCACAAGTCTCACTCCTTTGGTTATGCTACTGAGTATTATAAATTATATTGCGAAACCCCCCATGCTACCGATACTTCGTATCTTGTTAATTGAGCAAGATCCAATCACCCTAAAAGAGCTTTCAACGAATCTGTCAAAAACAATTCCTAATTTCGAGCGAGACGATATTCATATCGATATTGTTGAGCGTCTTGAGCTAAAACACGCGTTGGAAAGTGTAGAAGAAGATGGTGATATTCAAGCGGTTGTACTCAGCTGGGATTTGCAAAATAAGGTTGGCGAACGAACTTATAGTCGCTTTATCGAGCAATTAAAAGCAATTCGTCTTGAGTTGCCGGTTTATGTTATTGGCGACGACACTAAAGGGCTGGAAATTGTTAACGAGTCAGAAGAAATTGAGTCGTTCTTCTTTAAAGACGAAGTAATTTCTGATCCAGAAGCAATTTTAGGTTATATGATCAACGACTTTGACGACCGTTCAGAAACGCCATTTTGGACAGCGTATCGCCGCTATGTTGGCGAGTCGAACGATTCATGGCACACACCTGGTCACAGCGGCGGCTCTAGCTTTAGAAACTCCCCTTATATCAAAGATTTTTATCAGTTTTATGGCCGCAATGTATTTGTTGGCGACCTGTCGGTGTCGGTTGATTCGTTAGGTTCATTGTCAGACAGCACCAATACTATTGGTCGGGCTCAAGAATCAGCAGCGGCAACATTTGAGGTTAAACATACCTATTTTGTCACAAATGGGTCGTCTACCTCAAATAAAATCATCTTGCAGACACTGCTTCGCAAAGGCGATAAAGTGATCATCGACCGCAATTGTCATAAATCGGTGCACTATGGCATCTTGCAATCAGCGAGTTTACCTATTTATTTGTCGAGTATTTTAAATCCTAAATATGGGATCTTCGCGCCACCGTCGTTGGCCGACATAAAACAGACGATTGAGAAGAATACCGATGCAAAATTACTGGTTCTTACCGGTTGTACCTACGATGGCCTACTGAGCGATCTGAAACAAGTGGTCGACTTTGCCCATCAACATGGTATTAAAGTGTTTATTGACGAAGCGTGGTTTGCTTACTCTTTGTTTCACCCGAGCTTACGCTATTACTCTGCTATTCATGCAGGGGCAGACTATATCACCCACTCAGCGCATAAAGTGGTATCGGCGTTTTCTCAAGCGTCTTATATTCATGTTAACGATCCTGACTTTGATGCCGATTTCTTTCGAGAGATTTACAGTATCTATGCCAGCACATCGCCAAAATATCAGCTTATTGCGTCCCTTGACGTATGCCAAAAGCAATTGGAAATGGAAGGCTACAAGTTGCTTAATGCCTTGTTGAATCATGTGGAAGAATTTAAACAACAAATGGCCTCGCTCAAGCAAATTAAAGTGCTAGGTAAGCAAGATTTTATGGAAATATTTCCACACTTTAGCGGTGATAACATGGGCCACGATCCGCTAAAAATTCTTATCGACATTAGCGAATTGCCTTATTCATTAAAGGATATTCATAAATATTTACTGGACGAAATTGGTCTAGAAATAGAAAAATACACTCACAGCACTATTTTAGTTTTGCTGACCCTTGGCGGCACGCGTTCAAAAATAATTCGTTTGTACAATGCGCTGAAAAAACTCGACAGCGGTAAGGTAAAGTTATCAACATCAACGCGCAGAGCCCGCTTACCAGAAAACTTACCAGCGATAGACTTGGCGTGTATTCCAAGCGATGCTTTTTATGGTGAGCGCGAATCTGTGCCCATCGCTAAAAGTAACAACCGTATTTGCGCCGGTTTAGTTACCCCTTACCCGCCAGGCATTCCTCTTTTGGTACCAGGCCAGCATATCACTGAGGATCATATTGAATACCTCAAAGAGTTAGCGGGACAAGGCCTGACTATCCAAGGCAGTTTCGATGGCGAAATTTACGTTCTTAAAGGCAAGGTTAAGAAGTAAAGGTATCCTGTAATACAGTCACGGTTTTCTTACTGAGCTGTGTCGTAAGACACTGCTCAGTATTTTTCTAAGCTGCCTGTGCGGCAGTGAACCCCCACTGAAACGCAATAACGCGAACTTAATTTTTCTAAGCTGCCTGTGCGGCAGTGAACTTGCAAATGTATTTGCAGTTGTTCGCCCTGAGTTTCTAAGCTGCCTGTGCGGCAGTGAACCCAGCACAAGCACGGAAACCTCAACGCTTGGCTTTCTAAGCTGCCTGTGCGGCAGTGAACCAGTGTCGAATATATCAGCGCTTTCTTCGTGATTTCTAAGCTGCCTGTGCGGCAGTGAACCACATTATCAAAGTATTCAATACCTTTAGTTTTTTCTAAGCTGCCTGTGCGGCAGTGAACATCTACAGCCGCTTTTTTAACTGCGTCAGTAATTTCTAAGCTGCCTGTGCGGCAGTGAACGTGAAATACAAGGGATACCCGTTTCGCATGATTTTCTAAGCTGCCTGTGCGGCAGTGAACGTCGCGAGTTAGTAACGAGTACCGCCCTATTTTTTCTAAGCTGCCTGTGCGGCAGTGAACGGTATCCACTTCACCAATAGCTGCTTCGATAGTTTCTAAGCTGCCTGTGCGGCAGTGAACACTGATAATGTTAATTTTGCAAAGTCTCAGTTTTTCTAAGCTGCCTGTGCGGCAGTGAACTGTAAGCGATAAAAAACATAGCGCTGATGTTTTTTCTAAGCTGCCTGTGCGGCAGTGAACATTATGCTCCACACAGATAGCCCGAACTCATTTTTCTAAGCTGCCTGTGCGGCAGTGAACACTGCAAAAAATAGCGGGGTTATTTGGCTAATTTTCTAAGCTGCCTGTGCGGCAGTGAACAAATTGCAGAGGCTTACTACAAGCACAGAAGCTTTCTAAGCTGCCTGTGCGGCAGTGAACTTGGTTTTAATGTTACATCATCGACGGTTATCTTTCTAAGCTGCCTGTGCGGCAGTGAACACTCGTTTGCCGACTCGGTTAACAATGCTAACTTTCTAAGCTGCCTGTGCGGCAGTGAACGTTCTCGCCGATTTGTGCGTTAGCGTTGTCAATTTCTAAGCTGCCTGTGCGGCAGTGAACTATTTGGTGCTGCTGGTAACTCTGCTATTGCATTTCTAAGCTGCCTGTGCGGCAGTGAACAGCTTGATTGTAGTTATGGGGTGATTCCCATTTTTCTAAGCTGCCTGTGCGGCAGTGAACCACTCCACTCAACCTCCCCGACTGACGTATCATTTCTAAGCTGCCTGTGCGGCAGTGAACGTTAATTATGGCCCTATAGATGCGGCTATTGGTTTCTAAGCTGCCTGTGCGGCAGTGAACATCATAAAAACCTACCACACCCTTTCTACAGCTTTCTAAGCTGCCTGTGCGGCAGTGAACGTTTTGGTGATGATGGATTTATATACTCAATATTTCTAAGCTGCCTGTGCGGCAGTGAACAAGTGCAATTTTTACATTGCCAGCTCTGTTTTTTTCTAAGCTGCCTGTGCGGCAGTGAACACCATTAAAACCACTACCCCCGCTTCTGTGCTTTTCTAAGCTGCCTGTGCGGC
Organism: Pseudoalteromonas sp. Ld19; assembly: GCF_045064135.1. Lineage (NCBI taxonomy): Bacteria > Pseudomonadati > Pseudomonadota > Gammaproteobacteria > Alteromonadales > Pseudoalteromonadaceae > Pseudoalteromonas > Pseudoalteromonas sp. Ld19. The sequence continues at coordinate 180,727 of NZ_JBISHA010000018.1, read as the reverse complement.
AGTGAACCCTCGTTTAACTTACTCCACTTTGATGATGGTTTTCTAAGCTGCCTGTGCGGCAGTGAACGGGTGGCACTTGCAGGCTTTACCTTTGTTACTTTTCTAAGCTGCCTGTGCGGCAGTGAACGCCACCGAGTTCAGCGCTGATAGACAGATATTTTTCTAAGCTGCCTGTGCGGCAGTGAACAACGGACATAACTCTAATGTTTCTTTTGATGATTTCTAAGCTGCCTGTGCGGCAGTGAACATTAGAATATCACGCAAAAAACAAGTTACAACAATTGATTAAAGCAAAATATGAACTTTTACCTTATTTTTATCGCTTGTTGTAACTTGTTGTTTTAGTTTCTAATTTTTAAAGAGCAAAAATAAAGGTTAAAACTGGGGAATACTAACTAGCTTTTCTTTCATGTTATGGTTTGTGCTTAAACCATAACAATTAAATGTACCAACTTGTTGTTCCGTAACTTCTATCTTTTTGATAAACAGTGGGAATTTTCTGCTTGCATTCAAGTCTCGCTGTCTCGTTTCTTGGCTTTCTAGCCAAATAAAAGGTAATTTGTTATTAGCTTTAGGTTTGCTTTTTTCAAGCTCAAGTAAACAAACATCAAGCGGTTGCCCTGACTTTTCAGCCCAACGCTGTGCTTTACTAAGCATATCTTTTTCTATTCGCGCCTCACCTTTTACTTGCATCCGAATAAAAGCTGCATAAGTCACGTTTTCTGGCACTGACTTTATCGACTTAATATGCACGTAGTCTTCAAAACGGTTTAACCACTTGGCAATATTAAGCTTAGTAAGTTGCCCTTCTTCATTGGCGAGTAACCTTAATTGATTGCCAAGCGGAAATGCGTGTTCACCATAGCTGGGGAAACTAACGGCAATAGCTGATTCGTTGTTCCCTACTTTGTTATCAACTAAGGCAATATGCACTTGTTGATATACCTTTTGCCAAATAAAACCAAGGGTAATGTCGGTTTCTGGCAATAAGGTTATATCGAGATAATATTTCATTTGATCTCCTCCTTTATCGAATAAAGGTTACTTATCACTTTCGCCAAATACACCACCACGCACTAATATAGCCATCACGTAATGTTCATCTTCAATACGATCTAGCTCTGTTCCGCGCGCCCATTTATCAAAAAAAGTATAAAAATCCTGTTTATCTTTTGGTGTTCTGTACGCTTTACCTAGATTAGTTACTGCGCCATAAGGTTCTATTGCAATTGGGCCTGCTGTTTTTTCTTCATCGTCAAACTCTGGGTACCAAGTGTCTATACTGCGAAGTGCGTTACCTAATTTTTGCGAATGCATAGCGGCAATATCTTTGACTGAATAGAGTATTTTACTTTTTTTACCTTTGCCTTTATCCAATACTAATTCTTCACTTGGATACACTTCTTGGGCTTTACCTACTTGCACAAAGCAGTTTATCTCCAACATTAAAAAATCATCGCTACTTGATAAAGCCGATGCTATGCGCTCGCCTAATTCTATGACTTTTTTATCATCATTATTAAAGTGACGTGTACTAAATTGTGTCGCGTCAAACACCCATGACTGCTTACTGTTTTTATTTAATGCGTTTACTTGTACTTCAATATTTTCAGCACCAACACGGTTACGCCATAAAAATCGGGCATTCGCTAAGTTAAGTGCATAGCGTTTGCCTAATTCTTTAAAGCCTTCTTTTTCAACATACGTTGATACCGCTTTACTGTAGCTTTGTTTAAATAATGCGTTGTTACAAGCAGAAGGAGTTTGTACGCCACCTAATACTTTTAAAGTAAAGTGTAGTTTTAATGTGTCTTGTTCTGGGTCAAGTGCGCAACTATCAACCGTTTGTAAATTAGCTTTTTCTACTTCTGCATTGAGTTTTACAGGATCGCTTTTAATTGCCGCTTTCAAACGATTTGAAATAGTACCGCGTACTGATTTTTCAATAAGTTGTAATGGTGTTTGAATACTTTTGTTATTACGGTCTTCCCATTGCGTGCCATACATGTAACCGTCTGACGGTACTAATTTCTTTTCAAATGCTAATACTGATGCTGTGTCTTGATTTTTAGCCATGATAATTTCCTTTTTAATAAATTAAGTTATTCGTAATAAGAGTTTTCAATTTCTTCTTCTGTTTGAATAGTTTTTTGTGTTTGACTACAAAGATATAAGTTATTGGTTTGGTCTGTTTGATAACGCCATAACATTTCATCGATTGATTTAACACGGTGTGGCATTTTAAATTCACCTAATGTCACAACACTTTCTGCAAAACGATGAGGGGTATTTGGGTCTCGTTGATTTTTTGCTTCACCTAAGTCAGTTAAACCATGAAAACCTGTCGCTATAGGGACTATCCAACCTTTACTTTTCCGTTTGCTTGACCAAGTTATTTTTTCTGCATCTTCAACAACTGCTTTTGCACATTGATGATGAATCGCAAGGTGATCTATAAGTGCGTCCATAGCATCTTGCCCTGCTTCCATAGCTTCCACCATTAAATCTCGACGTTCAATGATGGCGTAACCCGGCATGAGTTTTCGTGTTAATGCAGTAAGATCTGCTGTATTACCATTTTCTACTTTAAAAAATTGAGGCGCTTTAAACATTAAAATATCGCCACCAGCTATTTTCATTTTGCTGTTAAGTAGGTGAGTAATATTGTCTTGTAGGTTTTGTTCGTCGTCCTTTTCAATGCCTGTATATTCAATCACTAATGACACATCTAAATGGCAACGTGCTTCTTCTATAAATGCACTTCTTGACCCTGTTTTATCTAGAGGGTTGCCAGTACCAATAATTGAATGAACAAAGTCATCAATACCTTTATGGGTTTGTAAATCACATTGATGGCTAATTACTGCAACGCTATCAAACTTAATACTGTTATAACCTTTAGTATTTAATTTTCGTTGTAGTGCGTGTACCGCGCCAAGCCATGCAGTCATCGCCGGAAAACCAATAGTAAAAGGACTTGAAAGGGCATTAGCGTTATGTACTTGTATATGGGGTAATAAAAGTAATCGTTTTATATTGCTCATCTGAAAAACCCCCTATTACGGTCAATAATGTCAGCAAATAACAAACGCTCAGCTTCACCTAATTTAATCGCTTGTTTATCTAGTACTTTTTCGTAACTACGGCTTAACCATGCTGATATTTCAGTCACTAGTAAATCTAACCATTGTTCTGAGTTTTCTCTTTCCTTAATATTATTGGCAAGCAACCAAGTACGTTGGGTACGCGATAGTGAAGAGGTGTCCTCGTGGAATTGAGTTTGCGAAACAGCGCGAACCGCCCACATTTTCTCAATAAGTAAGTCGATTATGTTTTGTAGGTAACTGTCCCGCGCATCACGAATATTAATATTGTTATAATCTGCCTGAAACAGTTTATGTAATGCTTTAAAGTGAGCGGCATATTCGTATTTTTTAAATGATTCGACAAAAAAATTACTTTTCGGGAAGTGAATATTTCGTTTTTCGATATTTGGTGGCAATGACGATAAAAGATGTGCTTTACCGCCATTTTGATTATTTAGCACGCTGATATTTTGTGGTTTTGTACCACCATAACCTATGGTTGTTAAACCGTAAATTTCGCTATAGCCTTGTTCACTAAATTCATTTTTTCGCTTTTTATCGCGTAGTTCCTTTACTTCATCTGAAAATCGTAATTTATCGAGCCGTGAACGTAATTGATAAATCATCCCTGAATTGGTTAACAGCGATAGTTGGTGATAATCATCATCAACAGGAAAGTAAACTTGCTTTATTTTAGAGTTCGTTTGAGGTTCAACATTCTTAATCATTGATAATAAACCTGCTTTTAAATCATCGTATGGCTCGGCGCAATAATTTAATATATTCCTCGCTTGTTCACTATTCTCATGCAAGTGCTCAAAAAATCGCTTACCATCCGCTAAAGTTAAAGACAGAAAAGCTCCTATTTCACCAATACTCCCCACCTCTGCACCATTACCTATCGAATCTAAATTAATGCCTATAACATTTCCTGTTTTTAGAAATCCATCATTCTCAAAATTTCCTAGATGAATAACAGGTGATACATAAGTTTTCTTTTTTATATTGGTATCGGAAGCCCCAACATCTGGATGGGTAAATTTACTAGGATGGCTTGAAAGAGCTCTTTTAATAGCTCCATTTGATGCATAAGATAACCAATGACTAAGAGAATAGTGTGAATCACACTCTTTTATTAAACTCTCTTTTATCTCAATAGGCATTGCAGGTTTAATTTTTTTTCTTTTCCAATTTTCTTTTAATTTTTCAAAGAAATTATCGACTTCTTTAGCTAACATTACTGATCTCCTTTCTTATTCATTTTAACCAGTCCAAACTGGTCGTTATATTCGTATTGTGCGTTTTCACGCTCTACCATATTAATTTCACCATAGCGAAGCGAAACACGTTTAAGGCTTGTTAACCACGGTTCGCTTAAATACAGTGTTAACAGCTGTTGATAATTTCGGTTTAACCATACGTTTTGTTGTTGTTTTTCTGTTATCGCCAAATGTTTAATATTGAGTATACTTTCTCGATTAATGGCTTGGTTATTCATATCGACTAACGCTTTACCTGCTTCATCTTTTTGGGTGAAATAACAACTGTCTTCAGTTTCGTTATAAAACAAGAATAAATTAATGCTCGGCTCACTTTTTCTAAAAGGGGTTAACACTTGAGGTAAAGCCGTTAAGTACCATGTTTCAGTTAAGTAGCCTTGCATAGTATTGGCACCAAATTCAGAAAAATTTGTCAATTGTGCTGCCGTTACTTTGTGTTCAATAAATGCTAATAACTATTTATCTGTTTGGATAGGTACTTTTATCCTAGATATGGCATTTAAACTCTTGCTAATCCATGATTCATTCACTAATTTATTAATATCATGATTATGTAATGTCTTATCCCAACCACCTTCGTAACCAGGTCTAATAAAATACTTTTCACCTTGTTTGTCATCACCTTTAAAAGCTTTGAGGTTATATTGCATGATGCCAATATTAGCGCACTCAGTAGCCTCTGCTCTATGCCTGCGTACACGTCCTGCCAATTGCACAATTGATCGATAAGAAGACGGCTCAATAATTGCCCAGTCAAAATCATGATCACGCCCTACTTCCTCTACCGGTGTGGCAACTAAAATAAAGATGACATTTTTTACTGCACTGCTCTTTTTGCTGCATGAGCCTAAATGTTGCCGAATAATTGAATTCGAAAAGGCTTGTTGTGGCTCTCCTGCTTTTTCTTTTCTTTTTAATACTGCATCAAGATGTTTTTCTTGTTCGTGACGTAAGAGTAATACTTGTTGACTGTGATAAGCCATCACCTTTACTTGGGTATCAGCTGGGTAATCTGCTTGTAATAAATATTTAGTCAATTCAACACAAGGAGAAATATTTGCGACACGTACCACGCCAAATGACACATTTATACCTGTGTTAGCGTCAATACTATGATGTTGTTGATGCTTAGCTAAAGTGGCTAGCTTTACTGTTGAAAAATAATGAAATTGTTTACTTTGTTCGATGTCGTATTCTTTGGTTAAGGCTCCCCCTAATATTAGTGGGCAAGGCACTATGTTAGCTTTACGCTTCGCGATTTGTTTATTCAAGTTATTAACACGTTTATCAATAAAATTACCGTGATTAGCTTGATATTGTTCAAGCGCACTATCGCTTTGTCCTACATTCACGCTATGAGTATGTGTGGTAAATTCATCTATCCATGCACACCCTATTTCAGCTTTGGCTTCATCTCGGCTATTAGTAAAAATTTGCCAGCCTTTTTTGTAAGCATTGAAATAACCTAACGCTAAATCAGGTGGAATAGTTGCTGATGAAATCATCACTTTTCTACCTAACATGCCTGCTAAATGAATAAGACGACCAATAGCAATAAGATCATCACCGGTAAAATCATCTATTTCATCAATAACTAAGTCTGATGACATTAAACGCAAACTTGGCAATATATAACGCCCACCTCGTTTGGTTTCAGTTGCTGCCATCATGTGATCGATAGTACACGCGAGTACAGGAGCATATAGAAATTGTTTATCTTTAGTGCAGGTTAATACTGTGCTTAATCCTTCTTCGGGGATTTCACAGTCATAATCGACAAACTCATCTAGTAAGGCTTCTCTAGATTCAGAACCTAACACTTCATCTGATATTTCATCTTGTTTAATTTCGCGCTGGTTATGTAATTCAGCAACAGCTCTTGAGCCAATTAGTACCGCTAAATCAAATTTAGTTAACCCTATTCTATCGCGGTATTCATCACCTGTTTGTAAGGTTAGTGTACGTAAACCAAGGGCTAGAATATAACGCAAACCCTTACCGTCAACCGACAAAGCACGCATTACTTTGGCGTTAGCAAAGGTTTTACCACAGCCTGTGCTTGCCATGTTTACCGCAAAAAATCCTGATACTTTTTTATTTTTCTGTGTTTTCCATTCATTAATTTTTGTAACGGCTTTATCTTGCCATTTATATTGAGGATCGGTACTTACTTTTCTTAATACTTGAATGTCAGTTGCTACTGGCGGCTCTTGTTCAAATGCTGGTAATAAATGAGCGGTGTTTAATGCATTTTTTGCCACACCTACTAAATGTTCGTCGAGCTTTTGTTTTAGCTCACTTGTATCTCTATCGGTATTAGCAAATAGCCCTGTGTTATCTTGCCAATTTTTAGCGGCACCTTGTGATGAATAAAAATGATCGCCTAGCATTAAACATAAACGCGCATGATGCAGCACCAATCGATAACTACCATCTTGGATTGCAGATTCAAGTAATGGTAGATTGTTTTTTAGGCTTGTTGCCCAACGTTTTATTTGCCTACACCACTCTTTAGATTTTGATAACAGACCATTGGGGAACGCAAAACATTGTTTAACGCGTTCATTATATTCGGCTTCGTCTTGTTTGTTTTCATAACCCCACTCTTTGGTTATCCGCTTAAGCATTGAAGATAAGCCTGGTGCTTTTTCATCTCGCCAGTCTCCTTTTGTATAAGGTAACCGATGATGTGAAACGATTAACCATGCGAGTAATTTAGCCGCGTTAGGTAATTCATCAAGTGGCTTTAAGTTTTCTTTTTTAACTGCTTTTTTTAATTGGCTCTCATTAGCGCCAGCTGTAATAAGTTCATTTAGCCAAGCTTCATCAGCTTTATTACTCACTAAAGCATTGAGTAATAAAACAGAGATCCATTCGTGCCGTAATGGATCTCCCTTAAATTTATTTTTACTGTTAGGTTTCAATTTTTCTTGGAATAGTTGTGATGCTTTGCCCCAATCGTGTAGCAATGCAGAAAGGCCTGCAAGTGATTTAATTAAGGGCAGATACTTCCAGTCATTTTCTATTTCACTGTTTAATAAGTTCTTCTTAGTACTATTAACCGCCACTATCCCTTCGCTATTAAATTTACTTTTATTTCCCACGACCCATATAAATTGACTACGGCTACGCGAACGTATCCAATGGCAACTTACTGCGGTACTTTTACTTGCTGTTTTACGGAGCATTTTTTTAACGGTAAGTAGGCCATCCTCAGTAATGAGGGTTTGCCACGTGTTATCGCCGATGCGGTTGGCAAAGGCGTCAAGTACGCGGCGTGTTTTCTTTAAGGCGTTTTTTTCGCATTGGCTAACAAAGGTGACCATCATAATGAGCATCGCTCTTTCGTTATTTGACGCGCTAAAGCACGACCTACCGGCTTATTAAGCATCTTTGTGCATCCCGTCATTATTAATCTCTTTATGATTTTCTAAGGCTATTTGCTTGACCGTGTCAAACATAAAGTCGAGGGATTTATGATCCGTAAAAGCTTGTAATACTTGCTGGCGAAATTCTTGCTCTGTGGCGTTCTCTTTGGCGCATATAAAGGCCCAAGGCAGTACAATGGCATCTTTTATTAAATCGGCCACATCAAACACCAATGCACCACGTCTGGTTTTTCCATGCATTACAGCAAAACCATGAGGAATACCTAACACCCATAAACAGCTTGCAGCTAACCCATAGGCAAGGTAGTTACCATGATTTAAGAAGTCGTTGGCTTTATCAGTGCTTTGATGCTGGCGTTTAAATGCTGCGGTGCTGGTATTATTAGCCGCGTATTTATAAAGTACTTTGGTTAATTGCGCTTCGGTAAGTAGTAACTCTGACTGTTTAGTCGCTGCACTGGTACGCGCTTCAAAGGTGCTCAATGCTATTTGTATTTGTTCACTATTAAAGTCGAACCCTTCGTTTTTTAAATCGCGGTCTTTATTCCATACTTTTTGTAAATAACTAATGCGGGCTTGCTGCATTGTTTTTGCAGCTAGTAAGCGTTTTTTGTCTTCAAACCAAAATTGTAGCCAACCATGTAAATATTCTGTTGGCCTGTATTCACTTTGTGGTGTAAACCATTCGACCTCACACGCCATATATAAAGGAGTGCCCCCACCACCGGTAAAGCCAACAAGCACACCCGCTTGTGACAACATTCGCATTGCAGCTTGCGTTATTGATGTGCCATTTCCCAGTAATAATACAGTGGTATTGGCAATAGGTACGTTAAAGTATTGGTTTTCGTTTTTAGCTTCAGTAAGGTACAAAACACGCCCATCTTTTTGCATAACACGGCAGTATTCTAGGTAGTACATATTAGCGCGTTTTGAATGCAAAATTGTTTTTAAGTCACTTGGGCTAAAATCATCCATTACTTTTTATCCTTTATTATCGTTGCGTCTAAATTACTGGCTGTTTACCTTTTCAGCAACACTGTATATTTATCACCTGTCGTAATTTTAAGCATGTTTTTAGTTTATTATTATCTGCCTATTTATTAGATATTACGGCATGTAAGGTTGTAAATTAGCTAAGCAATCGGGGCTGAGTATAATTTGTTGCGCTTCGGGGTTTGCTTGATAGCTATCTACACGTAGTTGTTTTAAAAGGTAAAGTAATAAAGCAGCGCGAACTTTTAGGTTACGCTTGTAATGACCATTGGGTTGTTGGTGCATTTGGTGGTCGAGCGCTATTATTTTTGCCTTATTGGCGGTTAGCCGAGGATCTGGCTCTATACTAACTACCAGTTGAGTTTGCCATAATGTGTCGTTTTGTTGGTCATACTCAGCTGGCCCTTCTATTTCACATTCGCCATTAAAACGAGTAAGAACAAAGTCTCTAAAATCACGATTTTTTTCGCAATAAGCGCGTACATGCCAGCGAGCACCATCAAAAACTAAATTATGCGGGCTGATAATACGCGATTCAAACTCAGGGTTTGATACTGAGGCATAACCAACGTCTATTCGTTGCTTATGTTTTAGTGCGTGTAATATCCCACTCACTCTTTTTGGATTTACTGGTACTAGCGGGGATTGCATAGCAGTAAAGTGATTATAATATTCACTTTGAATACCTTGCTGGGTAATGCTTAAATATGTACCAAGATCTTTTTCACCATACCTTGGCATAAAGTGATTTGTTGCCTGATAGCCTTTTTTTGAGTTGTTGTAAGTTAAAGATTTAGGATACAGTTTTACATAATCTTGTATATATTTAGATGCACTTGAACGACTTATATTAAAATGGTGTTGTATGTGCTTAGTCGTTAAGCGATTTTCCCAAAATACAATAAGTTCTATAAAATGAAAGCGCTTAATTAGATCGTAATTTATGTGTGGCGTCATGCTGTTCCTTAGCTATTTTTTTATCCTTTTTACAAAGTATCAAATTAGCTAAGAATAACAATGACAAATTTTGTGATAAAACATTTGTAAACACAGACGTTTTTGAGTGCTTACTTAAGCATCATGTCGATCCGCATATAAATTATGCCACTTTATCTGATCTCTAAAGTATATGGTTTTATAGCCCTTATAATAAGGGGGTGTAAATTAACTACGCGGTTTAGACGCCTTACCTACTATTCTTATAATTATTAAATGGCGAGCCGCCTCGCCGTTTAACAGTTGGTATTAAAACTCAAATAATATACCAATTTGAGTGGTTTCATTTCGGCCGAACTCAGCTTCAGTATTCGCATACGAGAGTGAAAGTAAAACCAAGTCACTTACAGGGACTTCAAACCTTACTTTATAAGTAAAATCGGTGCCTGAAAACTCTTCTTCGGCCTCAGGTCCGGGGTTCAAAAACAGTCCTTGTTTTGTCTCCAGTTCCCAGTGTGAGAAGCCGACCATTGGCACAACTTTAAAATACGTAGCTAAATCAAAAGAATAGCCTGCCATCGCCTTAATTTCATAGGTTTCGTAACTATCAAAAGTACCAAATAATATATCGCTTGATGAGTAGGCTACGTTAGCTTCTGTTACTACATTGTTTGCAAATTTATAACCTAGTACGTAATTTATAGAGAGTCCGTCTGTATCAAAATCCTCTTTTAAAATAGCAAAATCTTTATCTACAGCTATTTTACTAGTACCTAGCTCTACACCCATTCTTATTTGAGCCTCATTTGCATGCGAAGAAAAACTACTTATGAGTAAAGTAAGAGCAGTAAGTGAGATCATTTTTTTCATTTTATTATCCAATATTAAGTTAATCCTAAAAGCGATGCAGTGTTGCCCCTAGGCTAGGTTCAATATATGATAATGAGCGACCCTAAATTAATCTACAGACATAGCGGGACATTTTTAAATATGCCATGCTGCGCGAAACTTTAATTAGCAGTTAAAATCCCTTTGATCATACGTATATTTAACGCTGAGTTATAAGAGCAAAAAATTGAACAACTCAAAAACCGCCCTGCTAAACAGAAAACAGTTACAACAATTAATCTTACAAAAATCAATAAAACACTTATGGCTTGCCAATCAAATTGGTGTGAGTGAAAAAACATTAACTCGATGGCTCAATGGATCGGTTTCCAGAATTAGGCTTAGTAACTTAACTAAACTTGCTCATGCCTTAAGCTGCACTAAAGAAGATTTAATTGCCCGCTCAGAAATAGATATTTATCCTAGTGAAGAAAACCGCGATATTTTAGTCAACGAGTTGCATAACGATGGGCTTTTATATGAACTAATGATGAGCAGTAAAATTAAACTCGCCATTTCTTTAATAAAATCGACATTTCATTCAACGTTACCCCGCGCTATTATCGCTAATTTTTATATTAAACTTGGTTACGCATCTCTTATTCATCGTCAATATAAAAATGCACTGCAATATTTTGAAAAAGGCTTTAATAAAGCGACAAAAGCGGATGATCTTTCGCTCGTTTTTTCTGCTAATTTAGGCTGTGCAATTACATTGTTTTTTTCGTGTGAGTTTAAAAAGTCACAATATTACTTAGTTATTTGCAGTAATTCATTACAATACGCTAATCAAGAGAAAGCGCATTACTACAGCACCTATTCGCTCTTTAATTTATATTCTGGTGATATAAACGCAGCGATCCAATCTGCTAATTTATGTTTAACCGAATGCGGGGAAAAAACAGACTCAATAGAAAAAAACCTATTTAAAGGGACAGCTTTACAGCTACTTGGGGCATGTTATTTATTAAAAGGTGATACTAAAGCCGCCTATACGTTTTGCGCCGAGTCACTCAATGTCGCCAACCTTTCTGGGTATAACCGTTGCGTTGCGGTATCTAAGGGATACTTAGCGGCAATTCATTGTACAAATGAAAAACCCGCACTCGCAGAGCAACTTATTGAGCAGAGCATAGCCTTAGTAAGTGATGAAGACATTTCCCTGCCAAGTTTATTATGTATAGCACTCTATATTTATCGAAAAACGGCAAACACAACAAAATTTCTAGCCTGCCTAAGCACACTAAATGCGATGTGTAACACAACAAATGTCGTCAATACATTTGCTACCTACCAACTTTACCTTATAGATATAGAGCAAAACAATACACTCGCCGCACGTTCAAAATTAACGCAGATTGAAAGCGCGCTAAACCAGCTTTCACTCCCTTTGTGGCTGGCATGGTTAACAAAACCTAATCTTTAATCCACCCAATACTCAAAATATAGCGACAACCTATTTCTATTTTCATAACGCGGTGCTCATTAATGTCGGGGCGAAAAAGCTTTACTCTGCGGGTGTTAATTATTGAATCCTTGCATATAAACTCACCTCCTTTTTTTGCGGGCTTTAACACTATATTTAACCTGAAGTGTTTACCTGCTTTTACTCTATCTGTATGCGGCTTTATTTCACTCCCTTGCGGGAATTTTATTAAGTAAACATCAAACTTTATAGGCCACAAAGCACCACATAACAGCATTTTGTCGTAGCCTGTTTTTTGCCTGCCTCGTTGCCAGCGAAATAATTTATTAAACATAAAAGCTCGATTGTTAGGGTGTTTTGATCTTTCAGGATTAAAGTTAAATAACCTGAACTCTGGATAATAAACCTATCTCGAGCAGCTATTTTCAGCGCTAACTGCGTTGAGTTTACTTGCAATAGGCCAACTATTGATGCGTAAATTCGCCTTGTTTTCACTGAAAATCTCTGGCTAGAGAAAATAAATTTAAATATCACCATTATTCAATACGTTGGTAAATCTCTTAACCAAAGTTCAGGTTAAATAAGCTCTTCTAAGCAGATTGGATTCAACAAATCCCATTAGGTATATTTTTAATAAACTAAGCGCTAAAGCCATTTAATTTTTAGCTTTGCAGAGTGAACTCTACTTACTTGTGGCCTTAATAAATTGCAATTTATGTCAATATAACTTGTCGCATTTGGCGCTAATGAAAGATCATTACTTTGACCTATACAGTTACCAATAAATTTACCATTTTTGTCGAATGTTGATGCAACAACAGCCCCCGTATAGATACTTTCGTTAGTAACATTTTGTAACTCTGCCGTTATTCTTACTTTACCATTATCTTTAAAAACCTCAGATAGAGTGAGTCTATAGCTACCACTAAAATCAGACGTTGTTTCAAGTGTTTTATTAGACACCAACTGTTTAAACCCACTGTTTACCTCAGCCGCTATTGTTAAAGCGTACACACTTAAACAACCAAGCAAAGCAATGACAAATCCTATCCCCCAAAAAAAACCTTTTATTGATTCGTTAAAGTTACTACTGCTCATTTAAACTCCTTTTTATTTGCTACCATTGTATTTCGTTAATAATGTATCCAAAATAGCTTTTTTCACCAACTAAATTTACGCTTTTATTTTTCAGTGTTAGTAACTCATTTTTATTTAAGTACCACCTTATTGAATGCTCTTCATGGGTAACTAAATCTGAAAACGTTAGCTTCACGCACTGTGGTTCGTAGTCGCTACTACATGTATCTGTTTTAATTAGCAAATACTCTTGCGACCACTGCTCACCCAAGTGGTAATGGGCCCAAAGCTGTATTGGTACAGCGCTTAGTGACCAAAAATAAAAATAAATTAAAATAGGCGTAAACAGAAAGTAAAACAGGTAATTAATTTTCCCTCTTCGCTAAATTGATATTTGAGTGATTCACGTACTTTTTTACTAGTTTTATAACGAACAAAAAATATGATCACAGCCAGTATCGTTAACGCTATCAGCACCCTGCTTTTTAAAAAATTATAATATGTGTTAGGAATAAATGCAGGGTCTATACTCTCAAACCATCCATAAAATATAACGGGTAAAAACATCAACAATAATCCGATGATAAGAAATAAATAGCCACGTGTTTTGGTCATAATCGGTGTACCTAAGCTTTTACTAAAATAGTTAAAAATTTGTATTACTGTATTTATAATTATATTTACTGTAAGGGTTTGATTGCAAAAAGTAATGCTGCCATTGAATATGAGGCACTAATTTTTACTTTATTAGAGCTTGAGCTAACTTTTGAATCGATTTGGTTATTTCAATCGTACTTATAGCGCCATAGCCAAAGCGAATATGCGTAAGAGCTTTTTGATCTACAGCAAATAGCGTACTTAACGTTGAATCGTTGTTTTTAAAGTCAGAAAGATCCCTTCCCTCAATTAACTTTGAGATATCGACCCAAATGGCTAAGCCTCCTGTCGGTAGTAAGAATGAGATTTTATCGCCAAATACTCGAGTGAATTCTTGTGCTGTATGGTTTCTTCTTTCTTTATACTCTCGCCTTACTTTTCGTATATGTCGCTTTACTTCACCTGACTCCATTAAGTCTGATATAACGTGTTCTGTTATGGTATTGCCCTGTCTATCAATAAGTACTATTTCTTGTGCTGCGCGTTTAATAAACTGAGTATCTGAAACAATGTACCCAAGTCGTAGTGCTGGCGCAAACACTTTAGACATAGAACCAATATGCACCACGTTTTCGGAATTAGGAAGACTTGCCAATGGCGGAATTGGATTACTTTCATAATGAAATTCATGGTCGTAGTCATCCTCAATAATAGAAAATTGATGGGTTTTAGATAGCGCCAACAAAGCCAATCTTCTGTGCATGGGCAGGCATACCGTTGTCGGGTATTGATGGTGCGGGGTAACATAAACACCCGACACATTGTGATTTTCGAGTATTTCACGTAAGTGAGCTATATCAAGCCCCTGCTCATCTAATCTACATTTAACGACTTCAAAACCATTTGATTCAAACGCAGCTTTTGCAGGTAAATAACATAAATCTTCCATAATAATGACCCCTTTTTTGGAGTCTAATATTCTTGATGCTAAATAAATCCCCATTTGGCTGCCTCTGACTATACATATTTCTTGTTCTGAGCAGTTCATGAATCGATCGCTGGAGAGCATTTTTTGTATTGAGTTACGAAGCTCAATAGCGCCGCGAGGATCGCCGTACCCTAGCTTAGCCTGACGGCTTAAATTAACGCACACTCGCCGATAAGTACGTGCCAATAACTCATATGGAATTAAACGAGCATCAGGTGTGCCATCATTCGTTATTGATACACAATCAGCTAACGCCAAAGCATCAAGATATAAATTTTCGACCAACTTAGATGATGGTTTCGTTTTTATTGTACTGCTGAGCAAACTGGTATTTGCAGCTGACAAACTTTGCTCTGGTAGTGTTTCAGATACGAACGTACCGCGCCTCCGTTTGCTTTTCAACCATCCTTGCACCTCAAGCTCTTCGTAAACTTGTTGCACTGTTTTTCGATTAATACCTAACTGATTAGCCAGTGAGCGAGAGCCCGGCAATATACTTCCTGGCGTTAAACGCCCAGTTTGTATGTCTTTTGTTATACGGTTCAGTAGTTTCGAATGGAGCGTTTTACCGCAGCTATCCTCAAAAGTGAACTGAATATCCCAAGGTCTTAACATAAGCACCTCATCACTGGACCCCTTAACTTTTCATTTCTGGCTCTTATTTTCCATCCAGACTATCGCTATCTTACTGCCATTGTCAAAACATAAAAAGAGAATAACTCACATGAAAACATTAAATACAACTAAAGAGGCCTTGATGAAAAGTACGCAGCAAGACATGCAAACACTCATTCAAGATAGCAACTTAACAGATCGCGAAAAACTGGCGCTAACATGCCGAATATTATTTGATAAAGGCCATGACTCTGGGTTAGCGGGGCAAATTACTGGCCGTACAGAGAAAAATAATACCTTTTTAACACAACGATTTGGATTAGGTTTTGACGAAGTAAGTGCAAAAAACCTAATTGAAGTCGATCAAGATCTAAAGCCTTTAGATGGAGAAGGCATGGCTAATCCTGCGAACCGTTTTCATACATGGATTTATAAAGAACACCCAGAAGTAAACTGCATTATTCATACACATCCAACACATATTGCTGCGTTATCGATGCTAGAAGTCCCTTTGATCATATCTCAAATGGATACATGTGGATTGTATAACGATTGTTCTTTTGTGGCTGACTGGCCTGGTGTACCGGTTGGTAACGAAGAAGGAATGCTTATTTCAAAAGCACTGGGTAAAAACCGTGCCGTGTTTCTTGCACATCACGGGCAGCTTGTTATAGGCAAAAATATTGAAGAGGCGTGCAACCTCGCAATATTGATTGAACGAGCCGCTAAATTGCAATTACTCGCAATGGCTGCAGGTGAAATTAAGCCGCTTCCTCACAAACTAGCTCAAGAAGCTCACGACTGGGTTTCTACCGACAAACGAAATAAAGTCAATTTTGCGTACTACGCAAGACAGGCATTAAAAAATCACACTAACTGTATTTAAGGCACATAAAATGAATATATCTGGAATTATAGGTTACCCAATAACCCCTTTTCACAATAACGGCCAAGGTGTTGATTTTGATAAATTAAGAATTGTTATAGACACATTACTTACTGCTAAAGTAGATGCTATAGCCGCTTTAGGCAGTGCTGGCGAAGCCGCTTATTTAAGCCAAACTGAATGGGAAAATATTTCCAGTTACACAGTTAAATATGTAGCAGGTAGAGTACCCGTTGTTATTGGTATTGCTGAATTAACCACTGAGCAAGCACTAAAACGCGCGACATATGCTCACAGCATTGGTGCTGATGTGATCATGCTTTCGCCATTTTCTTATTATAAATTGAATGACGATGAGATTTATGCACATTATCAAAGTGTATCCGACGCGACACCTCTTCCTATTATGATATATAACAATCCAGCGACATGTGGAGTTGATATGTCACCTCAATTTATGCTGAAAATGGTCAACAACATAAAAAATGCAGTCATGATCAAAGAAAGCACTGGCGATATACAACGTATGCATAAAATCTATAAACTTTCTAATGGCGAAGTACCTTTTTTTAATGGCTGTAATCATATGGCTCTTGAAGCCCTAAACGCTGGCGCTGTTGGCTGGTGCACTGCAGCTCCGTGCTTAATTGGTGATCAACCAAAACAATTATTAGCAGCAGTTAAAAGCGGTAATAGCAGCAAAGCAAAAGAGCTATTTTATCAACAATATGACTTTTTAGAATTTATTGTTAAATCGGGTTTGGCTGCTGCCGTTAAATCTGGCTTTGCCTTACAAGGTGTTGACGTGGGCGGCCCTAGAAAACCGCTTTTACCTTTATCTGTATCAGAGCAGGCACGACTTAAAGGCATGTTATCAAATTTAGGTGCTCTGTGTTAATTCAGAAATAGATATCTTCAGACTAAGTCGAGTTGACCTTTCGTGATTAATTTTACAGCAGACTGTTTGGTATTTAGCCCGAACTCTGGATAATAAATCTATCTCGAGCTGCTATTTTCAGCGCTAACTGCGTTGAATTTACTTGCAATAGGCCAGCTATTGACGCGTAAATTCGTCTTATTTTCACTGAAAATCTCTGGCTAGAGAAAATAACTTTAAATATCACTTTTATTCAATACGTTAGCAAATATCTTAACCAAAGTTCAGGTTAAGTAAACATCAAACTTTATAGGCCACAAAGCACCACATAACAGCATTTTGTCGTAGCCTGTTTTTTGCATGCCTCGTTGCCAGCGAAATAATTTATTAAACATAAAAGCTCGATTGTTAGGGTGTATTGATCTTTCAGCATTAAAGTTAAATAAGCTCTTCTAAGCAGATTGGATTCAACAAATCCCATTAGGTATATTTTTAATAAACTAAGCGTTTAAATGCTACGTTAGGGCGCTAAATATATTTAGCGCCCTTTTTTATTGCCCGCTGCATTACGCTAGTTTTTATTTAATGCATAACAATGAGTTGCTATTTAACAGTAAATTATTAAAGAACAAATACATTACTGGTTCCGTTAAGATCGAGCACTCCAATACAACTGTCGCTTTCATCAGTAACCATCATACGATCACCCTCAGCCCAAAATGTTTCAGTGTAAATTTCTCCCTCGCCCAATGTAGCATAAGCATTTGTTAACACGGGCTCTCCCGTATTATTATTAATCCAATACAACTTAACGGAGGTGGTCGTGGTGTTTGCAACTTGTAAATTAGGTGCACTGTTTGACGTTCTTGTATATGGTACAGCTAAATCACAACTCCCCAATTCTGCTGTAGCTTCTGGGATCACAACCGGTGGCGCTTCATTTTGTGCATTTTCAACCATCTTTTCGGTTACTTCAAACGCATTGTTTTCATCGTTTAATAATGCAATACCTAAGCAGCTACCTGCACCGTCCGTTAGCATAATACGATGGCCAATATCCCAATCATCCGCTGTATAACTTTCGCCTTGAGCTAAAGTTGCATATGATTCACCGGATCTTTCGCCCGTGTTTCTATTTAGCCAATATATATTAACAAGTTTGTCTGTTGGATTAGTAATAGAGAGATCAATTGCAGGCTTTTGAGAGTTGTAATAAGTCTGCGCTAAACTACATGTTCCTATCGTACCTTTTTCAGGCCAGTGCGGTAAATAAGGTTCAACGGCTGTTACTAGTGGCATTTGTTCAGGTGTCGTTACGTTACAGTCATCACCCGCACATGCACTAAAGTAAAGATCGATAATATCTGAACCAATAAAATCTGATGAAATAGCGATGAAGTATTTACCCGATTCAGGTGTTGTAATTACACATTTTTCTTCATTCGTGTTTTTTGTCACTGATTGGCAAGTAAACTCTGTATCAATTGCAGGATGAACCGCCGATCCTTTTTTCACCCAAAGATCAACATTTCCCGAGCCACCATTAGTCGCAAATGTAATAGATGGTAAGCTTGCAGGTACATCAACAGAAAATAGCCATCCACCACGGCCATTTATGTGTTGGTAATCGCCAAGCGTTAATACTTCTACACTGTCTTTATATTGATCAACCAAAGTTGTGGATAGCCATGTTGTAAATTCTATTTGATTATCTGTGGCAATGTTATTGAGCAAAATCTCAAAATCGTCCCACTGACCATCACGCATATAAACGAGCATTTGATAAACTAACTCTGGGTGCGTTTCAATCAAAAATGCAACACCAAGTTGTCCCCAAGAATACGCATCAGCATTACCTGCAAAAATATCCGCTAAGGTATAAGAGTCGCCACTGTTTGCTGTTGAAATACGTGTGTAATACTGATTATAAAAAGTGCTTAAATACTCGGCTAGCCCTTCAGTCCACCAATTTAACTTACTGTTATACCCACCCTCTTTATTATATCGACCATCTAATGCATGAACGTATTCATGTGCCAATGAACGAATAACCGATCGTCCGTTAGACCATTCTATGGCATCAAAGGTCCAAATATCAGAGCTATGCCACCAGTCAGTTGGCGATGTTTCAAAGTAAATACCACTGGTATTATTGGTATTTTCTAAATGTTTAGCCCACGAGGCATGGTTTGATAAACTAGATAAAATATGAATATTAGTAATTTCGTTTAAATCATTTTCAACTGCTTGCTGAAATTGAGGGGTAATACCTGAATGTAACACTTCATCAAATACCCTTTTTGTTTGTTTGATCACATTGCAGGCGTTTTCTAATTCGCTCATTGACATAGCTTGTGCTCGGATCCGAACAGGCTCTTCGCACATTATGTTAGCGCTAAAGAGTTCTGTGGTAGCAAACATTGACGCATCAACAGTGTCTCCACCATCATATGCGTCAATAAATATATGATACTTACCCGCTTTAGGTTTATCGATAATACACGCTTCGTTATTGTTATTCCCTTTGTAAGAAACACAATCAAATACCCCATCAGCACCTGGGCTAGCCTCTTGATTATATTTTACATACAGGTCAGGATCGCCCAGATCTTTATTGTCAATGCCACCAAATAAGCTCACAACTAAAGTTTCTGCATCTTCAGGTAAATCAACATAAAATGACCGCCCTTGTCCCTGTGATGTGCTAATGTTTGTTTTAACAACACCGAGCTTTAGTGCTGGCTCTTGGGCATTAGTGAAATCAACTTCGGGAGTGCTTGGGGTAACACCTGTGGGAGTAGTCGGCTCTGGGAGTTTGCTTGATGAATCGCTCCCGCCGCAACCCGAAAGTACGCACAGCAGTGCGCTTGTTAAGGTCAATGTTCTAAAAAACATTTTGTTTTCCTTCTTAATTATTATTTTATTTTGATAGTAAATTTATTCGATTACTCATAGCTGCAAATATTAAAAGTTGAGTTTTAATAAAGAAAAGATCTGTCGTAACATGAGTTTGAAACCTAGTGAGCTAAGTAACGAAGAACAACATCTTTATAAAAACACGTTTAATAATGCATGTTTTGTATTCATATTTGGTTCGACTTCGTGCATTACATGCATCATTTTTATGATACTTAGCCAAAATGGATACTAGATTTGAATACAACGCTCATATTTGTAACACAAACATTAGCATAATGTAAATTGTATACAATATATTAAGTGGGTGTTGGCAAAAGTAGTTAACCTGAACTCTGGTTAAGAGATTTACTACCGTATTGAATCATGGTGGTATTTAAAGTTATTTTCTCTAGCCAGAGATTTTCAGTAAAAATAAGACGAATTCACGCGTCAATAGCGGGCCTATTGCAAGTAAATTCAATGTAGTTAGCGCTGAAAATAGCTGCTCGAGATAGATTTATTATCCAGAGTTCAGGTTAGTTAATAACTGCGATTTAAAAAGGCGGAAGTTATACATATTATTATTTTCATAAAAGTGAACTTTAAATACCTAACTCGCTCAAGTATTTGAAGTTCTATCTTTTATTGACACTTTTAAGTGTGTTATTTGAAAATAAATAATATCAATCTGCTTAAATATTAGATGATTTAGTTTGTTATATTGTTCAGTGACTTATGCTGATTAAGATAATGGGTTGGGGCTGGGGTTGTTCAAGTAAATCTTCTTTTACGTTGGCAGTAAAGTAAGCAAATATATTTACGTAGGAAAACTTATAAATTAAATAATTATTTCTTAAGTAATATAGAGCCAAAAGCGTTTAGGCCACTCTAAACGCTTTGCTGTACCACCGTTGAAACAAACCTGCTTACTTCCAACTTATTATACTTTCGAAGCCCTCACAATTTTGTACAACATCAGAAGCGTTTGAAATAAATACTTGCTGTGTTTTAGAAACTGGATAACTAAGGTACTCAGAACATTGGGCGCTTTGACCATTACCCACTACGACCTTAGTGCCTGGTTTCAATGTACATTTCACCAGCTTATCAAGCGGCGACCATTGATAACAAATTTCATAGTTTTCTCTATATTTAGCCGTACTACCTGTTGGAAGCTGAAATGACCACCACTGACCAAGCTGACTACGAGGGTTTGTGCTATTCCATGCTCGATACACTGTTACTTCATCCGTGCTTTGGTAGACTGCTCCTTGGCATAACCGACCCTTTAATGGCTCCCCGATTGCCTGAGAAAGAAGATCAGGATCTTGAACTAGTACGAATTGATCACCTAATTCACCAGTGATTTCTGTACTACCTAAACATGCTTGCGGCGGCACTTGCACTGCTACCTCAGGCTTATTAGCACACCCCTGAATAGCAACGATTAGTGCACCGATTAAAATCCTTTTCATATTACCCACCTATGTTTAATGTAAAATTATTAGCGATATATAGTCGTTTCCGCGCTGTTTTTAGTAGCGGATTTGCGTTTGAAGTAAAGCCAGAACACATCACTTTGCTCAATAACCAAACAGTTTAGACTAACATAGGTAAACATAGCATATATTTATTCAATCAGTGATTCTCATAGGTAACTCAATAAAATAGCCTATTAAACAACATAAAGATTGCGCTATTTTTGATAGCTTACTTGGTGCAGGGCAACAATCACTTTACCACTACATAGCGCCTCGATTATTAACTGCCATGGGGTCAAATCGTGACCGTTATAAATGCGCTGCTGACATACAAAAATACGCAGGCATTGCCAGCCAATGTTAGCAAACGCAATGGTAAGAAAGAATACACTGACGATACTCGTGCACAAAATTTTTAAGACAAACATTTGTGGAATGGGCAGGGTTATCGATTCGTTTTGGGCTAAAGTGTATTGTGAGCAACAGAAAGCCAAGGGGAAGCCGCACAACAGCATTATTAGAACACTGGCATTTAAATGGATAAGGATTGTATTTAGCGGCCTTAAAACGAAGAGGCTCACCGCTTTTAAAAATTTGCAATTAATAGCTAAATTTTTAAGTCGTTTACCTCAGGCGTGTTGTTATGTAATGGTTCTCACAACTAATTTTCTTACACCAATTAAAACACCCCCATATGAAATTGGAAAAAATATTAGTACGAAAATTAATGCATCGGTATTAGAGATATCCATACTTGGACTTCCAATAACAGCGAGAGTATTGAGTAACAGCAACACTAAACTCGATTGGAGAAAACCCTTATAACCAATAAAGCCCGCAAACAATAACATAATAAATGATACGCCTATCGCGGGAGTAAAAGGTGCAGCTGCTAGCAACATACAAAGAAAAGAAAGTACGATAGAGAATCCGATTAATACTTTGAACATTGCAACCTCCATGGCACATAACATTTTAGTATTTATACGACACGCGGTTTGTGTTGCAGTGTCGCTTGTTGGACTGAGGCGCTACCTGCTCGGTGTGTTTGAGTTGGTGTTGTTTATGCTATGGACTTTACATTTAAACAAAGGCTTTTGTGACATCAGCTACCTCAAGCCATTTAATCGGCGCGCCTGTTACATCTAAGCTGTCCTCGCATTGCTCAGTGTTTATTATACTGTTATTACACCTAAACCTTGCTCAATAAGCAACCAAATCATTTAAATAAACAGCAACTAAATTAGACAGCCGCTCTAATTGAGCAAACAAAACTACAACACTAAATTTACTTTTTTGGCTAAGCGCTCATCTCTTCTGGTATTGTTATTCACAAAGCACTCATTAAATAAGCCATTATCACTATTAAACCTAAATTACATTCATGAAAATCACGGCATAATCGCAGTTTTAATTTTGACTGAGTCGTTTAAGTTTTATGCGAGTAGCTTTTCGCAGTTGCTGATACTCGCTCGCCGTTTTCAATTTATATTTTCACAGTAATTTGCTTGTGAAGATGACCGGCGTACGCAACGTGATATTCAGTGATAGTACTATGTAAGTACTATGTAATTACTATGTATTAACCAAACTTGCTTGACGCTTTCTCGCAGTAGCCATATGGCAGCCTGCTTTTTTTGCACAAAATAAAAACGAGTACTTAGTTCAAAAAGTGAAAATATTAGAATGGATGTCTAGTTTACTCATCTGCTTTGAAAAGTAAGGGTTCACCGCTGTTAAAATTTACGGTGGAAAGTAAGCTTTAGCGCTTGCTGTCCACCTAAGGGCGTGTTGTTATGTGAAAAACTCCATTAGTTCATTTACGATCCCTGATGGGTCTTTAAAAGCGGCATAGCGACCCCACCTATTTTCATTAGGTGATTTATGTACAAAAACAACACCTTTTGATTTTAACTCGTTAATTTTTTCATCCAAATTACTAACAGTAAGCACCAATGATGAGTTTGAATTAAATCCGTGCTCATAGTTTGTTGCCTCCATTGCTCCTCCAAACATGAACACAGTATGTGAGCCACTTCTAAGCTTTAAACTGTCTTCGTATTCTTCGACAAGAATTAGACCAAGGACATCAACGTAGAACTTTTTTGAAATAAGAAGGTCTTGAACAACTAATAAAGTTGATGGATTACCCATAGATGCTTAACCTCCTTTTCACCTAACGAGCCTGTAGGTTAACTCGTTTTTTATTTGTTTTTATTGATAAACAAACCATAGCTGAGTTCCTATTTTGGTTCAATCTATTACTGTACTTTTACGCAGCATATAATGAAGTGTTTGATATTGTTTTAATTGACGTTTTGGAAGAGGTTACGGGTGTTTGAGTGGATTTATTTTAGGTTAAAAGGGCTTCCCTTTCTTAATGCATCGTGTTTTGCAGTTTTTCTATATTATGAACAAGGCAATACAGTTGCCGCAGCGTAAGCTAAAGGCATTCACTTTCGTTTGTCCGCGTAAGATCAATTTACTCATGCCTTTGTTGACGGTAATATTGCGCTTTTTATTTAAAGGAAAGCAAGCTCAAAACAGCCGAGTCGTTTGCCATTCTTTAATAAACAACTGTCGTCGCCCTATTGGGCTGTCTATTTTTACTTCCATCTTGTCTACATTACTCAGCTTTTTACGTAACTAACTATTTATGATTTACACTTAACACATTGCTTTAATTGATTATTTCATTGAATTTAGAATGGGTGTCATCCTATCATCCGAACTGTTAATAACCAACAAGGTTTAACCTGATTATATGCCTACAGACCTAAGTCACCTGCCTTGATTAGACGCTCAATACGCGTGCATTAATACAATAAACAAAGTCGCTTACACCTGACTTGGTAACTGCGTTAGGCACCTTAATCTAACTGGATCACAATGATGAAACCAGCCGCCTTGAATAGTGCCATGATTAGGTTAATCGATGAATGTCTAGTGCCCCAGCAAGCCCAAAAGGATATGGGGAAAACCTGGCTGCGATGAGATCGCAATAAGAAATTACGGCGAAACGCACCCTATATGTGTTTGCCGTAAGCTATTTGCTTAACAGCCGCATCAACAGACGAAGTAAACGAATTCGTTTATTGATAAAAACAGTCAAATAAAATACTAGTGTCTATTGACAGAGTTAAGGCTCATATATGTTTGTTGTTACCCTCCAAACGTTTCAGCACAGGTTTGAAAAACGGCTACAGCAATTAGTATTTTTGCAAATGAAGTTTTTTAGAACCCATCCTTTGTCATCGTAAATATACCCAGTCCCCCCAGCAAACACCTCATATGAATAGATCTCCTTATTCATTGTTAATTCCCCTGAATATTTACAAGGCATAATAATTGACTCTCCATGAGCTTCTTCATTACTGACTTCCTCCGCAGTTTGAAAGTACAAAGTAATGTCGCTTTTTGTCAATTGAAAGCTATCACAAATCTTAGAACCCTGCTTGGTGATATCGACAACTTTTTCTGTAGTCAATATTTGAATTTTTTTTTCATGATTAAAGGCACAAGATGTAATAAAAAAAGCAGCGCCTAGACAAATGATATTTTTTATCATGGAGCAACCCCTACTTTTAAATATTGAAGCAACTGGATTCCTTCTGCTTTCTTTTTCCTAGCAATTACACCATGTGCGTAAACATCTTTATTTAAATTTAAAGAGAACTCTTTTAATAATATATCCACTAACAACTTCAATGATTGAAACTGTTCATTTGTTGGTCGTTCAAAGATATTTGTAGCTTTGTTAAACCGACCTACAACCTCAATTCCTAATGAATCATTATTTGAAGGATAACGAAGAGGATAAGCTTTTCCTAACTCATGCCTAGATACATTTTTTACTCTTTTGGAAAATGAAAATCCTTTCTGATGAAGCAAACTATTAACCGTTTTTAATTCTTTAGGGTCACATGATTTTTCGTCGGCACACCGAGAATATAAGATACCAACATGCCAACAGAGTTTTTCTAAACTAGCTGTTTGGTATATTGTTCCATCATTAGCAATTAAAAAATGAGCTCCAGTTTTTTGCCCTGAAGCATAACCATTCAGGGATGAAATAGCACTCGAACCTGCAGTTCGATGAAGCACTATAGATGTTACGTTGTTAATATTCCCATGTTCAATAGAGTTGTATCGCTTGGCCGTTATACGCTCATCTACGATTATTCCATTTGTAACTGTTGTCATTAAAGTTCCTTTTAAATTGTGTTTACAAAATATCAAATTTACCTGTTAGCTTGAAAGCAAACTAACGAGCCTGTAGATTAACTCGTTTTTTATTTATTTTTATTGATGGTTTAACCATAGCTGAGTTCCTATTTTGGTTCAATTGATTACTGTGTTTTTACGCAGAATATTAAAAAGTGTTTAGTGTGGGTTTTATTCGCGTTTTGGAAAGGATTACATGTGTCTGAGTGGCTTATTTGAGGTTAAAAGGGCTTCACCTTCTCAATGGCAGCCTGTTTTGCAGCTTTTCTATATTATGAACAAGGCAATACAATTGCCGCAACGTAAGCTAAAGGCATTCGCTTTCGCTTGCCACCGTAAGGTCAATTTATTCATGCCTTTGTTGACGGTAATATTGCGCTTTTTATTTAAAGGAAAGCAGGCTCTATACAGCTAAGTCGTTTGCCATACTTTAATAAACAGCTGTCGTCGCCCAATTGGGCTATCTATTTTTACTTTCATTTTGTCTACATTACTCAGCTTTTTGCATAATTAATTATTTATAACAACGCACTCTTAATTCTGTTTTTGTTGACTTTTTTCGTAAAAATTAGGATGGGTGTCATCCTAACTATCTTCAACGTAACCCCAACGGTTTTCTTCGGATAAAAAAGAGCTTCCACATTTAATCTGAACGGCAAACATTTTACCAGTAACATAACCGCCTTCACTGACAACTTCAATATACCCATCAATTCCGAAGTCAGATTATTAATGGTTTCTTTTGAATATCCATCCTAGCTTTTCCGTAACAATTTCAGTGACAAAATTTACCCCAAGCTCTCCTGATTAAGCTGATTTTGAATATTTCGAATATCCATTTGACATATTCAATTCTCAATAGTGTATAAGTTCCAAAAAACATAACGCCCTTGTTTAACAGCTTGTTATAGCAACAATCGCCATACCAAACCGAGTAAACAGATAAATACTCCTGACAATGAAAGCCATTGTTGTACTCTTGGATTCCCTATCGTTGGGATGCTTTCTGATTTTAAAATATTAGTTAATGGCGAGAAGAATAATTTCGGCATTAAGCCTGCGCTTAACAGTATAAGAAATACGCCAATAGTCATTACTAGTTCCCTGACTATGAATGCGACAATCAAGAAATCGTAAATGCCGGTAATTAGGATTAAAGTAGCAAAACTAATACATAAAATGAATGCTAATTTTTCTTTCAAAGGTAGATGATTCAATACGAAACTCTCCATGTTGCATATAACGAGCCTGTAGATTAACTCGTTTTCTTATTTATTTTTATTAATGAACAAACCATAGCTGAGTTCCTATTTTGGTTCAATTGATTACTGTGTTTTTACGCAGAATATTAAAAAGTGTTTAGTGTGGGTTTTATTCGCATTTTGGAAGGAGTTACGGGTGTTTCAGTGGCTTTATTTTGGCTTAAAAGGGATTACCTCTCTTCAATGCATCGCGTTTTGCCGTTTTTCTATATTATGAACTACGCAATACAGTTGCCATTGCGTATTCACTTTCGTTTGACCCCGTAAGGTCAATTCACAACTAAATTAGACAGCCACTCTAATTGAAAAATAAAACTGTGCTATTAAATTTACTTTTCAGGTTAAAAATTTATCTTTTACTAATACGTTACTTTCATTTCATCCAGTAAATAAGTTATTTATACTCCTAAGCCTAAATTGCACGCATGAAAATGACTGCATAATGCAGTTTAACTTTTTACTGAATGGTTTTTAATTTATGCGAGTAACTTCTCGCAGTTACTAATATTTGATCGCCGTTTTCTGTTGAGATTTTCGCAGTAACTTGCTTGTTGTATCACCAGTAAAGGCCCTTGTAGAAGCTCAAAAACAAAAGGAATTAACATTGCGCTAGGTAATGACTATTTAGCATCACAAGGTTTAGTGTCATTGAAAGATATTTGGATCAATATTCATTACGGGAGGTGAACCGCCCATTGCGCTTCCTGTTAATAAAAAGCGCATGATGGGTGGTGTGGGGGCTGGAGGTTAGAGACCTCCGGCTACCCGATTAGGTGCATTTATACACCCAGCCTTTCAATAAGCTTTTGAATTGATCGCTCAGGTGATTCACCAGCGGTATCAATTGAGATTATCTCCGAATCCCAAGAGTGAAATTCTCTTGATTTTACACTTTCCCAAGATGGTAAAGCCAAACCTTTCACAGGAGCATCACGGCTCTCTACTCTAATTTTATGCTCAATTTTATTAGAACAACTAATTTCTATATTAACGTATTTTGCACCAGAATTAATAGCAGTTTGCTCCCATTCAACTCTAGATTCAGGGACAGTGTTACATGAGTCGCCAACCACATTTAGCCCTTGTATTAAATTATCTGAAACCAGCCTATAAGCTATTTGATAACCTTCAGCATAAACCTCTAAACTACAGATATCCTTTAGGGATTGCTCAATAGTATCAACTCGTAAATACGACGCACCGAGGTATTTACTTAAAAGTGCCGCTAAAGTACTTTTCCCAGTCCCCGGCAATCCTGAAAAGATATAAAGTGTTGCCATACTAGATTTGCACCTAACTTTTAAATAAGGGGCGCAGGCATGTGGGGCATAATGGCGAAGCCGCCCCGCATGTAGGCGTCCCAGCGAACGAAGTGAGTGACTTAAGTTTTTTGTTCGCTCGCTTGCTGATTAATCCCACCATAGTAGTAACTTATTGTTTATAACATCACTTTCTGGATTAAAGGCCATGCCTTGGTTAGAAGCTTCTTGATTTGCAATATTGAATATTGCCTCCTTTTCGCTCTGAGTACTAGGTAAAGATATTTTCAAAGCGTCTGCGTAAGGTTCACCTTCTTGTTGGACTCGGTTGTTACTGTCATAGATTGCACTCTTGGGAATAGTCACTTTAACTGCCCCAATGCTATACAGGTTATCTACAAAACTAATAGCGTCCTGAGTACTAGCAAATCTATTACCTGCAAGAGCGTGCTTGTTGTTATTTGATATGAGCCATTCCCGAGCCTCGGGTGACTTTGGGTAGATGAAATAAGCTATCACTGCCAGAACAAAAACGAGTAAAACAATTTTAAACACTTCAACATTCCCATGAGAGCTAACAATTTTTTAGTGCGCTCGTCGTGCATATTTCTGCCAACGATACGCTCATGTATTTTATAAATCATTTTTATCAAATAACTTAATACATTGCTATATATAATTTTTTATTAGCACTCAAACTATTAATAAAGAAAATGCGCTCGTCGCTCATTTTCTTGAATATGGGAGCAGTACAACTAAGCTGTATATAAAAACAGCATTATGGTTGCTGGTAATATGAAAAACGCGTTCTCCCTTTTTAAATTATATTACTGATTATATGTTGGTAGGTTGGCATTCATTACGTACCGTGATAAGTCTCCTAGATGGATTGCACCTTATATCCATTTTCATAATAAGCGACACCCCGCCTCAATGAAAGACAACAAAGCCGAACGCCCGCAATAATACTTGATCAATTTGAGGGCTTAAACCTGACGCTAACAGTGTTAAAAATTTCTGATATAGAACAACTAAATAACGAAATTTTTGCCTTGTTATCAACAAGGTTTTCTTACCTCAAATAGCTCACTTAATTAATCAAATTGGTATTAGAACATTGAGTGCTAAAAAATATTGCACCACGTACACAAGTTTCGGTGCTCAATTAATTATGTTGACCCACCCTAATCACCCTTTGCAAGTGGCACTAAAATAAATCACTTATTTGATGCAATTAGTATTAAGGACGTTAATTTAAAAAGAATATATTTATGAAGAATATTAAATAAGATTTTAGCTATATCACCCAAATGTTGTTTGAAGTGTAAGTTGGCATAAGAACATACGCTTTTACTGAGCTACAGCGCCGTAAGTGAAGTGTAACTTGGCATAATATTGAAGCTTATAATGGCATAAAGTTACCAAATATAAGCTTTAAAAAGCCGATCTCATAAGAATACTTACTAGTTTTTGTTAGCTGCTATGTACATATTGCGAACCTTGAGACTTCCGGTATAACTCAGGTAGATTATATTGCTTAGCCACCACTAACTGGCTTTATTATAGAGAAACCAGTCATCTAAAAGTTTCACATAATTTCCCCCCTAATGAGTATACAGACTCGATAAAATCAACGTCTTCAACAAAATTAAAGTATCTTGTTATGTCGCTTTTATTGATGTATTTAACAATTATGGGTTGAAGAGAAGTCGGTAAATTTGATTTTCGACTTTTATTTGCTATGTCTATATGTTTAAAAATACGTAGTAATCCCTCGGTTAAGTTTTTTCTTTCCGAAGCAGATTGAACGCTCAATTTATAGCTAGAGTACTCCTTCGCAATTCTTTCTATAAGTAATTTTGCATCAGGAACGTGCATTGTGAAAGTTTTTCGAATGCGATTTCCTATTGCTTTGTGAAAGGAGCTTCTCGCTAAAAACCTAATTTTTTCTAATTTATCAAAGTTGCTTTGGTCAGTTCCATTTCTATACGCTTTTTTTCTAATTAGTATTGCCAAAAATTCAAATATAATCTCGCTGTCAGAGTCTTCAACAGACTTATACACAACGCCCGAGCTGGCAAGAAAGTGAGTAAATCCTGCATCTAAAAACTTAGTTGAAAACCTATAAAAGCCGCTGTATGCACTTTTTTTGTATTCTTTGTCAAATATAAAATCAAAAAAAGTCCGATAACCGAAAGGATATCGTTTGAATAAGTATTTGCTTAGCAAGAATAAAAAAGAGTCATGAACCTCAAAATATTCTGATTCGCTAACGCGAAGGTATTCAGTTAGCTTGAGTATCGAATACGGTATTAATTGCTTTGCTTCAGATTCATGCAAATCATCAAGAAACACTTCTACTGTAGATAACAGAAACTTTTTGCTTTCATTTTTAGTCAAGAGCTTAAAAATGGCACCAATATAAAGAGTAATTTGTTCAATTAAGTTGCTATCGTAGCCGCTGTTAGCTGTAGACGCCAAACATCTATATAATGCATATGTTAACAAATTTTCATGATAAACGCCTTCATTCAAAAGCCGAGAGCCTTTAGACAACCCATTACTTAATACTTTGTAGGTTGCATTCAAAAACTCTAAACCATAGTCTCTTCCACTATAATTTAGAAGAAAAATAGCTCCTTCCAAACTACCATAACCCTTGCACAACTGCTCAATATGCAAAGGTGTGCCACTTCTAAAGGAATAGTATTGATATATGATCTTAAAATGGCTTTCTAGTGAGCTGTTTGTGCCAAAGTGCTCTCTGAATTTCTCGATATCAAAACTTTCTTCTATTGCTCTCACCGCGAAAAAATAAGCCCATAGTAAAGGAATATTTATTTTATAAACTGGTGCCGCATTAGATTCAGAAACTAATATGAGCCTAGTGTTAATTAGCTGGTTAATCGAAGTTTCACGTGCAGCTTTTTCTGCGTTTAAACTTCCTAAAAAATCAAGGGTTAAATGAAAACCCTCACGCTCTTCGCTGAAAAATTCTAACTGTTTTATGGAAGATAGTATTTTTCCACGGTCAGCGGAATTCAGGTTGAGTCTGTCAAAAATGTAATGAACTAAGAGTTTAAATATATCATTCACTTCATTAAAAGAAGCTAAAAGGTCGGCGTTTTCGGACATTACGCCTATTAATGCAGGCGGATAAAAATCAAGTTGCTCTAATTCTACATTTCTTTCCTGAAAAGTGTCGCACCAAAGCCTTTGAGAAACATTGAATTGAATATTAATTAAATCCAAATCATACCAATTAGCTAAGTAGGCTTTCTCGTCATTTTGCGACCCTGAATCAGACTGGTTTTTAAATTGAAATGAACTAAGTTTTGAGTATAAAGGGTTGCATATAATATTTACATGATCAGAACTCGTAATCACCCATCTTACATTTTTGTGTTTTGTTGAACTATCCATCGTTTCGATTATCTTTCTCAACGATATTCCAACTTCCTCAATTAACTCTTCAATTGTATCTATGATTAAAAGTGTATTAGTTTCTTCCACAATTTCAGGAATCTGAGAAAAATCACCATTGAGTACCTGATTTATTCGAACTCGCTTTACTTCTAACTCCTCATCAACACTTATACCTTCCCTATATGCACTCAATAGGTTTACGACTTTTAGACCTGCAATGTCCGAAAAAGATTTTTCGAGGCTTGATTTCCCAGAACCTAAAGTACCGTGAAAAAGTAAACTGTTGCAGGGTAAAATATTTTGAATTCGATTGTATTCTTGCCTCGTTAGAAATCGATCTTGAAACAATTGATAGGCAACTTTCTTATACTCTGAAATGGTTGAGTCATAAAGGCAACGCTTATATTCAGGAAAATTCCCACCTTCACCAATATCATCCAGCCTCTTTTTAGCTTTGCCCAAAATTTCTTCTAAAATTTTTTGCCAGCTAGGCGAATCTATGAGTTTTTTCGATAATTGAGGAATAACTTCGTAGTACATAGGTTCTCCTTGCTATAATCGTCCACTAGATAACTGTTTTGCAGCTTTGTCAAAAAGAGTTGCTACCATGTCTAAAACTGCCGACGCTGCTAGCATTGTAACAATTATCGGCTCTTTCAATTCGTCCGAGGAGTTAATAACCCAACTGATGGCGAAGAATAGTATAAAAATATTAATTGCAATACGTACCCATGGGTACAACTTTAAATATAATGCCGCTAATTCAATCTTTGTTGATTCATTCATTTTATTATTTAACTCCTTTTTTCATATGAAAATATTGATGCATATGTATCAATTAGAAATCCTTCTGATTATCTAAAAATGACTTAAGGTAGCTATAGCACAGCCAAAGGCTTGTAATCACCCTGTGATTAAAAGTACTATCAAATAAATCTCAATAGTATTTCCAGAGGACTGAATTTTAACATATCTCAGTTTTAGGTTTTCGCTCTCAAAATAGTCCAATTCATCTAAAAGAAGTTTGCTTTTGATTACAAAATAGTTATGTTTCAAATTCTAAAATAACTTCACACACGCCTTTTTCTACTCGTCTAAGTATTTCAGCATCAATCAATTTATTTATTCCGTCCGCGACAAACGCAGCTAATGAACTATCTGATAGATTATCACTAATACTTGGAGCACATTTTTTCACAAAAGCTATAACTTTTTTATTCTGAATTTTTAACATCGGTTGCTGTTTATTTCTAAATATTAGGTAAAGTGTATGAACAACAACCGCCTGACAAATATAGCTATTAGCAGACTCAACAGCTTTTAAGACAATCGGACGCTTAAAATCTTTTTGGTTACTCATGGCTAAAAGTACTGCACTTAAAAATATACACATATTCGTTTTTGCTTCAGTGCTAATTACTCTTTTTTTATTCAGCAAAGCTCCAATTTCTCTTACTTGGTTCACAATAAAATCTTTGTCGTCTTGATTAAATTCTGTAGCTCAACATGTGAAACAATTTAAATGCCTTGGTGTTATTAGCCCACATTTATCACAGAAAGATAAACTAGCTTGACCCTGATTTATCTGCGAGCCCAATTTTATATTACTGATTCCCGTCATTTTAAGATATTCAGTACTAGTATTACTCCAGCTAATAATTCCCTTTTTATGACAATTTAGTTGTAAGTGTGATATGAGTAGCTCTTGAATAAGGGGATTTAAATCACAGTAAAACAAGAACCCTTTCCATTCTTCACACCACTCCAGTTGAATGAAATCATCTACAACTAATCGCTTCTCAAAATTAAAATCCTGAATTTTATTTTTCATCAATCCTTTTTCAGCTATCGTATCTACTTTGTTAGGGTCAGCAGCCAAGATACGTTTCCCTAACTCGCTGTAACGCCCTTTCTTTATTAAGTTAGCGTTCAATAACACAAAGCATCTGCTAGTTGCTCTGGAATATGCACAGAAAAATTCAGAATCAGAAATGTTTTCTGATGAATAGATTATTACAACTGGTTTTTCTAAACCTCTAAACCGGCCAATACTTTCTACATCCACACCAGCAGGAACGAGATCAGCTGGCATACTAAGGTAACCCGGTTTTAATACGCAAATATCTTCCTTCGCTATACCATCGCTTAATAGCCTAGCAACGACCTGTCTCAGCCTTTGTGTTTGATCATGCGTAACTAATCTATGCAACGTATCTTTTTCTGGCTCCCGTTTATTTATGACTGCATAACGTGGAGTACTAAAAAGTTTTAATTCCTCACAGACAGCTTTGGGCATTCGTAAGCTCTCAGTGAGTAGATATGGAGTAACGTCCAATAGTTCAGACAAGAAACCTTCAGAGACTGAGCGTTCATACCCAAAAGCTTGAGCGTCATCACACATCACTATTATCTGTTTATCTTTAAATGAATTCTCGAATAATTTCCACGCTTCCTGACTTATAGCTTGGCCTTCATCAACCAATAAAGTATCAAATTCGTCTAATTTATTTTCTTTTACCACTTTAGACAAAGTCGATTCATCGTGAAATATAGCAGCTGGTTCATCACTATATTCAGAACAAAGCTTATTGAAACTTATAACTTTACAGTTAGACTCCCCTACCAGCTCTTTGGCAATTTTATCTGAAAGTAGCTTGTTGAACGTAACAACTAATGCTCGCTTTCCTTTCTTAACTATTTGTCGACATGCGTGAATAAGGACTATTGTTTTACCTGATCCTGGCCAGCCAGTAACCAAAGTTCTCTTACTCTCAACTGCTTGGTTAGCGTAGCTACTTTGCTCCTCTGTGAGCTTAAGCCAAGTCCTATTATCATCCTTAATCCTAGCTATCCAACAAGCTCTTCCATGACCTTGAGGCAGTAAACATTGTATTACTTTATTAACACCATTAATGCCTAAAGCACCTATGCCAAGGAGGGCTTTATAAAAATCCATCAGAGACTCTACCCTTTCAGCTTCATAAGTTAGATCTTCTTTGTCTATTACTAAACGAATACGCTTACCCATGTGCATATCAACATATTCAGGGGGTAAATTTAATCCGAAATCAGTATTAGGGAAGTAATAAGCTTTTCCTAGTCGACTATATATATTTGCATCTTTTAATATCTTTTGAATAGCGAAAACACCACGATTCAACTGTTCAAAAGGATCAAAATGGCTTCGGCTCTCTCCTTGGCTATAATAAAAACCATTGTCATTACGTGAAAAGTTACCGCCTTTTACCTCGATGGCTAACATGCCTTTTTCTGGATGAATTACTAAGAAGTCGACCTCACCTATTCCACTAGGATCATCGTATATTTCGACTAAAGCAGATGATAGCCAAGGAATTGAATGAATAACTGTGTATTCATCACTTAATCCTGTTTTTAATAATTGATATAGTTTAGGTTCTGCATAAAAACTATTATTGGATTTAGGCCCAAAATCAGGATACATTTTAGCCATCTATAATCTACCTTTTTACTGTCGTTAATACATTACGTACTACTTACTAATTTAAGTACTCTGGATTACTTCATATTGCAATTCAATTGCCCACATTAAAACAACTTATTAATCATAAACCACTGAATTACCGCATAACTTACAATAAATAAAACATGCTTTGCTTCTGAACTGTGTCATATCTTCATTCCCACAGTGGCACTTCAGCTTTTTATTTTTTTCATTTAGTTCAGCAATTAAACCTTCTTGAATAACTCTTGGCTGTATATATTTATCAGCTACAGATGCGTAAGCAGAGTTACCACTTAGTCTATTTTGCCTTTTTTCATCTAACCTTTTTCTATAATCATCGTTCTCTTGTTGGCGCTGTTTATATATCTGATCGGCTTCGTCTTTTGCATCAGTTTCTGACTGCTGAACATCAAAATAAATCAGGCTACTTTCGTTAAAGTGTAAGTCGTTCAAATTCACTAGTTTAGATTGCTCTGAACTGACAACTTGTACCTGAAAGCCTAAATCATCGATTCCGTATTGTGTATAAAAACACTTAAAAAACAGCTTGCTTTGATCTCGGCTAGTGATTTTTGATTCAAGGTCAAATATGTAAAGATTTTCGTTAGAGTTATAAAATATGTCTTTTCGGGTGAAGTTGTTTTTGTCTTGTAGAAATAGCCAAAGGACTGTAGCGCCTTGTTCTTTAAAAAATCGATCTCTTGCAACAATAACATCTAGTGGTACTTGGTCTAACACTAACTCAATAGCTATATCCATGCTGTGCGTGTTAGAGTAAAAACTTATATCTGGTCTTCGCCACGCTTTAGCTAGCCCCGTCTGAAATTGCTCTCGATAAGTTTGTTCTACTTGAATATTTTCATACTCAACTTCGCTTTTAAGAAAATTTGATATAGTCGATTTATAGTCTTTATGTTTTTTACTTTCTTTTATTCCATTGTAACTAATGGCCTGCAGTTCACTATCGGTGAGGCTTGTCGTGCTTTTTACAGGGCAATCTTCTGAACCAATAGGATGTTTGAAATGATGTTTTTGTGAGGAAGTTCCAGCAAGTATTAAAGGCTGAAAAAATGTAGCACATAATATACTACCAAGCCCTTCAGGCTCTCTTAGAAAGCGCCTAAGCTTAAATAGACCTGCTTCATCTAAAGACAGAACTTCATTAGAGGTATAGGTTTTTCCCTCATCAGGTAAAAACACTTTAAAGACTGTAGACATAAATTAAGCTTTTAATTCCATTTAAATGATCATACTTAAAGTAGCTAATTTAAAGATCAGAATATGGATAAGCAAGCTTTAATAATTTTATTTAAAAAGAGTATATTTACAAAGAATGTTTAATTAGATTTTAGCTATATCACCCAAATGAGGAATTTGGGTGGCAGTCTTACCAGCCACATCTCGGCACACACGTCACAAACTGTGGCTGCTCCCTTCCGGGCCTGACCAGGTTCGCCTGCTAGTGTTGCGAGAGGACCAATAAGACTACCATTGAGGGCCTTGGTTGGCGCGGGGGGATTATCTCTACTTTTGCTCTGTTATTCAAGGGATAATCTAAAAAGAAAGTGCGATTGCATACTTCATATACAATCGCGGCGTATTTAGCTGTTTTTGTGCATATTAATTACTCTCTAACTGAGCCTTAATATTACGCAGTGCTGCTTTTACTTTTTTCATGTTCTCAGGACCCATGCGTAAAAGTTGTTTTTGAGCAGCAGGTAATTGCTCCCATTCTGAAAATGCATACTGATATGTTACCGAGTTACGAAGTAATGGTAAGTCGCCTTGGGGCTCTGGCGTATCGAGTAGTAAATTAATTGCATCTGTTAGGGTTTGATTAAACTCATCATCGCCGTAACCTATTTCAGTGTATGCACTGTTAATAAGTGGTTTATATTCTTCGTACAAACGCACGGCTTGAGCTGCACTCATGCTGGTGAATACTTTTACATACGGTGTATAACGCTCATAACTGTTGGGATCAATCGTTAAAATATCCCCTTCAGTTACGCTAAAACTCTCTTCTGGTTTAATAACAGGTGCATGTTTTTTAGCGACTTTTCCTTGGGCAATGTTATCTATAAACACGACACCACGGCGAATTACATCGTCGGTTACCATTAAACTCATTACTGGGTCGCTAAAGTACTCGTCAATTTTAGTTACAACAACCGTGTCGCTTTCATTAAGGGCTGGGAGTGGCTTTACAATTGGTTTAGTTTCAGTCTCAGGTTTAGCTACAGACTGCGCAGGCACTTCAAGTTCAGCTGGTTTCTCTGGTTTTACAGAAAGTGTGCCCTGTTCAACGTCTTGAGCATTTTCTGGTTTAAGTTCAAGTATTGGCTGCTCTTTAACTGGCGGCTCGACTTCGGTGCGCGTTACTTGCTCATCGTTTGGTTTAAGCAATATAAAAGCAGCCGCGCATGCTACGACTATTAAAATAATAACGGCGAAAAGAAGGTTGTTATTCGGTGGACGTTTTTGAACATCTGACGCTTCTGGTTTATCTGACATACGAACTCCATAAAAATAAAAATGCGGTGTCACTTAGAGTGCGCTAAGTGGATTAAATTCATTCTACCAACAATACTAATGGCATTTAATACAAAATCGTTTAGCGAATGAAAAATACACGCTAAAGCCCTTGGTATTTAATGTAATTAGTATAAAAGTAGTTATCCTTTGATTCTTCTAGCTTAAAGACTTACAGTTAATAAATAAAGTAAAGACGTAGAACAGTTTAACCACCAATATGAAAATCAAGCAAGTTGATCCAAAAAAACCAAAAATAGCCTTGTTACTAACAGGTGGCGGCGCTCGTGCAGCTTATCAAGTTGGCGTACTAAAAGCGCTTGCTCATAGCATGCCACGCACCGCGCCATTACCGTTTAGAGTTATAAATGGCACCTCAGCAGGGGCAATTAACTCTGCTGCATTAGCATGTTACGCTTCTTGTGCGCATTTAGCAGTGAGGAAACTTGAATCTGTTTGGAAAAACTTTTCAACGTCTATGGTGTACAAAAGCGACTTTTTAAGTGTTTTTGGTCATATTGCTCGTAATATTTTAACGAGTTTTCAATCAG
This sequence comes from Pseudoalteromonas sp. Ld19, assembly GCF_045064135.1. NCBI lineage: Bacteria > Pseudomonadati > Pseudomonadota > Gammaproteobacteria > Alteromonadales > Pseudoalteromonadaceae > Pseudoalteromonas > Pseudoalteromonas sp. Ld19. The sequence goes on along the minus strand of NZ_JBISHA010000018.1, from coordinate 142,569 downwards.
AGCATATTAACCACCCACCTGCGAGTTTGTTAAATAATCGTCCTCTTCGTGGCTTATTAAACGAGATATTAGATTTAAATCGAATTGAGCGTAACTTACATCGAAACTATTTAGATGCGTTATCGATCACAGCCTCCAGTTACACAACCGGTGACTCGGTGGCATTTTTTCAGTCAAATACGCAAGCACCTTGGCAACGCGCTAAACGAGAAGGACGTGCAACACGTATTAACGTTGAGCATTTAATGGCATCAAGTGCTATTCCAATGGTATTTCCAAGCGTAAATATTTATAACCACTATTTTGGCGATGGCTCTATTCATCAACTATCCCCGCTTAGTCCGTCTATTCATTTAGGCGCTGAAAAAATATTTATAATTGGGGTAGATGAGCCAAAGGAGCAGCATCCTCCTGGTTATTCAGCACATTACCCTGGCCTTTCTGCGGTTGCAGGGCATTTACTCGACAGTGTATTTACCGACACAATGCAGTCGGATTTAGAGCGTTTAGGCCGAGTAAACCGCACCTTAGGGCTATTACCCGCACGCGATAAACATCAAGAACTTAAACAAATTGAGGCGTTTGTAGTTAACCCTTCGCAAAACTTCAATGCTATTGCAGCGCAGTATTACAACGATATGCCGTGGGCTATTAAAGTGCTGCTTAGAATAATCGGTGTGAAAAAGCATTCGCAATCGAGTTTAACCAGTTACTTATTATTCGAAAAGCGCTACACCCAGCACTTAATGAAAATAGGCTATGAAGATGGCATGGCAAAATTGCCTGAAATACGCCAATTTTTAGAATTAGACTAACCTAAGCAACTATTCGATTCCGTCGAGCAGGTAGTGCTCTACCCGCTCAACACGACGTGGCTTGCCTTGCAAAACTAAAATATCGTTTGCCAATAACAAAGTTTGATCTGATGGGGCATCAATTTCACGATCTTGCCTGCGCAATGCTTTTATCGACACTTTTCGTTTTGCTAAGTTAAGCTCACTAATACTTTTATTTACGGCGTATGCTTTATCGGGCAATGCTATAACGTGCAAATACTCTAATCTGTCGCTGCTATTTTCATCGCCATCAATATGTTCGCCTGTAAAAAAACGTTGTAAAAACTGATAGCGGTTACGACGCTCTTTGCTTACGCGCCTAACAATTCGACTCATAGGCACGCCCGACATAGATAACACATGCGATACAAGCATTAAGCTTGCTTCTAACGTTTCGGGCACAACTTCGGTTACCCCCAATTCTTTTAATTTTTCGAGCTGACTATCATCTCGTGTGCGTATAAGTATTTTAACTTCGGGCGCTATTTGTTTAATGGCATCTATTACTACTTGTGTTTGCTCAAACTCGGTAAAGGTAATAATAACGAGACGCGCACGTTCTACACCGGCACATTTTAAAATATCTTTTTGTTTAACATGCCCATATATCACAGGCTCACCTGCGGCTTTGCCTTCTTGCACAAGTATTGGATTACTCTCAATAGCAACGTACTCGATTGCCTCAGGCTTTAAAAACCGTGCAATTGTTTGCCCTACTCTCGAAAAACCACAAATAACGACATGATTACTATAAAGTGTGCTGCTTTTAGGCTCGCTTTCCCAAGCCATGATTGCTCTATCAAGTACACCTAAACGTTTTAGTATAAATGGAGTTTTATCAATCAAAAATGGTGTAAATGCCATTGAAAGTACACCCAGTGCAATTAAAAATGAGGCTTGTTCGCTAGTTAATAGTTGCTGCTGACTGCCCAAAGCAATAAGCACAAAGCCAAACTCACCCATTTGCCAAAGCATAATTGCACATGCCAATGCATCTTGCTTTCGCTCTCCCATAAGCTGAGCACTGATTGCAACAACGGCAATTTTTAAAATTAATAAGCCAAGCAACGCGCCAATAATAAACAAGCCATTACTGAGCACATAAAGGATATCGAGCTGCATACCTACAGTTACAAAAAATAACCCCATTAAAATATCGCGAAAAGGCCTTATATCAGCCTCTAGTTGATGCCTATAATGACTCTCCCCTAGCATCATGCCAGCTAAAAAAGCGCCCAAAGCCATAGATAAGCCAAACATGTACGTTAAAAGTGCTGCAAATAAAGCAACCAATAATGTGGTAAGTACAAATAACTCATCAGTACGCACTAGCGCTATTTCATTAAATACTTTGGGAAGCACCCATTTGCCTATTGCCCATAACAATAAACACACAAATGCGCCCTTAGAAAGAGCAAAAGCGAGCGCCCAACTAATACTTTGCGAATCGCTTGTGGCAAGTAAAGGAAGAATAATAAGCAGAGGAACAACCGCGATATCCTGAAATAACAACATGCCGATGGCAAGTTGCCCTCGGCGCTGATTAAGCTCCCCTGTTTCTTTTAATAACTTAACCACTACCGCCGTAGAAGAAAGCGCCATAATAACGCCGATGGTAAAGCTGGTGAGCAAGCTAAAACTTAAGCTATACAGCGTAATAATAAACACAAAACTGGTTACTACAACTTGTAAGGAGCCTAAACCAAACACAATATTTCGCATTGCCATTAAACGTGAAATAGAAAATTCGAGCCCTAAACTAAATAACAAAAATACAATACCAAGCTCGGCCACAAAGTCGATTTCGTGCGTTTGCGCCATCCAACCAATACCATGACTACCCGCTAAAACGCCAGTTGCTAAGTACGCCAAAATAGGCGGCAAACCAATACGCTTAAAAAACCACACCAAAAGAACCGCCGCGACCAATAAGCCAAAAATTTGAACATTAATACTCTGCAAGTACGGCCTCTCGCGCTAATTAAACAGTGGAACTTACTTTAAATATAGCAAGCATCTGTTTTTCAGCCAGTTTTAAAATATGGCATAGAAATAGCTTGTTAAGTGTAAAGCAACACCCTCGGGGGAGAATAGAATGGAAAATGTCCATATTTTGACACAACGTGTAACTGGTCGCGGTGATTTTTTGCCGTTTTCAGCCGAACCTACACGTTTAGATGAGCCTACGGCAACGCATGAGCTTGTTACTGAATTACAAACTAGTTTAATCATTGAAGATATTTTGGCTATGTATGCAAAGTTTGCAAAAAAATTGCTGAACTTTTCAGGGCTACAGTTTCAATCAACGCTTGGTACTACACAAACATCAGATAGCAGTACTACAAGCACGCCATATTTTTACGATTTAAGCATTGGCAAAGAGCATTTAGGACAGCTAATATATTTTAGCCAGTATCCGCTTAATGCTGTAATTGAAAGAAAACTACGAGCTTTGCACGCTGCCCTTGTTTACCCACTTCGTAATGCAATGATGTATAGCCGAGTGTTAAAACTCGCGACAAAAGATGCATTAACAGGGTTAAATAATCGTAGTCAATTTAATGACATTTTATTACAAAAGCTTGAAAATTGCCGACGTTATCAACGCCCATTCAGCCTTATGTTGCTTGATTTAGATAACTTTAAACAAGTAAACGATAACTTTGGTCATAAAATTGGCGATGACACACTCATTGAGTTTTCTAAGATTTTATGCAGCAGTATTCGCGGCACCGACTCTGTATTTCGATTTGGCGGCGATGAATTTGCAATATTAATTGAAGATCCAGAGTTTACTACCAATAAAGTGATTGCTGAGCGTATTATGCGCCTAGTTAGGCACTCAAGTATGATGTTGCAATATAAAGTAACAACCAGTATTGGCTTTACATTAGCAAGCAGCAAAGATTGCGAAAATGAGATATTTGCTCGTGCGGATAAAGGTTTATACAAAGCAAAAGCGTCTGGCAGAAACTGCGCAAAAGCCTATTAGTCGCAGCATCTAAACCAATTTTCAATAAAAAGCCTAGCTTCCCCCGCTAGGCTTTTTATTGGTGCGTGTTTAGCCAAAAATGTGACTAATACCAAACTGCATAATTCTTTGATCAATTTAACGAATTAAATTGCACTATAACGTCGTTAAAAATTTTTTATTTAGAACAACTAGATTCAAAAATTTTTGCCTTGTTATTGCGCTATTTTTTTGTCGCTATAATAGATTATTAATTTAATGCCTTTGGTATAATTTATAAGCAACCAACGCCGCGCAAAAACCAAAAAAGAAACCACTCACTAAATTAAGCAGTGCAGTAATTCCAGCAAGCGGTGTAAATAAAACCAGCAGCAATGGCAGGCTTACGCCTAAAACAAAAAACAACCCACCTTTGCCTAACCAATAAGCTAATAAGAGCATTGCTGAGAGAGCACCACCAGCAATTGCATAACCTAAGGTAATAACATTCAACTCAAGTAAAACATTGGCTATAACTGCAATTATAGCTGTAATTAACATACCCATTGGCGCTTTAGTTATCAACGATAAACCAACATGCGGCTGTTTACTCATTTATTTACACTCCCAAAAAATACCACTTTCATCAATATGGTTAGCACTTATAAAATAGCCAACCACTTGCACTAATTCATCATTATAAAAAATAAGCGGCACACTGGCGCGAAGCCACGGCGCTATTTTTGCATCCTTAAACCAATGTTTAACTGTATTACTACCAGGCTTTTTAAGTGGTTTTATACGCGCGCTATTGCAATTAAAGCGCACTATTACTTGCTCATTAGAGTATGGAGGTCTTAGTCCGCAACCGATGTTTTTAATTAATAAGCGCCCGTCTGCAAGTGTTAGCTCTGAATGATTAAGCTCGACATCTGTTAATACTTCACTTGGTGTTACAAAATACAAATCCCCTTGATGACGACGTATTTGACCATCTAGCAAATCAATACGTATTTGCGCGTCGTTTTTTGCATTTATTGCTTGATCTATAATTTGCTCAAGTTGCTTTTGCGATGGCATCACTTGTGTAAATAGTGCAAGCCATGTACGTACAATATTTGCAATGCGCGCTGGGCTGTATTCGCTTATTTTGCTAATGCACAGTGCTTGATGCTCGTTAACACACTTATTTAAATCAAGCTCGGTATATTCATCAAGTAGAGTTTGTTGTTGCTGTAGTAGCTCAATGCTTCGTGCAGTGCATTGCTCAAATCCATTAAAGCGCTCAGCTAACACAGGCACTATTTTTGAGCGTAAAAAATTACGATCAAAACTTTCATCTGTATTAGAGTCATCGGTTATGTGGTTAATACCAAACTGCGCTGCAAACGCTTCTATATCGCTGCGCGTTACATTTAACAATGGCCTAAAGCACACTCGCCCACTTTGCAGCAAACGCGCTTTATGCATAGCACCAAGCCCTTTTAAACCAGAACCTCGCTTTAAGCGCAGTAAAAACGTTTCTATTTGGTCGTTTAAATGTTGGCCCAGTAAAATAATGCTCCCTTTTGAGCTTTGCTCATCAAGTGCTTTGTAACGGGCGTCGCGTGCTTGGGCTTCAAGGCTGGTGCGCGACTGCGGCTTAATAACAACTTTCGCAGCTTCAAAAGGCACCTCAAGATCAATGCATACGTTTTTACAAAAGCCTTGCCAATTATCAGCATACTGACTCAAGCCATGGTTAACATATATAGCCGAGATATTAATTGCAGGGTTATCTGCTTTTAAAGCTCGCATTAAATACAGCAACACCACAGAATCAACCCCACCAGAGAGCGCCACAGTAAAATCAGTATTGCCTTGCTCAATATAGTTATTTAGTGATTTTTTTAATTGCTGATAAATTGCTGATGTATGCATATGGGCGCACTTTAATATAAAAACTCTGGGTATTTTAAAGCAAAAAAGCCGCATAAGCGGCTTTTTTTAACATTAAATGTGCTTAACAATAGCCAAACGACATTAAACGTTTATAACGTTGATCAAGCATTTCCTCAAGCGTAAGTGCTTGTAAGTCTGCTAAGTCACGTTTAAGGCGAACTTTTAAATTACGTGCCATAGCATCGTAATTGCGGTGCGCACCACCTAGAGGCTCATCAACTAAGTTGTTGATTAAGTCTAATTCTTTAACGCGCTCTGCGGTTACACCCATTGCTTCTGCTGCAAGCGGTGCTTTATCAGCGCTTTTCCAAAGAATAGACGCACAACCTTCAGGCGAAATTACTGAGTAAGTGCTGTACTGCAACATATTAACTCTGTCGCCAACACCAATCGCTAATGCACCACCTGAACCGCCTTCACCAATCACCGTACATATTGTCGGCACTTTAAGTGTCGCCATTACTTTTAAGTTACGCGCGATTGCTTCAGATTGCCCACGTTCTTCAGCGCCAACACCTGGGTATGCACCTGGCGTGTCGATAAAGGTCATGATTGGCATTTTAAAACGCTCAGCCATTTCCATTAAACGTAATGCTTTACGGTAACCTTCTGGCTTTGGCATACCAAAGTTGCGTTTAATTTTTTCAGCCGTATCACGGCCTTTTTGTTGGCCGATAACCATGACTGGTTCGCCATCTAAACGCGCTATACCACCTAAAATAGCAGGATCGTTAGCAAAAGTACGATCGCCAGAAAACTCATCAAATTCCGTGAAAATGCGCTCGATATAATCTCGAGTGTAAGGACGCAACGGATGACGTGCTAACTGTGATACTTGCCAAGCACCTAAATTAGAAAATATCTCCTGTTTTTGTTTGGCACTTTTTTCTTTTAATTTGCTGACTTCCTCTTCTAACTCAAGGTCTAATTCGCCAGCGCGGCTTATATTTTGTAATTCTTCAATTTTTGCTTCTAATTCTGCAATCGGAAGCTCAAAATCAAGATAATTGAGGCTCATGCTCTAAACTACCTAATTAGTTAAATTCTAGTTCTACATCTTGCGCCGCCATTAGCGATAACTTATGAATTAAGTCGTCACTTGGCGTAACACACCATTCGATACCAAGAGTTAATTGCGCCAACGCATCTGGACGTTGGTAATAAACTTTGATCGGACACGTTCCCATTTTGTATGGTTCGAGTACTTTTTGTAATTTATCGAAGAAACCAGCCTCGACTTGCACCATGTTCAGCGTCATTTTAATCGCTTTAATACGTTTTTCACGCGCTTGAGCTATGGTGTTTATTTCTCTCGCGGTCATTGTAATACCACCAGAGAAGTTATCAAAGCTGACCTGTCCAGATATTACCAAGATATTATTAACTTGCAGCATATCTTGGTACTTTTCAAACTCGTCTGAATACAAGCGTACATCAATGCGTGCACTCTTGTCATCTAAAGTTACTAAGGCCCAGCGATTTCCTTTTTTATTAATTAATACCCTAGAAGCAATCACTAAACCAGCGGCCGTTGCGAACACGTCGCGATTAGTTGGCTGTAAATCAACTATTTTTCCACTGGTGTAATGCTTAAGTTCACGGCGGTACTGATTTATCGGATGCCCTGTTAAATAAAGGCCTAGGGTTTCTTTTTCGCCATCTAACCATTCGTTATCGGTGAGGCCTGTGGCTTTAATAAAGGCTTGTTCAACTTCATCTGGTTCGGTGGCTAATAAACCAAACAAATCACTTTGCCCTAATAACTCAGCTTTGTTGTGTTGGTCGGCCGCACGCATCGCACTTTTTAAACTAGCTAATAACGTAGCACGCCCAGGTTGGGTTTTTTCTGGCCCTAAATTATCCAGTGCGCCTGAGTAAATTAATTTTTCAGTAACACGTTTATTTAAGCGTTTTAAGTCAACGCGGGCACAAAAATCAAATAAATCCTTAAATGGTCCCCCTTTTGCACGCGCTTCTAAAATAGCATCAACTGGTGCTTCACCCACCCCTTTAATAGCGCCAATGCCGTAAACAATTTCACCTTGCAGATTTACTGTAAATTTAAATTCGCCTGCGTTTACGTCGGGTGGCAATAAGGTGAGCTTCATGTTTTCACATTCATCCACCAAAATAACTATTTTGTCGGTGTTATCCATGTCGGCCGACATTACCGCAGCCATAAACTCTGCAGGATGATGGGTTTTCATCCACAGCGTTTGATACGATACCAGTGCGTACGCCGCTGAGTGAGATTTGTTAAAGCCGTAACCAGCGAATTTTTCTACCAAGTCGAAGATTTTTATCGCGAGCTCGCCGTCAATGCCGTTATTTCGTGCGCCATCTTCAAATGTTGAACGCTGCTTTGCCATTTCTTCGGGTTTTTTCTTACCCATCGCACGACGCAACATGTCGGCACCACCGAGCGTGTAACCTGCTAGTACTTGCGCAATTTGCATTACTTGTTCTTGATACAAGATAATACCGTACGTTGGATCAAGTATTGGTTTTAAGCTTTCGTGCTGATATTGCGCATCTGGGTATGAGATTTCTTCTCGGCCCAACTTTCGGTCGATAAAGTTATCTACCATGCCTGATTGCAGCGGCCCTGGGCGGAACAAGGCCACAAGTGCAATCATATCTTCAAAGCAATCGGGCTTTAGACGGCGTACTAAGTCTTTCATACCGCGCGATTCTAGCTGGAATACAGCGGTCGTTTCGGCGCGAAGTAGCAACTCGATACTTTTTTTATCATCCAGTGGAATGGTATTTATATCAACTAGATCTTTACCTTGGCGCTCCATGCGCACATTGGTCATATCGACCGCCCACTGCAATATAGTCAGTGTACGCAAGCCCAAGAAATCGAACTTAACTAAGCCTGCGGTTTCTACGTCGTTTTTATCAAACTGTGTGACCGGAAACTTACCTTCGTCATCGCAATAAAGCGCAGCAAAATCAGTAATCGTGGTTGGCGATATTACTACGCCACCCGCATGTTTACCGGCGTTACGTGTACACCCTTCAAGGATGCGACACATGTCGATTAAATCTTTTACTTCGTTGTCGCCATCGTAGGCTTCTTGCAAGCGTGGCTCTATATCAAACGCTTTTGCAAGTGTCATCCCGGGATCGCCTGGAATCATTTTTGAAATACGATCAACGAATCCATAAGGATGCCCAAGCACTCGCCCTACATCGCGTATTACCGCTTTTGCAGCCATAGTACCAAAGGTAATAATTTGCGATACTGCGTTACGCCCATACAAAGCAGACACGTGATCAATTACTTCGTCTCGTCTATCCATACAGAAATCGACGTCGAAATCGGGCATTGATACACGTTCAGGATTCAAAAATCGCTCAAAAAGTAAATCGAATTCAAGCGGATCCAAATCGGTAATTTTAAGTGCGTACGCAACTAACGAACCCGCACCTGAACCACGACCTGGTCCAACCGGAATATTGTTATCTTTACTCCACTGAATAAACTCCATTACGATTAAGAAGTAACCTGGGAATCCCATTTGGTTAATTACGCCAAGCTCTATATCAAGTCGCTCATCGTATTCAACACGTTTTACTTTTCGCTCTTCTTCATCGGGGAATAAAAACTGTAATCGCTCTTCAAGACCGTCTTCTGATACTTTAACTAAAAACTCATCAATCTTAAGTGAGCCCGTTGGGTAATCAGGTAAAAAGTAAGTCCCTAGCTGAACCGTTACATTACAACGTTTAGCGATTTCTACTGTGTTTTTTAGCGCTTCTGGAATGTCGCTAAACAGCTCAGCCATTTGCTCTGGTGTTTTTAGGTATTGTTCTTCAGAGAACCGTTTAGGCCTGCGTTTATCATCAAGTGTGTAACCGTCAAAAATAGCAACGCGAATTTCATGCGCTTCAAAGTTTTCAGGCTTTAAAAATACCACTTCGTTGGTGGCTACAACAGGTAACTGCTCTTTAACTGCAAGCTCTACCGCCATGTGCAAGTAGTCTTCTTCTAAAGGGCGATTGGTGCGAACAAGCTCAAGGTAGTAGTTATCGCTAAAATGCTGCTTATAAAAACTAACAACCGATTCAATAACACTTGGATTATTTTTTAATAACGCTTTACCTAAATCACCGTCTTTAGCGCCTGAGAGAATAATTAAGCCCGTTTTGTGTTCCACCAGCCATTCTCGGTCAATCACTGGGCGATGAAACACATGCCCACGTTGATACGCTTTAGATATTAATAAGGTAATGTTTTTATAGCCGTCATTGTCTTTGGCTAATATGGTTAAGCGGCTTGGCTCGTCAGGAAATTCAGGACTACGAACCCAAAAATCAGCACCCACAATAGGTTTAATACCGGCGTTATGCGTTGCGCCATAAAAGCGCACTAAGCCACAAAAGTTCATTTGATCGGTAATCGCAATAGCCGGCATTTGCAGCTCTTGCGCTTTAGCGACTATCGGCTTTGTTTTAGCAAGGCCGTCAACCATCGAAAAATCTGAATGAACCCTTAAATGAACAAAATCAGGAGCAGCCATGCTTAACCCTCACCATTGGCTTGCGCCAAAACGCGCTGCACAGGTTTAAAGCTTTTACGATGCTCCGCAATGGCGCCATACTGCTCAAGCGCCGCAAAATGTGCTTTAGTTGGATACCCTTTGTGCCCCGCAAAGCCATATTCAGGGTGGCGTTTATCAAGTTCAATCATTTCGTCATCGCGCGCTACTTTAGCTAAAATAGATGCGGCTGAAATTTCTGCTACTAAGCTATCGCCTTTAACAACGGCTTGCGCTGGCATAGTGAGTTTTGGTAAGCGGTTTCCATCTATAAATACAAATTCAGGTTGTGTGCTTAACGCCTCTACTGCGCGGGTCATGGCAAGCATCGTTGCGTGCAGAATATTTAATTCATCAATCTCTGTCGGATTGCAGCGACCATAGGCGTAACACAATGCTTTTTCTTTAATTTCAATAGCAAGTGCTTGGCGTTTTTTATCTGTTAATTTTTTAGAATCCGCTAAGCCAGCAATAGGTTTAGTGGGATCTAAAATAACGGCGGCAGTGACCACATCGCCAACAAGTGGGCCGCGCCCTACTTCGTCAACACCGGCAATTAAGGCTACGTTGGGTCTATCAATTTGCATTTATTAACTCCGCCACAGCGTTGGCTGCTTGTTCGCTGGCATTTAATCTAATTTTTTCGTGAATAGCTAAAAAGCGTGCTTTTAGCGCTCTGTTATTAGTGTTAAGCATAGGAGTAAGCGCGTTTGTTAAGTTAGTCACGTTACACTCACTTTGTAAAAACTCAGGGACGAGTTCTTCGTCGGCTAATAAATTAGGCAGCGAAAAGTACTTAATATTAAAGGTAAATAAGGTTTTAAAAATCCAATAACTCAACGGCTTTATTTTATAGCCCACTACCATAGGTTTTTTATATAGCATACCTTCTAGTGTTGCAGTACCCGACGCTAATAAAATAGCATCGGCGGCTTGCATCGCTAACTTTGATTGCCCATCAAGCAGGTTAACATTTAGGCTTGGTGCTGTGGCATTTAAAATAGCGATAAATTGCGCTTTGCGTTTTTCGTTTACTAGTGGCACCACAATTTTAAGATTGGGGTTTTGCGCTTGCAGTTCTGCAGCCGTTTTAATGTAAGTTTCACTTAGTAAACCAACTTCAGAGCCTCGACTACCAGGCAGCAATGCCAGTACTTTGTCATCAAGGCTTAAACCTAATTCTTCACGAGCTTTGCTGTCGTCGTGCTCAAGTGCTATATCGTCAGCCAAAGTATGGCCCACAAATGTACACGGTACTTGATGTTTATCGTAAAATTCTTTTTCAAATGGTAATAGTGCAAGGACTAAGTTAGTCGCTGCACTTATGGTATGAATACGCTTTTCGCGCCATGCCCATACCGATGGACTGACGTATTGCACCGTTTTAATGCCCGCATCTTTAAGCTGCTTTTCTACTCGTAAATTAAAATCGGGAGCATCGATGCCAATATATACATCTGGTGGGTTATCAACAAAGTGCTGCACGAGTTGTTTACGAATTTTAAGTAAACGCGGCAAACGCCCTAACACTTCAACAAGCCCCATTACCGAAAGCTCTTCCATATCGAACAAGGTTTTACAGCCCTGCGCTTGCATTTTAGGCCCCGCTATTCCTTCAAAAATAGCATTAGGGAAGTGTTGCTTAAGCGCTTTTATTAAGCCTTCGCCTAAAATATCGCCCGACAGTTCACCTGCCACAATACCAATACGTAGTTGTTTTTTATCTTTATTCATTTGATTTTATTTCACAAGTAAACCAAGCGTTCATGCTTGTTAGTTTACCGTGTTTTAGTGTTTGATTAAACGCTTTAAATAACTGGTTTTTTATAAGCAAATTTAATTTATTGAATTATTTATTTTTAATACTCATGTAGCATATGAAATATATATTAAGTTTTGCTAATATACGTATTGACAAAAATTGCACAAACGTAAATAATATTACAAACTTTCAGTAACTACTGAAAGCTCAACAAGTCTAACTTTGCCAATTATTATATTGCCCTGTTAATCCGTCACTTTTAAGGAGCTAATAATGATAGATGAAACCTTTGTGGATCTATCGCGATTACAGTTTGCTGTTACCGCTCTCTTTCATTTTTTATTTGTACCTCTCACTATAGGTATGACCTGGATTTTAGTAATCATGGAATCGGTTTATGTTATGACCGGTCGCGAGATTTACCGTGATATGACTAAGTTTTGGGGAAAATTGTTTGGTATTAACTTTGCGATTGGTGTGGCCACAGGCCTTACCATGGAATTTGAGTTTGGTACTAACTGGTCTTATTACTCCCATTACGTAGGTGATGTTTTTGGTGCCCCGCTGGCTATTGAGGGCTTAATGGCATTCTTTTTAGAATCAACCTTTGTGGGGATGTTCTTTTTAGGCTGGGACAGGCTTTCTAAGCGCCAACATTTAGGGGCAACCTTTTTAATGGCGTTGGGAACAAATATGTCGGCACTATGGATTTTAATCGCTAACGGTTGGATGCAAAATCCTGTGGGCGCTGAGTTTAACTATCAAACTATGCGTATGGAAATGACCAGTTTTGCAGAGCTTGTGTTTAATCCTGTAGCGCAAGTTAAGTTTATTCATACCGTATCGGCAGGTTACGTAGCTGCCTCGATGTTTGTACTGGGCATAAGTAGTTGGTACATATTAAAAGGTCGTGATTTAGCGTTTGCTAAACGTTCTTTCTCGGTTGCATCTGGCTTTGGTTTAGCGTCTATTTTATGTGTAATTTTACTCGGTGATGAATCAGGCTACGAAGTCGGCGAAGTTCAAAAAGTTAAACTTGCCACAATTGAAGCAGAATGGCACACAGAAGAAGCCCCCGCTGCATTTACTGCGTTTGGTTTTCCTGACTCAGAAGAGCAAGTTACCCATGCCGCAGTTAAAATACCTTATGCGCTTGGTTTAATTGCTACGCGCTCACTCGATGAGCAAGTAACGGGAATTAACGACTTAGAAAAACAACACGAAGTGCGTATTCGCAACGGCATGATTGCTTATGAATACCTTACAAAACTCAGAAACGGCGAAGATACACCAGAAAACATAGCCAAATTTGATACCCTAAAAGACGACTTGGGCTATGGTTTGTTGCTTAAGCGCTACACACCTGATGTTGTAGACGCCACAGAAGAGCACATTCAAAAAGCCGTTAAAGACTCATTCCCTAAAGTAGGCCCTATGTTCTGGTCATTTAGGATTATGGTTGCCTGTGGCGTAGCCATGCTCGCGGTATTTATTTTAGCATTTTACTACAACGCACATCGCGTTATTGAGCAAAAGCGCTGGTTGTTATGGGCTGCAGTATTGAGTATTCCACTACCTTGGATAGCGATTGAATTTGGCTGGATAGTTGCTGAGTATGGCCGTCAACCTTGGGCTATATCTGAAATACTGCCGACCTTTTTAGCGACATCGTCACTGACAGTAAACGATATTTTAATTAGCTTAACTGGGTTTATTGTTTTCTACACTGGTTTAGCCATTGTGGAAGGCTGGCTGATGATCCGGTTTGTTAAGCAAGGACCAAGCTCGCTACATACTGGTAAGTATCATTTTGAATTACCAAACAAAGCTGAGAAAACTGAAGGAGAGCAATCATGATTTTTGATTATGAAACGTTAAAAATGCTTTGGTGGTTGATCATTGGTGTGCTGCTTATTGGTTTTGCTATTACCGATGGTATGGATATGGGCGTTGCTATGTTGCTTCGCCTCGTTGGTAAAACAGATTCAGAGCGCCGCACAGTAATCAACACTATTGGCCCGCATTGGGATGGTAATCAAGTATGGTTTATAACTGCAGGCGGCGCGTTATTTGCAGCGTGGCCTATGGTTTATGCTGCCGCATTTTCGGGCTTTTACTTTGCCATGATGCTGGTACTTTTTGCCTTATTTTTTAGACCACTTGGATTTGATTACCGCAGTAAAGTAGACTCAAAACGCTGGCGCAACAACTGGGATTGGGGCTTGCTTGCAGGCAGCGCGATTCCAGCTCTCGTTTTTGGCGTTGCATTTGGTAATTTATTTTTAGGCGTACCATTTAATATTGATAACCTAATGCGTGTTAGCTACCAAGGCTCATTTTTTGGCTTACTTAACCCATTTGGATTACTGGCAGGTTTAGTAAGTATTACCATGTTAGTTGCGCATGCGGGAATGTGGTTACAACTTCGTACAGCAAGTGTAGTCGCAGAGCGTTCGGGTCAGTATGGTCGTTATTCGCTGATTGTATTTATTGTATTATTTGCTGCTGCTGGTTTTTGGGTTGCTAATTTAACCGGTTACCAAATTGTATCTATGGCTGATACACAGAGTCATGCAGATCCTTTAGCTAAAGTAGTCACAACAGCGCAAGGTGCTTGGTTAAGTAATTATAGCATTCATCCGTGGACAATGACCTTCCCTATTTTAGCGTTTGCAATGGCATTAAGTGCACTTGTATTTTCTAAATTAAATAAGCCAGCGCTTGGACTTATTTCAACAAGCTTAATGTTAATTGGCGTAATAATGACGGCGGGTGTATCACTGTTCCCATTTATTATGCCATCAAGCAATAATCCAAATATTAGCTTAACAATTTGGGATGCGGTATCGAGTCATAAAACGCTCAATGTAATGTTTGTCGCAGTGTGTATTTTTGTACCACTTATTTTGACCTATACCACTTGGTGTTACGTAAAAATGTGGCGCAGAGTAACGGTTGAAGAAATTGAAAACAACACTCACGGTAGCTATTAAGGAGACTAAACTATGTGGTATTTCGCTTGGATTTTAGGTGTACTTTTGGCCTGTACCTTAGGTGTTATAAATGTAATGTGGTACGAGTTTCAGCAAAACAAAAACAGCATTGCTGATGATGAACAAGACATGCATGATTTATTAAATGATGTTAACAACACAAAAGATGACGACTAATCCCCAACCAGATCGCGCGCAGCAGCAATCACTGCGCGCTTTTTTAAAGCGTCAAAGTAAACCCGCTGCAATGTGGTTAAAATTAAGCATTGCATTGGGTACTTTTAACGCATTACTAATGATTGCAGGTGCTTATTTACTTGCGCAAACCATTCACAACGTTATGTTTGAAGGTCATAACTTAGCCCAAGTTACTTATTTACTATGGCCCTTAGCAGGTATTATTTTATTACGCGCAGTATTTTTGGCGCTAAGTGAACGTTTGAGTGCATTTGCTGCACTTAAAATAAAGTCGGCTATGCGCCAAACACTTCTAAATAAGCTCAGTTTACTTGGGCCAAGCTATATAGAACAACACGGCCAAGGTGCTACATTAAATACCCTACATAATGGCGTAGAAGCACTCCACGACTATTATGCTAAATACTTACTCGGTGTTGCTTACAGCGCGCTTATTCCGCTGGCAATATTGGTTGTTATTTTTCCGACAGATTATAAAGCTGGGCTGATATTTTTATTAACCGCCCCGCTCATTCCTTTTTTCATGATTTTAGTTGGCTCTAAAGCCGAAGCTTTAAACCAAAAACGCTGGAAGCAACTTGCTGTGCTGGGCAATTACTTTTTTGACCGCGTTCAAGGTTTAACACAACTCAAGCTATTTAATGCAACACGTATCGAACTTAAACAAATCGCTAAGATTTCAGATGATTTTAGACACGCGACACTCGATGTTTTAAAAATCGCGTTTTTATCATCGTTTGCACTTGAGTTTTTAGCCACCATTAGCGTGGCATTGGTTGCTGTAATTATTGGTTTTAGATTGTTTTTTGGCACTCTTGATTTTGCTACTGGCTTTGTGGTGCTACTTTTAGCGCCTGAATTTTATTTGCCATTGCGCCAACTGGGGAGTCATTATCATGCACGCTTACAAGGTATTAGTGCGGCGGCCGATATGGTTGCGATTTTAAATGCCCCACTACCAAGTGACGAAAATACATCAGTAACTACAACCAAGCCTGAAAACAACTTAACTTTAGATACAATTAACTCAATAAATATTACCAACCTTAATTTTATATATCCCGACAGTAACGAAGGGATTAAAAATATAAATTTAACACTGCCAAATAAAGGCTTAATTGCAGTTGTGGGCAGTAGTGGCTCAGGTAAAAGTACGTTGTTTGATTGTTTGTTAGGGTTTCACCCTGAGGTGATTAACCACCTATCTATTAATGAGCAGAGTTTAAGTACAACCGATATTACTTACCTACAAAATAATATTGCATGGATACCACAAAAAGCGACGCTGTTTTACGACACCATTGCTGCCAATATTAAACTGGCCAAACCAAATGCCACACAACAAGAGCTTGAGCATGCAGCAAAGCAAGCGGGTGTGCTTGAATTTATAAATACCCTACCCGATGGTTTTAACACACTAATAGGTGAGCAAGGCGAAGGGCTTTCTGGCGGTCAAAAACAACGTATCGCACTGGCTCGCGCATTTATAAAACAAGCACCAGTCTTAGTGCTTGATGAGCCTACAGCGCACCTTGATAGCCAAACAGAGCAACTTATTCAAAATGCTATTAGTGAATACGCTAAAAATAATTTAGTGTTAGTTATTGCTCATCGGTTAAATACCGTAAAACATGCCAGTAATATCATTGTTATGCGCGATGGAAAGATAGCTGAGCAAGGTCACTTTGAAACACTTGCAGCGCAAAATGGAGCATTTGCTGATTTATTAAAAATGGCTAAACAAGGGGTGGCACATGACTAATTTTATTCGCTTATTAAAGCTTTGTGCTCCTCATTACAAAGCTATGCTATTAGGTACATTTTTAGCGACGATTACGGTATTAGCTAATGTGGGCTTGTTGGCTATATCAGGCTGGTTTTTAGCATCAATGGCGGCTGCTGGTATTGCGGGCGTACAAATGAATTACTTTACCCCTGCCGGCACGATTCGGTTTTTAGCTATTGTGCGAACTGCATCGCGATATGGCGAGCGCCTAGTTACTCATAACGCCACGTTTTTATTACTCAGTGAAATACGTACCAATGTATTTGCAACGTTAAGTAAGCTTAACAATGTTGATTTAGCAATGAGCCGTAGCGCTGATTTAGTTAACCGATTACAAAACGATGTAGACGCGCTCGACAAGTTTTATTTAAACGTTTTACTGCCTATGCTGGTCGCGCTTTTAAGTGTGCCAATCATCATGCTGTTTATGTCGGCCTATAATGGCAACGTCGCCCTTATTTGCTTTACTGGCATTATACTTATCGGTGTGGTTATACCTGCCCTACTCAGCGCAAAGCTCACTAAAAACAGCCATAAAGAAACACAACTGAGTGCACAGCTTCGCTCTGAGCTTTCAGATACACTCACAGGACTTAGAGAGCTTAGTATTTATCAAGCCCGTTCACAGCAGCTTAATAAGTGCGACAAATTAAGCGAGCAGTACAATCAGCAATTATTTATTCGCCACAAAGCACTGGCAAACTCAGATGGGTTGAGCTTGTTGGTTGTTCAATTAGCCATGCTTGCTAGCATAGTAACCATAGTGCCATTGGTTTACGCCAATATTATGGTAAATGTAGAGCTTGCTATGTTGAGTTTATTTGTACTGGCAAGCTTTGAAAGCGTATTACTGCTACCCAATGCGTTTATTGAGCTTCCAAGTGTATTAAAAGCAGCAGAGCGATTATTTACGCTTGAAGATAAAGCCGCTAGTTCGCAAATTGAAAGTACAATTATAGAGGCAGATGAAAGCTTTAGTGCGCAAAATAACACATTGGCACTTAACAATATCAGCTACCAATATGGTGAACAAACGGCACTAACTGATGTTAGTTTTGAGCTGATGCCTCAGCAAAAAGTAGCGATTGTAGGTAGAAGCGGCAGCGGTAAAACCACGCTTGTAAATTTACTTACTGGTTTATGGCCTTTGCAACAAGGTAGCATCACTCTAAATAATCAAAATAGTGTTGTTAATTTACATTCATTAAATAGCGATATACGCGCAAGTGTTATAAATATACTCGCTCAGCAGCATCATATTTTTGATGGCACATTAAGTGAAAACTTACGTTATGCTGCGCCAAATGCAACTAAAGAGCAAATGATTGAAGCGCTCTCGTTAGCCCAATTGAGCCCATGGTTTAATGAGCTAAAAGAAGGCTTAAAAACACGATTAGGCACTGGCGGGCGTAACGTATCGCAAGGTCAATCTAGGCGTATAGCCATTGCGCAAGCATTACTTAAAAGCCCCGCTATTTTAGTCCTTGATGAACCAACAGAGGGGCTTGATAATCAATCTAAGCAAGGGGTAATGCAAGCAATAATGCATGCTATGAATAACGCGAGCGTGCTGACAATTACGCACGATCCCGCTCTTCTTGCTCAAATGGATAATGTCGTATGGTTAGAAGACGGTAAAGTGGTTGCGCAAGGCTCTCATAAGGAGCTCAGTGGCACTTATCCCGACTATGTTGCGCTAACTACTCGGTTTTAAACGCTGGACAATAAAAAACCACCTTCGATTTATCATCTAGGGTGGTTTTTTAATGCTTAAAGCAAACGCGCTAATTATCTTACAATGCCGCGCTCTGAGTTTTTTACAAAATCGATCATCAACTGCACTGCTGGATACTTTGCAGCATCTTCCGTGAGAGACTCAATCGCTTCGTCTGCACCTAAACTCTTACGATAAAACGCTTTATAAGCACGGCGTACCGCCATAATTTCATCACTTTCGAAACCACGACGTTTCATGCCTTCTTTATTGATAGCTGCAGGGCCTGCTGGCATACCAATGGTAGTAACAAATGGTGGTACATCTTTATTAACACCTGAATACATACCAATAAAAGCATGTGCACCAATTTTACAAAATTGATGAACACCCGAATTACCACCAAGGATAACCCAATCACCTACATGTACGTGGCCGGCAACGCTTGCGTTGTTAGCAAAAATTACGTTATCGCCAATTACCGCGTCATGTGCAACGTGTGTATAAGCCATAAATAAGTTATTACTACCAATTTTAGTAACGCCTTGGTCTTGAATTGTTCCACGGTGAATTGTGGCACATTCACGAATAACGTTGTTATCACCCATGATCAATGTGGTTGGCTCGTTGTTGTATTTTTTGTCTTGGCAGGCTTCGCCTACAGACGCAAATTGAAAAATATGATTGCTAGAGCCAATCGTCGATGGCCCTTTCACAACAACGTGAGACTCAATAATACAGTTATCACCGATAACAACATCATTGCCAATATAACTATATGGGCCAACTGAGACATTGTTGCCTAGTTTCGCGCCAG
This sequence comes from Pseudoalteromonas sp. Ld19, assembly GCF_045064135.1. NCBI lineage: Bacteria > Pseudomonadati > Pseudomonadota > Gammaproteobacteria > Alteromonadales > Pseudoalteromonadaceae > Pseudoalteromonas > Pseudoalteromonas sp. Ld19. The sequence goes on along the minus strand of NZ_JBISHA010000018.1, from coordinate 123,028 downwards.
GTTCGATTATTGCTGTAGAATGGATCACAATTAAAACTCTCTTCTAGCACACATAATTTCGGCACTACATACTAATTTGCCATCGACTTTTGCTTGAGCTGCGAATTTCCAAATATTGCGGCGCTCTTTTAAAAATTCAACATGAAGATGCATAGTGTCGCCTGGGATCACCGGCTGCTTAAAACGGGCATTGTCTACAGCAGCAAATAAGTAAAGCTCATTTTCGCTACGGTTTTCAACTGTTTTAAAACCAAGTAACCCTGTTGCTTGTGCCATTGCTTCTAAAATTAACACACCTGGAAAAATAGGCTGATTTGGAAAGTGCCCAGTGAAAATAGGTTCGTTTATAGAAACATTTTTAATAGCATGCAAAGATTTACCTGGTGTAAAATCAATAACACGGTCAATTAGTAGCATCGGATAACGGTGCGGTAATAAAGCTAAAATTTCTTGAATATCAAGGCTATTTAATTCGTTTGCCAAAATAGCATCCTTATTAGTGTTCAACGTTTATGACTTAGTCAGTGCTTCTAGCGCTTTAAGACGAGATTTCATGTCTGAAAGATTTCGCAAATGAGCAATAGACTTTCGCCATTCTTTGTTAGTTGTATGGGGCATACCAGATGAGTAAATACCTGGTTCGGTGATTGATTTTGTCACCATACTCATGCCGGTAATTATAACACCATCACATACAGACATGTGACCATTAATTGCAACCATGCCACCAATCTGGCAATTCTTACCAATGGTTACACTTCCTGCAAGTACGGTGCAGCCAGCGATTGCTGTGCCTGAATTAACTTCAACGTTGTGTGCTATTTGACATTGGTTATCGATAATAACATTGCTATGAATTATGGTGTCATCGAGTGCCCCCCGGTCAATTGTGGTGCTTGCACCAACTTCAACCTTGTTGCCTATAATAACCGATCCAAGCTGAGGTATTTTGATCCACTGCCCTCGCTCGTTTGCATAACCAAATCCATCACTACCCACAACACTATTTGCTTGAAACAAACAATCCGAACCAATTTCAACGTCATGATAAATAGTCACACTAGGCCAAAGCTTAGTACCTGAACCTATTTTAACACGTTCGCCAATAAAACTGTTCGGACCAATCTGTGCGTTATCGCCAATAACGGCACCAGCTTCAACCACGGCATTAGCACCAATAGCAGCACTTGGACTTATTACAGCCGTTGGATGAATAACAGCACTAACATGGATACCCGTAGATGCTGAGCGTGGCGTTGTATCAATTAGTTGCGCTAGTTTTGCATAGCTAACATAAGGATTCGCAACAATGATTTTGTTACCATTAAAATATGGCGCATCGGCTTCACTTACAATCACAGCACTGGCTTGAGTAGTTTGCAGTTGTGGGCGGTATTTTGAGTTCGCTAAAAATGCAATATGCCCAGTACGGGCATTTGCAAGTGTCGCTATTTTTTTTATTTCTAAAGCGCCATCACCCTGAAGTTCGGCGCTTAGAAGTTTCGCGATTTGCGAAAGCGTATAATTTTGCATAGAGTGATTATTTCTTGCTAACAGCTGCTACGACTTTATCAGATAAATCAGTTACTTTTTTAGGATTAAAGTAAATAGTTGTATCTTTTACTTTAACTTCATCAAAGTCGCCATCTTTAGCAATTTCTTCAATCGTTGTAATAATTAAACCTTGAACTTTCGCCAGTTCTTGGTTTTGACGTGTTTTTATTTCTTGCTCTAGAGGACGACCTTTTTCGGCAAGGTTTTTTTGCATGCCTTGAATTTTATCGCGCAGTGTATCTTTTTGAGCTTGGCTCATCGTTGTGCTTTCGCGCTTAAACTTCTCAGCTTCAAAACGAATATCGCCTTGTAATTTTTCAAGCTCTTGACGACGCTCTGCGAACTCTGATTGTAATGATTGTTCAATTTTAGCCATTTGAGGAAGCTGCTTGTAGATTTCTTGCATATCTACTATGCCTACTTTATGTGCTAGTGCACTTGCAGAAGTACCCATCATTAACGTTGCTAAAACAGCTACTGCTGTAGATTTAAATAATTTAGTCATAAAAAACTCCTTTAGAAAGTATTACTAATATTAAAACTAATTGTTTTTGTATCGTCATCTTCTTCTTTTTGCAATGGATACGCAAAACTAATCAGCATTGGACCCATTGGGGAGATCCACTGTAGTGATAAACCGGTTGAAACCCTAAAACGCATCGGATCTGAATAATCATCTAACTTAGCACGCTGTTCCGATAGTAAGTTTTGAAAACGATCGACGTTAAACTCTGTGTCCCATACGTTTGCAGCGTCAACAAAGAAACTCGTACGAACTGAGCTAGTGTTCTCTTCATCTAAGAATGGTGTAGGGACAATTAACTCCATACCAGCCACCGCTTTAGCATTACCACCTATTCGACCTTGAGCTGATAATACATCAAACTCAGGTGCGCCGCCTATACTACCAGTTGTAACGCCATCCGGATCCGGTGTACCTGGAATCGATAGTGGTCCACGAGATACTGCACGAGGTAAGATTGTATTTCGGTCAAAACCTCGTAACTCCATTTCAGTAATACGGAAATACTCTTGGAATGGCAGAGTTTGATCATAGCCATTTGTTGAACCATAACCATTGCCGTAACCAAGTGCAGCACGTGTTGAAAACACCCAACGGTGATCGTTTGAAATTGGCCAGTAAAAACGCGAATCATAGTTCAATTTAAAATATTGAAGATCTGAATTAGGCGTTGTTGCTGTTAGGTTCAAGGTTTGGCGCGAGCCCGCTGTTGGGAATAAACCTCGGTTCACAGTAACACGAGACCAACCTACACTTAACTCATATTTAGTAAAGTCAAAGCCTTTATCTGGATTCTCTGGGTCTAGAAAAGTTTCACGTAGTACTCGTGTTTGCTCATATTCAGCAATATCCGATAGCTCTTCTTGTATCCACCGAACTCCAAAATTAACCCTGTTAATTGCATCAATTGGAAAACCTATATTCGTACCAAGTCCATAGCTTTTTGATTTATAATTAATAAGGCTAAATGCGCTTGCATCATAGTTACTATAAAAAATACTACTACCTTGTGATACACCATCAGGCGTAAAGTACGGGTCTGTGTAAGATACACTTACGCGTTCAGAGCCCTTAGACGTATTTATATTAAAACCAATTTGGTTACCAGTACCTAAAAAGTTAGATTCTGTTACACCAATATTGAATTGTAGCCCTTGGTAAGAACCATAGGCAAGACCAGCATTAAAGCTACCTGCCGACTGCTCTTTTACAGTAAAGTCTACGTCAACTTGGTCGTCAACACCTGGTACAGGCACTACATTAAAGTCAACTTTTTCCATATAAGTTAAACGCTGAATTTGTAACTTTGAACGCTCTAGGTTTTGATTAGATAACCAAGCACCTTCTAACTGGGTCATTTCGCGGCGCAACACTTCGTCTGACGTATTTTGATTACCGCCTACAATTATACGGCGAACATACACTCGTTTACCTGGATTAACAGACAGTGTTAGCTGTACTTCTTGCTTTTCGTCATCAATTTCTGGAATTGTACGTACTTCAGCATTAGCATAACCAAATCGTGCTAAATAACTCTTAATAAACTCTTCAGAAGACGTAACGACAGAGCCGTTATATAACTCTCCAGCTCTCAGTGGAATTACACTTTTAATTAAGTCTTCACGGCCAAGTAAATCACCTATAAAGTCGAAACCTTTAACTGTATATTTAACACCTTCCGTTAAATTGGCTGTAACGTAAACAGACTCACGCTCCGGACTTACAGACACTTGTGTTGAGTCAATATTAAAACGAAGATACCCACGGTCTAAATAAAAGCTGCGAATTTTCTCTAGATCGCCTTCAACTGTTTGCTTTTGGTAACGATCGCTACCCATAAACTGCCACCAAGGCAAATCTTGCTGAGACTCAGCAAGTTTAAGCAGATCTTCATTTGAAAAAAGTTCATTACCCACTAGGTTAATTTGGCGAATAGATGCCGCATCACCCTCATCAAACTCTAATTTAAGTTTAACGCGGTTACGTGGCAGTTTAGTCACGCTAATATCAACTTTAGCGTTGTATTTACCGATACTGTGGAAAAACTCAACTAGGCCTTTTTCAATATTATCTATAACTGTCTGATCTAGGGGTTCACCTTGGCGAATATCTTGCTGATTTAACGACTCATTAAGCTGCTCATCTTTTATATCTTTATTGCCTTCAAATTCTATAAAGCTAATAGTTGGACGTTCAGTTACTTTAAAAACAACGTTATTGCCATCGCGAAGCGCTTTTATATTATCAAAGTGTCCTGAGCGATAAAGTGACTTTATTGTTTTTGAAATCGTATAGTCATCTACATTATCGCCCACATTGATAGGAATATGCGTTAACGCAGCACCCAGTGCTACACGCTGTAAACCTTCAACTTTTAGATCTTCAACAATAAAGGAGTTTTGGCCCAGGGCTGCAAAACTTGCCCCTAATAAACTTGTCATTGCCAAATGTTTTTTTATAGCCATTTTATTATCTTTATCCTATACAACTGTATTACCGCTCAACACCTCTACTTAGAGATATTTTACAATCGAGTTCTAATTAGTAATTGGTCACGTTGCAACTACAAACGCGATACATCATTGAACAAAGCGAAACATGTTAGAAAAATGAGCAATAAAGCACCCACTTTAAAACCAAACTCTTGTGTCTTTTCAGAGACTGGCTTTTTACGTAAAAGTTCAATTATGTAATACATTAAGTGTCCACCATCAAGCACTGGCAGGGGTAATAAATTGAATACACCCAAGTTAACGCTTATCAGTGCCAAAAAGCTCAAAAAGGCAACTAAACCATAGCTTACGCTAGTTCCTGCGCCTACTGCAATACCCACCGGACCACTTAAGTTTTTAACCGAAACCTGACCTGTAATTAAATTACCTATCATGTCAAAGCTAAGGGTAATCAAACGCCATGTTTCTTGTGTGCCGCGAACAATACTATCGAGTGGACCGTACTGTCTAGTCTCTACGTAACCATCAGGCCATTGCTGAACGACAGGGGCTACACCTAAAAAACCTTGTTCCATACCGTTATTATCAATACGAGCTTGAGGCGTTACAGCTATTACTTTTATACTATCTTGTCTTTTTACACTAAATTGTAAAGATTTGTTAGCCGATTGCGTAATAAGATTAACTAATTGCTGCCAATTGCTTATTGTTTCGCCATTTACAGCCAATATTGTATCGTTAACCTGCAAATTTGCATGTTCTGCCGCTGAATTTTTAGTCACTGCCGCTATCGTTAATGTTGCTTGTGGCCTAAAGGGCACTATGCCCAGTGAGCTTAGCGGTGGCACATCTTGTTGATCTAATTTCCAACCATCTAAATTAAGCGTTTTAACTCTTGGTTGAAGATTTTCATCTCGAACCGTTACCTCAACACTTTGCCCACCTAAGCTAGACATCAATGCAAATGTGGCGTCTTGCCATGTTGCGATTTCATTATCGCCAATTTTAATGATTTGCTGGCTTGGCATTATGCCCGCTTGCTCTGCGCGACTGCCTTGGGTAACACTGCCAACAACAGGCTTAACGGATTGCACACCCACCATATACATAACGGCTAGTGCAAAAATAGCAAACAAGAAGTTAGCCATGGGACCTGCGGCAACGATAGCGATACGCGCCTGAACCGATTTTGCATTAAAAGATAAATGCCGTTGACTCTGCGGTACTTCATCAACGCGCTCATCTAGCATCTTTACATAACCACCTAATGGAATAGCGGCAATTACATATTCAGTATCGTATTTATCGCGCCATTTCAATAAGGGCTTTCCAAAACCAATAGAAAAACGCAGTACTTTAACACCCGCCTTACGCGCCACCCAAAAATGACCATACTCGTGCACTGTAACTAAAATACCGAGAGCGAGAATAAATGAGCCGAGATTCCAAAAAAAATCAAACATATTAATGCGCCACTTTTGTTATAAATTCTAAAGCGCTAATGCGCGCTAATTTATCGCATTCTAGAATTTCATCTAGGCTTTGCACATTGGTATACGTCGCAGCATCGAGCGTCTGTTCATTTATTGTATATATATCGGTAAAACCAATTTTACCGTTTAAAAATGCATCTACAGCAATCTCATTTGCTGCATTAACGGTTGTAGTTGCCCCTTGGCCTGAACTACACGCATCAATCGCCAACTGTAAATTCGGGTAACGAGTAAAATCAGGTTTAGTAAACGAAAAATCACAAATATCAGAAAAGTCTAACGGCTTAACACCTGCATCAATTCGCTCAGGATATGCTAGCGCATGCGCTATGGGTGTACGCATATCTGGGTTACCCATTTGCGCTAAAATAGAACCATCGTGATATTGTACCATTGAATGGATAATGCTTTGCGGGTGGATAACCACATCAATATCGCTAGCATCACAATTAAATAACCATTTGGCTTCAATAAACTCTAAGCCTTTATTCATCATAGTGGCTGAATCTACTGATATTTTTTGACCCATAGACCAATTAGGATGCGCTACCGCTTCATTCACAGTGACACTTTTAAGGGTATTGATATCGCGAGTTAAAAATGGACCACCAGAGCCGGTAAGCAAAATTTTACTTACGCCGTGCTGTTGTAAATGTTGATCGCCTTTGGCATTTTGTAATGAAGAAGGAAGACATTGAAAAATAGCATTATGTTCGCTATCAATTGGCAGCAGAGTGGCTTTGTTTTGTTTTACTTTATCGATAAACAACTGACCAGACATAACTAATGATTCTTTATTAGCAAGCAACACTTTTTTACCCGCCTCAACGGCACTCAATGTAGGCATTAAGCCCGCAGCACCAACAATTGCCGACATAACAATATCAACATCAGGATGAGCACATAAATCGCTCATTGCTTGAACTGAGTGCATTACTAAAGTTTGACACTGAGTATTAGCTAAGTATGAAGATAACTGCTCAGCGGCTTGCTGCGTTGCCATAATTGCATACATAGGCTGATGTTCAATACACAACTCAGCCATTTTTTTTGCGTTTTGCCCTGCAGTTAAGGCAAACACATCATATAACTCTTTATTTCGCGATACGACCTCAAGTGTACTTAAACCAATTGAACCCGTGGCGCCTAAAATAACCAGTAATTGCCTGTGGTTCATAAACTCAGTGTCCACGCGTAGCACATCACAAACATTGGAGCCGCAGCCGTTAAGCTATCAATTCGGTCTAAAATACCACCATGCCCTGGTAAACAGCTACCACTGTCTTTAAGGCCCGCTTCACGTTTAAACATGCTTTCAAGCAAATCACCAACTGCAGAAAATAAAGCTATAAATGCTGTCATAATCGCATACACAGGCCAAACAACTAAATCAACATCAGTAAAATGGCAAAATATTAATACAAATATAATTGATGCAACAACACCGCCTGCTAACCCTTCAATTGTTTTGTTTGGGCTTACTTTAGGCATTAATTTATGCTTACCGAAACTCTTACCTGTAAAGTATGCACCTACATCAGCACTCCATACAATTCCTAACACAACTAAAATAAGCATAGAGCCAAAATGAGTCGACTCTGTATATTGTGCGCTTCGTAATGTATTAAGTGCAAGCCATAATGGGACAAGCGTTAATAAGCCTGCAATACCGCGCATCACTAAGCCTTCATTCCATGCTTTAGCCATCGATGGGTAACGCCATACTAAATAGCTCGCAACAATCCACCAAGCAAATGCCAGTGTAAATACATAATTTGCATCACCAACAAGTTTACCATTTTGCCATAATGCATCTATTGGCCAATGTAAATTAAGCAGTGCGAGTAACACCCCAACTAAAACAACAAACGCGCCTCTTTTAAGCTTACCGCATAAGCCCATAAAAGCAGACCATTCCCATGCCCCCAATAACACGATTGCACCAGCAAAATAACTAAATAACGTAAGCGGTGTATAAAAAACCAAAGCCAGTGCTAAAGGAGCTAGCACGAGTGAGGTTAAAATTCGTTGTTTTAACAAAATGTGACCCTTATTCTTTTAGTTTTGAGCGAGTAATTGTTTTATTTGTTCGCCCGTACAACCAAAACGTCGCTCTCTGGCAACGTAACATGCAATGGCTTCAGCAAATGCTGCTTCATTAAAATCAGGCCAAAGTGTGTCGGTAAAGTAAAGTTCGGCGTAAGCTGCTTGCCATAGTAAAAAGTTACTAATACGAACATCGCCACCTGTACGAATGAGTAAATCAGGTTCAGCCTGATCTGCCATGCTCATATGCTGCGCTAAACGCTCTTCGGTAATATCGTTTGCATTGAGCTCGCCTTTTGCCACTTGCAAAGCAAGTTGTTTCGCAGCGTTAGCCATATCCCAACGACCACCATAGTTAGCAGCTACATTTAAACACAGCCCCGTATTGTTCTCAGTCAGCTCTTGTGCAGAATATACTTTACTACGCAAGCTCTCCGAGAATCGTGATAAGTCTCCAATAATGATTAGTTTTACATTATTTTTATGAAGCTTTTTCACTTCTTTTGTTAAAACAAACAAAAAGAGCTCCATCAAAGTATTCACTTCGTCTTCAGGGCGGCGCCAGTTTTCACTACTAAAAGCAAATAAGGTTAACGATTGTATCCCTAATTTAGTACAAAACTGAACTGATTGACGCACAGCGTCCACACCTTTTTTATGCCCATATACACGAGGTCTGTTTCTAGCTTGTGCCCAACGTCCATTTCCATCCATGATGATGGCAACGTGTTTAGGTAAACATTGCTGTGAAATTGTATCAGCGTCTAGAGCCATAAATATCGAGTATTCCATAAAAAAACGCCGCCTAGTATACCCCAGACGGCGTTTCAAAACTAATAATTTTAATAGGTCCTGTCGACCTTTCAGGATTGTAATTTGTTCAATTTAGGGGCGACTTAATCGCGGCGCGAGATTTGTAACCTAGTGGACTAAGTAAAAATCGAGTAACAAAGAGTTAATCCCCCCTAGGCAGAACCCTTTGGGCAGCGCGTGTTTGGATTTTATGCGTCGTTATCGCCTAATTATGGGGAATAACCACACTACATAGGCTCTGTCTTGCTTAAAAACCAAACACACTGCTGTAAATTCAACCTCGAAAGATAAACAGGACCTTACTTAGATTTCCATCAATTCTGTTTCTTTGGCAGCTAATAGCGTATCCATTTCTTTAATAAACTTATCAGTAAGTTTTTGAATCGCATCATCTGATTGACGCGCTTCATCTTCTGATATGTCTTTATCTTTTAATAACGCTTTTACATCGCCATTAGCATCGCGACGAATATTACGAACAGCAACACGACCGCCTTCTACTTCAGCGCGTACAATTTTAATTAAATCTTTACGACGTTCCTCGGTCAGTGGAGGAAGAGGTACACGGATAACAGTACCTGCAGACATAGGATTTAAGCCTAAATCTGATGCCATAATTGCTTTTTCAACAGCTTGCGCTAAAGACTTGTCAAATACACCAATAGCCAGTGTGCGAGAGTCTTCAATTGTTACATTAGCAACTTGATTTAAAGGCGTTGGTGCACCGTAGTACGACACCATAATGCCGTCTAAAATTGCAGGGTGAGCACGGCCAGTACGGATTTTAGATAATTGGCTACCTAGTGCTGTTACACTTTTTTGCATGCGCGCTTGCGCGTCTTTTTGAATATCGTTAATCACGGTTTAATCCTAATTATTTGATTATTTCATCTGAGGCTTGTGAAGAAATAAGGGTTCCTTCTTCTTCACCCATAATTACGCGTTTTAACGCGCCTGATTTATTCATGTTAAATACGCTCAACGGCATATTATGATCGCGGGCCAAAGTAAATGCCGCTAAATCCATAACTTTTAATTCTTTTTCAATAATTTCATTGTAGCTTAAGTGGCGATAAAGCGTCGCTTCAGGGTTTTTAACAGGATCATCACTGTAAACACCATCTACTTTGGTTGCTTTAATAACGGTATCTGCTTCAATTTCTATACCACGTAAACACGCCGCAGAATCGGTAGTGAAAAACGGATTCCCCGTACCTGCTGCAAAAATAACAACACGGCCCGTTTTTAACAAGCTAATTGCTTCTGCCCAATTGTAAGCATCACACACACCATTAAGTGGAATAGCCGACATTAAACGACAATTAACAAACGCACGATGCAATGCATCTCGCATGGCAAGGCCATTCATTACGGTTGCAAGCATACCCATATGATCGCCAACAACACGATTCATACCGGCTTCGGCCAGTGAACCACCACGTAAAAAGTTACCACCGCCTATCACTAAACCCACTTCTACGTCGAGTTCTACTAGCTCTTTAATCTCTTGTGCCATACGGTCTAAAACTTTAGGGTCGATGCCGAAGCCTTCGTCTCCCATTAAAGCTTCACCACTTAATTTAAGAAGAACACGTCTAAAAATAGGTTTGCGATTGATAGTCATAGTATTGGGGCCAACTTTTATTGAATTATGGATAAAAAATAACCGCGCTTATGTTAAACATAAAAGCGCGGTTATTTTAAAGAATTTCTAGCTGTGAAGCAAAACCAAATAGTACTTTAATTGCATCTAATTTCCTTTTGCATCACAAATAGTGTGTCTTACTGACCTTTAGCAGCTGCAATTTGAGCAGCAACTTCAGCAGCAAAATCTTCTTCTTTCTTCTCGATACCTTCACCAACTTCTACACGTACGAAGCTAGTAACTGTCGCGTTTTTCTCTTTAAGAATGTCGCCAACAGATTTTTTAGGTTCCATGATGAAAGCTTGACCAGTAAGAGAAACCTCACCAGTGAACTTTTTCATACGACCAACAACCATCTTCTCAGCGATTTCAGCAGGCTTGCCTTCGTTCATCGCGATTTCGATTTGTACTTGCTTTTCTTTTTCAACAACATCAGCTGGAACATCTGAAGGTGTTAAGTATTCAGGGCTAGATGCAGCAACGTGCATTGCAACGTGCTTAAGTGTTTCTTCATCAGCAACACCTGCAACAACAACACCGATACGATCGCCATGACGGTACTCAACTAGGTTTTCACCCGTTACGTATTGTAGACGACGTACATTGATGTTTTCGCCAATTTTAGTCACTAGCTCAACACGGTCTTCTTCAAACTTAGCTTGTAAGTCTTCGATAGAGATAGTGTCAGCAATTGCAGCGTCAGCAACTTTATTAGCAAATGCTAAGAAGCTTACGTCTTTTGCAACAAAGTCTGTTTGACAGTTAACTTCTACTAGTACTGCAACACCCGCGTTTTGCTTGATGATGATAGTACCTTCAGCAGCAATGTTACCTGCTTTTTTAGCAGCTTTGGCAGCGCCACTTTTACGCATATTTTCAATCGCTAACTCGATGTCGCCATCAGTTTCAGTCAACGCTTTTTTACAATCCATCATGCCAGCGCCTGTGCGCTCGCGTAATTCTTTAACTAGGGCAGTAGTTACAGCCATTAGTAAATCCTCAAATCTGAATTCTGGTTTAGATAAGCGGGTTACCCGCTCTACAAGAATAGCAAGTCTTCACCTTAAAAAGATGAAGACTTGATGACAGCTAATTACTCAGCTTCTACGAAGTCGTCTTTCTCAGCTTGAGCAACGATGTTATTCTCGCGGCCTTCAGTGATAGCAGTAGCAACAGCACTTGTGTAAAGGCTTACTGCACGGATAGCATCATCGTTACCAGGTACGATGAAATCAACACCGTCTGGGTTAGAGTTAGTATCAACGATTGCAACAACTGGAATACCTAGGTTGTTAGCTTCACGGATAGCAATGTGCTCGTGATCAGCATCGATAACGAAAAGCGCGTCTGGAAGACCGCCCATGTTTTTGATACCACCAAGGCTTTTTTCAAGCTTGTCCATTTCGCGGTTAAGCATTAACGTTTCTTTCTTAGTTAATTTCTCGAAAGTTCCGTCTTGGCTTTGGATTTCAAGGTCTTTAAGACGCTTGATTGATTGACGAACTGTTTTCCAGTTAGTCAACATACCACCTAACCAACGGTGATTTACGTAATACTGGTCGCTCGCGATAGCTGCTTCTTTAACTGCTTCGCTTGCTGCGCGCTTAGTACCAACGAAAAGAACTTTACCTTTGTTTGCTGCAGCACCAGTTAAAAACTTAAGTGCGTTGTTGAACATTGGTACAGTTTGCTCAAGGTTGATGATATGTACACGGTTACGTGTGCCGAAGATGAAAGGCTTCATCTTAGGGTTCCAGTAACGTGCTTGGTGACCAAAGTGAACACCAGCTTGAAGCATATCGCGCATTGAAACGTTTGCCATTTTATAGATCCTCTATAGTTGTTTAGGGTTAGGCCTCCACATATCCCATAGCACCAACACCGAAGTAATTAAACTTCAAATGCACCCAAGTGTATGTGACGATACGTGTGTGTGTTAAAATCAAATTGTGTTTGCCTTAAATACAAAAAATCATTTAAGAATTTATTTGTAAAAAGACGGCGCGCTTTATACCATATTAAAAACAAATACTCAACATCGCGTGCAAAAATTATGCAGCGATAAATGTTAAAAACTCAACTTTGGAGCCTCAATGAGCGCTATTATCAAGACCCCTGAAGAAATAGAGAAAATGCGTGTAGCTGGGCGCTTAGCAGCCGATGTACTCGAAATGATCGGCCCACATGTAGTGCCAGGAATTACCACCGATGAGCTAAATACAATTTGTCATGATTATATTGTTAATGTGCAACAAGCAATCCCTGCTCCATTAAATTATCATGGTTTTCCAAAATCAGTTTGTACGTCAGTTAATCATGTTATTTGTCACGGAATTCCAAATGACAAAGCATTAAAAGATGGCGATAGCGTAAATATTGACGTAACAGTCATTAAAGATGGCTACCACGGCGATACATCTAAAATGTTCCACGTTGGTACACCCAACATTCAAGGCAAACGTCTTGCAGAAGTAACCCAAGAAAGCTTATATCTGGCAATTAAAATGGTAAAACCAGGTGTGCGTTTAGGTGATATTGGCGAAGCAATTCAAAAATATGCAGAGAGCTTTAATTACTCAATTGTCCGTGAATATTGTGGCCACGGTATTGGCGCAGGATTTCATGAAGAACCACAAATAATGCATTACGGCAAAGCCGGTACTGGTGAAGCCTTAAAAGCAGGTATGTGTTTAACTATTGAACCTATGGTGAATGCAGGTAAACGTCAATGTAAGCTTCTTAAAGATGATTGGACTGTAGTAACACGCGACCGTAGTTTGTCAGCGCAGTGGGAACATACTTTATTAGTGACTGAAAATGGTGTTGAAATTTTAACGCTACGATCAGATGATACAATCGACAGGATCATAGAACACTAATAATAAGGGCATGTGACTTTTTAGATTTAACGAATTTTAATTCTAAAAAGTTAATGCGTCCAATAACAGGAGCCAGCCCACGTGGCATTACCCAACAAAGTAAAGAAGTTGCTTAGCGATGCTGAGCAACTGAGTGATTATCGCGATTGTTCTAGCTATTTTTATAAGTGGTTACATAACGAATTTTCGAAACAACCCGTTGGGAATTTAATTAATGCTCGGGCTGAGTTTATTGACCGCCTACTCATTAAACTATTCCATGTTTATGATTTAGCACACGAACCTGACCTTGCATTAATTGCTGTTGGTGGCTATGGGCGCGGCGAGCTGCACCCTTACTCAGACATCGATTTTTTATTGCTTGTTACTCAACAACCAAGCGAAAATGTTTGCGAAAAAATTGGCCAGTTTGTCACCATGCTGTGGGACCTCAATTTAGAGATAGGGCATAGCGTGCGTACTATAGAGCAAGCTATTGAACAAAAGCGTGAAGACGTCACCTTTGCTACCAGCTTGCTCGAAAGCCGCCTTATTTTTGGTAATCATATTGAGTTTGAAAAACTCAAAACCTTTGTACTTGAAACGCCAGTTTGGGGCTCTAGTGACTTTTTTGTTGCCAAAGTGCAAGAACAAAATTTACGCCATAGAAAATGCCACGGCACGGCCTATAACCTTGAACCAAATATCAAAGAAAACCCTGGCGGCCTTCGCGATTTACAAACTATTATTTGGGTGGCAAAAAAACACTTTAGAGCCGAGACCCTGCAAGAGCTTATAAATCATGGCTACCTTACTCACGAAGAGTTTCAAGAGCTCTCAGAGTGCAGAGAAAATCTGTGGAATATTCGTTTTGCGCTGCATTTAGCCGCTGAACGTTCTGAGAATCGCTTATTATTCGATCATCAACCACAAGCCGCTGAAATACTAGGTTTTGGTAGCGATGGTAAAGCATCAGTTGAGCGTATGATGAAGCGCTTATTTAGAATAATGAGTCGTGTACGTGAATTAAATCAAATGTTGCTTTCATACTTTGAGCAAAGTATCAGCCCTCAAAACAGTGAAAACCCAGCAGTAGAGCTCGACAGAAACTTTGAGCAAATAGGCCATCAAATAAGAGTAAAAGATCCATCCGTATTCTTCAGGCGCGATCAGCTCTTTGTATTGTTTGAGCACATAGCCGATAACCCAACAATAACGCATATTTACCCAAGTACTATCCGAACTATTCGCCAAGTTCGCCGTCGTTTATTGGGAGACTTACAAGACTACGCGGCCTGTCGTGAAGCCTTTTTACGTCTCGTTAAACATCCTAACGGTATGGGCCGCGCATTTACGCTCATGCACAAGCACGGCATGCTTGCCGCCTACTTACCCCAGTGGCGTAATATATTTGGACAAATGCAATTTGATTTATTTCATGCCTACACAGTAGATGAACATACCCATAAGCTAATCAAAAATATTTACCAATACTTTGATAAAACCGGTATTAGCGAGTTTCCTATTTGCAGTGAAATCGTGACTCGCATGGATAAACCAGAGCTGCTTTATTTAGCGGGTATTTTTCATGATATAGCAAAAGGGCGTGGTGGCGATCACTCAGAACTTGGTGCCGTTGATGCTATTGCATTTGCTAAACTACATGGCTTTTCATCAGCTGATGCAAAGTTAATTGCATGGCTGGTAAGTAATCATTTACTTATGTCGGTTACCGCTCAGCGTAAAGACATTAACGATCCTGGTGTTATTAAAGATTTTGCTACGCGAATAAAAACAGAGCGTCAACTCGACTATTTATATTGTTTAACCGTTGCAGATATACGCGCAACCAACGACAACTTATGGAATGATTGGAAAAACACCCTGCTGCGTGAGCTTTACCTACATACACAACGGGCGTTACGTTTAGGGCTTGAAAACCCAATGGACCAACGCGACCAAATTCGCGATAAAAAACACCAAGCTAAACAGCGCCTTCTTAACTTAGGTTATGCTGAGGAAAAAATTGATTTAATTTGGAGCCGTTTTAAAGCGAATTATTATACCGCTTTTAGTGAACAACAAATATCGTGGCAAAGTGAGCACTTGTTAAGTAGTACTGATTTAAGCCAACCGAGTGTTATTGTGTCGAATAAGGCAATGCATGGCGGGACGCAAGTGTTTGTATACAGCCCTTATTCTAGCGTATTATTTGCTCGTTTAGTCAGTGTGATTGGCTCTAAAAAAGCGCAAATACAACACGCACAGGTTCTAACCACTAAAGATGGCTATGTACTGTTTAGCTTTGTAATACTAGAAGTAAATGGTCAGCCTATCGCCAGCGGCCGTGCGCAATCAATTAAACGAGGGCTTGAACAAGCACTTAACGATCCACGTAAAAAAATACGTTTTAAAAAGAACCGTTCACAACGCTTTAAAGACTTTAATATAAAACCTAAAATCATTCTGCGCCCACATGCACGTAAAGACCGCAGTTTAATAGAAATTCAAGCCGTCGATATACAAGGTTTACTAACCAAAATAGCCGAAGTTTTCCAAGCGCATTTATTACATATTCACGCTGCTCGTATAACAACCGTAGGTGAACGTGCTGAGGATTTCTTTGTTGTATCTAATAACGAATACCAAGCGCTGACCGATGAAGAGCAAGCAAAAATTCATCAGGCATTACGTAAAAAATTCAACGCCGAAACGCAATAGAGGACACACATGTCAGATTTAAAAACGATGATCGAAAACGCATGGGACAACCGCGATAGCATCAGCCCAAGCACCGTATCTAGCGATGTAAAACAAGCTATTATTGATGCACTCGATTTACTTGATAGCGGCGCAGCACGCGTTGCTGAAAAAATATCGGGGGAATGGGTTGTACACCAGTGGCTTAAAAAAGCCGTGTTACTGTCGTTTCGTATTCGCGACAACCAACCAATGAACGACGGCGTAAACCAGTTTTACGACAAAGTACCGCTTAAATTTAGCGACTATACACCGGAGCAGTTTCAGCAAGGCGGTATGCGCGTAGTACCCAATGCGGTAGCACGTAAAGGCAGCTTTGTAGGTAAAAACGTCGTACTTATGCCATCGTACGTAAATATTGGTGCCTACGTTGACGACGGCACCATGGTTGATACATGGGCGACTGTAGGCTCGTGTGCACAAATTGGTAAGAACGTACATTTATCTGGTGGCGTAGGCATAGGTGGCGTTTTAGAGCCTCTACAAGCTAATCCAACTATCATTGAAGACAACTGTTTTATTGGCGCACGTTCTGAAATTGTTGAAGGCGTAATTGTTGAAGAAGGCGCAGTAATTTCAATGGGCGTTTACATCAGCCAAAGCACCCGTATTTATGACCGCGAAACCGGCGAAATTCACTACGGTCGTGTACCAGCAGGTGCTGTAGTTGTACCAGGCGCACTACCTTCAAAAGACGGTACGCACAGCCTATACGCTGCAATCATCGTGAAAAAAGTAGATCAGCAAACACGCGAAAAAGTAGGCATCAACGCCCTACTACGCTCAATTGATGAGTAAATAATAATTTTTAGCTTATCTAAAGCACCTGTTTAACGAATAAACGGTGCTAAATTAGCAAATTAAAAAAAGCCCTGAGTTTTAAACTTGGGGCTTTTTGCATCTATGTATAACTTTTTAGCTATCAAGTGTATTTATACGCTTTGGTTTGTTAAACTTATGTAAAGCTATGTCATTACCGAGCAGAGGTTAAGTTGTTACGGCTATCCAGTGTTTTCTTTTGTTTATTACTAAACGTTCAGCAAGTATTTGCAGAAGACTTTAGTGGCTTCAAAAATAAGTTAGACTTAGCTGAAGATTATCTAGTTGTTAGTCCATCCCGCTCTATCACTATTCTTGAAAGCCTTGATAATTTAGATAATGCTCCCCCTGAGCTGTTTATTCGTTGGCACCAAATTTACGCACGGACAGCCGTTTATACTAGTCACTATGATCAGCTTCACAAATCTTTAGAAGCTATTTTTAAACATCATAAAACGGCTTACTTTCAACAAAACATGACCTCTATTATGAGTGCTTTAGGAATATGGCTACGCCACGCTGGATACTTCAATGATGCAGAACTCGCGTTTGAATGCAGCTATAAATATGCCAAAAATGACCGTCAACGCCTAACACTTATCAACAGTATAGCTATTGTGGCCAGTTCAAAAGGTGACTATATAAAAGCGCGTAATTTATATATTGATAACCACAAAATTGCCTTAGATCTAAATTTATCAAATGTGGCTGCCCTTATAGAAAGTAATTTAGGGTATTTAGCCCTTTACGAAGGTAACACCGCTGACGCGGAATCATGGCTGCGCAAAGCATTTATTAATTACCAAAAATCAACAAGCGGGCTGGACAGGTTTCTGCGGGACTTAATTTGCTTATGGTATTTTTAATTCAAGAGAATGTAGTTAACTTTGAAAGATTACACGAACCCACATCAACACTCACCCATGCATTTCCAAATGAAGCAAAAAAAGCACTGCTCTTATGGTTAGAAGCAGGTTACAAAAAGCTAACAGGCGGATACATAAGCCGTAACGAAAAAGAGCAACTACAGGTTGCGTATAAACAGTTAGAAAGCGATAAAATAAAAATGCTCGTGCACAATCATTTAGCAAAAAAACTAGAGATGAGCCTAGATCTGCCCACTACTCCAACCCCAAAACGCTTTTCCAGCACTTGGTTTAATTTAGTTAAAACATGTAACTGGGAAATTTAAACTGCGTTAATCCCTGTTCAAGTAATAAAGTTCAGCACAAAATTAGACAACAATATTTGATTATATACTTAAAGTAAAAAGGCACTTAAAAAGTGCCTTTGTTGGTTTGCTCAATTAATATTTTTTATTACAGCGCGTTAAATACGTCGTCTGTTTTAGCTGCGCAAATAAAGTCGTTTTTGTGTAGGCCTTTAATTGAATGGCTCCACCATGTAACGGTTACTTTGCCCCACTCGGTTAATAAACCTGGGTGATGGCCTTCGTCTTCTGCCATGTCGCCTACTTTGTTAGTAAATGCGATAGCCTGTTTAAAGTTTTTAAATTTATAAACACGCTCAAGCTGCATAATGCCGTTGCGTACTTCTGGTACCCAGTCTGGGATATTAGTAATTAATTGCGCTAACTCTTCGTCAGATACCTTTGGCGCATCTACATGACAGGCTTCGCATTTTTGTGCACTTAATGAAGACATTCTAAATCCTTACTTTTTAGCTTTTTGAGCATTAATGTTTAACTGGCTAATTTTTCTTTTGGTGGAAATTTTGGGTCGTGCAAACCAAGCTCTTTAGCTCGCTCAACCAAAGTCATAATATCCATTTGCGATATATCAAACAGATCATGAATCGAATTTATAGTGAAATACTGTGGTTGCATAATATCAATACGATACGGCGTACGCAGTACATCAAGCACATTCATTGGGCTTATTTCTGGTGTATTTGAGTATACGTATTGAGTTTCACCTGGGCTTGATAAAATACCGCCGCCGTAAATACGCAGGCCGTCTTCGGTTTGCATTAAACCAAATTCAACTGTAAACCAGTATATACGCGCAAGGTATACACGGTCCTTTTTCTGCGCTGCGTAACCTAATTGCCCGTACTTGTGCGTAAACTCGGCAAAGTCAGGGTTAGTTAGCATGGCGCAATGGCCAAATATTTCATGAAAAATATCTGGCTCTTGTAGGTAGTCAAATTCTTCGCGGCTACGAATAAATGTAGCTACCGGAAACTGCTTGTTTGCCAGTAATCTAAAAAACTCATCAAAGTCGATAAGCGCAGGTACTGGCGCTACTTGCCAACCGGTAGTGGCTAGTAACACTTCGTTTAGTTCGCTTAACTGCGGAATACGATCGTGCGGCAGGTTAATCTTTTTTAACCCTTGCATGTACTCGTTGCAGGCTTTGCCTTTAATGCACTCAAGTTGACGCGCTACAAGCTCAGACCAAATTTTATTTTCTTCATCACTCCAGTGTATAACACCATTTTCGTCTGGTGTTTTGGATGTGTATTTACTTGCTTTAGCCATAAGTACCTTCTTGGGTGTGAGCCCTAAATCGGTGTCAGTGTGATACTCAAATCTATTGAATATCGAATGACCCCATACTATGCAAAAGTGAAGAAAAGTTTAATAGACAGGCTAACATCAGTATTTGGCGCGATCACTTAGATCGTAAATTTAAAATTACACCTGTGGCACATTAAAAATACAGGGCTTTAGATAAAGGCCTGCAGCTTGCTTTTATGTGTACATAATTAAATACACCTAACCAATTTTAGTAAAAGCTTGGTCTAAATCACTAATAATGTCGTTAACATCTTCAAGCCCAACCGAGAGTCTGATCAGCCCATCACTTATTCCAGCAGCGGCTCGCTCCTCTGCCGTGTAAGGCGAGTGAGTCATAGATGCAGGATGCTGAATCAGTGTTTCAGCGTCGCCGAGGCTTACTGCAAGTGTACAAAGTTTCATACTATCAATAAATTGTGCGCCATCTTGTAGCGTGCCTTTTATTTCAAATGCAATAACACCACCAGCGGCTTTCATTTGGTTACCAATAAACTTATAACCTGGGTGCGATTTAAGCCCCGGGTAATATACGGTGCTTACTTGTGGGTGCGCTTCTAGATATTCGGCTATTGTTTGTGCGCTTTGAGAATGGCGCTCTATTCTAATGGCGAGTGTTTTTAGACCTCGATTAATTAGCCATGCGTCGTGCGGGCTTATGGTTGCACCAATGTCTTTTAGTACCGTCATTTTAATGTGTGTTATGTGCTCAAGCGATCCACATACAATACCAGCTACTACGTCTCCGTGGCCATTTAAGTACTTGGTCGCACTGTGCATTATTATGTCGATGCCATATTTTTTTGGTGATTGCAGTAGCGGCGTTAAAAAGGTGTTGTCGACCACACTAATTAAACTGTGCTCTTTAGCAACTGCGCCAATGAGTGCCAAATCAATAACCGCCATAGTGGGATTGATTGGCGTTTCTACAAATATCATTTTTGAATTAGGTTTGATGGCAGCGCGTAGTTCGTCCTCGTTGGTCATATCAACAAAGGTGACTTCAATTCCCCATCGCGGCAACATGTGCGAGAAAAACGCAAAGGTACAACCATATAAAGCACTTGAGGCAACAAGGTGATCTCCCTGCGATAAAAAGCTCAGTACTGAAGCGGACACAGCGCCCATACCCGTGGCAGTTGCCGCAGCTGCTTCACACCCCTCTAGTTGGGCAACTTTCTGCTCAAGCTCTGTGGTTGTGGGGTTTCCTAAACGCGTATAAATATAGCCTGGTTCGTCGCCTGCAAAACGCGCTGCACCTTGTGCGGCATTTTCAAAATGAAAAGTAGAGGTTTGATATAAAGGAGAAGTGAGTGCGCCATGTGGATCGTTTGCTTTTTGTGGTCCGTGAATACATTGGGTGTTTATATGATGCTTGCTCATTGTAGGCTCATTTTTTGATTATTATGTTTTTGCGATTCAACAATCAAAACGTATGCGCTTACAAACAGCAAGCATGCCGGATGCTCAGATGGCTATTTGTGTAAAAACCGTGCAGCGCACATTTGTACACAAATATTGCCACTAAGGCGTGTTGACCTTTGCGGATTGAAATTTGTTCAATCTAGGGGCGATTAAATCGCGGCGCGAGGCTTGTAATCGAGTGGGCTCGGTAACTGCTCCTGCGTTACTCTAATGGCTTACATCCCTGTAAGAATAAGTAAAAACCGAGCAACAAAGAGTTAATCGTCCCTAGAAAGAACCCAAAGGGCAGCGCATGTTTGGCATTTATGCTGCGTTATCGCCTATTTATGGGGAATAACCACACTACATAGGCTCTGCCTTGCCTAAACACCAAACACCAAACACACTGCTGCAAATTCAACCATCAAAGATCAACACGCCCTCGTATTTTATTGTGTTGGCTCCGCCTTTTTACGACTCATAATTTTACCTGCGATGCTTTGCACAGTGCCTTTTAACAAGCTGCGCTTGTTTTCAAGCCGTGG
This sequence comes from Pseudoalteromonas sp. Ld19, assembly GCF_045064135.1. Taxonomy (NCBI): domain Bacteria; kingdom Pseudomonadati; phylum Pseudomonadota; class Gammaproteobacteria; order Alteromonadales; family Pseudoalteromonadaceae; genus Pseudoalteromonas; species Pseudoalteromonas sp. Ld19. Next base: position 101,579 of record NZ_JBISHA010000018.1, on the reverse strand, counting down.
TAATGGGCGACTAAGCTCCATTGCTTTGTAACCAATACGCGCTGTAAAAATACCGGCACTGACCCCTTGCGCAGCCCGACCCGAAAGTTTACCTAAAAGCTCAGCACTTAATGCAGTTGCAGCAAGGTCAGACATAAGCTCAGCACTGCCTACAAACATTACTTGTTTTATCAGCATACGGTATAACTTTATACGGCTCGCGTAGCCAAAACCAATGCCATAAATTTTACCAATTTGTTCTATTAACTTAGTACCGCGCCAAAGTACGGCCATCATATCCACCAGCGCAAGTGGGCTTAGGGCAACTAGCAGTGCGGATTCAGTCGCAAAACGATTTATAAGCTTTTTGGCTTTGGTATCTTGAGTTATTAATAGACTATTGGCATACAGCGTCATTATTTCTTTGTCGCTGTGATGCGTTGCTACTTGGTTTTTGAAGGTTTCAAAATTATCAAGTTGCTGGTGTTTATTGAGCTTTTCAAGCCAAGGGAGTGCACCGCCTACTTGCTCGCTGTTTAAAAGCCTGTCGGCTTCAACTCGGTGCAACTGGTTACGCTTTAAACTGCGCAGCATTCGATACTCTCGCCACAATAAGCGCCCTATTAGCAGCACGCCACTTACAACCGCAGTTAAATAAACACTGCCTAAAATAATTGACTGCTCGAAAGCAAATACTAACGAGTATGCAAACTCTAAAAGCACCAGTACTATAAAGCTAATAGCGAAAACACCTTTAAGTGTTTGCCACTTTGACTTTTTGTACACAGGTTCCAAATCTATTTCTGGCTCAAGTGCTTCGTCTTCAAGCTCTTCGTCATCACTTTGCCCGTGCTGAATAATTTTTGCCGGTGCTAAAACGGGTTCGTTTTTCTCAATGCTTTGCGTATCTATACGACGCCCTGCTTGAAATGTTTGGTTTGACTCACTCATGTTAATTTGTCTCCTAGCAGGTACTGCATGACATGATCTAATCGAATATGTTTGAGTTGTTTATCGGGGCTCGGCATTGGCGAGAATGATAAAAACTCAAATCCCTGTGCTGGCCACTCACGTTTATTAAGCATTCGCGTGGGTGGTTGCGGTGGTAAATACGTAAGCCAATCAGACTCGTTTAACGGTTTGCCATAAATGCAATCAAGCGTTTGGCCTTTGTCGGTAATTTGGCGTGGCTGCGTGGCTGTAATTGAAGACATAGCCATGGTTTCTATTTGCACACCATCAAACTTTAAATGATTACTTTGCTCATGCACGAGCGAATCTAGTAGCAGTGCTAAGTCTTTATGGTGCTTTGCACTTATATGATCAGATTTATTAGCTGCAAATAATATTTTGTCTATATTGGGCTTAAATAAACGTTTAAAAAAGCCCGACTCACCGTAATTAAAGTGCGCGAGTAATTGGTTTATTACACTGCTTTGCTCTTGTAGGGTTTCATGCCCTTCGTTTAATGCACTAAGTACATCGACAAGTACAATTTGGCGATCAAAGTGCCTAAAATGCTCATTATAAAATGGTTTTACGACTTCTTTAATATAGCCGTTAAAACGCTTAATTAAATGCGCTAAATTAGAACCTGCAACGACATCGTCACTATTTATCTCACCCGATACCGGAAAAAACAATAACAATGGCGCGCCTTGTAAATCACCTGGCATAAGCATGCGCCCAGGTTGCAACATGGCAAGTTTGGTGTCTTTTTTAAGCCCTACTAACATGCTTTGATAAAGCTGAGCAATATGAGCAAGTGCGTTTTCATCAACGGGAGCGTTTAAGTCAAGTTGCTCAACGGCCATTAAAAAATCACTTGATGTGTTTACGCGCGAAGGCTGAGTTAATAACGGATATTGCTGCTCGCACCATTGAGAATAGCTTTGCTCAAGCATAGGTAAATCAAGGAGCCATTCACCCGGGTAGTCAATAATATCTAAATAAAGCGTTGATTGCGGCGAAAAGTGCCCACGCAGCCCCGCATTACTTTGGTACTTTATTGCCAAGCGTAGTGTATTAATACGCTCGGTTGATGCAGGCCATGAGGGCATCCCATCGCTGGGTAATAATGAATTTAACGCGCGGGTATAATTAAATGTAGGGACTTTTAACGCTTCTTGTGGCACAACTTTGGTGGCAACGTGGCGATGCTCACGCATTACATCAAAAAAAGGTAAGTTTTTATCGTCCGTTTGGGTTGTTAAGTGTTTAACAAGCGCGGTAATAAACGCTGTTTTACCGCTGCCACTTAGGCCCGTTACGGCCAGCTTTACGTGCTGATCTAAACTACGATGAAGGGCTTTTTGTGCTTTGCCTTTAATGCTTTTAAAGGTCTTTTTTGCAAATGATTGGCTCATAAAGTGTCTTGCACCTAATTTGCCGTAATTTATCACGCTGCAAATAAGGTGCTATTAAATCCTTTAAAGTTTGTTAATTTCACGGCTCACCGTAAACTCGCTTGAAGTAACATGACGTTCCATATCTTGAAGGCGAGTATCTACGCGCGTTAAACGCTCTTTTAAATCTTGCAAAGCACGGCGCGGTGGCTCGCCTTTTTGCCATACTTTAAATTTTACTTCTAGTGGGTCGTCATGTTTAGCAGAGCTTGTATTATTAGCTGTAGTTGGCTCTTTTTTATCCAAAATAAACCAAGCAGCAATATACGCTACCACAAATAGTGGACCACCTGTTAGCAGTACCGCACTAACAAATATAATGCGAACTAACCATAACTCCATATTAAAGTAGTCACTTAATCCCGCACATACACCCGCTATTTTACCGCGCTGTGGGTCTCTTAATAATTCGCGTTTGGTACTCATACTTTACGCCTCCACTGTGGTGACTCTTGATCAAGTAGTGCTTCTAACGTTTCTACTCTGTCAGCCATTTTTTCGGCTTTTTGTGCAAGCTCCAGTAACTGACGATGTTCGTGCTCACTCAACCCTTGACTGACTTGTTTTTTGCTACGGTAGTGTAAAATTAACCACAGCGGTGCAACAAAAATCATAAATAAGATAAATGGTGCAACTAATATCTCTGGATCAAACATAACCCTCTCCTAACAATCCGTTTTGATGTTTTTAAGCAGTGGGGCACATGGCCCCATCTATTTTTATATACAATTATTTATCAGCTAGCTTCTTTTTAAGTTCGGCGAGCTCATCATCTATTTTTTCATTTTTTTGTAGATTAGCAATTTCGTCCGCTAACGTCTTTTTACCTAAATCGTAAGACTCAATTTGAGATTCTAGCCCATCAATTTTAGTTTCGTAACGTTCAAAACGATTAAGTGCATCTTCTACTTTTGAGCTATCAAGTGCTTTTTTCACTTCAAGGCGCGACTCAGCCGAACGTTGGCGAAGTATAATGGCTTTTTGACGAGATTTCGCATCTGCTAGCTTTTCTTGTAGTGTCGTTACTTCTTGTTGAAGTTTCTCTATGTGAGACTCTACATGTTCAAGTTCACTTGTTACTGTAGCAACGGCATCAGCCGACTTTTGTTTTTCAAGTAATGCTGAGCGCGCTAAATCGTCGCGATCTTTACTTAACGCAAGTTCTGCTTTCTCTTGCCAATCGGTTACTTGCGCTTTTAAAGTATCTACACGACGTACAATTTCTTTTTTCTCAGCCAGTGTTTTAGCTGAAGTAGAACGCACTTCTACAAGCGTATCCTCCATTTCTTGAATAATCAGACGAACCATTTTTTCTGGGTCTTCTGCTTTATCTAAAATGGCGTTGATATTAGAATTAACAATATCTGCAAAACGTGAAAAAATTCCCATAACATTTACCTCTGTAATTAAAACGTAGTTAGTCTGCTATAACTAGTATCAATATACTTGCCAACTTTTTAAAAGATAAAATACACTTTATTTTCATTAAGTTAAACTATATATACAAATTTCTTTAGTTCTCCCCGATTATGAAATACACTAACTGTTAGTAAAAATGACCAAGAGTTAGGAAATATGAGCCAATATCGCCAACAGGATAATTTACTCGGCCAATCAGATAGCTTTTTATCTGTATTAGATCAGGTATCGCAGCTAGCTAATTTAGATAAGCCGGTGCTTATTATTGGTGAACGCGGCACAGGTAAGGAGCTAATAGCAGCACGCTTACATTTTTTATCTAAGCGTTGGGAGCAAAACTACGTAAAGCTCAACTGTGCAGCGCTTAACGAAAACCTACTCGAAAGTGAATTATTTGGCCATGAAAGCGGTGCGTTCACGGGGGCAAGTAAACGTCATGAGGGTCGTTTTGAACGCGCAAATAGCGGGACGTTATTTTTAGATGAACTAGCCAATACTTCCGCTATGGTACAAGAAAAATTGCTACGTGTTATTGAGTATGGTGAGTTTGAACGTGTTGGCGGCAAACAAACCGTAAAAGTAGATACACGCTTAGTGTGCGCGACAAACGAGGACCTACCTTATTTAGCCGAGCAAGGTGAATTTAGAAGTGATTTACTCGATCGCCTCGCATTTGACGTAATTACCCTACCGCCGCTGCGCGATCGCCAAGACGATATTATGCTCCTTGCTGAACAGTTTGCGATGAATATGGCACGCGATTTAGAATGGGCGTTATTTAGCGGCTTTACCCGAAGCGCAACAGAAACACTCCTTAGCTACGATTGGCCTGGTAATATTCGTGAGCTTAAAAATGTTGTTGAGCGTAGTTTGTATCGCCATGGCAGTGAACATATTCCCGTTCACCAGATTATTTTAGACCCATTTGACAGCCCTTTTAGGCCAAAAGCACGTGTTAAAGCGCCACTAGCGATTCAAACCGTCAACACAGACCCTATTGTTATTGCTCCACCTATTACTCAAGCAAGCACTGATATAGCCGTTGATATTCAATTTCCGTGTAGTCTCAAAGAGCGCTCAAACGACTTTGAAATAAATATGATTAATAAAGCGCTCGAGCATAGCCAATTTAATCAAAAGAAAACTGCAGAAGTACTTGGTTTAACGTATCATCAATTACGTGGTTATCTTAAAAAATACAACTTGTTGGATCAACAATAGTAGAGGTTATGCGGGTGCATAAATTATTACTTGTTTTGCTAGCGGCTACATTAGTTGGTTGCATAGATAGTAAAGAAGAAGTCATCGAAGAAAAAAACCAAGGCTTAGTTTATTGCGCCGAAGCTAATCCTGTGTCGTTTAATCCGCAAGTGACCACTACGGGTTCCACTATTGATATAATTGCCAACCAGTTATACGACCGCTTAATTAGTATTGACCCTGTTACAGCTGAGTTTCAAAGCGAATTAGCTACCGACTGGAAAATAAGTAAAGATGGTAAATCAATCATGTTTACGCTACGCAAGGGCGTAAAATTTCACACCACATCTTACTTTACCCCCACTCGCGACTTTAACGCTGATGACGTTATTTTTACGTTTAGTCGACTGTTTGATGTTTATAATCCTTATCACTTTGTAGGCGCAGCTGACTATCCATATTTTCAAAGCGTAGGCCTTGACCAGCTTATTCAAAACATTGTTAGAGTATCTGACTATCAAGTTCGCTTTGAGCTATTTAATGCTGAAAGTAGCTTTTTAGCCAATATAGCAACCGACTTTGCGGTTGTGCTCTCGCAAGAATACGCAATGAAGTTAAAAGCAAATGAGCAAACCAATTTATTCGATCAATACCCTGTTGGCACCGGCCCTTATATTTATAAAGAATATCGCCGCGATCATCTGGTGCGTTTTTATAGAAACCCGCTGTACTGGAAACACGATGTGGCACTAGAGCAATTGGTTTACGATATAACACCAAATGGGACTGCACGTATTGCAAAAATGTTGACTAAAGAATGTGATGTGACGGCCCATCCAAGCAGCGCCCAGCTGAGTATTTTAGCTCAGCGTGATGATATTAATATTGAAAAAGAAACCAATTTGAATGTGGGTTACTGGGCCTTTAATACCGAACGTGCTCCATTTGACAATATAAAGGTACGCCAAGCATTGGCTCATGCCATCGACATAGATAAAATAATGCAAGCGGTGTATTACGGTAACGGCACGCGTGCGCAATCAATTTTACCACCAACATCATGGGCGTTCGAGTCACAAAAAAATATGCCTACGTTTGATCCCGAGCTTGCTAAACAATTATTGATTGAAGCTGGCTTACCCAATGGGTTTGATATGAACATTTGGGCGATGCCAGTAAGTCGAATTTATAACCCTAATGCACGTAAAATGGCTGAGCTTATGCAAAGTGATTTACGCAAAATTGGTGTTAATGTCAGTATTGTAGAGTACGAATGGAATACATTTATACAACGCATTGGTGAGCATCGCCACGACAGTGTTTTACTCGGATGGGCCGCAGATACACCCGATCCGGATAATTTTTTTAGTCCATTGCTCAGTTGCTCCGCCACTTTTAGCGGCAAAAATCCAGCTAATTGGTGCAACCCTAAATTTGATTTACTGCTGACTCAAGCTCTCGACACCACAGATATCAATTTACGTAAAAAATACTACGTACAAGCGCAAAACATGATTATAGATGAACTCCCACTATTACCTCTTGCTCATGGCTTGCGTTTTCAAGCAAGTAGCGCCGATGTAGAAGGTATAAGATTGGGCCCGTTTGGCGCTATCTCATTAGCTAATGCAAGGAAGAAATAATGATTTTAGATTATATTTTTCGGCGCCTTGGCTTGTTTGCCTTTATGGTATTTATGCTCAGTGTTTTTACCTTCTCACTTGCTTATTTATTTCCTGGAGATCCACTCAGTAACTTAAGTGGCATACCGAGTAATAACTTTGCTCAGCACAGTGCACTTGAAGATAAATACTTATATAACAGTAATTACTTTATGCAATATATCGCCTTTTTAGGACGCATTTTACAAGGTGATTGGGGCGTGTCGTTTGCCTCTGGGCAAAATGTATTTACGCATATTATTGCTTTATTACCCGCGACATTAGAGCTGAGTATTTATGCACTTATTGTATCGGTTATAGTAGGTGTACCCGTTGGTATTTTAGCTTCTGTTTATTATAAGCGTTGGCCAGATAAGCTCATTAACTCTAGCGCTATTGTTGGCTATTCAATGCCTGTTTTTTGGTTAGCTCTGTTACTCATTATGGTATTTTCATTAAAACTAGGTTGGTTTCCTATGTCGGGGAGAATGGGCTTACTTTACGAAATCCCATCGGTAACAGGCTTTATTTTAATTGATATTGCATTAGCCAAATTTCCTTATCGAGGAATGGCATTTTTAGATGCTCTGCGCCATTTAACATTGCCAACTATTGTACTCGCTATGTATCCAACCACCGTTTTGATACGTTTTACACGGGAATCAATGCTCAAGGTAATGGACCAAAACTTTATAAAAACAGCCAGAGCAAAAGGGCTTAATCGCAGACAACTTATAATGCACCATGCATTGCGTAATGCATTGCTGCCGGTCATTAAACAAATTGGTTTGCAGTTTAGTACGCTTATTACACTTGCCATGATAACAGAGGTTATATTCTCATGGCCTGGTGTTGGTCGTTGGTTAATCGATAGTATTTATCAGCGCGACTTTCCCGCAATTCAAGGTGGGTTAATGGCCGTGTCGTTGTTTGTTATTTTAGCTACTATTCTTACCGAACTTACTTACACACTATTCGACCCAATTTCACGGAACCAAGCCCATGGCAAAGTTTAATTTATTTTCTGAAGAGTCGAATACATCGCCACTGGCGCGATTTTGGCGAAAGTTTAAAAATAATCACCCTGCATTAGTTGGTTTGTGGATATTTTTAGCCTTTGCTTTGCTTGCCGCCAGCGCACCATTTTTAGCGCCTTATGGCGTAAACCAACAGCATAGTGATGCACTGCTTATTCCACCGTCATGGCGCGAAATGGGCGATGTACGTTTTATTTTAGGTACCGATGATTTAGGTAGAGATGTACTTTCGCGCTTAATGAATGGCGCTACTTATACGTTCGGACTGTCGGTTGTAGCGGCGCTCCTTACTACTATTATCGGTGTTCTGGTGGGCACTTTTGCTGGCATTAGCCGTGGGCTACGATCAAGTTTTTTAAATCATTTACTTGATATAACACTGTCTATTCCTTCTTTATTATTAGCGATTATTATTATTGCGGTACTTGGGCCTGGTCTAATGAACACTGTGTGGGCTATTATTTTAGCTCTGCTACCGCAATTTATTCATTCAATAAAAAGCCTCATTGTTGATGAATTAAATAAAGATTACATTACTGCTTTTAAGCTTGATGGTGCATCTAACTGGCATATAATATCGCGCGGTGTATTTCCCAATATTTACGAACATATTGTAGTTATTTTTACAATGGCGCTATCGACCGCAATATTAGATATTTCAGCACTGGGCTTTTTAAAATTAGGCGCTCAACCTCCCACCACAGAATGGGGTGCAATTTTAGCCGAAAACCTTGGCCTGATTTATTTAGCGCCCTGGACTGTTGCGTTACCAGGCGTATTATTATTTTTAGCGGTACTATCAACCAATTTGGTGGGTGACGGACTGCGACAGGTGTTAAAAGAACGTAAGGCTGATTAAATGCAATTACTAGATGTTCGAAACCTAACTATTGAGCTACGCACCTCAGAAACGGTAATTAGAGCCGTAGACAGAGTCAGCTTTAGTTTAAAAGAAGGCGAGGTACACGCACTTGTAGGTGAGTCTGGCTCTGGCAAGAGCCTAATAGCAAAAGCCATTGTCGGTGTTTTAAACGAACGCTGGGACATCACCGCAGATAGAATTCACTGGCGTGGTGTTGATTTAATGCGCTTAACACCCGAACAACGTCGTAAAACAGTGAGCCAAGATATTGCGATGATTTACCAAGATCCAAGTCGCAGTCTTGATCCAACCGCAAAAATATTCGATCAAATAGCTGAAACATTACCGGAAGTCGCAAGCAAAGGATTTTTCTTAAAACGCAATCGCGAGCGAAAAGATAGGGTAAAGGCACTGATCCATAAAGTTGGGATTAAAAATCATGAAGCCGTACTCGATAGTTACCCACATGAGCTCTCAGAAGGCGTGTGCCAAAAAGTAATGATTGCGATGGCCATAGCCCGAACGCCAAAGCTGCTTATTGCAGATGAGCCAACAACGGCGCTTGAAAGTACCACGCGTGCACAAGTATTTAGGTTATTAAAAAGCTTAAATCAATTAAAAAACATGTCTATTTTGATGATTTCTCATGAACTCGAAGAAATTGCACATTGGTCGCATGGTATTCATGTTTTATATTGCGGACAAATGGTCGAAGCGGGACCTACTCACAAAATTTTTAGCCAGCCTCGCCACCCTTATACACAAGCTTTATTAAAAAGCTTACCGGATTACGAGCAAGGCCTCTCTCATAAAGAGCCTTTTTATGCACTCAAAGGAAGCATTCCTACGTTGCAGCATTTACCTATAGGTTGTCGACTAGGACCACGCTGTCCACAAGCACAAAAAGCATGTGTTGTTACCCCCCCACTTACTAAGCACAATGGCCACAGTTATGCGTGTCACTTTCCACTTATTAAGGATATGAGATAATGCAACCGGTATTAAAAGTACAAGCTTTATCTAAAACATTTAATGTACGGGCTGGCTTATTTAATCGAAAGAAATTTGAAGTACTCAAAAATATTTCGTTTTGTATAGGTAAAGGTGAAACTCTTGCTGTAATTGGTGAAACGGGCGCTGGTAAAAGTACGCTAGCTAAGTTACTCGCCGGCGCTGATCATGCTGATAGCGGACAAATTTTACTAGAAGGTAATATTATTGAGGACAATGGCATTCGCGATGATCAATGTCGTCATATTCGAATGATTTTTCAAGACTCAGGGGCGTCACTAAATCCAGGATTAACCATTGGCGATATGCTTGATGACTGCCTTTTATATAATACTGAGTTTGATAAGGCGCTGCGCATCGAAAAAATAAATACCACACTGTCTAAAGTTGGATTATTAAGAGATCATCAGCATTACTATCCGCATATGTTTAGCGTAGGTCAATTACAACGTGTAGCACTCGCTCGTGCATTAATTTTGGATCCCAAGGTTGTTGTACTCGACGAAGCAGTATCATCATTAGACCCTTCTATACGTGCGCAGATAGTTAACTTACTACTAAAGTTACAACGTGATACAGGACTGACATATATTATGATCACCCATCACTTGAGTTTAGTGCGCCATATTAGCGACCACGTTGTGGTGCTCGACAAAGGCGAAGTAGTCGAATACGGTGCCACCGAAGTCGTTTTCCAAAACCCGCAGTCAAAAGTAACGCAGCGTTTACTGAGCTGCTAAAAGCAGCTTATAGATTTATACCTTTTTTGTGAGATAACCGTATTTAGATAGGTCTTATTGTTAACTGCATTTAATTAACAAGAGATATCATGTTTAAAAAAACGTTATTACTTAACCTGAACTCTGGTTAAGGGATTAACTAACGCATTGAATAATGGTGATATTTAAATTTATTTTCTCTAGCCAGAGATTTTCAGTGAAAACAAGGCGAATTTGCGCGTCAATAGCGGGCCTATTGCAAGTAAATTCAACGCAGTTAGCACTGAAAATAGCTGCTTGAGATAGATTTATTATCCAGAGTTCAGGTTACTTAGTCTTTCTCCCCTACTCCTGCTATCCGCTTCTGTTATTGCTGGTACACCAAAAGACGTTAAAAATTGAGTTAGCGGCGTCGATCACCTAGCGCTAACCGTATCAAACCTAGATGCTTCAAAAGCATTTTTTGCAGATGTACTTGGTTTTAAAACGCTAGGAAGTGATTCAACCTATCCCGCTTATTTTTTATCAAACAATAAAATAACTATTACATTGTGGCGAGTTAAAAATGATCGAAAACCTGTGGAGTTTAATCGAGCAGAAAATGTGGGGTTACACCACTTAGCACTCAGTGTTGATAGTATTGAAAAGTTAGCGCAGCTACACGATCATTTAAAAACGCAAAATAATATTAAAATTGAATTTGCACCAGAGAATTTAGGCAAGGGCCCAACGCAGCATATGATGATAAGAGAGCCTAGGGCGTGTTGACCTTTCGTGATTAATTTTGCAGCAGACTGTTTGGTATTTAGGCAAGGCAGAGCCTATGCAGTGTGGTTATTCCCCATAAATAGGCGATAACGCAGCATAAATGCCAAACATGCGCTGCCCTTTGGGTTCTTTCTAGGGACGATTAACTCTTTGTTGCTCGATTTTTACTTAGCCCACTCGATTACAAACCTCGCGCTGCGATTAAATCGCCCCTAGATTGAACAAATTTCAATCCACAAAGGTCAACACGCCCTAGCGGCAATCGGATTGAGTTTATTGCCAGAAGTAATTAATACCAACTTTATTCAAGACAATAAAAAAGGCGCTTTAAAAGCGCCTTTCTTTATGAGCTAAAGTTAATTACTCAACAGATTGTGTAACCGTTGGTAAGTTAAGCTCAGCATTCGCTTTAAGCGCTTCAATAAATACCATGTAGTTTTTATTTGCTTGCGCCATAGTAATGCTTTGCTTGGCTTGTGGATCAATATCAGCTGCAACTTGTGCATCAGTTACCGACTTAAGCGCGACAATCGCTGCATCACCGTTATTTAAATCAACAATGTCTACCACTGCAGAATCTACTGGGTGAGCCATTTTAAAAGCTTGAGTCACAATCGCAGGTGATACCGTGTAGCTTTGACGTGTTAACTGCGCTTCTTGACGAACCGTTAAGCTTTGCTCGCTCGCTACATCATTTAAGCCCTTACCTGCTTGCACTTCTGCAAATAAGCTACGTGCTTTACTTTTAGCCAGTGTTGATGACTGTTCGTTAACTAAGCGGGTTTTAATTTGCTCACTTACTTCGCTTAATGGTTTAGTCGTAGCAGGTTTGTGTTCATTAACACGAACAACAATGGCATGCTCATTACCAAGCTCTATAACCTCAGAGTTTACTTTATCTTCAAGTAAATCAACTGACGATAACGCGGTTATAACCGACGCATTATTTAATGGCTCTGGCAATGCATTAAGTGCTAAAAGTGATGTTGATTTAATCTCTAAACCAGCTGCCTCAGCAGCATCGTCTAAACGGTCTGAAATTTCAAATGCAAGCGCACCCATTTCTGTTTGCTTTTCGTAAAATGCGTCAACTTTTTCAGCTTGTTCAAGCTCTGCACGTAAATCAGCTTTAACATCATCATAGGCTTTTACCTGTTGTGGCTGAATATCAGTTAACATGATTATGTGATAACCAAACTCTGAAACAACAACATCTGAAAACTCACCTTTGTTTTTGAGAGCGAATGTAGCATCTTCAAAAGCAGGATCCATTACGTCGCGTTCGATCCATTCAAGATCTCCGCCAAGTTCTGCACTGACAATGTCATCCGATGATGATTGTGCAAGCTCAGCAAAATCTGCACCTTCTTTTAACTGTGCTAAAAGCGTATCCGCTTTTTCCTTTGCGGCATCGTCATCTTCGCTGTTATCAATTAAGATGTGTGAAACGCGGCGCTTTTCAGGCTCTACATACTGTGCTTTATTTTGTTCATAGTATGCTTTTACATCATCCTCAGTAACCGACTCAACAGTGATATCTTCAGCTTTAAGCTCAATATAATTTACCGAGATAAGCTCTGGCGACAAAAACTGCGATGCATTTAGCTCATAGTAGTCAGATACTTGCTCATCAGTTATTACGATATCAGCCGCTAATGCTTCTTTGTTTACAACTAAGTAGTCAATGCTACGCGTTTGCTGTTGCAGGGCAATTGCACTTTTAAGCTCACTGTCTAGTGCAAAGTCAGTACCTGCGACTGCTGATACAAGCTGGCTACGAGTCATATCTTTACGTAGATATTCACGAAATGCATCTGGTTGAAAATTCATTTGACGAATAACTTGTAAGTAACGGTCGTTATTAAACTGCTCGCCTACTTGAAAGTACGGTAACTCTAAAATTGTTTTTCGAATACTTGCATCGCTTACGCGAAGACCCAATTCTGCCGCTAGTTGTGTTTGCAGTTCTTGTTGTACTAAACGGTCAATGACACCTTGACGAATTCTCGCCATGTAAGTTGGATCTGCAGATATTTGTGCAAAGTATTCACCAAATTGTTGCTCTAGTCGACTGCGCTCATTTTGATACGCGCGATTAAAGTCGGTTTGGCTAATTTTAACTCCATTTACTTCAGCAACGGGTTGTTCCGTGGTTTGACCAAGGTAACTGCCTATCCCTGCTAAGGCAAAAGATAAAATCACCGCGCCTAAAATTATTTTGGCTACAGGTCCTTGCGAACCTTCTCTGATTTTCTCAAGCATTTGTTTATCTCTTTTTGATCAAGGTATTTTACCTTGTCACATGTAAAAAAAGCGTATCTTACCAGATACGCTTTTTCACTTGAAGTAACTGGCGGTAAAGTTACTTAACTCATCATTTGCGATTATTAAGTACTTGTACATTCGCCATAACTAATCTGTTTAAAATGATGATTAGTTTACTGCGTCTTTAAGCGCTTTGCCGGCTTTAAAAGCAGGAATGTTTGCAGCAGCAATTTGAATAGTTTCACCTGTTTGTGGGTTACGGCCGGCTCGTGCAGCACGTTCACGTACAGAGAAAGTACCAAAACCGACAAGTGCAACTGAATCGCCATCTTTTAACGCGCCAGAAACAGATTCGATGAATGAATCTAGTGCACGACCTGCAGCCGCTTTAGAAATGTCAGCATCAGCTGCGATTTGATCGATTAATTGAGATTTATTCACAATATCATCCTCTTTCATTGTTATTATCAAGAGCGACGGTTTTTTAAACTAACATCACTTTTTTGAAAATTTTAGAGCAAACTTTTAATGCTCATATGATTATATTTTTCTTAAGCCTAGGCCTCATAAGGGCTAGGCTTGAAAACCAGTGCTTAACTTATCATACCGTTTAGATTTGAAAAGCCCTAAAAAGCACTTTTTTTGCGTTTTTTACTACTTTTTTGCCGTTTCGACTGAAAAACTCTCAACCGGATGCACTAAAGCCAGTTTTAATACTTCATCAATCCAAGTAACAGGGTGAATATCTAAGCCTGCCAGCACATTGTCTGGGATCTCTTTTAAATCACGTTCATTAATTTTTGGAATAATAACGGTTTTGATACCACCTCGGTGAGCTGCCAATAATTTCTCTTTTAAGCCACCAATAGGTAATACTTCACCGCGTAGCGTAATTTCACCTGTCATTGCAACATCTGCACGCACTGGATTGCCTGTTAAACTTGATACTAACCCAGTCACCATAGCAGCACCTGCGCTCGGACCGTCTTTAGGTGTCGCACCTTCAGGTACATGCACGTGAATATCACGTTTTTCGTAAAAATCGCTATTAATACGGAATGTATCTGCACGATTACGCACGACCGTCATAGCCGCTTGAATCGATTCTTGCATTACATCGCCTAAGGAGCCTGTATAGGTCAATTTACCTTTACCAGGCACTGCCGCACATTCAATAGTAAGTAAGTCACCACCCACTTCAGTCCATGCAAGGCCCGTTACTTGGCCAATACGATCGCCGTCCTCCGCTTTACCGTAATCAAAGCGCTGTACACCTAAAAACTCTTCTAGGTTATCTTGATTGATAGTCACTGTTTTAGTGTCTTTTTCAATTAAAATATTCTTAACTGCTTTGCGACACAATTTCGAGATTTCACGCTCAAGATTACGCACACCCGCTTCACGCGTGTAATAACGAATAATACCAACAATTGCACTATCAGCAATTTCAATTTCGTGATCTTTTAAGCCATTACGCTTCACTTGCTTAGTAATTAAGTGCTCTTTTGCAATGTTTAACTTCTCGTCTTCGGTATAACCCGATAAACGGATAACTTCCATACGGTCTAATAATGGACCTGGAATGTTAAAGCTATTTGAGGTAGCTACAAACATAACATCAGATAAATCGTAATCAACTTCTAAGTAGTGATCAGCAAAGTGGCTATTTTGTTCAGGATCGAGTACTTCTAATAATGCAGACGCTGGATCGCCACGCATATCTGATGACATTTTGTCTATTTCGTCTAACAAAAATAATGGGTTTTTAACGCCCACTTTTGTCATGTTTTGAATTAACTTACCAGGCATTGAACCAATGTAGGTACGACGATGTCCACGTATTTCAGCTTCATCACGTACGCCGCCGAGTGCCATACGAATATACTTACGACCCGTTGAGCGTGCAATAGATTGCCCTAGTGAGGTTTTACCCACACCTGGTGGCCCTACTAAACATAAAATCGGACCTTTAAGCTTATTAGTACGCTGTTGCACCGCAAGGTACTCTAAAATACGTTCTTTAACTTTATCAAGACCATGGTGATCGCTATCAAGAATTTTTTGCGCACCCGCTAAGTCTTTTTTAACTTTAGAACGTTTTTTCCACGGTACATTAATTAATGTATCAATGTATGAACGTACTACGGTCGCTTCTGCTGACATTGGCGACATCATCTTAAGTTTATTAAGCTCTGTGGTCGCTTTTTCTTGTGCTTCTGTTGGCATGCCTGATTCTTCAATGCGCTTTTTAAGTGCTTCAAATTCGTCAGGTACATCGTCAAGCTCACCAAGCTCTTTTTGAATGGCTTTCATTTGCTCGTTGAGGTAATACTCACGTTGAGATTTTTCCATCTGCTTTTTAACGCGGGTACGAATTTTCTTCTCAACTTGCAGTAAGTCTATTTCGCCTTCCATTAATGCCATTAAATATTCAAGACGTTCTGTCACACTTGAAATTTCTAGCACTTTTTGCTTTTCAGGGACTTTTAACGGCATATGTGCAGCCATCGTGTCGGCCAGACGAGCAGGCTCATCGATACCTGAAACTGAAGTTAGTACCTCAGGTGGGATTTTTTTATTAAGCTTTACATAGCCTTCAAATTGGCTAATAGCGCTGCGAATAAATACATCTTGCTCTTGCTCATCAATTAAATCAGATTCAATAAATTGAGCATTAGCAACAAAAAAATCATCGTTATCTACAAATTCTTCTATTTGCGCACGTTGTGTACCTTCCACTAATACTTTAACTGTGCCATCAGGTAACTTTAATAACTGAAGTACAGTTGCAATAGTACCAATACGATAAATATCATCTTGCTCAGGCTCGTCTACAGTTGCATCTTTTTGTGCAACCAAGAAAATTTGTTTGTCTTTGTCCATTGCCGCTTCTAGGCATTTTATTGATTTTTCACGGCCAACAAAAAGCGGGATCACCATGTGTGGATACACCACAACATCGCGCAGTGCTAGGACTGGGATTTCGACTCGGTCGGTTCTCTCAAGCGTCATTATATTTTCTCTTCGCACTTTATTTATTTTAAAGATTACTCAAGTATATGGGGATAACCTAATTAAAGTTCAACAATTTTTCCCAACTCGATTAAATTAATTATAAAAAAAGGAGCCTAAGGCTCCTTTTTTATGCAAATAGCTTAAAAACTACTCTGATGCAGTTTTTTCTTGTTTATTATTTTCATAAATCAAGATTGGGTCTGACTCACCTTTAATAACGGTTTCGTCAATAACCACTTTACTTACATCATCCATCGAAGGAAGTTCATACATAGTATTAAGCAGTACGCCTTCAACAATTGAACGAAGACCACGTGCACCTGTTTTACGCTCCATTGCTTTGTGAGCAATGGCAGCTAAGGCATCTTCGCGGAACTCAAGCTCAACATCTTCCATACCAAATAAAACAGAAAACTGCTTAGTAATGGCGTTTTTAGGCTCACTTAAGATTTGTACAAGTGCAGCTTCATCAAGCTCTGTTAACGTTGCAACTACTGGCAAACGACCTATAAACTCAGGGATTAAGCCATATTTAACTAAATCTTCTGGTTCTACGTCTTTAAATGTTTCACTTAACGAGCGACTCGCAGCAGATTCTTTTACGCTAACACCAAAACCAATACCGGTATTTTTATGACTTCGCTGCTCAATGACTTTATCTAAGCCCGAAAACGCACCACCACAAATAAATAAGATTTTAGATGTATCTACTTGTAAAAACTCTTGCTGTGGATGTTTACGGCCACCTTGCGGTGGTACTGATGCAATTGTACCTTCAATCAGTTTAAGTAACGCCTGTTGAACGCCCTCACCCGAAACGTCACGTGTGATCGATGGGTTATCTGACTTACGAGAAATTTTATCAATTTCATCAATGTAAACTATACCACGTTGTGCTTTTTCAACATCGTAGTCGCATTTTTGTAATAGCTTTTGAATGATGTTTTCAACATCTTCACCTACATAACCTGCTTCGGTTAATGTCGTTGCATCTGCCATTGTAAATGGCACATCGAGTAAGCGTGCTAACGTCTCTGCTAATAATGTTTTACCACTACCAGTTGGACCAATTAATAAAATATTACTTTTACTTAGCTCAATATCTTGCTTTGTCGATTGGTTACGCAAGCGTTTATAATGGTTATAAACAGCAACAGACAATACTTTTTTAGCATGATCTTGACCAATAACATAGTCGTCTAGGTGTTTACGAATCTCTTTTGGTACAGGTAATTTATCAGACGCATCATGCTTTGGAGCAATGTCTTTTATTTCTTCCCTGATGATATCGTTACACAACTCTACACATTCATCACAGACGTATACTGAAGGGCCTGCAATTAATTTACGAACTTCATGCTGGCTTTTGCCACAAAAAGAACAGTATAACAATTTACTACTTTTGTCGCCGTCTGTAGGAGTGTCAGACATTCAGCTACCTCATTTTATACGTTGGCCACCAAATTGGTTGGTGGCTATTTCAATACGTTTTAACTATACCAAAATTTAATTTTTTCGCATAGTAACTCAAAGTGGTAAACAGGCAACCTGTTTACCAAACGCTTACTTTTTATCGCGATTTGTGAACACTGAATCTACCAAACCGTAATCTACAGCCTGTGATGCACTCATGAAGTTATCACGATCAGTGTCTTTCGAAATCACCTCTAGTGGTTGACCTGTATGCTCAGCCATTAAGCGATTTAATTTGTCTTTAATCGACAGTATTTCTTTCGCGTGTATTTCAAAATCAGATGCTTGACCTTGGAACCCACCTAGCGGTTGGTGAATCATCACCCGTGAGTTTGGTAAACAAAAACGCTTACCTTTAGCACCAGCTGTAAGTAAAAAAGCACCCATGCTTGCAGCTTGACCAACACATATTGTACTTACATCAGGTTTGATGAAGTTCATTGTATCGTAAATAGCCATACCTGCAGTTACTGAACCACCTGGTGAGTTAATGTATAAAAAGATATCTTTATCAGGATTTTCTGATTCTAAAAATAGCATTTGCGCTAAAATCAGATTTGCCATGTTGTCTTCAACTTGACCTGTTAAAAAGATAATACGCTCTTTTAATAATCTCGAATAAATATCATACGAGCGCTCGCCTTTTGGTGTTTGCTCAACAACCATTGGGACCAATGCATTTAGGGGATCTGTAATACCAGTGTTCATACTTATTTAATTCCTTATGCGCTTATACTTATCCTTATTATAAGGAAGCATAGTTATCGTTTTTCGCAAATTTAGAGCCAAAAACTAAAATGGCCCGGGCACGCTGTATAAACAGAGTAGCACGAGCCATTTAATCGTTAGCGAGAGCTTAAGTCAATGACTTATTAAGCGCCTTGCTTTGGATTCATGATGTCATCAAATGCTTTTTCAACATCAGTAACAGTTGCTTTAGCTAAAATAGCTTCAACTGCTTGCTCTTCCATTGCTACATTACGCATTTGCTGCATAAGTTGATCATTCGCCTTGTAGTATTCTACTACTTCAGTTGGATCTTCGTATGCAGAAGCTACTGTAGCAATTAATGCTTCAACTTTAGCGTCATCAACTTTAATCTCGTTAGCTTTGATCACTTCACCTAATAAAAGGCCAGTTTTAACACGTGTTACTGCTTGCTCATGGAACAATTCAGCTGGAAGCTCAGGCATGTTTTGCGCGTCGCCGCCAAAACGTTGAGCCGCTTGCTGACGTAGTGCATCAACTTCTTGATCAACAAGTGCTTTAGGCACTTCAATTTCGTTGTTAGCTAAAAGACCTTTGATTGCTTGGTCTTTAACGTTAGCTTTAACCGCTTGGTCTAGCTCACGCGTCATATTCTTTTTAACTTCTTCTTTAAGCGCATCTACGCCGCCTTCGGTAACACCGAATTTAGTTGCAAACTCTTCGCTTAATTCAGGTAATTCTTGCGCTTCAACTTTCTTCACTGTGATAGTGAATTGAGCCGCTTTACCTTTTAAGTTTTCAGCGTGGTAATCATCAGGGAACGTTACATCAGCAACAACTTCTTCGCCTGCTTTCTTACCTACGATGTTATCTTCAAAACCTGGGATCATACGACCTTGACCAAGTTCTAATGGGAAGTCTTCAGCTTTGCCGCCTTCAAATACTTCACCGTCGATAGTACCTACGAAATCAACTGTTACACGGTCGTTTTCGCCAGCAGCTGTATCAACATCAGCCCACGCTGCGTGTTGTTTACGAAGTGTTTCTAGCATGTTAGCTAAATCTTCGTCAGTTACTGTTACGGCAGGTTTTTCAACAGTAATTTTATCTAAACCTTGAACTTCAACTTCAGGGTAAACTTCAAATGTAGCTGAGAACTCTAAATCTTTACCAGCTTCAAGTGATTTAGGTGCGAATGTAGGCGCGCCAGCTGGGTTGATTTTTTCAGAAACAATTGCTTCGTAAAAATTACGTTGCATTACTTCGCCAGCAACTTCTTGACGAACTGCAGGGCCAAAACGCTTGTTAATTACAGATACTGGAACTTTACCAGCACGGAAACCATCTATACGCTGTGTTTTTGACAGTTGTTGTAGGCGTTTTTTTACTTCGGTCTCAACGTTCTCTGAAGGAACGGTGATAGTTATACGGCGCTCAAGGCCTTGGGTCGTCTCAACAGAAACTTGCATGATTTACCTCAATATTCAATTTTGGCGATTGTTCGCCTTCCTTACAAACAAAGTGATCTGCATGAGTCTTGATAAAATTCAAGCGGTTTTTCGCACTTAAAAACATCCGTCGCTACCATGAGATACCATTGCTGCTTTGCCCTTCGGGCACTATGTTAAACAATAGACGCGGCATTATAACCTAATATTTATGATAGTCGAGTACAGGGGGCAATTATTTGGACTAGATAAGGGACTATAGAGGCTAACTGAATAAAAAACAGGCTAACTGTAAATTACAAACAGTAAAACACAAATTATTTAATAGGATTAAAGGTTAACAAAAGTAGGTTTATAGTTTTGAGGATTTTATTTACTCATCTTATTAGATAAGAAAATGGTCGGCGATGCAGGATTTGAACCTGCGACCCCTTGGACCCAAACCAAGTGCGCTACCAAACTGCGCTAATCGCCGACATTCGAAGAGTTAACTTCATTTTTCATACTGAACACTTAAACCGAGAGTTTAAGACCACTTTAAGAAAGTGGTCGGCGATGCAGGATTTGAACCTGCGACCCCTTGGACCCAAACCAAGTGCGCTACCAAACTGCGCTAATCGCCGATATTCTTTTGTAAATGGGGTGACTGATGGGGCTCGAACCCACGACAACCGGAATCACAATCCGGGGCTCTACCAACTGAGCTACAATCACCGCTATATTTACATGTTTTCAAATGGTGCACCCAGAAGGATTCGAACCTTCGACCCACGCCTTAGAAGGGCGTTGCTCTATCCAGCTGAGCTATGGGCGCATCGAAAACTTCATAGTTTACCAATAAGCTATTCGATTATAATTGTATTATAAAAAAATGGTCGGCGATGCAGGATTTGAACCTGCGACCCCTTGGACCCAAACCAAGTGCGCTACCAAACTGCGCTAATCGCCGATACTTACTATTGCTTGCGAGTGACCTCGTTGACAACGGGGTGCATAATAGTGATTTGACGGGGTTAGGTCAAACGTTTTTTTTATAAAAACAATCAAGTGGTCATTTTTAGTGCACAATGGTTAAATATTACAATAGAAGGCTGAATTTTAAACTATTTAACGACTCAAACACCATATACTTTAAAAGCAACTTGGCGCTGCAATGCTTTTCTGCGAAAATAGTCAGCACATTATAAAGCGAATGACCTAAAGACTGTATTTTCTTTATGTTCATAATTACCCCTATTTTATTATGTATTCGTTTTTAGAGTATCGGTATCTAGTTAATTAACCCCCAATTAAAGGTCACCCATGACGGCAAACATCATTGATGGTAAGGCAATCGCAAAACAAGTACGTAGCGCTGTAGCAGAACGCGTAAGTGAACGTGTAGCAAATGGTTTACGTGCTCCAGGGCTTGCAGTAGTACTTGTAGGGCTCGATCCAGCAAGCCAAGTTTATGTTGGTTCAAAACGTAAAGCCTGTGAAGAAGTTGGTTTTATTTCTAAATCATTTGATTTACCTGCTGACACTAATGAGCAAACTCTTTTAGATTTAATTGACGAGCTGAATAATGATGCACAAGTTGATGGTATTTTAGTACAGCTTCCACTGCCAAAAGGACTCGATGCGGAAAAGATTTTAGAACGCATTACCCCGCACAAAGATGTAGATGGTTTTCATCCGTACAACATAGGCCGATTAGCACAAAGAATGCCTGCGCTTCGTCCATGTACGCCAAAGGGTATTATTACATTACTTGATTCTACCGGTGTACGTTATAAGGGAATGCATGCGGTTGTAGTTGGCGCGTCAAATATTGTGGGTCGTCCAATGTCGTTAGAGCTTTTATTAGCCGGCTGTACAACCACAGTATGCCATAAGTTTACCCAAGATTTAGAAACGCATGTTCGCCGCGCTGACTTATTAGTTGTGGCCGTCGGGAAACCTGAATTTATCCCAGGAGATTGGATAAAAGAAGGTGCTATTGTTATCGATGTAGGCATTAACCGCTTAGATACGGGTAAATTAGTCGGCGACGTGCAATACAGCGTGGCTGAACAAAAAGCGCATTTTATTACCCCAGTCCCAGGTGGCGTTGGCCCGATGACGGTCGCTAGCTTAATTGAAAACACACTTGAAGCATGTGAAAAATACCACAGCTAAGCGTTAGAAAAAGCAAAAAAGGGTTGCCATTTGGCAACCCTTTTTAGTTGAACGTGAATTACTTTAAACGCTCACGCTTTACGCCACGTTGTTTTACCGGCTGAATCTTCAAGTATTACACCTAACGCATTAAGTGCATCACGAGCCTCATCAGCAGCACCCCAATCTTTACTAGCACGCGCTTCATTGCGTTTTACAATTAATGCTTCAATTGTCGCTACTTCATCGTCACCTTGCCCGCCTTGTAAAAACGCTTCTGGTGCTTGTTGAGCAACCCCTAACACTTCACCAAGGCTGCGCAGTACAAACGCTAACTTACCAGCTTGAACTGCATCGCTGTCTTTTACACGGTTTAGCTCTTTGGCAAGTTCAAACAATACCGGCAATGCCTCTGGCGTATTGAAGTCGTCATTCATTGCTTTTCTAAACTTAGCAACAAACTCATTGCCTTCAAGGCTACACTCTGTAGGCTCAACATCACGAAGCGCTGTATAAATGCGTTCAAGTGATGAACGCGCTTGGTCTAAATTCTCTTGCGAATAATTTAATTGGCTACGGTAATGGCCTGAAATTAAAAAGTAACGAACAGATTCAGCATCGTATGCTTTTAAAACTTCACGCACTGTAAAGAAATTATCTAACGACTTAGACATTTTTTCTTTGTTTACTTGCACCATGCCCGTGTGCATCCAAGTATTTACATACTTGCCGTTATTTGCACAGCATGATTGCGCTATTTCGTTTTCATGATGCGGAAACTGTAAATCAGACCCCCCACCGTGAATATCAAAATGCTCGCCTAGGTGCTTTGAGCTCATTGCCGAACATTCAATATGCCAACCTGGACGCCCTTCACCCCACGGTGATGACCATGATGGCTCGCCTGCTTTTGCTTTTTTCCATAACACAAAATCAAGTGGATCGTCTTTATCTTGTGCTACTTCAACACGAGAACCCGATTGCAACATCGTTAAATCTTGCTGCGAAAGCGCGCCATATTGCTCAAACGTTGATACATCAAACAAGACATCGCCATCTGCGGCGACATAGGCATGGCCCTTTTCGATCAAACGCTTAACCATAACGATAATTTCATCCATATGGCTTGTAACTGTTGGTTCAATATCTGGGCGTAGCATGTTTAAACTATCAAAATCTTCATGCATCGCTTTTGTCATACGCACTGTTAAATCGTTTATTGATTCACCATTCTCGTTCGCACGTTTAATTATTTTATCGTCGATATCGGTAATGTTACGCACATATTTTAAATCGTAACCGATGTGGCGTAAGTAGCGCACAATAACGTCAAACCCTACAAAAGTACGAGCGTGTCCAATATGGCAGTAATCATAAATGGTGATACCACACACATACATGTCGATTTTTCCTTCGACCATAGGTTTAAATTGCTCTTTTTGTCGCGTCAGTGTGTTGTATATATTTACCATTTACTTTGAGTCCTTGACTATTTACTAGAACAGTTATGTTACCACTTGAAAAGCCCCTGCTCTAGCGCTTTATAACAAACCAAACATCTACTTTGTTAATCTTAGCCAACTACGATAAAATAGCGCCAATATTTAAACCGGATATAGGAAAACACATGGTTGTTCTACACACTAATTTTGGTGACATCACCATTAAAATGTTTGAGCAAGAAGCTCCAAACACAGTTAAAAACTTTTTAGAGTATGCAAATGCTGATTTTTTCAACGGCACTATCTTTCATCGTGTAATCGATGGTTTTATGGTTCAAGGCGGTGGTTTTGTTCCAGGTATGGAACAAAAAGACGTAAATGACCCAATTCAGAATGAAGCTAATAACGGCCTATCTAATAAAATAGGCACTTTAGCTATGGCACGTACGCCAGATCCTCATTCAGCTACAGCGCAGTTTTTTATTAACGTGAATAACAACGACTTTTTAAACCACAGCAGCGAAACATCGCAAGGTTGGGGTTACTGTGTTTTTGCTGAAGTTGTAGAAGGCATGGACGTAGTAAATAAGATCAAAGCAGTTGCAACAGGCAGTACTGGGTTTCACCAAGATGTGCCTCTTGAAGACGTGATCATCGAAAGCGTTACTGTTAGCTAATAGTACGTTTACCCACGTAATGTGGAGTATCAGCGGGTGTTTGTGCAATATTCATACGCCCGCTTTATTTATATCGAAAAGACTTCCCTATGACTCGTAAGACATACTTTATTGCAGATTTACACCTAAGCGAAAACCGCCCAGATATAAGCGCTGCGTTTTTTGATTTTTTAAATACGCACATACTTAATAAAGAAGTAGATGCACTGTATATTTTAGGTGATTTTTTTGAAGTTTGGGTCGGGGATGACTACATCACAGCACTAAGTGGCGATGTGGCAAAGCACCTTAAAGCAGTCAGTGATAGTGGTACTCCCGTGTATTTCATTCATGGTAATCGTGACTTCATTATGCGTAAGCAATACGCAGACATGGCAGGGATGACATTACTTGCTGAACAAACAGTCATTGATTTATACAATACCCCTACAGTCATTTTACATGGCGATGAAATGTGTACTCAAGATACCGAATATCAAAATTTTCGAAAAAAAAGCAGAGGTTGGTGGTGGCCAAAACTAATGCTTGCAATGCCGCTTTGGTATCGTAAAAAAATAGCGCGTAACGCCCGTGAAAAAAGTAAACTAAGCCAAGCTGATAAACCTATTGAAATTTTAGATGTTGTAGATGATGCTGTGCTTAGCACTTTTGCCAATCATAATGTAACAAACATGATTCATGGTCATACTCATCGCCCCAACGTTCATATGTACAAAGTTAATAAACAAACACTTACTCGCACTGTACTGGGTGATTGGTATACACAAGGCTCTTATTTAGTCGTTACCCCACACTCACAAGAATTAATTAACACGCCTTTCGCATAAATTAAAATTCTGACTATTATTTATTTACACAATTTAATAATAGTAGTCACTTTAATGATAAAGCTATTAATTTTCATCGCAGTTATATCCATGCCGACAAAAGTTTTTAGCGAGCAGGCATGGCAGATTGTCACTGAAAACTACCCTCCCTATTTTAGCGAAAACCTTCCCGAAAATGGCTGGTTATATGACGTAACTAAAGCCGCTCTCAAAACACAAGGTATTAATAGTGAGATTGAATTCACCACATGGGATCGCGCCCTCAAGCTATTAGAAAAAAAGAGAAAAACAGCTATCTTAGGTGCTTTTTATTCCGTAAAAAGAAATGAAATCTTTTACTACTCCCGCCCACTTGCCGTCGCTCACTCGGGGATTTTTAAACGAAAACAAAGTACTGTTAATTACGATGGTTCTATTCAATCACTACAGCCCTACAGTATAGGAAAGGAAGATAGTGCCTTTGTAAGCCAAGAATTCGCTAGCAATACTGAGTTGGCAATAACGTCCACTAAAAGCCTACCTACAAGCTTGTATTTACTTCAGCAAGGGCGCATTGATTTAGTCGCGGGTACTAAAGAAGTTGGAAAATATTGGCTTGAGCACAATAAAGAAATCGCTTTAGGTAAAAATAAAATAGAATATTTATCGCCAGATCTTGCTGTGCATAAATTGTATCTAATCGTTTCTCAATCAAGCTACCAAGCAAAAGAACGCTTATACAAATTTAATGGAGGAATTAATATACTGATTAAAAATGGAGAAATTGCCAAAATCATGAAAAAACATCATTTCAGCAATGAAAAAATAACTAAATATATTAATTTTTTAAAAGAAAATTAGCTTTACGCTATTGGCACACCGCTGTGAAACTTAAAATCAGTGTCGGGTGTAGAAATTAGCTCTTTTTCTTTTTCACCAAAGAAGTTTACGCGTTCGGTAATATCAAAATCAGCTATTTCTTGCGCCAACGTTAAATAATCTTGGTAATGACGCGCTTCAGAGCGAAGTAACGAAATATAAAAATCACCTAAACGCTTATCAACGTGCGGCGCAAGCTTTGCAAAACGCTCACACGAACGCGCTTCAATGTAAGCGCCTACTATTAGCTTATCAACCAACGCATCAGGCTCAAACGTTTTAACATGGCGGAGCATGCCTTTTGCGTAACGACACGGTGTAATACTTCGATACTCAATACCGTATTCATCCATAATTTCGAGCACTTGATAAAAATGATGCAGCTCTTCTTTTATCAATAGAACCATTTTATCGATTAGACCTTGCCCGTATGGTGAACTCGATTTAGGAATTATTGATTTAGTTAGCTTATTTTTAGCCGCTAAATCGCGCCAATTCCCTTCTCGTTTATAAATAAGCGTTTCAAATGGCTTTAGCCACTCTAGCAATGCGTCGCTCCCCTCTTTATCTACCGCGTATTTACGTATTAAAAACATAGCGCTTTGAGCGGCTTTTAATTCGCATATTAAATGATCAATTAAGATTATTGATAAGTTTTCTTTTTTTATTGCTTGCTCAACCCACTCGTCAGGCGTGTTACACAATAAAAATTCATTAATAGGCTCTAAAAGTTGGCTATGGGGCACGTTGGCTACTCGTTACTTAAATAGGTTGATAGGCCACTATTTTAACAGAAAAATGGCTAAAAATAACAAAACATGTTTGCACATTAAATTGTTAATAACGAGTTAACTTGACTTTGCAAAATAAGTGAACCATAACTGTACATAGACTGTATAAAAATAAACCAACCAAAACAATAATACGTTCCCTGTATGGAGTACACACTATGATACTAAATCACCTCTGGGGCATTTATGCTCACCCACTCGAAGAATGGCAAACAATTGATAACCGCCACGAAAGTTTGACCTATAGTTTATCGCACATTTTGTTAATCGCTTTATTTCCTTCAATAATGGGCTACTACTCATCTGTTTATTTAGGCTGGAGCATAGGCACTGGCAACCCTGTATTTCTAACACATGATAGCGCAATATTAATAGCAAGTGCGATGTATGTTGCACTGATAATTGGCGTATTCGCCCTTGCTTATTTAGCCCATTGGATGGCGGTTACTTTCGGTGCTAAACCAACGTTTACACAAACGCTAGAACTAGCTGCTTATACTGCAACACCTGTGTTTATGTCTGCACTTTCTGCATTTTGGCCTGTGCTTTGGTTTGTCGTATGTATCGGTATTGTGGCGTTAGCTTATTCTGTTTATTTATTATACACAGGCGTGCCAATACTAATGCACATCCCTGAAGAGCGTGGCTTTATTTATGCCAGCTCAGTGGTAACGTGTGGATTAATATTACTTGTTATTATTTTAGCTGTAACAGCGATGCTTTGGACAAATGGGATTGTTAGCCCTATGTTTACTTAATAAAGTTTACCTAATAAAGAGTCGTGTTTGTTAGAAATGTTCCCTTTCTTTCCTTCGCAAAAAAGGAGCTAATTAGCTCCTTTTTTTATATGTAATAATACCAATTTAATCAAAAACATGATCATTCTATCGCATTAAATAACTCACTAACTGCGTTAAAAATCATTCATATAGAACAACTATATGTCACAATTTTTGCCTTGTTATTGTGCTATTTCTTTAACGCTATAATAGGTCACTTATTTAATGCAATTGGTATAATATTTATTAATTATTAATTATTAATCAGCTTCGTTTTCGTCTTGGTTATGAATTTCTAACCCTGAAGACATTGCACTTTCGCGGGTGCTTTTAGCTGAATCGTTACGTAGTTTATCAATACGATTTAGATAGTCTTGATCAATATCGCCAGTAATATATTGCCCATCAAACACTGATGTTTCAAACTTAGTAATTTCAGGATTTTCTTGGCTAACCGCTGCAATTAAATCGGGTAGCGATTGAAAGATTAAACCATCAGAACCGATGCTTACGTTAATATCTTCGACCTCACGCCCGTGAGCAATCAGCTCAGCTGCTGAAGGCATATCAATGCCATATACGTTAGGGAAACGTATTTCCGGTGCAGCAGATGCAAAGTAAACGTTTTTAGCACCTGACTCTCGGGCCATTTCAACTATTTGTGCTGATGTTGTACCACGAACAATTGAGTCATCAACCAATAGCACATTTTTGCCTTTAAATTCACGGTCAATTGCATTTAGCTTTTGACGTACTGATTTTTTTCGCATCTCTTGGCCTGGCATAATAAACGTACGACCAATATAACGGTTTTTAACAAAGCCTTGGCGGTATGGTAAATCAAGCACTCGTGCGATTTCTAATGCTACATCACATGACGTTTCTGGAATTGGAATAACTACATCAATGTCTTTATCAGCCCATTCCCGTGCAATTTTTTCGCCTAATTTTGTGCCCATATTTACGCGTGTTGCGTAAACCGACATACGGTCGATAGTTGAGTCAGGTCGTGCAAAGTAAACAAATTCAAAAATACATGGTGAGTAAGATGCTTTATCAGCACAGCTTAATGAATGAAATTCACCAGTCTCAGTGACGTAAATAGCTTCACCAGGCGCAACATCGCGAATAAACTCAAAACCATCTGGTTTTAGTGCGACACTCTCTGAGGCAAACATATATTCAGTGCCTTGTTGCGTTTCACGCTTACCAAATACAAGTGGACGAATACCATTAGGGTCGCGAAAAGCAACAATACCATGGCCAATGATCATCGCAATAGTTGCATAACCACCACTGACTTTGTTATTAACTTCACTCACCGCTGTAAAAATATCTTCAGGGTCTAACTTTAGCTTATCTGACTTACTTAATTCATGAGCAAGTACATTAAGTAAAATTTCTGAATCAGATGTCGTATTTACATGACGACGTGCTTCTGAAAATAGCTGCTCTTTTAAAGCCTCAGCATTAGTAAGATTACCATTATGGGCAAGTGCTATACCAAATGGAGAGTTCACATAAAAAGGCTGTGCTTCAGATGAACTAGAAGAGCCTGCCGTAGGATAACGCACATGGCCTAAACCAATTGTACCTTGTAGTCGTTTCATATGACGGGTGTGAAAAGCATCCTTCACAAGACCATTTGCTTTGCGTAAGCTAAACGTGTTGTTCTCAATGGTAATAATACCCGCAGCGTCTTGGCCACGGTGCTGCAAAACAGTTAAGCCATCATAAATCGCCTGATTAACAGGGGATGTTCCGACTATTCCAACGATACCACACATGTAATTTATCCTCGCCGATTAACGGTTTACTGAATTTAAAAAGCTCGAGTTGTTTTCTAGGTACGAAAAGAACCATTCAACTACAAAGCCAAATTCTGGAATCAAAATAGAATTGCCCCACCAATGCGTATTAGGTGCACCAGTAAAAGCATCAAGAAAGAAGAGTAACGCGCTCACGACCAACACGCCTCGAAGAGCACCAAACACTATGCCAAAGACACGGTCGGTACCCGATAAACCGGTACGCTGTACAAGCTCACCTAAAATGTAGTTTAGTAAACCGCCTAACAGTAGCGTCGCAAAGAATAATATGGCTATGGCCGCCGCATTTCTTAAAAGGGGTTCAGAAATGGTTGTTAGGAAGGAAGCTAAATATTGGTAAAATAAACTAGAGATGATAAAGGCGCCAGCCCATACAGCTAATGACATTGCTTCTTTAACAAAGCCGCGTATTAAACCGATGATGGTAGACAGTGCAATAATGCCAAGAATGGCGTAATCAACCCAGATCATAAGAACCAATTAGTCGCTAATTTGGGGCGCATTCTATACCCAAACATTGCCAATATGCAAGTTTAAACGGGAGATAACTGGCGGTAATTGAATACAAAAATTTAACATATAATGTCAAAATAAATATTGTTAATTACAGTAAAAATATAATGAATTAAATTTAAATAGCCTTGCTAAACAAGGCTATTTAAATAATTATTTTGTCACTTCGTAGCGAGTTACTTTACCATTTAACTTTGTCAGCACTTTAAGTTCAGGTAATTGTTTTTGTAACTCATTTTTATCAAGTGACGGCCCTACAAACACTTTCGTTAATGTACCATTTGGTGTTTTAACTGGTTTAGTGAACGTTTTAAAGCCTTTTTCTTTAAGCTTAGCTTGTAGTGCTTTTACATTGGCTGCATGAGAAAAACTGCCCAATTGCACAACATAAGCCATACTTGTGAGGTTTTCGTCACTTTTTCGAGCCCTAATTGGCTCTGCATTTGCTTGGGCTTTAGGCTCTATTACGGCTTCAATAACCTTAGGCTGAGAAGCATAGTCGCTTTCTGTCAATTGAGTTTGCTGCTCAAGAGCTTCATCGTCGGCTTTTATGTCTTCAATTTCATTTTGTTTAAGTGGCTCGGCATCCGCCATGCTTTCATCTATTGAATTTTGAAGATCGATTGTTTTTAACTCAGGGTTATTAGGAATAGCTTTAAAAGCTTCTTTATAATGAACTTTTTCGCCGTCGAGTATATTGGGAATAAACACGATTGCTGCGATCACGACAATACTTGTCCCGACTAAGCGATTAATAAAACTTGAGTTCACCGACATTCCCTCTATTTTTTAAAATAATTAATAGCGTCAGCCACTGTAAAAAATGAACCAAAAACAATCAAAACAGTGTCGATTTTTTGCTTTGGTAAAATTATAGCAAGTGCTTTTGCCACGCTATTATAGCTATGAATAGTATTATTATGAGGTACACTTTGTAATGCATTTTGTAAATTACTGGCAGTATCGCCTCGCGGACCACTTAAGCTTGCTAGTGACCACTCATCTACTAAATGGCTTACTTCTTTAAGCACACCTGCTTTATCTTTATCCGCAAGCATAGCGGCTAAAGCATGAATTTTAAAGCCTTTATCTTTAAACTTTAATAACTTATTAGCCAGATAACGTGCAGATTCTGGATTGTGTGCAACATCAGTAAATACTAAAGGCTCAGCGCTTAGCTGCTGAAATCGCCCTTCTACCACTAAATTTGCCAAGCAATCTCTTATTACCTGCTCACTTGGCAATAAATTTAAAACACTTAAAACAGTTAACGCCGTAGCCGCATTCTGACAAGGGATTGCTGGTTTATTCAGTTCAAGGTTATACTGTTTGTACTGCCAATTAAAACTATCAGCACTCTCTTTAAACATAAAGTCTGTGCCCGATAACGTCATCTCAGCATTAATTTCTTTACCATAATCAGTCATCGTGTGAGGAATATTTAAGTCACCGATAATAGCAGGGGTATGCTCTCGAAAAATACCGGCTTTATCGTAAGCAACTAATTCACGCGTATCACCTAAGTATTCTTTATGGTCTAAGTCAATGGTAGTAATTACACTTGCATAGGGGGTTACAATGTTTGTAGCATCAAAACGCCCCCCTAAACCCACTTCTAATAATACATAATCAACGCGACAGCCTTTAAAAATAGCCAACGCACCCAACGTGCTATATTCAAAATAAGTAAGTGGTGTGTCTTTACGACCTTGCTCTAACTGATGAAAAGCATCAATATGAAACTGGTCAGCTAACTCCTCACCGTTAACTCGTACACGCTCGTTATAACGAATTAGATGAGGAGATGCATAAGTGCCCACGCTAAAGCCTTGCGCTAGCAATAGCGACTCTAAGCAACGTGCTGTGGTGCCCTTACCATTCGTACCCGCAATAAGAATAATTTTACTTGAGGTGTTTAAAAGGCCAATGTTGTTGGCAACATTAGCAACACGTTCTAAGCCCATTGCAATGTTTGCAGGGTGAACACTTTCTAAATAAAAAAGCCAATCATCAAGGCTTGATGATTGGCTAGGAATTGTTTTTGTCATAGCGTGTAATCAGTAAAGCTGAAATTTACGCTACTCTATGCTCTTGTTCCGTAGAAGGCAAGTTCATAAATTTAGCTAGTATGCGGGCAAGGGTATCACGCATTTCACGACGGTCAATAATCATGTCAATTGCACCGTGCTCAAGCAAAAATTCACTACGTTGAAAGCCCTCTGGTAGTGTTTCACGAACAGTTTGTTCAATAACACGAGGACCCGCAAAACCAATTAACGCTTTAGGTTCAGCAACGTTAATATCACCCAGCATAGCAAGTGATGCAGATACACCACCCATGGTCGGATCGGTCATTACTGAAATAAACGGTAGACCTTTTTCAGTCATTTTTGCAAGTGCAGCACTTGTTTTAGCCATTTGCATAAGCGACATAAGCGCCTCTTGCATACGTGCACCACCTGATGCAGAAAAACAAATAAGCGGCATATTATGTTCTAAACATTGATCAACAGCATCAACAAAACGAGCGCCAACAACCGAAGCCATTGAGCCACCCATAAATGAGAACTCAAATGCGACAGCTGCAACCGGAATACCTTTTAATCGGCCCTTAATAGCTACAAGTGCATCTTTTTCACCACTTGCTTTTTGGGCTGCGCTGATGCGGTCAGAGTACTTTTTAGAATCTTTAAATTTAAGAATGTCTTTAGGCTCATGTTGTGTACCAAGCTCTTGACGATCACCTTCATCTAAAAAGTGCTCTAGGCGCTTACGGCCACTAACACGCATGTGGTGGTCACACTTAGGACATACGTTTAATGACTTTTCTAATTCAGCTTTATATAAAATTGAATCACACGATGTACACTTCGCCCATACACCTTCTGGGATTTCTTTACGACCTGATGACTTTGTCGTTTTAGGTAAGATTTTTTCTAGCCAACTCATTTGCAACTCTCTTAATACTGTTCTGTGTCGCGAGTCTACCAATAGCGATTAGTAGACGAATTTTTTCAATTAAAACATGAATTTCATTAACACGGTATAAAAAACTGGTCTTAGTAGTTAGAAATGCGCATAAAAAGTACTAGTAATACCCAAAATTAAATACCAATATCAGGTAAAAACAATGGTCCTAATGGCATCTTAGGAACTTTAAATTGCTCAGGGTAATCAACGTCAACCAAATATAAACCAGCGGCTTTAGCTGTCGCGCTGGCCTTTGCACGCTCTTTACAATCAAGTAACTCTTTTAACCAAATAGGTTGCTGTTTATGTAAACCAATGTCCATAAGACTACCCGTTATATTACGGACCATATGATGTAAAAATGCATTCGCTTTAATATCAATAACAACATAGTTTTCAATACGTTGCACCGATAAGTGATGAATTGTTCGAGTAGGCGTATTTGCTTGGCAATGAATAGCCCTAAAAGAAGTAAAATCGTGCTTACCAACTAGATACTGGCATGCCTGCTGCATTTTCACTTCATCTAAGTGATGATGAAAGTGTGTAACGCCCTCATTTAATACAGCTCCACGCAGAGGCGAGTTGTAAATAATATAACGATAACGACGAGCCGTGGCGCTAAAGCGAGCATGAAAATCTTCCGCCACTGGCTGCGCAAAACGAATTGCAATATCTTTAGGCATTAACGTATTCATGCCTAAAGTAAATGCCACCATGTCACGGTCGGCCTCAGTGTCAAAATGTATTACTTGGCCTGTACCGTGAACGCCTGCATCGGTGCGCCCCGCACATATTACTTCAACAGGGTGATTGCAAATACGCGACAACGCTTTTTCTACTTCTTGTTGTACACTATTTACATGTGATTGGCGTTGCCAACCACTGTAGCGTACGCCATTGTATTCAACCCCAAGTGCTACTCGCATAATTACCGTTTTACCCTACTGTGCTAATGAACGAGGCATTTTATGCTATCTAACGATGCAATAAAAGTAATACCAGCCTGCTTATGTATGGGGCTTGTTTAATTCGTTAAATTGTTCAAATATTTATACCGGTTGGCATAATTGTGCTGAAACCCAATCAATACCTATAAAAAAACCCATAATTAGCTAAGCTAATTATGGGTTTAAACGTATTTGTTGTTATTTTATTTCAATTTGGCTTTTAAGCTAAGCGCTTCTTCTTGAACTTCTTCAGGGCCTTTGTTGATAACATCTTCAATTACTTTTAGCGCAGAGTCAGAGTCATCGATTTCGATATAGGCGCGTGCCAAATCTAGTTTAGCTGAGTAACCACCACTTTCAGCATCTACGTCAGTCGGATTTTCACCAGCCAGTAACGCATCAAATTCACCTAACCCCACATCCATATTAACGTCATTATAAGGTTCGTGTTCAAGTTCTGCATCATCACTTTCCTCTAACAATGAATCAATATCTACAAATTCATCGCTACCTAGTTGCTCAACATCACTACTTTCAACTTGAGGCTCTTCAATAATTAATGGTTCATCAACCCCTAGATCTTCTTTGAGCAAGCTATCAAAATCAAACTCACTGCTATCATCAATACTTAATTCTTCAGGCTCTGCTAATTCATTAAGCAATGAATCAAAATCAGTATTAGTCAACTCAGCCATAAACTCGTCATCAAGTTCATCATCAGAAGCAATATCACCACTGCCGAGTTGTTTCGCTTGAGTTATTTCAGCTTCGCGATCCACGTTAGTTTGTTCATTAACTAATTCATCAGACAACTCTTCATCTAAGTACTCTGAAGCTGTTGGTTCAGCGATATCTGGATTTTCTAATTCCGCATCCAGATCTGTAAAGTCATTATCGAGTAACAGTTCGTCGTCAAAATCATCTTCTAAGCTATCTAAACTACTTTCTGCAGCAAGCGCATTGGCCAAGTCTTGCTCTGTTTGACTTACCGATACACCTTTTGTATCGGCGTCTACATTTTCAGGTAACTCTTCATCTAATGAAGTAGGCGGTGCATTTACTAACTCATCGTCATCGCCTAACTCATTTTCTAATTCACTACCCTGCTCAGCCAATTCATCATCGATTAGCAAATCATCATCTAAATCACTTCCTTCAGCAAGCGCATTGGCCAAATCTTGCTCTGTTTGACTTACCGATACATCTTTTGTATCGGCGTCTACATTTTCAGGTAGCTCTTCATCTAATGTGGTAGGCGGTGTATTTGCTAACTCATCGTCATCTAAATCGTCTTCTTGCAACGGTTCAGCGGTGGCGGATGTTTGCTCATCTAGCGCTGTTTTTTGCGAGTCGTTA
This sequence comes from Pseudoalteromonas sp. Ld19, assembly GCF_045064135.1. Taxonomy (NCBI): domain Bacteria; kingdom Pseudomonadati; phylum Pseudomonadota; class Gammaproteobacteria; order Alteromonadales; family Pseudoalteromonadaceae; genus Pseudoalteromonas; species Pseudoalteromonas sp. Ld19. The sequence continues at coordinate 66,481 of NZ_JBISHA010000018.1, read as the reverse complement.
AGATCTAGAGGTTGAGTTTCTTCAGCACCCTCTAATTCATTATCAAGTTCAGCAAAGTCGTTATCAATTAGAAGTTCATCATCAAAATCGTCATCTAAATTATCTAAGTCACTTCCTGCTGAGAGTGCGTTAGCTAGATCTTGTTCTGTCTGACTTGGCGATATATCTTTTACATCATCTTCTAAGTTATCGCTTTCTAATTCATCAGAATGTGAAGGAAGCTGGTTATCTGCTTCTAAAAGTGGAGTATCATCAAGCTCCTGTTCCGAGGATTCAACAAGCTCTTCGCTGTTACTAGTATCTAAAATTTCATCTTCAAGTGAAGGCTCTGGCTCAGCCTCATCGGCTAATGGGTCATCTCCTAAATCAACCTCCACTTCTTCTATTTCATCATCTAGATCTTCTGTTGACCACTCTGGGGTTTCAACATAGCTTTCGTCTTCAACTTGTTGCAACTCATTTAAAAGTTCATCAACACTCTTTAATTCACTATCGTTATACTCTTCTAGTGCATCTTCAGGATCGAGCAATGTTTCAGAGGTGTCCGAAAAATCATCTTGTTCTTCTACTGGCTCAAGTTCTTTAACAAGTGCATTTTCTTCTTCAGGCTCAGGCTCTTCAACAAGCGCGGTTTCTTCTGTAAGCTCAGACTCTTCAAGAAGCGCGGTTCCTTCTGCAAGCTCTGGCTCTTCAACAAGCGCAGCTTCTTCTTCAGGCTCTGGTTCTTCAACAGGCGCGGCTTCTTCTGCAAGCTCTGGCTCTTCAACAAGCGCGGCTTCTTCTGCAAGCTCTGGCTCTTCAACAAGCGCGACTTCTTCTTCAAGCTCTGGCTCTTCTGCAAGCTCTGGCTCTTCTGCAAGCTCTGGCTCTTCAGCAAGTGCAGCCTCTTCTTCAGGCTCAGGCTCTTCAACAAGCGCGGCTTCTTCTGCAGACTCTGGCTCTTCAACAAGCGCGGCTTCTTCTGCAAGCTCTGGCTCTTCAACAAGCGCGGCTTCTTCTGCAAGCTCTGGCTCTTCAACAAGCGCGACTTCTTCTGTAAGCTCAGGCTCTTCAACAAGCGCGGCTTCTTCTGCAGACTCTGGCTCTTCAACAAGCGCGGCTTCTTCTGCAGACTCTGGCTCTTCAACAAGCGCGGCTTCTTCTGCAAGCTCTGGCTCTTCAACAAGCGCAACTTCCTCAATCGGCGGCTCTATTAAACTATCGATATCGTCTATATCAAAATCGTCGTTTTCTTCTACTAGCGTATCAGCTGTAATGGTTGATGTATCATCAACGTCATTTTCATCCGTCGCTTCATCAATTAAACTGTCGATATCGTCTATATCAAAATCGTCGTTTTCTTCTACTAGCGTATCAGCTGTACTGGTTGATGCATCATCAACGTCATTTTCATCCGTCGCTTCATCAATTAAACTATCGATATCGTCTATATCAAAGTCGTCGTTTTCTTCTACTAGCGTATCAGCTGTACTGGTTGATGCATCATCAACGTCATTTTCATCCGTCGCTTCATCAATTAAACTATCGATATCGTCTATATCAAAGTCGTCATTTTCTTCGATTAGCGTATCGGCTGAACTGGTTAATGCATCATCAACGTCATTTTCATCCGTCGCTTCATCAATTAAGCTATCGATATCGTCTAAATCAAAGTCGTCATTTTCTTTCACAACCGAATCAGTTGCAGCTTCAGAGCCCACATTTGTCTGTTCTAATAAATCATCAATATCAAAGTCATCATCACCGGCAAGCTCTTCACTAAATGCTGCTATTTCATCATGAGAATCTAAACTATCATCGTCTTCTATCCCACTTGGCTGTGCATCAAATTCAGATGAGCTTACATCCTCGTCAAATAAGCTATCTAGCTCATCACTACTTAAAATATCGTCATTATTAGATGGTTGTGAAGCTAAATCTAAATCAATGTCTTCTTCTAAGCTGTCATCCGATGGGCTGTCAAAACCTTGTTGCATGAAAATATCAAGTTCATCATCCCCTGTATTTTCATCATCAAAAACAATGTCATCACTTAATAAACTTTCAAGGTCACCTTGATCAAGTAGGCTATCCTGATCTGTAAAATCATCTAAATTATCATCTAATGAATCATCAAATGCGGTATCTTCATCAGATAAAAGCTCATTCTCTAAGCTATCATCTAGCTGAACACTTAAATCATCGAGTGGATCAGGCACTTCCGACTCATTATCTGTATCAGTGTCTAAGTTATCATTACTGCTATAGCTTGGTGATTGTGGTAAAAAGTCATCATCTGATTCTGTATCGGCCTCGTTATTGGCTCTTTTTCGCAAAAACATAACCACAGCAAAAATAACGAGTAGGCCTGGAATAAACATTAATAAACCAAGTACAAGCGGGTTAGATAATAATGTTCCAGTGTCAGCTTCGGTTTCTGGAACAACTTCGTTTAACTTCTGCTGAGCCAGTACTTCATTTTGTTTAGCTATTAATTCTTTGAGTTGTAATTGAATCTCACTGTCTTGCCCTAACTGTAGGCGAACACTTTCAAGTTCTTTAGAGATGCCCGTTAGCTGTTTTTTTAGATTATTATTTTCAACGAGAATTTCTTCTACATTACTTACAGAACTTTTAAACTGTTGTTGTAGTTCAACTAATTTAGTTGCCTGCTCTGTTTTAATCTCTTTTATTTCTTTTTGTAATTCTTTTTTTGCATCATCTACATCAACTTTTCGGGCTTGAGTTACCTTAGTTTGTGCTGAGTTAATTTCTGTTTGCGTAAGCGTGCCATTTTTCTTTTTCTCCCATAACGCATCGTCTTGCTCAGAGCGCTGCTTAGCTAGTTGTGTGTTTACATTTCTAATTTCAGCTAATGTGGGGATTTTTAGGTAAGCACCACTTTGCATGTGGTTTAGGTTTTGTTCTAAGAATGAGTTGGGGTTTTTGTTATACAGAGCCTGCATCACTTGATAGATACTGACAGAGTTATCAGGACGAACTTTAGCTGCTATACGCCAAAGAGTATCCGTTGGTTTAATTGGCCCAATAGATCGCTCTTGCGCACCATAGTCAACGCCTTTAGGCCCCTTCAACTGGGTACTGTCTTGAGAGTAAATAGGCGTTACTATCAATGCAGACGCTAATAAAATAAGTGTAGCTAAACCGCGCATGCTGATCCTTTAATGTTTAAATGTTAACGTTGTACCAAAAAAGTTGGCGCATAAACATTGATTATTCTTGCTGCTATCAGCCAAATAACTGACTCATATTTGTTATTACAATCTATTTTTGCTGCAAGCTCTATTCCAATTACAAACTATAAACCAGTTGAGGCGTAATATCCATCGCAACACATTGAAAATAAATGTCTAAAAACATCATTGTAGTATAAATTTATTGAGGTTTATCAGTAGCTTTATATGTTTAACAGCACAAGTGGCAAAAAAGTGGCGGGTTTGATGTGTTAAAAGCGGCAAACAACTGTGGTTTACCGCTTAATTTGCTTACTCAAAAATTATAAGTAATTGGCAATAAGTTCTTCAGCGATCTGTACACTGTTAGTTGCAGCGCCTTTACGCGTGTTATCACTTACAACCCACATGTTCAACCCATGAGGATGAGAAATATCAGCGCGTAATCGGCCTATATAAACAGTATCGTTACCACTAGCGTCAGAAACAGCTGTTGGGTAATCACCTTCATCATCGATTAGCTCAACACCTGGCGCATCTTTTAATAACTGCTTAACGTGCTCAAAGTCGTAAGGCATGCGTGTTTCAATATTAATTGATTCAGAATGTCCAAAAAATACAGGAACACGTACGCACGTAGGATTAATGGCAATAGTTGTGTCACCCAAAATTTTATGAGTTTCGTTCACCATTTTCATTTCTTCACGTGTATAGCCGTTCTCTTCAAAGCTATCAATTTGAGGTATCACGTTAAATGCTATTTGCTTTGGAAATACTTTATTATCCATAGGGCGTGCATTCATTAAATTTGCTGTTTGCTTTGCAAGTTCGTCAACCGCTTCTTTACCTGCGCCTGATACAGCCTGGTAAGTAGATACATTAATGCGGTCAATTCCGTATGCATCATAGATTGGTTTTAGTGCTAACATCATTTGAATCGTTGAGCAGTTAGGGTTCGCAATAATATTGCGATTTCTAAAATCAGCTAGGCTTGAAGCGTTAACCTCTGGCACTACTAATGGGATTTCAAAATCATTTCTAAAGTGCGATGTATTATCTATTACAATACACCCCGCATCAGCAGCAATCGGTGCATACTTTTCAGATACACTGCCACCTGCAGAAAACAAACCTATATGCGCTTGGCTAAAATCAAAGCCTTCAACGTCAAGTACTTCAATGGTCTCACCACGAAACTTTATGTCTTCACCCGCGCTGCGGCTGCTAGCAAGTAAAAAAAGCTGATCAACTGGAAACTTACGATCCGCTAGCGTTTCAATGATTTGACGGCCTACTAAACCAGTAGCGCCAAGTACGGCAACGTTATATTTTTGCGACATATTTCTTCCTCTATAAACGATATTAAAATAACACCGTTAGTTAATAATTATTTAGCTATGGTAAAACCAAGTTGGCTAAGTGCAGCAAGTTGTGGGCTCTCACCTTGTAGCGATAAAGTACTAAACTCTCGTCTTACTGGGTAATTTTTACGTAAACTATCAAAACCATCATTTTCTAAATGACGCAGTAAGATTCCATCATCACGACGAACGTCATAAATTAAGTGCACCAAACGGGCAATGTCTTGCTCATTAAAATGTTGCGTAATCGTTGCGCTCGTAATAACTGGCAAGGGTAAAAAGTCATCAAGCGATTTACTTGCCTCTACGCTTTTGAGTTCACACAATTTTTGATACAGCATTTGTGTACCTCGTGCTTTTCCTTCCAGCGTATGCCCTGCAATATGCACACTGGCATAACGAACATGCTCTAGTAATTCAGTTAAAATATTGGGTTCTTTTTCCCACACATCAAGCACTAAATCTAGATCAGCCCCAACTTGCATTATCTCAAGTAATGCTTGATTATCAATTACATCGCCTCGGCTTGCATTAATTAGCGTAAGCCCTGGTTTAAGTGCTTTTAAGCGGGCTTTATTCATCATATGCAGTGTTTTATGTTCGCCACTTTTAACTAGCGGAACATGAAAAGTTACAATATCTGATTGCGCTAACAGCTCATCAAGCGTTACGTGGTTTTCTAATAGACCTTGCTCGTACTTGATTGGATCGCACAAAATTACGTCTACATTTAATGCTTTTAATTTTTGCGCTAAACAGCCGCCGATATTACCTACACCCACTATACCAATAGTTTGGCCGCTTAATGGGCGCGCATTCTCTTGGCTTAGAGCAAATAAACTGCTAATGACATACTCTGCTACAGCAACAGCATTACAACCAGGCGCACTGCTAAAAGCAATATTTTTATTATTCAGTAATTGCGTATCAATATGGTCAATGCCAATTGTAGCAGTGCCCACAAAGCTTAATTTATTTGCCTGTGCTAATAGTTCATGATTAACACGAGTCACTGAACGAGTAAGTAATACATCTACATCTACGAGCTGTTCAGGGATCAATTTACGACCATCAAAACGCTCAACCTCACCAAAGTCTGCAAAGTACTGCTCAACTAAAGGCATATTTTGATCGGCAAGAATTTTCATTACTGCATCCGTTTAGCTTTTGTGGCCTCCATTGTAACGAACAACCTAGGCGTTACACAAACTAAAAAGCCGAGCAATGCTCGGCTTCAAGGTATTTAGTAAAAACTAATTAACCTTTATATTTGCTCATTACTAAAGTGGCGTTTGTACCACCAAAGCCAAAGCTATTAGACATTACAGTATTTAGCTCAACGTCACGACGTTCAGTAATAATATCTAACCCCGCTGCTTGCTCGTCTAACTCATCAATATTAATGGAAGGCGCAACAAAGCTGTGCTCTAACATCAATAAAGAGAAGATGGCTTCATGAACACCAGCAGCACCAAGGGCGTGCCCCGTCATTGCTTTTGTTGCACTGATCATTGGCGACTTACCACCAAACACTTCTTGAATTGCACCTAGCTCTTTAACATCACCAACAGGAGTAGATGTGCCGTGCGTATTTAAGTAATCAATACTATCTACATTTTGCATAGCTTGGCGCATACAACGTGCAGCACCTTCACCTGATGGAGCCACCATGTCGTAGCCATCTGATGTTGCACCGTAGCCAACAATTTCAGCGTAAATGTGCGCGCCACGTGCAAGTGCATGTTCTAGTTCTTCAACAACAACAATACCGCCGCCGCCAGAGATAACAAAACCATCGCGATTTGCATCATATGTGCGAGAAGCTTTTTCGGGTGTTTCATTGTACTTAGTAGAAAGTGCGCCCATAGCGTCAAATTCCATTGCCAGTGTCCAATGCAACTCTTCACCGCCACCAGCAAATACCACGTCTTGCTTACCAAGCTGAATTTGCTCTACTGCATTACCAATGCAATGCGCAGAAGTAGCACATGCAGAACTAATCGAATAGTTAACACCTTTAATTTTAAATGGTGTTGCTAAACAAGCAGATGTCGTACTTGCCATAGTGCGTGGCACCATATAAGGCCCTACACGTTTTACGCCTTTTTCGCGTAAAATATCAGCCGCTTCTACTTGCCATTTAGACGAGCCGCCGCCAGAGCCAACAATAATACCCGTGCGTTCGTTCGATACTTGCTCGTCAGATAAACCTGAATCTTCAATTGCTTGCGTCATCGAAATATAAGAGTAAGCAGCAGCATCGCCCATAAAGCGCATTGCTTTACGGTCAACATGTTCTTTAACGTCAATATCAATTTTGCCCGATACGTTACTGCGCAACTTATAATCGGCAAATTCTTGGTTAAAAGCGATACCGCTCTTACCTGCTTTTAACGATTCTAGTACTTCTTCTTTATTGTTACCGATACTTGATACAACACCGATACCTGTAATTACAGCTCTTCTCATGGGTAATTCCCTTAGCTTAATACTCAATTGCATTCTATTTTACGCGAATTTAGTCATCTAAGTGGTCAGCTTTCTAGCGTACACTTGTACTCTGAACCGCTAGCTTATAAATAACGCCAGACTATTTCAAAGAAAACCCGTAAAATAATTAAAAAATAGACTCTATAAATTTAAACTCATGATTAAAAACGCACATATACACTTTAATGATTTAGGCACACCTTTCGCTAATGACTTCAGTGATATTTATTTTTCTAATGACGATGGTTTGGCTGAATCACATTATGTGTTTTATGAGAAAAATAATATAGATGCACGATTACAAAATCATGACCAACCACATTTTGTTATAGCCGAAACCGGTTTTGGTACAGGCTTAAACTTTCTAAATACATGGCAACGCTTTACTGACCATCTTGCACGCCAACAAGTTCAAAATCAATTAGATAAAGATGTTAAACGCTTGCACTTTATTTCATTTGAAAAATACCCTTTGCAAATAAATGATCTAAACCAAGCATTAAAAGCATGGCCTTCGCTAAGCTCATTTAGCGATCAATTAATAAAACGCTACCCTATTAATTTAGCAGGATGTCATAGGCTAGAGTTTGAAGAAGGCCGTGTAATACTCGATTTATATTTTGGTGATGCGCTTGAGTCAATAAGTGCAATGAGTTTTCCGCAAACGGGCATTGTTGATGCTTGGTATTTAGATGGCTTTGCGCCAAGTAAAAACCCTGATATGTGGCAACAAAATTTATTTGACTCGATGGCTAATATTTCAAGAGCGAATGCAACTTTATCAACATTTACTGCTGCTGGCTTTGTTCGTCGAGGTTTAATTGAAGCCGGTTTCAACACTACAAAAACCAACGGGTTTGGTCAAAAAAGGGATATGCTTATTGGCCAACTTGAGCATGTTAAAAACACTCAATCAGCCCCTGCTTATTTTAATCAAGATAGTAGCACGTTAAAAAATGTAGCTGTTATTGGCGGTGGTATTGCCAGTAGCTGCATTTTATATAGTTTGGCTAAACGCGGTATAGCAAGCCAGTTATATTGCCAAGATGAACAACCCGCAATGGGTGCATCGCACAATGTACAAGGTGCTATTTATCCTCATTTACAAGCTAAAAACTCACCTCACAGTGAGTTATTTGCACATAGCTTTTTATACGCAAAGCGCCTATATAGCGAATTACTCACTAATGGTTTTAGTTTTGATCATGATTGGTGTGGCGTACTACAGCATGCTGTCAAACAACCTCTCGCCGATAAGCATCAGAATTTAGCACAAAAGCAACTGTGGCCAACCCAGCTAATGCGCAATGTAACCCCAGAGCAAGGTGATGAAATAGCCGGTGTAACGACAGGTTATTCAGGCGTGTTTTTTGAACAAGGTGGCTGGGTAAATCCCCCTCAACTGGTCAATGCCATGCTAAATGCAGCAAATAGCTTAACGCCATTTAAAAGTACATTTAACTGCGATATTAAACAGCTTAAAAAAACCGAGGATGGCTGGTTTTTATTAACTAATACAGAACAACTAGGCCCCTTTAGCGATGTCATTATTTGTGCTGGTGAACACAGTGATGCATTTGAGCAAACAAAGGCATTGCCAATTGTAGGCGTACGAGGTCAAGTTTCGCACGTTCAGGCCAGTGAACAGTCAGACAAACTTAAAACAGTGCTATGCCATAAAGGCTATTTTACCCCTGCTTATTTAGAGCATCACTGTATGGGGGCCACATTTGAAAAAAACACGAAAAGCCGTCAAGTTACAGCCCATGACAACCAATTAAATCAAGAGCAACTTCTTAATTTTTATAAGCAAAGTGAATTTGCAACAACACTCGGTAATATCACCTCAGCTAAAGCTGCCGTACGCTGCACATTTATCGACCACCTACCAATGGCAGGGCAATGGTGCGAGCAAAACGATTACACACAGGCTTTTGCTAATTTACGCTTGGGCAAACGTTATCAATATGAACCACTAAAAAAGCCACAGCAGGGTTTGCATATTTTTACAGGGTTTGGGGCACGTGCTTTATGCAGCGCACCGTTAAGTGCCGAACATCTTATCAGTTGCTTAAATAATGAGCCTCGCCCATTAAGCGAACGTGTCAGCCAGGCAATTCATCCAGCTCGGTTTATAGTACGTGATTTAATTCGTAATAAAATTTAATTATTGTATGCAAACAACAATACCCGCTTGCGCGTTATACTATTTTTACAGGTTTATATGATGAAGGTGGGTAAGAAGAATTACTTTAAAATAACTCTTCTGGCAACACATGTTTTGGGGATTAATTATACGCAGCTAATGCGATGCTATCATTTATATCTGCAGAAATTTCTTGTGCATTTGCCTGATTGAACCACGCTGAAACACCTAAAATAATGATAGAGATTATAATTAAGCTTAATTTAACACCGCTTTGTTTTGATTTCATAATACCCCATTTATAATTTTTATTAGTAAGAATAGCTTTCAACACTAATGAAAATTACATGTGTTAACAAGCTGTTTTTTAACTATTTGGTTATAACTTAATAACCCTTCTTTCTATTTACTTGGTTATTAAGCTTAGCTCCCTTTATGAATAGTTCAATATTATCGGCTATTTGCTCTGTAACACTGTTTAAATCTGACAATGCTGCACAATGTGGTGTTAACGTGATTTTAGGATGCTGCCAAAATGGATGCTCATCATTTAGCGGTTCTTGGTCAAAAACATCAAGCGTAGCCGCACGTAACATTTCATTATCTAATGCACTTAATAAGTCTTGTTCAACAACGTGTTGTCCTCGCGCTACATTTATTACAACAGCATGCGCTGGCAGCTTAGCTATTAATTCATGATTAATAATACCTGAGGTCATCTTTGTAAGTGGCAGTAAACATACTAGGTAATCGGTATTTTTAAGCATTTCATCAAGTCCGTGCTGGGTACAATGTATATTTACATCAGCATCCTCCTTGTGACTTTGTGCCCATGCACTTACATCAAACCCATTTTTAATTAGTTTTTTAGCGCATGCTTTGCCAAGCTCCCCGTAGCCGAGTATACCAACGTGTTTATAATTATAGGCACGCTTTGGTTTCCAACTTTGCTGGCTTTGCTTAATAAAATAGTCTTTTAAACGTAATTTTTGCGCTAGTACATGGGTAAGTACATATTCGGCCATATCCTCAGCGAGTTGTTCATCAACAATGCGTACAACATTAATATGCTCTGGCAACTGCGTTAAATCAATGCTATCAACTCCAGCACCAAATGATGAAACAACTTTTAAATTTGGTAATTGCGCCCACATTGTCTGAGGTGCTTTCCAAGCAAGTACAAAATCTACGTCATTCAAATTTTGGCATTCTGGCCATTGCTCAATACGCAATGTTGGTAAACAAGCTTGCAACTGCGCCATTAATTTTGTGTTATCCCGCCCTGTAATCGCAATTAATACCGACATGCATCCCCCAATAAAATTGTTGATCAAATGAATATGCGCCTAATTATGCCTTTGCTTTGTCTTATTCGCACTTCAAAAAGTCACACAATTGCAAAGTAATTGTCACACCCTTTTTTTACTCTATCTCAAAGGCAAATATACCAATGCGTTTTAGAGGTTAATATGATCAGTATTGATAAAGTAATAGCAGCAAATTTACCGCAACTAAAAAACTCACCAAAAGTAACCGGTTTAGTAAAAAAAGGACTTGGATACTTATTACACGAGCAAGAATTTGTTGCATTTGGTGATGCCTATCCCCACTTACAAGGATTAGAGTTTGTAGAGCAGGTCCTTGACGAACTTGATTTTGACACCCGCTACAAACCAAAACAGATTGAGCATATACCTAATGAGGGTAAATTGGTTATTGTTGCAAATCATCCAATTGGATCGCTAGATGCATTGGCGTTAATTAAGGTCCTTTCAACGGTGAGGCAAGACTTAAAGGTCGTAGCGAACCGTATGTTAATGTCAGTCACTCCCATGCATGAACTCTTATTACCCGTTGATAACTTATCCGGAATGAGTAAAAAAATTGAGCTGCATAATATTCATCAACACCTAAAGAGTGAAGGAGCATTATTAATATTCCCTGCAGGCGAAGTGTCGCGTTTGAGCCCGACCGGAATAAAAGACTGCAAATGGAACAGCGGCTTTTTACGTATGGCGAAAAAAGCTAACTGCCCTATTTTACCTGTATTTATTAAAGCTAAAAATAGCCCTCTATTTTATGGCACTTCAATGATCTACAAACCTCTAGCAAGCCTATTGTTAGTCAAAGAAATGTTTAAGCAACGTCAAAAATCTTTAGAGTTTGAAATTGGTGCTTCTATTCCTCCTGAGTCTTATTTAATAGAAAATCTAAAAGACAAAGAAGTAGTAAACCTTATCCGAAAACAACTTTACAGGCTTACCAGTAAAAAACCTCTGCCGCTAAAAACACAAATGCCCATTGCAGTTCCTGAGTGCAGAAAAGAGCTTAAAAAAGCGATTGATCAATGCCAACTACTTGGTAAAACACAAGACGGTATGCATATACACCTTTATCAATATACAGGTAGTTCGCCGGTTTTTAGAGAGTTGGGTCGCCTTAGAGAAATTGCGTTTAGAGCGGTAGGTGAAGGCAGCGGAAAGCGCCGTGATATAGATAAGTTTGATATGGACTATCAACACCTTGTTCTATGGGATCCTTCCCAGCTAGAGTTAGTCGGTGCCTACCGTTTAGCTTGCGCAGCAGACATAATCAAAAAGTACGGACGAGAAGGCCTCTATACCGCTAGCTTATTTACTTATACCGATGCAATGGCGCCCTATTTGCAACAAGGAATTGAATTAGGTCGCAGTTTTGTCCAACCTAAATATTGGGGACGTAAAAGCCTTGATTACTTATGGTATGGGATTGGTGCTTTTGTAAAAAACTACCCACAATACCGTTATTTATTTGGCGCGGTGACCGTCTCTAACGCCTTACCCGAACAAGCTAAAGCGATGTTGGTTTATTACTATCAGCATTATTATAAGAGTAACCAGATACTTGCTACGCCAAATAACGAATTTAAACTAAGTGATCAACAACTAACACAATGCCAAACCGTATTTACGGACAGCGATATAAAAGAAGACTTTGTAGAACTTAAACATGTACTTGCCAACATGGGCGCGCAAGTTCCTACGCTATTTAAACAATATACAGAGCTCTGTACGCCTGGCGGGGTGCAATTTTTAAGCTTTAGTATCGACCCTGATTTTAATAATTGCATTGATGGTTTAGTGTTAGTCGATCTTGAAAATGTAAAAGAAAATAAAGCAAAACGCTATCTCGGGAAAGAATAAACACTGGCGCCTTTAATATCAATTCGCTTAATTAAATACTCTATTTTGAGGGAATAAAACCATGTAGCTAACAAGAAAAAATTTGTTATTTAGTTATTCTCAGCAATTGCTCCAGCATTGCTCTGCAGACATTTTAACGCCGTTAGCATCCGGTTTAATCCCTCAAATTGATAAACATACTTTTAAGTAGCGAAGTATAAATAGCGTCTATCTTCAATAAATCCTCAATAGGCACGTTTTCATTTACTTGGTGAATTGTATGATTACGCACACCACACTCAATTACTTGAGTGTGGTTATTTGCAAAAAATCGGCCGTCAGAAGTCCCGCCACTTGTACTTAATAAAGGGTAACTTCCCGTTTGTTGATAAATAGTGTGTTCTATATGTGAGAGTAAACTCCAATCCTTAGCTGCACTGGTATAATAAGGTTCACAAGGGCGTTGCCACTCAATACTGTAATAAGCCGCAAACTTATTCAGAGCCTCAGTAACACGCGATTTAACTGCATCGCTATTGTAACCATGGCTATAACGCACGTTAAATGTAATTTCGCAGTTACTCGGCACTAAGTTATCAACCACATTTTTGATATTAATTCCGGTTACTTGCAAAGTCGTTTTTGAACTTGTCTCATCAAGATCCCACGTTTGTGTACTTAATAGATTAACTATTTTAGCCCCGATGTGCGCCGCATTAACTGTGTGTTCTGGATAGGCAACATGCCCTGCTTTACCATTAACAACAATACGCGCAGATAATGCTCCACGTCGACCATTTTTAATCGTATCACCCACATGCAAATGGCTTGTCGGCTCTCCAACTATACAACCATCCAAAATAACTCCTCGCTTAGTAAGCCTATAGGCTATTTCCTGAGAGCCAAATTCAGCCTCCCCCTCCTCATCAGAGGTAACAAGCCAATAAAGCGAACCGATTTTCTTTTTATTACTATTTATTAAGCTTTTTGTTGCACTGAGCATAGCGGCAACACCGCCTTTCATGTCCGCAGCGCCCCTACCATAAACGGCACCGTTTAAAATACGTCCTGCAAAAGGCGGACTTAACCAATTGCCCGTTGCAGCCGGTACTACATCAATATGCCCAGAAAATGCAACGCAAGGGCCAGGTGCGAAATCAATATGTGCAATCAAATTGGTCACGCCTTTTACTTTAAACTGCTCACAACTAAATCCTAGCTCAGCTAAGTGATCATTTAGCCAATCAATTGCACCAGCTTGGTTAGGTGTCACTGATTCGAACTGAATAAGTGTTTGTAAATACGCAACGACCTGTGCATGCAAGACATTGTTATTTTTTGTTTTTTCAATCGTGGCTAAAGACATATTAAACACTCTTAATAGCTTAAAGAGCCTTAATTAAAGCGCTAGATTATGACTAATCGATGTCAACACTGATACATTCTTGTGACCATTCACAATCTACCTATGTCAATCATTGCTTTAAAAAATTGACGCTAACATTAATCTAAATCAAGAAACCATTTCACAACATTCAAACATATTTGAAACTTTGATCTAGAACAATTTTTTATTTTTTTTGGCTGCAATAATAGCGTCAATCAAAAAGTAGTTCTTGGAGAACAACATGAAAACCACAATGAGCATTGCATTACTAACTTCTTTACTTGCACTATCTCCAGCTGCACACGCTAACTTTAGCGTAAATGTTGGCGCTATTAACGTAAACCCTGATAACAGTAGCTCTACAATCAATGAAGCGCCGACTCTAGGCCTAAAAGGTGATTCAGATACTCAGCTTGGTATTACTATAGATTACGCATTTAACGATCAGTGGGTATTAGAACTTATTGCAGCAACTCCTTTCTCACATGACGTAAATGGCACTGGCGGCTTAGCTGGCAATAAAATTGCCGATATAAAACAATTACCACCTTCACTTATCGCCCAGTACCATTTTTTAGATACAAGCTACGCGTTAAGACCGTTTGTAGGTGTTGGCATAAACTATACAATGTTTTTTGATGAGCAACCGTCACAAGCGCTTAAAACAACACTTGGTACTGACAACGTAGAAGTAAAACTAGATGATTCATTTGGTTTTGTAGCACAAATAGGTGCTAACTATAAAATTGACGAAAACTGGGGATTACATGCAATGGTGTCTATTATGGATATTGATACTGACGCGACGGTCTATGCTAATGGTGCTAAAGCATTAACCTCAACAGTAGAGCTTGACCCAGTTGTTGCTATGTTTGGTGTTAAATATAACTTTTAAAGTATATGGTATAGCTAAGCAATGCTTAGCTATACTTACTATGTGTGTTGAAGGCCGAAAGGCCTTTTTTTATTTAGGTAGGTTATTCACTTTTTTCTGTTCTAGCATTTCTTTCCAATGCATTACTTCTGTTGGTAAAATTGGAGTTTTACCTTCAAAGCCCGCCACTTCAAGCATTTCTTCTACACTTATAACGCCTTTTTTGCTTTTAAACACACCTCGTACATAGGCGATAGCATGTAAACCTCGTGCGGAATGAAACTTTTGCTCGATATAAAAGTATTTATGATCCCAGCCTACAAGCTTAGTGCTAATGGTGTATCGCTGCATTGGTTTAATATCACGGATATAAGTAATCGCCGTTGCGTTAACGATAGGGAACCAACGGCGCTTCAAAATTTGCTTTAGCAAACCAACACGCTCAGTCATCCACGTGCGTGATAAATCCATCATAGCTAAATAACGAGAGTTAGTTAGATGCAAATTTATATCGCAATCTGTTGGTAATGCTTTGTAATCAATATCTACTGTATCAAGTAAACCTTGATACTGATGATTACGCTTAATTTTAAAAAACAATAAAAGCAGTCGAATATATAAGTTCACAGGAGAGGTCTTACCAGTTTGTTGTTAATTTTGAGTGTATCACAAGTTTTTGAAAAAAATATCATTCATCATTATCAAGTGATACGTTAATTTTACTAAACTTTTACTGTTTTACGGTTAATACCGTAGTCACGTAATTTGTTTGCAACTGCGGTATGGCTAAGCCCTAAACGCTTTGCTAATTGGCGGGAGCTCGGATAAGCCGGATAGAGCTTGCGAAGCAATGTTGCCTCAAACCGTTTTACCGCTTGATCAAGCGAGCCCTCAAAATCTGACTCTAAATACCCTAACTCGTGCGTAAATGTAGGTAACTGTAAATGCTCTACACGTAACTCACTATCATCGAGTAATGACACAGCGCGGTAAATTGCGTTTTCTAATTGACGAACATTACCAGGCCACGGGTATTCTTGTAAAAAGCTTAAGCATTCTTGAGATAAAAGTGGTACGGGATGGCCATTTTGCTGTGCATATTTTTGTATAAAGTGCTCTGCAAGTGGCCCCACGTCAGCTTTGCGATCTCTAAGCGGAGCAATTTCTAACGTTAGAACATTTATTCTGTAATATAAATCTTCTCTAAATACACCCTCTTGTACCATTGCCGGTAAATCTTTTTGCGTAGCTGCAATAATGCGTACGTTTACTTTAACCTCGTTCTCATCTCCTACTTTTCTAAAGGTACCGTCTTGTAAAAAGCGCAGTAGCTTAGTTTGTAGTTGAGTTGACATTTCACCCACTTCATCCAAAAACACAGTGCCACCATCAGCCTGCTCTAAAACACCTCGTTTTGGTGCTGCGTTTTCTTCATAACCTGCATAACCAAATAATTCAGATTCAGCGACATCATCCGGTAACGATGCACACGACAAAGCAATAAAAGGTTTGACAGATCGGTTGGAAGCATAATGGCAAGCTCGAGCAAGCAGCTCTTTGCCTGTTCCTGTTTCACCTGTAATTAATATTGGGGCTTCTAATTGTGACATTTTGCGTGCTTCACGGACAACTCGACGCATAGCGGTACTAAAGTTATGAATAGTGGCGAAACTTTCTTGTCCATAACGTCGAAAGGCACTCACTTGCTGACCTAAACGGCTCTGTGATTTAATATTAATTACCGCACCAGCAAGCACATCACCTTCATTACCTTGAGGAACTGCAATTGGTAAAATATCAGCAATAAAATCTTCACCAGCCACTTCTACACGCGTAGTTTGGCCTAGTACTTCTTTACTCTCTAACCAACGAGTAAAATTAAACCCTTTGAGCAAATTATTAATATTTGCACCAATAACGTCTTTTTCATGCAACTGTAAATCTTTACACGCTGCATCGTTACACAAGCGTACCCACCCTTTGGCATCTATCGAAATAACTCCATCAGGCAATGCGCGCAGTAATGTATTTAGCTCATTATGTTCACGCTCAGAAGGTAAAAAAGCAGTTGTACGTACATCATGCACACCGTCGATTAAACGAATAGATGGCATGATTTTTTGAAATTGCTCAAATTCAATCTCGGGAAAACTTACATACATACGACAGTTAACTGAATCGACTTCAATACCTTTTAAATCAACACCATAGTTAACTAAAATATTAAGGATTTCTTGAGCAATACCAATTCTGTCAGCACAGTGAATATCTAGACGCATACATCCCCAAAGTAGGAAAAACCATATTGGCAGAATAATACGCTAAGTCGCTTTGAGAAGGTAGCTTATTGTAAACATTTTTGGACAAAGCTGAGCGTTAAAATACATAACCCGCTGCACTCAATATCCCTATAAAAAATCAATTACTTTGTGGGTATACTGACCAATCACCGCCATCTAACTGTATATAAGGTCGCTTGTTAACATACATCATAATAGTATCTGCGTTTTCAGCCACTTTTGGGGCTTTCGGCAGGTTCTCAACTAAGTTAGCGGTGCTATTATTTCCACCAAAAATGTCTGTTTGAAGCGTTTTGCTTACCAGCTCCGAAAGAGCAAAATAACTCGTTGAGTCATCGATTACTATCTGCGAGTAAGGTTGAACATTAGGGCCAATAAACTTAATGGCCACTGGTACAGACACAATGGCAGGGCTTGGTATTTCGCGCAAACCTGCAAACTGCACCTTATCACCTTTTAACGCAGCACCATGTTCAGGTACTACCATTAGCATTACATTTCGACCGCGCTTTTCTAAATTTTTAATAAAACTATTAATATCAGCAAATAAATTAGCGTGCCTCTGTGGGTAACTTTGCTGACTATTCATGCGAGCGCTATTAGCAAACTGATTCCCATCATGTAAGCTTGTTGTGTTGTAGTACATAGCACAAGGCTTGCAATCTTTTGCATCATTATCCAGCCAACCATTCAACACTGCCCCATCAGAATAAATAGGGCTATTATCAAAGCCATATTGAGCAATAGGCATAGCATCGATATTAAACGGTTTACTAGTCAAACCGCCGTATTTATTTATTAAACCTTTAAATTCATCAAAATGACCATCATGATTCATTACTACATTATGTTGGTAGCCAAGTTTTTCTAAGTTTTTAAATAAGTAGCATTGCTCAGGTGTGTCGTTAAATAAGGCTTCTTGACTTGTTTGCCCACAACTAGCCCTCAAAAGTCTTATCGCTGCAGGACCACTGTATGACGTTGCAGAATTAAAATCTGAAAAAACAATATCAAAATCTTTATACATAGTGGCTAAGCTAACATCGATTGTATTCAAATCATCGACAGCCATAGAGCAAATATTTAAAACAATAACATCAAATAAATCGCCTTCTACCTGTTGAGGAAACTGGCTCATGAGTAGACGTTGTTGTTGATAAAAATCACTTAATTGTTGATCGGGTGACTTTTTTTCTGTCGTTACAATTGCAGGGTCTGCGAGTATATTTTCACTCTTTTTTACAGCTAAACCCTGAGTTATTTCCGGTTGCTGAGCTGCTTTGTAATGACTCCACCCAATAAAGGTTAGACCAATAACCGTCACAGTCGTAAATCGGATCCATTGTGAGCTATACCAGAAAAAAACGATGATAATAAATAATCCTAGTAACATATCTACATTTATTACTCGCCCAACTAACTCTACAAAATAACTAGCATTAAAATCTTGGATGTTATCAGCCTGTTTAACAAGCCGATTTATTGGCGGTAGCCAAGAATCTTTATAAAGTAATATAACGCCGAGTATTACAGCGCTCAGATGCTTTAACTTTTCTATTCGTACATTTTTGAAATGTACTGCTAAAAAAGCAGCAAATGCAGTGTTACTTAAAAAATCAAAACTAATCGCCCCGTAATAAAACAATGCAAATTTTACTAAAAAATAAAGGTTCCACACCCCTAAGCCTGAGAGTTTCAATTGTTTTCCTTTTTATTTTTTGTTGGTGTATAGGGCTCTAAAACTTCGTGTTTAAATGTGACTTTATAAAAATATTTTTTTAATTTGTCTAAAACATAAGTGCTCATTAAGCATAATAAAACCCCCAGAATAAGCGCAATAAAACCGGTGATTAAAAATTGATTTAAGCTCACTTTATTGCTCCTTCATCTTCATAACAAAAGGTATTGCATCTGGGCGTGTTTCAGTCAGCAATTCAGGCGTTGAAATATCAATATTTAGGTTTTTTGTTACATCGGGCACAAATTTATAGTCTTCATTTTCTTTAAGCTGCTTTGTAAAATCATCTATCGGCTTATCTTTATAAAAACGACGTAACTGCTTACATTCTTGTTGTATATAAAAGTGATCTGAAATGATGTTTTGTCGAGAAAAAAAATCACTCGTTTGTAATTTAAATAAATGGTTAATTGCATTGGTTACATCATTTTCCCTACATGCATGCAAATAGAGATAAACCTTATTGTCTACTACGCTAAATACATCCCCTTCACGCTTAATATGAAATAAGTGAAGAGGATGAATAGGATCAATGCGAGGTAGTAACTCAAGTATGACTAACACACCACTAACACCTAAATTAACTGCAGAATCACTGTGTTTTTCTACCTGATTAGTAAAGTCGATAAACGGCAAGTAACCTTTCGAAAAGGTATTTTCTGTGTATTGCAAAACATCATCAACCGAAGGCGGCAATGGCCTTGAAAATTTAAAGCCTTGAATTGATTGAATTTGTGATAGCAACCGCGATGGTTCTGAAAAACTATATAAAATTAAGTTCACACCGAGTGTTAAAAATAAGCATTCATCTTGATGGCGAATAATTCCATCAACATTTTGGATAACAAGTTTCAACCAGCGACCACAGTTTTTTCTAAGCTCAAAACACTGCTTAGCCAATAATGCTAAATCTGTATATCGGGTTACAGAAAAAACTAATGTCGCCGCCTTAAGCCGAGGACCTCTATTAAATAAATCATTATTTTCTTTCACAGTACGATAATGAGCCGGCAATTTGGTGCCCTCAGGAACCGAGCTTTGGACTAGCCACACATCACTTTCATCATTAAAATGGTTGTTATTAAAGGTATTTTCTGCAATTTTATTTTCTTGCACAACATATTGATTATTTTGCAAAGTTAGCTGGTATTGCTTATCCGCAATTACGCCAGTGCTGTGGCTCCAATAATCGTATTCAAGTACACGCACTGCAGCATCATTATCAATAAAAACAATACCGCTAAATAACTTATTTAAACGTCGAACTAAAAACCTTAAGTTAACAACTTCTGGGCCAGATATTAAAAAGAGTAAACTCGTATTTACAGTGTTTAAAAATACATTGTATTTAGTAATGATCTGCGTCAGTTGGGCATCATCAAAGTCGCGTAATTGCTTTGTATTAAAATGAAGAAATACTAAGGCATTCTCTATGCTTTTATATGCGCCTAGCTCTTTAATTACTCCGCGACTGATACGCTTTATTCCCCAATCAGTCATTTCTTTAGTAAACGAAAAAGAATGCACCCGCCCTTGATCATAAACGTCAAAAAGTGCATCTGAAAAAGGCGATTCATAAAAGGACTCTATTTGAGAAGAAACAATAAACACATCATTTTTGCCACTAACATCAACAGACTGTAGCGCGAACTCTATTGCTAAGTTATCAAAGGGAGCCAAAATAGCATAACTGGCAGCTAATTTTATCTCACTAGCAGCAGCGTCCAACCCTGTTATGTTAAGTTTATGCACAGAAGACCTTTTATTTAAAATACTTTACTAGTTTAAGCAGCTATATTATATAGTACACATTGAAAACGTTAAAATCTCAAAATAAAACTAATGAATATAGGTAATGCGACATTTGTCTCTTAAGCCCCCAAAACTAACACCTAATGATATAGAAAATCTAGCTCGTCGCTTTGGTGGGAAAAAAGATGATTATATTGAAATTACAGATAAACAAAAAAACATTCACACTATTAATAAATATGCGCTTTTGAAAGAAATTAATGATGAACTTATGGCTACCACTAGCATACAAAAAGAATAGGTAAATTTATAACGTGCAAAGAGTTTTTTTAAAAGGGTTAAAAGGTGGCACCGGCTGCACTGCAATAGTGGCTAACCTTGCCTGCGTGTTAAAAAAATCAGCTGTTCACGTTATAGCTATAGATTTAGACTCAAAAAGTGACTTGTGTTTACATTTTGGTTTGCCTTGGAAAAATACCCAAGGGTGGAGTAACGCCAATAGTTTTGAAGACGTTCTTAAGCACTTTCATCAAGACAACGATGGTGTTATTTTTTTACCTCACGGAGACAACACGCCTTCTAATTTAGATCTAAATAAATTAGCTAATAATTGCAAAAAATTAGACACCCCAGATACAACATGGATGCTTTTTGATTGCCCAAGCCACGTAGGTATTAATAATTACACCTTAGATGAGGACGATATTGTCATTGAAATAGTGAACTGCGATTCAATATGTCATAGCCTTATCTACAAGCGTTTACAAAAATTGAAAAACACCACTAACGCATGGCATCACTTTTTTTTAGTCAACAAATACAACTCAGCGTCAGTGCTCGAATTTGATTTGTTCTCACTTTGGCAATCTACACTACCTCTAATGGCTCCTTTTTTTATAAACCATGATGAAGTAATTAAAGAATCGACAGCTTATCGTAACGTTGCACTAAATTGCGCACCGTATAGCGTTGCTAATGATGATTTTGAAACGCTAGCTGGATGGCTCGCTAGTAAAGCCGCACTCTAATGGCACAATTAATTTATAAACATTCTTTTGAAAAGGCTTTTCGCCTTTTACTTAGTCTGTTTTTTACGCAAAAATTAGTGCGTTTAATTATGTTTAAATTTTACGGTAATTTTAATCAGCATAAAATGAGCGCTATTGAGGCTATTTCAATGCCATTTATAGTCATTTTTTGTTCTCTTTTTTTTAAATTTGAGACCCGTAAAAAAAACATTAGTTATGTGTTAAAGCAGAACTATCCACATTTAAAGTCACCCTACAGAACTCACTTATACTCAAATACATTACGCTTTATTTTACAGAGTATTTTTCTTGTGTTTGTGAAAAATACAGCTAAAAAAAGTCGTGTTAAAGAAAAAGTTTCACATCACTTCTATCACTCTGTTAATTTCTTTTTCAGGCAACTTCGCTGGATTGATTTAAAATTAGGCAAGTTATTCAAACGTGTATTATCAAGAAATCAAAAAACGACTAGGCAAAGTGCTTTTCACTCTATAGCAGATGCGCGAGTATGGAAAAGCAAATCGGTCAGGTACGTCGTAATTACATTTGCACTATTTTTACTGGCGATTTTTGTAACTATTCCTTTTAGCTTAGAAGCACAAGCTATTTTTATAAGCTTTATTCTACTCGTAGCTTACTCTTTAAAAAAGATAAAAGGTCAAATGGCGACCATAGTGATGATCACTTTATCGGTAACAACATCTTCACGTTACTTATGGTGGCGCTACACCGAAACCTTAAATTGGGATGACCCTCTTGCGCTTGTTTTAGGCGCAGGCTTATTATTAGCAGAAACTTATGCGTGGCTTGTTCTAATACTTGGCTTTTTTCAAACGATTAATCCATTAGAGCGAAAACCAATTCCATTACCTAAAGACACCGATAAATGGCCCTCGGTCGATGTGTATATTCCAACTTATAACGAACCATTGAGTGTTGTAAAACCGACAACATTGGCAGCGCTAAGTATTGATTGGCCTATAGATAAACTTAACGTTTACATACTTGATGATGGCAAACGTCCTGAGTTTCGCGAGTTTGCCCAAGAAGTTGGAGTCGGTTATTTAACTCGTCCTGATAGTAAACACGCAAAAGCAGGCAATATGAATAGTGCAATGCGTTTTACTAACGGCGAATACATTGCAATTTTTGACTGCGATCATGTACCTGCCCGATCATTTTTACAAATGACTATGGGGCAATTTTTAAAAGACAGCAAAGTGTGTTTAGTACAAACCCCGCATCACTTTTTCTCTGCCGACCCGTTTGAGCGAAATTTAAATAACCATACCCAAATCCCCAACGAAAACATGCTGTTTTATGGCCTGATTCAAGATGGTAATGATATGTGGGATGCCACATTTTTCTGTGGTTCATGCGCGGTATTAAAACGTGAAGCACTTGATGATATTGGCGGTTTTGCATTTGAAACAGTAACCGAAGATGCTCATACTGCATTACGCATGCAACGTGCAGGTTATAAAACCGCGTATATTAATATTCCACAAGCAGCAGGTTTAGCAACCGACAGTTTGTCGGCCCATATTGGCCAACGAATTCGCTGGGCTCGCGGTATGGCACAAATTTTTAGACTCGATAACCCCCTACTTGGAAAGGGCCTCAGTCTTGCTCAACGTTTATGCTATATAAATGCGATGCTTCACTTTTTATCGGGCATCCCTCGAATCGTATTTTTAACCGCCCCCTTAGCACTTATATATTTTAACGCTTATATTATTTATGCGCCTTTTTTAGCTATCTTTATTTATGTAGTACCGACATTAATTCAAATAAAAGCGACTAACTCTCGTATCCAGGGTAAATATCGATATTCATTTTGGGGCGAAGTTTATGAATCAGTTTTGGCTTGGTATATATTAAAACCAACCACTGTTGCGCTATTTAATCCTAATAAAGGCAAGTTTAATGTAACAGAAAAAGGCGGGTTAAATGATGAAGAGCATTATGATTGGGGAATTTCTAAACCTTACCTTATACTCTTAGCTATTAATGTTGCAGGTATTATTTTTGGTATTTTACGCCTGATTTTTGGTGATCCTTCTCAAATAGGCGTATTAGTTATAAGTATGTGCTGGGCAATTTATAATATAATCATTTTAGGTGCTGCGGTTGCAGTTGCTGCTGAAGCTCGCCAAGTTAGGCAATCACATCGAATTAAAGCGCATTTTCCTGCTGGTATTCGCCTAGCGAATGGCCATACATTAAAGGTTAAAATTACCGATTACTCAGATAATGGTGTTGGTATTGAAATAGATCACGCGCACTCATGCCGAGTCAATGACAAGGTTGAGCTATTAATGAGCCGAGGAAATAAGCAGTTTTCATTTACAACTTATGTATGTAATACGCGTAAAATGCAAATTGGTTTAACACTTAAAGATTTATCATTAGAAAAACAAAAAGCATTTATACAATGTACTTTTTCAAGAGCTGATGCCTGGCTTGATTGGCAAAATAACTTTAAACATGATCGCCCATCATATAGCTTTAAAGAAGTGCAAAAAACAAGTTTAAGAGGCTTTAGTAATTTATTGTTTCATGCTCCTAGACCTTTACAGCCGACCATAAAACTATTAACTCGTTTGGTGGTTTATATACATTCATTTATTCCAAAAAAACCGGTAGTGCATAATAATTATGATTAAAAAGTTGCTCAATACATTTCTAACATTGTTGCTTATTAGCTGCGCGCAGCACGCACACGCTATTGAGCCAATGCAAAATAAATCTATGTTTATAAATGGCTACCCAGAAAGCGCTCAAATATCTAGCCTACGCTTGGATTTTGAAGCGCTGGGTTTCACAGGGTATAAGCTTGACGGAGTAAATAACAACTCTCGTGTCGATTTTACCAACCGAATTGATAAATTAAGTACAAACTTAAAACTTAACTTCTCATACACTAACTCACCGTCGTTAATCGCAAATGTGTCACATCTAAAAGTATATTTTAATGATAATTTAGTTACGGTGTTGCCCATTAATGAAAAATTAAGTGTGGTGAAAAATACGGTTAGTCACAATCTAGAACTAAATGCTAAATACATTCAGAATTACAATCAAATCCGCTTTGAATTGGTTGGTTACTACGATTTAAAGTGCCAAGACTATTTTAGCCGCTCTATTTGGACAGAAATAAACAAGTCGAGCAACATCACACTTGAGCAAAAGCAATTGGCAATCGACAGTCGCTTAGAATACCTACCCGAACCATTTTTTGACGCTAAAGACTACAACAAACTTAACCTCCCTTTTGTATTTTCAAAAGTACCAAACACACAAGCTATAGAAGCAGCCGCCACATTATCGAGTTGGTTTGGATCTCAAGCTGATTGGCGTGGGGCTAATTTCCCCGTAATAATAAATAAAGCACCTAAGCAACATAGCGTTGTATTTATTACTAATGACTCAAAACCTGATTTTTTAAAGGATTATCCAGATGTTGAAAAGCCAACAGTTGAGCTAATCTCAAGCCCTATTCACAGATATAATAAAATGCTGTTAATTATTGGCCGCGACGAAAAAGATTTAAAAACAGCGGTAACAGGGCTGGTATTTGGTCATAAAATTATGACTGGCAGAACAGCAAGCATTGAAGCGATTAACCAACTCCCCCTTCGAAAGGCTTACGACGCTCCTCGTTGGCTCAGAAGTGACCGCCCTGTTCATTTTGATGAGCTCATTGATTACCCAACGCAATTACAAACTCAAGGTCTTAATAATGGCCCTGTAAAGCTAAATATTCGCTTTGCACCTGATTTGTTCACATGGCGCGAAAAAGGCATCCCTATTACTCTGCAATACCGTAATACGCCAGAAAGCGAAACCTTAGATTCACGTTTAAATATGCTAATTAACCAAGAATTTATTAGCGGTTTTTTATTAGATAAAAAAGACACCCTGCTAAAAACCACACAAACATTACTGCCATTGATAGCGAATACTGATACGACTCAAAGTACTGAGGGATTTTCTCTAAATGGCATTAATTTAGCCAACCGCAATGAGCTAAATTTTGATTTTAGATTCGCTGTACTTAAAAAAGGCGAATGCAGTGTTGCTCCTGCTGGCGGAGAATATGGGGTGATTGATGGAAATTCGCATATTGATGTCAGTGGGTTTGATCACTATATGGCTTTACCCGATTTAAATGTATTTGCTAATAGCGGATTTCCATTTACAAAATATGCTGACTTACAGCAAACGTTAGTGTTAATAGATGAAACCCCATCAGCTAAAGCACTGTCTGTTTTATTTAATTTAACAGGCCACTTTGGGGCAATAACGGGTTATCCGGCACATAGAATAAGTGTTGCCCATTTAAACGAAGACGCTAACCTAAACGACAAAGATGTGTTAGTTATCGCAAAACCCAATAGCCTTGCTAACAACTTAGATGAAGGTTCACACACAAATGTTTTACTCAGCAACAATCAACGCGCTATAAAACAAGCTTTATACAATGGCGCGTATGATGAGAAAACAACACAAAAAGTACACGTTAGTATTAAAAGTAGTGGTGACATAGCCGTTATTACAGGTTTTCAATCACCGCTTGATTCTGAGCGCTCTATTGTATCATTAAGTGCAACATCTCAAAATGCATATACATTGCTCAATAATGCATTAATGAACTCAGCTCAACTTGCTCAAATTAAAGGCAGTGCCGCCGTTATAAACTCCCAAGGTATTAAAACAATCAAAACGGATGAGCAGTACTTTGTTGGTCATATTCCTGTACATACTTTAATTTGGTTCCATTTATCAGATCACCCATTTGTGCTGGCACTGCTGTCTGTTTTAATACTGCTACTCATCTCATTTATTCTGTGGCGATTACTCCAAGCACTCACTTACAAACGCTTAGCGGAAGGAGATAAGTAATGAAATCAATCATTAATGTATTTTTTGCTGTGATTGCACTATTTACTTTTAACGCAAAAGCGCAAGTAGAGCAGTGCCAACCTTGGCACGAATGGCAAGTCTTTAAAAATAGCTTTATAAGCCAAGATGGCCGTGTTATTGACTTAGGCAGCGAGCAAAACATTACAACCTCTGAAGGCCAATCTTATGCATTATTTTTTGCTGTAGTCGCAAACGACAGAGCAATGTTTGACTTAGTATTAGATTGGACACAAGAGCACTTATCTGAGGGTGACTTAAGTACTCGTTTACCTGCATGGCAATGGGGGGTTAATAAACAAAATGTGGGGGGAATATTAGACTCAAACCCTGCATCAGATTCTGATTTATGGATTGCCTATAGCTTGTCTCAAGCTGCCAGGCTTTGGAGCGATCGTCGCTACAGCATTTTAGCTGCCGTACTTGCACAGCGCATAATGCGAGAAGAAACGGCTTATATTTCTGGCCTAGGTTTGTCCTTGCTACCAGCACCCGCTGGCTTTGAGTTTGAAAACGCGCGCGTTAAACTCAACCCCAGCTATTCACCGTTGTTTATATACCAGCAATTTAAAAAGCTCTACCCACATTCACCTTGGCATCAGTTACACGAAGGCTCCGCAAAGCTTATTTTAGACACAGCTACTGAAGGTGTTAGCCCTGATTGGGTTATGTACGATGCTAATAACGGTTTTTACTATAATAGAAAAACCAGTGATATAGGCAGCTATAATGCTATTAGAGTATATTTATGGGCTAGCATGATGGCAAATGATGCACCGTATAAAAAAGAGCTACTAGCGCAATTTAATCCATTTATAAAAACGATTAATGAGCGTGGGTATGTACCTTTAAATACATTTGCTAAATCAGGTAAATCCGAAAAAACAGGTCCTTTGGGCTTCAACTCAGCGCTACTACCTCTATTGGCAGATCAGGGCAATGAATCATTAATTATGGCAATTAAACAAAAATTAATGGTCGATAAGTCATTCACCCAAACACGTTATTACGACAGTGTACTTAATTTATTTGGCACAAGTACGTTAAATAAGCGTTTTTCAATTACAGCAGACGGGACGCTACAACCAATGTGGAGCATTGAATGCCCTTAAGGTTTGTCCTCGTTTTCACTTTGGCACTTAGCTTTGGGGTAAGTGCCAAAACAGTCAATGATATAGATACACAATCTGTTGATTGGTTACTAAGTCAAATAAGTATTGGCGAAGCGCAGCAAAATAAAAAGCTGATTGAAAGCAGCTTACAAAAACTCGTAGCCATCGCACCTACTCGTATAGAAACGCAGTGCGCTCTAGTTCATTATGATTTTGCCAATGGCGCATCCGACAAAGCAAACCTGTTATTAAGTAAAATAGATAACGGCCTAATAAACCAAGCTCCCTGTATTGAAAAGCTACGAGTTATGTCTCGAATTCAGGGTAAAGATAAGTCTGCGATTCAAGATGCTAAATTACTAGCACGCGCTGGCAGATATGAACAAGCTCGGCAAATTTATAATAAGATATTTAATAACGTTTATCCCACACTCAATTATGAACTAGAACATTTAAGCTGGTACGCGCAAGACGCTTCCCAATGGCAAAACGTTACGCGCGGATATAATAAACTATTAAGAAGCTATTCTAATATAGGCCAAGTCGAAATAGCCTACGCAAGGCATTTACTGAGACGCGATTCGAGTGATAAAAAAGCAATTAGTATTTTGGGCAAGTACGGCTCAACCTCAAGTTTTAGTAATGAAGTAGAGGAGATTTGGCTCGGTTCACTAGCAAACATGCCAATTAATAGCGCTACCGATCGACAGTTCCAATATTACTTCACGCTTTACC
This sequence comes from Pseudoalteromonas sp. Ld19, assembly GCF_045064135.1. NCBI lineage: Bacteria > Pseudomonadati > Pseudomonadota > Gammaproteobacteria > Alteromonadales > Pseudoalteromonadaceae > Pseudoalteromonas > Pseudoalteromonas sp. Ld19. The sequence goes on along the minus strand of NZ_JBISHA010000018.1, from coordinate 38,301 downwards.
CATTTAGCAGTAAAGGTGAGTTGCAATATCAAGATTTTAAAAAAAGCCTAAAAACACGCCAAACTTTACTTGCCGACCCTGCTTATCAATTGTGGGTTAAAGGTGATAAGTTACTTGAAAAAAATAATTTAAAAGCCGCTGAACCTCTACTTTTAAAGGCTGTAAATGGTCGCCCGCAAGACGGTGCAATAATGCGAAGCCTAGGCATACTTTATTTGCGTTTAGGTGATAATAAAAAATCATACAAGTATTTTACGCAAGCACAAAAATATACGGCAGACTTTGCACAAAGGGAAACGTTAAAGGACTTAGCTAAAACAGCCCAGTTTTGGCTTTATATCCGCCAAGCCAAAGATGCAATTAATAGCAGCGAATTCAAAGTCGCAAAGCTTAAATTAGATTTAGCTAATACATTAGAGCAAGACCCTAACGCTGTTTTATATAACAGCGGTTTATTACAATTTGCGCAAGGACAATACTCTCAAGCAGCACTTACATATAAATTTGTTTTAAAAAATGATCTACTCAATATCGGCGCTTTATCGGGCTTACTTGAAATAGCTGAACTTGAACAAAATGAACTCGCATTAAGCTCTTTTTACAACAGCTTAACCTATACTCAAAAAGAGCTAATTAAACAACCTTACTCACAGTATCTAAGTAGCCAACTTCGTAACAAAGCGAGTAAATTTGTACAATTGGGAAATTTGGAACTAGCCGAAAAAACGCTAGAGAACGCAATAAGCTTAGCACCAGATCAACCATGGTTATATTACGACTTAGCCTTTATATACCAGCAAAAAGGCTTAACAAAGGAAGCGCGAACACTATTTAATAATGTACTGTGGCAATTTCCGTTAAACCCTCAACTTCGTTACAGTCACGCACTTTTTCTGCGCGCTATTGATGACTATCAAGGTGCTATTGCGTCTTTACAATATGTTCCTTTTAGCGCCAAGAGTGCAGATATTATTGCACTTGAGCAACAGCTTCAGCTTAACGAGTCGCTTGCTCAAAGTGAACGCTACCTTGATGCTAAAAATAAAGCCACGGCTATCTATCATTTAAGTGCACTAGAAGCACAAAATTTAACCCCCGTAATGCAAGCTGAGTTATCTCGCAATTGGTATAGAATAGATGAGAAAATACATGCTCTGAAGCTTATTAATGATGCATTAATTGCTCAGCCAACGATTTCCCCCTATTGGCATTTACTTTATGGTGAATGGCTATTAGAGCAAAAAAATGAGCTAAATATAAAGCAGTGGTTTACACGTTATAAACTGCCTGAAAATGCATCTGAAAACGACGTTAATCAGTATCTGCAATTACAAAGTAATTATATTAATCAGTTCTACAATGGCAGTGATTTAATTGCTAAGTTAAATCAACTTGACCAAAAGTATAAAAACAACCCTGTGATCACGACTGCATTAATTAATGCAAACTTATCACTTGAACAACGTGAAGCCGCGCTGATTATTTATCAGCAAAAGGTGAAAAATAATCAAGCCATTGAACCCCAAGCGTTAATGTCTATCGCAAAAGCGTATAGAGAACTAGGTGACGACTTTCGGGCCAAAGAGGTAACGCAGGAAGCCATAACGCAAACTACATCGCAAGAAAGTTATTTGCAGCGCCAAATTATGGGCTCTCTTAATGACTTTAATTACTCAGGAGATGCACTCTATCTAGCAAAGAAACTCATTGAAAAATCGCCGAACGATCCAGAGTTACGTTATTTAGGAGCTCAAGTAGCCAATAATTTTAATGAAACAGCGCAAGCTCAAATTTGGTATGCACAAACCCTGTCTCCTAATCGCACATTAAGCGAAAAAGAACTTTATACCTCGCTCTCACAAATCGATGAAGCCGATGATTGGTATGTAAATGGCGCTAAGCGCGAATTAATTGATGAGCAAAACAAAGATCAAGCTTATATTGCTATGGGTGTTAATTTTAGCGGCCAAATAAGTACACAAAGCGAAGCAACACTTGGCGCTGGTTTAGTGCCGATTGAAGCTTATTTTCCACTTTGGCAAGGCCAAGGATTTGTAAAAATAGACCCCACAACAATTAGTGCGCAAACAACACGTTTTGATGAGCAATTTGCGGGCAGCCGTTATGGACAAGGTGCTTTATGTATTTTTACGTGTGCTATTGAAGAAATAAGCCCAAAAGAAAGTGGTGTAGATATCGGGCTAGGCTGGCAAAATAAAAATTGGCGTTTAGATATAGGTACTACCCCACTGGGCTTTTTAATTGAAGATATAGTATGGGGCGTTAACTATGCAGACGATTTAGGCGACTTTGGCTACAGCCTTGAACTAGAGAAACGTCCAGTAACAAGTTCAGTGCTTTCTTATGCGGGTCTTGAGGATGCAAATACAAAAGAAGCTTGGGGTGGCGTACGCTCTACAGGCCTTACTGCAAATATTTCACATGATTTAGGTGGTGATTGGGGCTTTTGGTCAAGTGCCGACTTCACTTTGTATAAAGGTAAAAATGTAAAAGATAATCAGCGCTATCGTGCTATGGCAGGTACTTACTACCGTGTTATTAGTAATCAAAAACGTGAATTTACGGTGGGTGCTAGCTTATTACATTGGGCATACAAATATAATTTAAGTGAAGAAACATGGGGCCATGGCGGCTACTACAGTCCGCAAAATTACTTAGGCGTGTCTGTACCATTTAGTTATGACGCACGTTGGGGAAATGATTTTGTATACCGTTTTAAAACTGGCGTATCGTATTCACAAACAAAAACTCAGGCAATTGACTTTTTCCCTAATGATCCAAACTTGCAAGAAGAGGCGTTTGTTCGTCAACTTGAGACAGGCGTAAACCCTGCGTTTGAGGGGGATACAAGTTCTGGTGTATCGTACAACCTTGAAGGAAGCTTTGAATATAGAATAACACCACACTGGTTTTTTGGCGGTTATGTAGCAATAGATCGTTCAGATTTTTACGAGCCTAACTTTGGCCAACTCTACATACGATATTACTTTAACCCTGTCTATGGAACACTTGAATTTCCTGGCACACCAATAACCCCTTACGCCAACTTTTAAAACAATTGTATACAGTTTATACGAACCACCCGCGCAATGCTTCCCCTAGCACAAAGGTCTATGTATACTAATGCGCAATTGTAGCTAGGATAAGGGTGTGACTCTTACCTTATAGCGGTATTACCGTTCAGCAAACCATTACCTTAGCTGCAAATAATATACTGATGGTCGAGCATTCTAGTAAGTCTAAATACTAAAATAGCTAAAGCAAAAAATTATAAGGCCATTACAACAATTCTTAAAGTTAGGAAGTAAATATGAGTTCATTACCTAAATCAGGTGATTTCTTAGGTCATCCTAAGGGATTATTCCTGTTGTTCGGTACAGAAATGTGGGAACGCTTTGGCTACTATGGCATGCGTGCTATTTTGGTTCTTTATCTTGTAGCCATTACTCAAGAAGGCGGTTTTGGTTGGAGTAATGCAGACGCATTAAGCCTTTATGGTACGTTTACCATGGCTGTGTACATTACACCGTTATTTGGTGGCTGGTTAGCTGATAACGTGTTAGGCCAACGTAAAGCCATTATCATTGGTGGTTTGTTAATGGCCGCCGGTCATTTTACTATGGGTATTCCACATAGTTACTTAGCAGGCCAAGAAGAAAACATATTTTATATTGGCTTAGCACTACTGTGTTTGGGTAATGGTTTATTTAAACCAAATATCTCAACAATGGTTGGCGACTTATACAACGAAGGCGATCAACGCCGTGATGGTGCATTCACTATATTCTACATGGGTATTAACCTAGGTGGTGCATTTGGTCCTTTGGTTGCTGGTTTTGTAGCCGCATCTATGGGATGGCAGTTTGGCTTTATCGCAGCAGGTATTGGTATGTTGGTCTCTGTTGCTATGCAAGTCGCACTAAGTAAAAAATACCTAGGTGATATCGGGGTTGTACCTGCAGCAAAGCTTGCTCGAGAGCAATCAACTTCAAATACTAAAGTTCCGCTTACTAAAGTTGAAACCGACCGTATTAAAGTTATTTTTACTATGAGTGTATTTAGTATCATTTTCTGGATGGGTTTTGAACAGGCTGGTGGCTTAATGAACCTTTTTGCGAATGACTACACTGATCGTATGCTATTTAATTTTGAAATTCCGGCATCATGGTTTCAATCTCTAAATTCAATTTTTATCATTGTTTTTGCGCCATTGGTTGCAATTATCTGGCTAAAACTTGATAAAAAAGAGCCTAATTCACCGGTTAAATTTGCTATTGCCCTAATCTTTTTAGCGCTAGGCTTTTTAACTATGATCCTTGCGCTTATGACTCAAGGTCAAGGTGACACGCTTCAAATTAGCATGATGTGGTTAGTTCTTTTTTACTTATTCCATACGTTAGGTGAGCTATGCTTGTCTCCAATTGGTTTATCAATGGTAAGTAAACTAGCACCACTACGCTTAGCATCGATGCTTATGGGTATTTGGTTCTTATGCACTGCTGTAGCAAACAAAATTGCTGGCTTTGTAGGTTCATACTTAGGTGAAGGTGAAGAAGCGCTAGACAATGCACTTGGTATCTTTATTGGCCTAGGTGCTACAGCCGTTATATCGGCTGTGATTATGTATTTACTAAGTGATAAATTAGTTAAATGGATGCATGGTGCAGAGGGTCAACACGAACCTCATACACATGAACATATTTTAGCTGAAGAACTAGAAGTTACAGCTAACAAACAGTAACAATTAACCTCCTCTGTACTTTTACAGGGGAGGTTCTCTTATCACTTTATAGGTTTTCTGTTAGCTGATACAATGTTTAGATAAACATTACACTGGCATTAGGAACAGCAAACCATGCAAACGTCTACTTTTTTTCGTGCAAAATGCTTGGCCTTTTTAGTTCTACTTTTAAGCGCTTGCGGTGGTTCTGGTGACGCTGTTACTCAAAATCCAAACGATCCGCCAAAGCCTAGCCAACTTAATGTTACTGTCTCCTCCGGTTTATCAGCCACGCTCGATGACGAAAACTTTACGGTTACGATTCCCGCTAACGCAGTTGCTAATAATACTGATATTACTTACACAAACATTGTAGCTGATGAAACAACAACAGCCCAAAATATCATCTCAGATATTCACTCCCTGACACCAAACACACTCACATTTACAAGTTCAGCGACTATTGGTATCAAAATACCTCAAGCATACGCGCTGGGTGGCCAATTATTTATTGCACGATTAACTGGCGACACATGGGTCAATATAAATAATTCAGTCGTTACTGAAGGTTTAGTCAGCGCACAAGTGGATCAACTTGGTACCTATGCAATACAAATGCAGCGCAATGAAGCTTTCGCAAATATCGGCCCAACTTGCGACGCTAACGCAACAGAGCAGTCAGTAAGGTTTGTCCACGTTGCAGATTTACATGCTCGTTTTGGCTATCAAGAACAATACTTCAGCCGAATAAAAGCCTATTACAATCAGGCAGCAAGTCAAACACCTCATACTTTATTTACAAACGGTGGTGATGACTATGAAAAAGGCACTGTTGCTGAACAGCTATCGCAAGGCATCGCAACCGAAGAAGCAATTAAAGCGATGCAATTTGATGTCCGCGTTGTTGGAAATCATGATTACGCATGGGGCCCAGAAAAATTATTAAGTTATTCACAAGACGAGAATGCCATCGTACTGGCAAGTAATACGCGTTACGAAGGTCAGCAGCTCCAAGATTTTGCAGCTGTGGGGTTTGCAAAAGTACAAGCGGGTTGTATTACACTTGGCGTATTTGGGATGACTTCTGTGCCATGGAATGAACTTGATGAACCAATTCAAGATGAACCAATCCCTGATTTTATAAAACAATTTAAAATGAGTTGGCAGTGGCAGCAGATTGCACAAAGTATTGTAAGCCAATATCGCGGCGACGTAGATTATATTGTCATGCTCAGTCATTTAGGTGTAGGCCTTGATACCGAAATGGCAACCAATGTAGCGGGTATCGACTTAGTGCTTGGCGGTCATACCCACGGCGGTGAAAGCTACGAGACGTTAGATAACGGCGCTATTATTGTTCAGCCCGATTTCTATGCTAAAGGTATTACCGATTTAACACTTAAGTTTAACTTAGCTGATAAGTCTGCGCCTATTGTTGATTATAAAACAGTTGAAACCGAGAGTATCAGCGAGCTCGATGAAACAACTCAACAAGCAATTAATGCGATTATGGGTCGCTACGCTCCTGATGCACAAACAGAAATCGCTATTTCAGAAAATTACCCTAGTCCCTTGCAATTAGCTGAAATAACCGCCTTAGCCACACTGCATTCGAGCTCAATTAGCGCAGCACTTTTGAACCCTGAACTTGTACAAAAGCGTTGGACACCGGGTACCCTCACGCAAGAAGATTTCCACAAAGCCTTTTACGTAGAGAGGCAGCCATCAAATACACCAGGATTTAATTCTATTTATAAAGTCACCGTATCAGGCAGTGATTTAACCGCTATGTTTGCCAGTCAACCTAACTGGTTTTTACTAAAGCCCGAAGATATAAAAGCGACAGGAAATTACGACGTAGCTTTATTTAAAGGTGCGGCTTTAAATGCTGATTTATTTTTTAACGGTGTGACTTTCTCAAATGTAGAGCCAATTGCTGAAGCGTGGTGGTTGCTCGATCAGTATGCACGCTTTAGAACCAGCCAATGTTTATACCTTGATACAAACAATCAACTATTTTCATGTGATAATAAAACAGATATTACGGTATGGAATTTTAATAATGACGCAAGCCCGCTAACGCCAGACTTCGGTCCTTCGGTACTAAGTTATTTCGACCCACAAACAACAGATTGGGGCCCTGAAGAGACTCAATATAAAACCACAACCGAGCTAAACATATCAGATTTGAGAGATGGCCCCTCTGGTGTAATGGCTTTTTCAAGGCACTCTCCGACTGAAGGGTTATTGATTGACCTCAATACAGCTGCAAACGGTGATTTTGCAAATGAAGGAATGGTCTCTGATTATACACTTGTAATGGACTTGTATTGGCCTTCAGAAGGCAGCGATATTTACCGCGCGGTAATACAAGCAGAAACCAGTAATTACCTTGAGGACGATGCAGATATCTTTATCGACCCAAGTGGCGGCTACGGAAAGTCAACAAGCGACAGTGGCTACTTTGGCAATACTCAACCAGATACATGGCACCGCGTTGCATTTGTTTTCTACGCAGCACCTACAAATGGCGTATTTGAAGTATATATTGACGGTGAACTCGTAGGCGTAAAAGAAGATGGCGAAATTAATCGCCGTTGGGCACTCAATAAATCAGTGCTTTTATTTACCGATAACAATTTTGAAACAGTACCTGGTTATTTAAATGCGCTGCTTTATGCTGGCCATGCTATGACCCGCGATGAAATAAAAAGTATGGGCACTGCACAGCAAAAACTAACCTTTGAGCAATCAACACGTGTTCTGAATCAAGCAATTGAACGCCATTATCAAACCGCACCTGTTATAAAACCTAACCTTTGGTTAGAGCAACGTAACAAGTTCTTTGGTAACGCGTCTCTAACTGTAAACAATTAAGTACAAGTAAACTTTTAATCACTCACTAAAAAAGGGGCTTTTGCGCAGCACAATAGCAATTTATATTATTTAAAAACAATACGTTGAGGTCTTTTTATTGCAATATAAGTTATTGCCATAGTACCTCAATTCATTTAACTGTATTGCAAACACATTACTTAGTAATAACCGTCCTATAAAATTTACACATCGACTGCATATTAAATAGTGCCGCCCTCTTCCCCTAAGCAAAATTCTGGTTGATTATCTACTGCAATATGACAACAACACATAATCGCAGTGCTTAATTGCGGGAGTAATGATAATGAGTGAAGTAAATAATTATTTAGGTTTAGTGGGTATCGAATTTACTGAATACGCCACACCTGATGCAGATTATATGGATAAAGTATTTACTGATTTTGGCTTCTCTAAGCTTAAAAAATTCAAAGGTAGAGACATTGTTTATTATAACCAAAACGATATTCATTTTTTATTAAATAACGAGCGCGAAGGTTTTTCTGCCGAATTTGCTAAAAGTCACGGACCTGCTATTTGTTCTATGGGTTGGCGTGTTGAAAATGCACAAAAAGCATTTGATACAGCAGTAGAGCGTGGTGCAAAACCCGCAACTGATTCAACCCATAAAAACCTGCCATACCCTGCAATCTATGGCATTGGCGACAGCCTAATTTATTTTATTGAACAATTTGGCGACAAAGGCACTATTTACGAAAGTGATTTTGAAGACCTTGAAACGCAAAATGTTGTAGAAGATAAAGGCTTTATCCGAATCGATCATTTAACCAATAACGTTTATAAAGGCACTATGGAAAAGTGGGCTAACTTTTATAAAGATGTGTTTGGTTTTACAGAAGTACGCTACTTTGACATTAAAGGTCAAAAAACAGCGCTTATTTCGTATGCACTTAAATCTCCTTGTGGCACCTTCTCCATTCCGATAAATGAAGGTAAAGGTGATAATAACAACCAAATTGACGAATACCTTGGCCAGTACAATGGCCCAGGCGTTCAACATTTAGCGTTTTTAACCGATGACTTAGTAAGCTCTCTTGATAAACTGGATAAATCAACAATTGCTACTTTGGATATTATCCCAGAGTACTACGATACTATTTTTGACCGTGTACCTTGGGTTGCTGAAGATAAAGAAAAGATTCGTCAGCATCAAATACTCGTTGATAGCCAAAGTGAAAATTGTTACTTATTGCAAATCTTCTCTAAAAACTTATTTGGCCCAATCTTTATAGAAATGATCCAACGCGTTGATGATGGTGGTTTTGGTGAAGGTAACTTCCAAGCATTATTTGAATCAATCGAACGCGACCAAGAGCGTCGCGGCGTTTTATAAAACATTTGAGTAAATTAAAAGCAGCGAATTTCGCTGCTTTTTGTCGTTTTAATATTTAAAAAGTATTGCGCTGAGTACAAGTATGATTAAATAAACTGTACTTTATCGCTATACCGTAAAATCCAAAGGAAATGTAATGAGCCTAATTAACGAAACCCACGATATTAATTTAATCAGCTGGGTAGAATCAGCTAATGTTGATAACTGCGACTTCCCTATTCAAAACTTACCGTTTGCAGAGTTTCGTCGTAAAGGCGCTGATGAAGCCTTTCGTGGTGGTGTTGCTATTGGCGACCAAGTAATTGATTTAGCAAAACTGAGCAAATTAAACGTTTTAACAGGTGATGCTAAAACAGCCGCTGATGCAGCAAGTGAAGCCACCCTAAATACGTTTATGGGTTTGGGTCAACAATACTGGTCAGCACTGCGTTTAGCGCTTTCAAAAGCACTACGAGTAGGCTCTGAGCATCAACAAATGCTGAGCGATGCGCTTGTCTCACAAGCTGATATTGAGTTTTCACTCCCTTGTCGTATCGGAGATTACACCGATTTTTACACGTCAATCTACCACGCAACTGCTGTGGGCAGCTTATTTCGCCCAGATAACCCATTACTACCAAATTACAAATGGGTACCTATTGGTTATCACGGACGTTCTTCGTCTATTGATGTATCGGGTCAAACATTTCACCGCCCTAAAGGTCAAACTAAGGCACCCGATGCAGAAGTACCGTCATTTGGTCCATGTAAGCGCCTTGATTACGAACTAGAACTGGGTATTTATTTGGGTAAAGGTAACGCACTGGGCGATGCAATCGCTATTGAGAATGCTGAAAACCATGTGTTTGGTTTTTGTGTATTTAACGATTGGTCTGCGCGCGATTTACAAGCATGGGAATACCAACCGCTTGGCCCATTTTTAGCTAAAAACTTCGCATCGACTGTCTCTCCGTGGATTGTAACAACTGAGGCTTTAGCTCCTTATAGAACAAGCTGGACGCGTGATGAAAGCGATCCGCAACCTATGGATTACTTAGAATCAAAAGCGAACCGTGAGCAAGGTGCTTTTGATATACAAATGGATGTTAAAATCCAAACGCAAAAAATGCGCAATGAGGGTCACACGCCAACGCGTGTATCAACATCTAGCTTTAAACACTCGTATTGGACTGTAGCGCAAATGGTTACTCACCACACGGTAAATGGCTGTAACTTCATGCCTGGTGACATGCTGGGCTCAGGTACGCAATCAGGCCCTACCCATGAAGAGGCGGGCTCTTTGCTTGAACTATCTCGTGGTGGAAAAGAAAAAATCACGCTTAGTAATGGTGAGCAACGTAGCTTTTTAGAAGATGGCGATAACGTTATTATGCGTGGTTGGTGTGAAAAAGAAGGCTATGTACGTATTGGCTTTGGTTCAGTAGAGAGTACGGTACTGCCAACTAAATAACCTGAATTCTGGATAATAAATCTATCTCGAGCAGCTATTTTCAGCGCTAACTGCGTTGAATTCAGGTTAAATAGTATAAAAAACACAATGAGTTATAAATGGGTTGCGGAATAAAAGCAGCCCTTTTTTATTAATTTTTGAGTGGTTACAATTTATTTCTGGCTTTTTAGGCTCAGATTGATATCTTAATTCGGTTAATAGCCAGTGTTTATATGCCATGTTAGTATTTATAAAATCTTTTTATCATAAATTTTTCCCAGCTCGTCAGCTGCTTATTCGTCAAAATGGCGAAGTTAAGCATGTTCTTTTAGCACCTTGGCTTCAATTTTTTGCTGTATTGCTTATTTTAGGAACTGTCACATGGATGAGTATTTCTAGTTTTCGTGTTTATTCGCAAACAAATCAGATCTCACATATTGAGCAAAGCCAACAAGATAAGCAAACTCTTTGGAAGAAAAAAACGAGTGATCAACACGCACTTTACATAAAGCAACTAGAACAACTTGAAGTGCTAGAGCAAAAACAAGCGCTGCTACAAAATATGATCGAATCGTTGCCGGCCTCTATTAGTAAAGAGTCCATAAAACTTGATACCGATCTAAAATTACCAATCAACGAAAATGAAAACGAATTTCATGAGCCGTTAATAGATGATAACGCACAAGAAAACGCTGCGCTTACGTTAAATACAACGGTTGACTTTGCACAGCGAACAGCACATTTAAACCTGCAATACGAAAATAGCTTTAGTCAACTCGATGAGCAAATAAGCACTCGACGTAAAGCTATTGTAGCAATGTTAAAAGGCGCTGGTCTTGAATCAGTGCTTGAAAAGCGTTTAGCGTTAGGCGATCAAACAGTTGCACAAGGTGGTCCTTTTGACACATTTGACGAAACTAAAATACCTAAGCACTTTCTAGCGGTTGTAGACAAATTATTATTATTAAATAACTTAGAAAGCTTTTTAACTGAGTTGCCAAACACACTTCCATTACCTGCTAAAAAGTATTATATCTCAAGCGGTTTTGGTCTTCGTAACGATCCTATGAACAGTCGTCATGCGTTTCACAAAGGGGTCGATTTTGCCGGTTGGCACAAAACAGAAATATTTGCTCCAGCAGACGCCGTCGTACTTAGAGCTGGCCGTAATGGCGGTTATGGTAACTTTATAGAGCTTAAACATAAAAACGGCTTAGTAACACGTTTTGGCCACTTAAATAAAATTAATGTGAAAAAAGATCAAACAATTTATAAAAATGATGTTATTGGTTTAATGGGCAGTACAGGACGAAGTACTGGCACTCATTTACACTACGAAGTGTTACTTAATGGCAAACAAGTCAATCCTCTAAAAATAACAAAGGCGTTTTCTAGTGTTCAGTAAAAAAAAGCAGAAAGTAGATAATTCATCTTTAAAAAGAGTATCTCATACACCTTCAATTATCTCTGAAGATGTACGTATGACGGGCACATTAATCAGCCAAGGCGAAGTACAGTTAGATGGCCGCATTGATGGCGATATTAAAGCTGAGCATTTAGTTATAGGCTCTACCGGTATTGTCGAAGGTGTAGTTGAAGCTAAAAGTGTTGTCGTTAAAGGTAAAATTATTGGCACTCTCAATGCGAGTGAGGTGAAAATTCAAGAAAGTGCACATGTGCATGGCGATGTATTTCACGATACGTTGAGTATTGATGCTGGGGCTATTATTGAAGGCAGTTTAAAACAACGCTTCGAAAAAGAAGAGGTTGAGCTTATTAGTGATAAGCTAAAACCAGCAAGTGAAGCCAAAATATTATTAGAGGAAGATAGCAGCAGCTTGTCATTTGTAAATAAACAAGCTACTGATAAAATTTAAGTTACTTTTTCTCAGTAATGTACATTGTAATATCTGCAGTGAAAACAAGCTCATTGCGGGTATTATAAAGTTTTACAGGCACCACCAAGTCTTCTTTATCAACCCATTTATGCGGTAAATCAATTTCAGCAATTGCTGTCACATCTGTATCCACTTTAGCTAAATACTGAACCGTCATACCTTTAGGGATCCAGCGATGTGTTTTAACTGGCACAGTGGCATCCACCATAACGCCAGCACACAACTCAGCTAAGTTACACTGGGCAATAGCATGAATAGTTCCAATGTGATTATGAACACTACGACGGTTTTTAACCACTGCGCTACAATGCCCTTCTCGCAAATCGAGTACATAAGGTTTCATAGAGCCAAAGTAAGGCGCTTTAAAGCAAACAGCTTTAGTAAAAAGCCAATTACCAAAAGGTAAACGCTTAAACCTAAGCCACGTTTTTACAAGTGCGGATTTATTACTCATTATTATTTTCCATCAACGGTTACTTTTTTCAAATTAACACATCAGACCAGTTTAAAAAAGTGCATTTACTTTGCCTTTTAGCTTAATGTAAATAAAAAATAGAGCGGATAGCATCCACAGGGGTCATAAGCCCTTTCTTTTTTATGGGCGCCCACCTAAAATACTCGGCAAAAGGAGATTCAATGCAAACACAGCCCGCAAAACCAAATACGACTTTGTTACTTATCTTAGCGTTACTCGTTATATTTTGCCCTATGGCAATCGATATTTACTTACCCGCCTTTCCTACTATTGCAGAGCAATTTGCAGTTACAGAGCAACAAGTACAACAAACCGTTGCTATTTTTATGTTAACTGTTGGTTTAGGTCAATTAATTGCGGGACCGCTGGCGGATAGATTTGGTCGAAAACCGGTGGCTATTGTTGGAGTTAGTTTATACGCAAGTTCGGCATTGCTCGCTTACTACTCGCCTTCTTTTGATGTATTGATGATTGCACGCGCCTTTCAAGGTTTAGGAGCGTGTGCCACCTTTGTTGTCGCATTTGCGATAGTACGCGATAAATATGGTCCAGAACGCAGCGGGCAGATGATCACCTATCTAAATGGGATTGTGTGTTTTATTCCTGCAATGGCGCCTATTTTAGGTGCATGGCTGACCGTACAGTTTGGCTGGCGTATGAATTTTATGTTTTTAACCGTTTTTGCTATTGTCGGCCTTATTGTCACGCTATTCTTTTTTAGAGAAACACGCCCAGCCGATAGCCATTATCAAGGCCATATTTTAGATTTACGTCGCTTTACCCCGATTATTAAAACACCGGTATTTTTCTTTAATAGTCTAATTTGTATGGTCGCGATGTCGGCTATTTTGGTTTATGTAACACTCGCGCCTGGCTGGATCATTACACATTTAGGTGGCACGGTAGCTGATTTTACCTTTTGGTTTACGTTAAATGCTGTAATAAGTATTGTCGCGAGCTTTATATTACCAACGTACATTAAACGAAATAGCCAGCAAGCTTTGCGACTCGGTGTAAGTTTGTTGGTTTTTTCAGGTTTATTAATGCTTGCTCTTAGCAGTATAGAAACGGCGTTTGCACTTATGTTACCTATTTTAATTGCAGCATTAGGGTTTGCGTTAAGTTTAGGCTCTGCAGCAGGTATGGCTCTATCTAGCTTTCCTAAACAAGCAGGTACAGCCTCAGCATTACTGGGGGCAATGCAAATGAGCGGGGCCAGTATACTTGTCGTTTTAACTCAATTTTTAGGGCTAAGTACACCTTGGTTAATTGCTTTTCACCTTTTATTATTGGTGCCACTTTGGTTTATTTTAATGACTAAAAAAGCCCATACTTTACATCCGGCTAAAAGCGCATGATGATCAACCCTGACTTTTTACTCTCGTTTTTACTGGCTAGCTTTTTAATGGCGGTTGCACCGGGTCCATCCAATGCTTTTTTAATGGCGCAAACATTTGCTAACGGGCGCAGTGCAGGCATGCAAAGTGCCTTCGGTTTTGCTTTAGGCGGCGTAGTACATACTTTTTTAGCGGTAGTTGGTTTAAGCGCACTACTAAAAGCATCCGCTACAGCGTATGCAACAGTACAATATACAGGAGCTGCATATCTGTGCTATTTAGGGCTTATGATGATTAAAGGCACATTGCGCAAGCGTCAGCCTGCAGCTCATAATGAGCAATGTGATAAACCTCACGTGAGTACCAGCAAAAAAAGTAATGTGATGTTCCAAGCCATGATGACTGAAGTATTAAACCCTAAAGTTGCATTGTTTTTTATTGCGTTTATTCCTCAATTTGTAGATCCCACACTTTCATCTGCTACTTTACAACTGGCTTTTTTTGGCTTGCTCTACCCTATTTTTGCTTTTCCGATTGACTGCACGTATATTTATTTTGGCGATAAAATAGCACAATTTTTTAGAAGTAATCCCAATAGCCAACTTTGGATTGATAGGATCACCGGCTTAGTGTTCATCGCCCTTGCTATCAATCTATTATTTTAACTAACCTGCACTTTGGTTAACTAAAAAAAAGAATCAACATGGAACAAAAAAGACAGTCTCTTCCCGCGCAAAAAAATATCGCATTAGTTGCCCACGACGGTAAAAAAGCAGCATTAAAAGTATGGTGTGAAAAACACAAAAGCATACTAAGCAAGCACACTTTGTATGGCACCGGTACGACGGGGCATTTAATCCAAAAAACCACTGGTCTTGATGTAATTCAACTTTTAAGTGGCCCAATGGGTGGCGATCAACAATTAGGAGCAAAAATAGCAGAACATGAAATACATGTTTTGATATTTTTTTGGGATCCGTTGGCATCGCAACCTCACGATCCTGATGTTAAGGCATTGCTTCGTTTAGCGGCTGTTTGGAATATACCCGTGGCGTGTAATGAGGTCAGTGCTGATATGCTATTAAGCTCACCGCTTATGGACGTTGAGCTTGAACGTACTTTGCCAGATTACGAAAAATACCTCGCAACCCGACAAATAGATATTTAAATTTTTAAGCTACTTATAAAGCATGCTGGCCCATTTAGTTAGGCCAGCAGTTACACTACCAAAGTGATCTCCATTAACCATTTTTATATCACCTAAATGCTCGCTCAACGCGGCTTTAATTAAAGGTGACTGTGCACTACCACCTGTTAAATAAATAACGTCTGGGATAGTTGCAGCGTCACTGATGGCTTGTTTAGCAAGCGTCACAATTTGACTAATACTACTCTCTACCGCAACAGATAGATCGTGCACTGATAGACTTTTATAAAGATCTTTATCTAAAAAACTTAAATCACAGTTAAATTCGCTTGCTGATGAAAGGGCTATTTTTGCAGCCTCACCTTGCTGTACTAGCTGATGACCTTGTTTATTTTGCTGTAAATGCATTAAACGTTTATAAAGCTCTGGTGCACTTACGTCACGTAATTGTGCATTTAACTCACGGGTATGGCTTTCGCTATAGAATTGGCTTTGTAGGTTTACGTCATTAATTTTACACGCTTGCCAAAATGCCTGATTTGGTAATGGTAATCCCGATTTAAACGTACTACCTAACCCCAGCAATGGCATTAAGCCGTGGTAACTCAATGCAATATCTAAATCATTTCCACCAACACGTTTACCACTGTGCGCTAAAAAATCAGCATCACGTTCACTGTTGCCCCTAAAGCTTGGCCCCATTTGTACAAATGAACAGTCACTTGTGCCCCCGCCAATATCTATAACAAGTACCTTTTGATCGTGTGTCAAATCACTTTCGTAATCGATACCTGCGGCAAGTGGCTCATATAAAAAGGCAACATCTTTAAAACCAGCACGTTTGGCCGCACGCTCTAAAATACCCACGGCTTGTTGATTTGATTGCTCACCACCAACGGCCTGAAAATTTACCGGGCGACCAATCACTGTTTGTGTCAGCATTTTGCCTAAAGAGTGCTCAGCGCGCTGCTTAATTTTTAAGATCATTGCCGTAGCAATGTCTTCAAAAAAGTTAATTTGACCTTGTTTTAAACCTGTTGCACCAAAAAATGATTTAGGGGATTTAACAAAATAGCCTTCTTCAGGAAACTGCACGTACTCGCTGATCGCTTCACGACCAATAAATAGGGTGTCATCTGAAGGATGTAAATCAAGATCTGACTTAATACGGGGTAAGGTATTTAAAAGGGCTTGGCGTTGCGATATAAAGTCGTGTTCATGAGCCGTGCCATGTAAATGCTTAGCAACAAAGTCAACCACCAGCGCACTGTGATGAGTGTAAAGTGTAGACGGTAAGTAATGCTTCCCTTGCTCTAGCGGTACCAATTGAACATTACCTTCGTTCATTACACCCATAGCACAATTAGAACTACCGTAATCAAAACCTACAAACATACTTCACCACACATTACCAAAAAGGCCGCGCAATTTAGCACACTTTGTGAAAATTATAAACGCTATAAACTATCTCTTACTCGTAAAAAACTGGCAAACCGCGGCAAACCATTTTTTGTTAAGCCATGAAACCGATACGTTACAGTGCTGCCAATCTCGGGCGGAATGGAGCGCTCAGCATTACTAAACCCAGTACCTATAGAAAACACCTGCCCTTGTGCTGTTTTTACCCTTAATGCACCTAGCATGCCTTGATACTTACCTTTGCCTGGTAGATGTGCAATCACCACCGCTTCAGCATCCAAATAAGGCTTTAACTTTAATAATGTATTACTGCGCCCTGAACTATGTTTAGCAGAGGCTAAATGAAGCATTACACCCTCGCCGCCTTGTTGAGTGGTTTGTTTGAAGTACTTGGTGAGCTGCTCATTATTAGCAAAGCGGAATTGCTCTACTGCATCAATATGAGGGGCGTTTAAACGAGTAATAAGCTTACTATAATTTTGGTAGCGAATACTAAAAGGCAAAGCTGCATCAGGCATATCAAATACTTTATAAGTAATTGTTTGCCAATCATGGTTATTAGGTTTTTTTGTTCTTACGATGCCGCTCACCAGTGCGAAGTTTTCGCGCTCTACCCAAAGCTCCCCATCAAGCCATATATTTGGTAAAGGGGCTGTAAACCAACTCGGCGCATTTATAATATTACCTTTGCGAGTAACAAACTCAGTGCCAGTCCATATGGCTCTTACGCCATCAAACTTTTCACTGACTAAATACTGACTGACCTCGTAATGCTTAGTTTCGTCGTATACTTTAGCTAATAAAACAGACGGTTGTGCTGCACTTATACATTGCGTAAAAAGTACAGCTATAATTAAAAGCATGTATTTAATCGTCATTATTGGCGCATCCAAGCTAGAAAAGTTGGCTTAAACTATAGTTGAGATTGCACCCATTGCCAAAACTCACCTAAGTTATTCATACAGTATGTAGCATGACTAAAGTCATGGCTTTGAGTATGTTTATTAGCAATAGCGACGACACGTAAAGAGGCATTGTTGGCCGCCGTAACGCCGGTGAATGTATCCTCAACAGCAATTGCATTGCCTGCCTGTATATTTATCTGCTTAAGCGCCAGTAAATATGGATCTCCAGCTGGTTTAGGATTAGTTACATCATCTTTTGTCACAACGGTGTCAAATAGCTCATAAAAGCCTAAACCTTTGAGTATTGGTAAGGCCTCACTTTTAGCACTGCCTGTCACTAAGGCCATTTTAAGTCCACTATTTTTTACCGCCCTTAATGTTTGCTCAGTAAATGGCATAAGCGCTGGTAAATGTGTTATTACATACTTACCAAACAAGCGATATTTTTCATCCGCTAAAAACTGTGCGGTTACTGATAAATTATGCTCTTGTTTAATTTCGATTGCGGCCTCTAAAGTCGGACGACCTGAAAAACGCTGACAAAAATCATCTTCTGCATAACTAACGCCATAAGGCTTAAGTAATTTACTCCAACATACAAAGTGCATACTTTCTGAATCGACTAATGTGCCGTCCATATCAAATAATATTGCTTTTAAAGTCATCCTTATTCCTTATTTAACCTGAACTCTGGTTAAGATATTTACTAACATATTGAATTATATTGATATTTAAATTTATTTTCTCTATCCAGAGATTTTCAGTGAAAGCAAGGCGAATTTACGCGTCAATAGCGGGCCTATTGCAAGTAAATTCAACGCAGTTAGCGCTGAAAATAGCTGCTTGAGATAGATTTATTGTCCAGAGTTCAGGTTATTTAACTTGATCTAAATTTTGACAATAAAAAAGGCGCTTTAAGCACCTCTATCATTAAAATTATACCAATTGCATTAAATTAGTGTTCTATTATAGCGATAAGAAAATAGCGCAATAACAAGGCTAAAATTATGATACATAGTTGTTTTATATAAATAATTTTTAACGTAGTTAGTGAGTTATTTAATACGCTAGAATGATCATGTTTTTTATAAAATTGGTATTATTCAGTTAAACCAGCTGGCGGCTCACCGATAGCTTCTTCACCCGTTTCAATATCAACAAGTTCATAACCACGTGCTTTTCGCACGACTTTAAGCACCGGTTTTTCAAATGCTGTTTTTAAGCGCTCCGAGTCATCTTTTAATTCATCAAGCGTTGTTCCAAAAGGCGCAGCCCCCGTTTCAGACCAATTAGTTACTTTACCATTTAGGTTATATTCTACTTCGTGTATTTGGTACTGCGCTGCTTCATCTTTAGTCGCTTCACAAAAAATCACACGGTAATTCCAAAATCCAGCCATTGTTTTATCCCATTAAATTAATTAGCGCTACTTTACCAGCTTTATAAAAACATAAAAGCCTGCACAAGGCAGGCTTTTAAAAATTAATATAATTTAGGGTTATCTTTAGAAAAAGTTAACTTTAAACTCAGCGCCAACATAGCGTTCTTCATTAACCATTGCTGTGTTGTTATTAAAGTCGATTGCACCAATAGCAACTTGCTCATCAAACAAGTTACGAGCAAAAACAGCGACTTCGTATTCATTATCGTCTTGGGCCCAAGTATAACCGGCACGAACACCCACTTCAGTTAATGGTTTACCTTCAAACTCAACCGCTTCATATAAGAAGAAGTTAACTTTACTGCGGTACGATACATCGGTATAAGCGTAAAAATTACCATCGGCTAGTTCTTTTGAATAACGAAGTGTTATGTTAGAAATAAACTCAGGTGCATTAGGTAAGCTATTACCATCAATAATGGCTCTATTATTAACTACTGTATCGGTAACATGCAGCGTACTACGTGTAGGTACAGGGATTGTAATGCTATCGTCTTTTAGCTCAGTTTTGTTATAGCTGAAGTTAAATGTTGCATTAAGCTCATCAGTTAAAACCCACTCGGTATCAAGTTCAAAACCATAACCCGTTGTTTTATCTGCATTAAGCAAACTTGTTGTATTCGCAGTTCCACCTACGGCAGTTAATTGCTGATCATCCATTGTGAAGTAGTAAACACTTGCATTTACACGCCCGCGACCATCAAGTACGTCTGATTTGAAACCTGTCTCATATGAAGTAACTGTTTCAGAGTCTGCTGTAGTAACTTTGTCAGAAAACGTAATACGACCTTGAATACTCGGTGCGCGGAATGTATTTGCAACTCGTGCATATAAATTAACGTCATCATTCAATTTATAAGATGCCGAAATATCCCAACTTACATGATCATCACTTACATTAGTTGTACGAGTGATATCATTTGTACATTGCATCAAGTTATTTAGGCAGTCATCGCTAACTATTTTACGCACTGCTTCAAAATCTTTTTCATCGTCAGAATAACGCAGGCCAGCCGTTAGTTTTAAATCATCTGAAACAGTGTAATCTACAGAACCAAATGCAGCCCAAGCTTTAGTATCTTGCTGTTGATTAACGTAACCGTTTAACACACCACCAGCTAACGTATTGTAACCGAAGTTTTCAATCGTTACTGATTCATCAAAATAAAATAAACCGGTTTGAAAATTAACATCGCCGTCAAAGTTACTCGCTAAACGTAATTCTTGCGTGTATTGGTCGTGATCTGGTAAACCACTTTCACTTTCTGATGGGAATGGAATTGAACCTGGACCATGGAAGTCACCTAAAAAGTCAGCACCATAACCACCATCGATATCGCCACGCGAGTTTACTTCTGCGCTTTCCCAACCTGAAATTGAGGTAATTGTGTAATCATTAAAATCATACTCTAGCTTTAAACTCATTCCTTGTGCATCAACTACTTGCTTTTCACGTGCTGCTGCATCGTGGTAAACAACTTTATAATCAAAGTCATCAACTAGATCGTTAGTACCACTTTTAATTGCATTCGCACGAAATGGAATAGGTGTGCCATCCATATTACGTACGTGATAATTAAGTAAGGCTGAAAAATCATCTTTTTCATATAAAAATTGGATACGTGCCGCTCTGTCGGTGTAACCTCCTAGTACATCATCCTGCTCGAAACCTGGCGCTTGGTTATCAATAAAGTTATCTTTGTCTTGCCAAAGAACAGAAACACGTGCTGAAAGATTATCAGTTAAACCACCGCCCACCGCGCCTCTAAAATCAACGGCACTGTCTGTGCCATATGATACTGAGCTAAAACCTTCAAATTCTTGACTAGGTTTAACCGAATCAAATTTTACAAGACCAGCCGGTGTATTACGGCCAAATAATGTACCTTGTGGACCACGTAAAACCTCTACGCGTTCAACATCAAATACAGGGAAGCCTTTTAAAATAGCATTTTCTTGAACAATATCATCAACAACTAATGATACTGGCTGAGATGCATTCAAATCGAAATCGGTGTTACCTAAGCCACGAACATAAAAACGTGGGAAAGTACGGCCATAAGAAGATTCAATTGCCAAGCTTGGAATTTTCGCATTCATAAAACGAATATCCATACCAGCTGAGCTGTAGGCGTCAAGATTATCACCTTGCAGTGCAGATACTGCGACAGGAACTTCTTGTGCGTTTTCTACACGTTTACGAGCTGTGACTTGAATAACTTCTAATTGGTTACTTTTTTTAGCTGTTTCTTGCGCAGCTAAAGAAGAAAATGAAGTACCTGCTACTGCAGAGAACAACGTTGCATTGATTAGGGTCGCTAACGTAGATCTTTTCATTGCTTTCATGTTGGGTTTAACCTTTTGTGTGCACTCTTATTCAACGGTTTATGTGTTGCGCAATTTATACCATGGAGGTAAGTTGCGGGCTCGGCCAATTTTTCGCGTCTTGCTATATGCTGCGCGGACCTTATTATCGAGAGTACAAAAACGATGTGATAAGGCTGAACGAACGCTGGAGATTATACCACTGCCAAATAATTTTACTGCATAAAATTGTAAACTTTTTTGTAACATTTAACTACAATTCACGCCATTTTCATACACTTTAGCGTCTAAAAGCACAAAAAAGAGGACATATGTCCTTCCCTGCAAAACAGCCATTAAAGTAGTGAGTTTCGTTTTTATAATGAAAATTAAAAACAAAAAAGCCGCACGAGCGGCTTTGTTATTTTTAATGATGAAATGCTTTTATACCAATCTGCTTATATATGAGGTCTATTTAACGTTAAAAAATTACGCTAGAACTAGGCAAAAATTTTTTGTATCTAGTTGTTCTAAATAAAAAATTTTTAACGACGTTATAGTGCAATTTAATTCGTTAAATTGAGCAAAGATTTATGCAGTTTGGTATTAGCTCCGCTTAAATGCAATCTCACCGTCTATATGAATATCTCTTTGAGGAAAAGCGATGACAACATCATGCTCTTCAAATACGGCATAAATACTAAAGCGAATATCACTGCGTACTTTTCTGAGCATAGTTTCAGACTCTGCACACACCCAAAAAATAGCATTAAACACCAGTGAGCTATCGGCAAAGTCATCAAATAATACCGTCGACTTTGGATCACCTAATATAGCTTCGTGATCATCGAGCACTTGCTGAATTAATTTTTTAACCAGCAACACATCTGATCCATAAGCAACCCCCACACTTACGGCTGAACGTGCATTACCATCAATTAATGTCCAGTTAGTCACTGTGTTTTCTAATAGCTGACTATTGGGAATAAGCATATGCACACCATCGTTTCGGCGAATACGTGTTGAGCGCGTATTTATTGTCTCTACGACTCCTTTTGCATTACCGACTTCTAAAAAGTCACCAATACGAATTGGGCGCTCCCACATAAGTATCCAACCACTTATAAAGTTGTTGATAATATTTTGCGCACCAAAACCAACACCAATAGCAATAGCACCCGATACAAATGCAAATGCAGTAACAGGAATGCTAAGCACTTCTAAAGATGTAAAAACCAAAATAGCGATACTGATAATAAAGTAGATACGTGTAAATAAATGCACTGCGTCTGGACTTAATTTTTTTGCCAATAAGGTTTTTTTTATTAACTTACCAATACGCGTAACAATAAACCAAATAGCAAAGAGTATTAAAGGCACTTTAATTATCTTGGCTACGGTAATGTGTACATCGCTGTAACTAAATACAACAAAGGCGAGAATTTGGTTTATGTATTCTAACGTCATTTATTTTCCAAATAAGCAGGAGCGCTTTAAATTAAGTCGCTTTAAAGTAATATTTTAGCATTAAGTTAGCACGCCATAATATAACTAAAACGTGCAGTTAATAAGTTCAATATATGCTTTATGTATAATTTATTAACTCTTTATGACTTTAGCCGCAGTTAACTCCTAATACGTAAACAACCTCCTTTTTTATATTCTAAAGTAGCTCAAATAATATTATTTAGGGCTGCTTTACCTTCTAAATGCTCATAATTAGTTAATTTGCGCCCAAATAGCGCTTAATACCGATAAACTTTATTGTATATAAATCAAAATTTGATAAGTTAGCTGTGTTTTTCAACTCGCAAAGCCTATTCCGGCTAATCTTTCTATGGAGTTATTATGCGTAAGACACTGATCGCCACTACTATTGCTAGTACCCTATTACTATCTGCCTGTTCATCAGATGAAACAAAAAACACGGCAAAAGAAGACACTGCACAAGTGCAAGATATTAACGCAAACAATGTTTTATTTAAACCAAGCCCATTACAGTACATGGCCCCTGAGTTTAATAAGTTTGGCACTAAAGATTACGAAGCTGCATTCGATGCAGGCATTGCACAACACACAGCGCAAATTCAAGCTATCGCTAATAACTCAGCTCCAGCAACATTTGAAAACACATTAGTTGAAATGGAGCTGTCAGGCGAGTTATTGAATCGTGTATCAGCCGCATTTTATAACTTATCTGGCTTGATCTCAGATGATGAGTACCAACGCATTGATGAAAAAATGGCGCCTGTATTATCGGCTCACTCAGATGATATCTACTTAAATGGTGCATTATTTAAACGCGTACAAACAATTTACGACAATCAAGATAAATTGAACGCAGAAGATCAACGCTTAGTTGATTTTTACTACAAGCAGTTTGTAAAAGCAGGTGCTAAATTAAACGATGCTGAAAAAGCTAAAATGCGTGAAATTAACTCAGAGCTAGCTCAGCTATCGACTGCGTTTTCACAGAACATTTTAAAATCGTACAAAGAAGACGTTATTGTCGTTACTGATAAGAGCAAATTAGCGGGTCTTTCTGAAGGTGAAATTGCCGGTCTTGCAGCTTCTGCTAAAAAAGCGGGCAAAGACGGCTACATGATCACGCTAGTAAATACAACGCAACAGCCAATTTTAAGCAGCCTTGAAAACCGCGATTTACGTGAGCAAGTTTTTAAAGCTTCTGCAAACCGTGCTGCAAAAACTAACGGCCCTATCATTATCAAAGAAACCAACCTACGCGCTCAAAAAGCTGAGCTTTTAGGCTATAAAGATTGGGCTTCTTATGTAATGACATCACGTATGGCGCAAACCACTGATAACGTATATGGCATTTTAGATGATCTTGCACCGAAAGCAGTTGAAAAAGCGAAAATAGAAGCTGCCGCTATTCAAAAAGTGATTAACGATTCAGGCGAAAGCTTTGAGCTTAAACCATGGGATTGGACTTTTTATGCTGAAAAAGTACGTGCAGAAAAATACAACTTAGACCCAGCACTTGTTAAGCCATACTTTGAGATGCAGTCGGTAATTCACGACGGTTTATTCTTCGCGATGAATAAACTATATGGCATTACGTTTAAAGAACGTAAAGACCTACCTGTTTATCATGAAGACGTAACTGTGTATGAAGTATTTAACGCTGATAACAGTGCCATTGGCTTATTTTACTTAGACCCATATGCACGTGAAGGTAAGCGTGGCGGTGCATGGATGAGTGCATACGTAAGCGAAAGTGGCTTAAAAGGCACTAAACCAGTTATTTACAATGCGCAGAACATTCCAAAACCTGCTGCAGGCGAACCTACGCTAATGACGTTTGACGAAGTGTCTACTATGTTCCATGAATTTGGTCATGCTGCACACGGTTTATTCTCAGATGTTAAATACCCAAGCTTAGCGGGTACTGCAACGGCGCGTGACTTTGTTGAATTTCCGTCGCAAGCAAACGAAGATTGGATGATTGAACCAACGGTACTTGCTAACTACGCTAAGCATTACAAAACAGGTGAGCCAATTCCACAAGCCCTACTTGATAAAGTACTTGAATCGCAAAAATTCAACCAAGGCTATGGCACTACCGAGTATTTAGCCGCTGCACTACTTGATATGGAATGGCATTCATTTGGTTCTGATGAAAAAATTACTGATGTTCAAACCTTTGAGCAAGATGCATTAGAAAAACACGGTATTGCTTACTACCCTGTACCACCGCGTTATAAGTCAAACTTCTTTAGCCATACATTCGCAGGCGGTTATTCAGCTGGTTACTATGCGTATCTTTGGACTGAAGTATTTGCAGCAGATGCTTTTGCACATATGGAAAATAACGGCGGCTTAACACGTAAAAATGGTGATAAGTTCCGTAAAGAAATCCTATCAAAAGGTAATAGCCGCGACTTAATGCAAAGCTATATTGAGTTTAGAGGTCAAAAACCAACAACCGACGCACTACTTAAGCGCCGTGGTTTAGTTGAATAATTAATAATTTAGTTATTCTTTTATAAAAGCCCGCTTGCGGGCTTTTATTGTTTATAGATCAATATATAACAGATAAACTGCTGTCATTAATTATTTAAAGATGATGACTATGCGGTACTTATTTGCAGTAACTTTACTTTGGGCATTTTCGTTTAGTTTAATTGGCGTGTATTTAGCAGGTCAGGTTGATGCATGGTTTAGCGTATTAATACGCATCGCACTGGCAACATTAATCTTTTTGCCTTTTTTAAAGTTTAAGCAAACTCCTAGGCCGCAAGCGTTAAAGCTCATGCTGATTGGCGCCATACAACTTGGTGTTATGTATAGCTTTTACTATCACTCCTTTTTATTTTTAAGCGTTCCCGAAGTACTGCTATTTACAGTAATGACTCCTTTGTACATTACTCTGCTAAATGATGCATTAAACAAACATTTTAACCCGCGCTTTTTTATAGTCGCACTTATTGCTGTAATCGGTGCAATTACCATTCGTTACGAAAATCTAAATAGCAATTTCATAATCGGCTTATTATTAGTTCAAGGTGCGAATATAAGTTTTGCTGTAGGCCAAGTAACCTACAAACGCTTAATGCAAAACAAACAGCTTGACGATAAAACTGTATTTGGCTGGTTTTTTATCGGCGCATTAATTGTCGCCAGTGTGTGTTATGCCTTATTTGGCAACGCAAATAAGCTGCCAAGCACATCAACACAATGGGGCATACTTGTTTATTTAGGCGTTGTAGCATCTGGCCTTGGTTACTTTATGTGGAATAAAGGCGCAACGCTTGTCAATATGGGTGCACTGGCTGTTATGAATAATTTACTCATTCCGGCTGGTATTATAGTTAATGTGCTTATTTGGAACCGAGACGCTGATATCCTCCGGCTAAGCATTGGAGCAGCTATAATGTTAGGCGCATTATTAGTGAATAAAATTTTTAGGGCCTGTTGACCTTTCAGGATTAAAATTTGTTCAATCTAGGGGCGATTTAATCGCGGCGTGAGGTTTGTAACCTAGTGGGCTAAGTAAAAACCGAGCAACAAAGAGTAAATTGCCCCTAGGCAGAACCCAAGGGCAGCGCATGTTTGGCATTTATGCTGCGTTATCGCCTATTTATGGGGAATAACCACACACCATAGGCTCTGCCTTGCCTAAATACCAAACACACTGCTGCAAATTTAACCTCGAAAGATAAACAGATGTATGGACTCCCACTTCCCTCAGGAGTAACGTAATAAGCGATAAAACTTTTACCAAGGAGCCCATACATGTTTGATTGTAATGTAATCGCAATTGATTTAGCAAAAAATTTATTTCAGGTTTGTAAAACAGATAAGAATGGACATGTTATTTATAACAAAGCAATCACGAGAGCTAAACTTAAAGAATTGTTAATTAAAGAGAAGCAATCTTTAGTTGCTATGGAATCGTGTGGCGGAACACATTATTGGGCACGCTTTGCGAAACAGGCTGGTCATCAAGTAAAAGCGATTAATGCACGACAGGTAAAAGCATTCCGTCAAGGGCAAAAAACAGATGCTAATGACGCGCTGGCTATTTCTGTTGCGGCTCGCCAGCCTCATATTAAAGGAAGTCGTTTACTTTCAGCCCATGAGCAATGCCTGCAAGGCATTGAATGTATGCGTGATTTATTGGTCAAACAAAAAGTAAGTTTAAGTAATCAACTCAGAGGCTTACTTTTGGAGTTAGGGTATCCAATAGCTCAAGGCGATACCCCGTTAATTCACGCTATACCAGAGATACTAGAAGAGGCAGAAAATAGTTTAACAGCCTCATTTCGTTTTTCAATTCACCTCCTTTTTAAACGCTTTAAGGGGACAATTGAAGAAGCAAAGCTGATTGAAAAGCAATTGCATGAAATAATTAAAGAAGATAAAACCTGTAATCGCTTACAAGCCTTAGAGGGAGTCGGTCCAGTCTGTGCAATTTTGATAAAAATAGCGCTAGGTAATGCAACACATTTCAAAAGTGGTCGAGAAGCCGCCGCATGCTTTGGTCTAACACCAGTACAACATAGCAGTGGGGGTAAAGAAAAAATAGGCGCGATATCTAAAGTGATAGGAAATAAGAAGCTGCGAAGTGCTTTGTTTAAAGGTGCATTAGCGGTTGTTTCCCAACTAGAAAAAAGAGAAAGTCGCAGTGAAAAAGATGTATGGTTGAAAGCATTGACCGCGCGTCGAGGAAAGAAAGTAGCAGCCATTGCTTTAGCGAATAAAACGATAAGAACGGCTTTTGCAATGCAAAAGCATGATAAAGAATACCAGCCACGATTACTTGCGGCTTAAAATTTGTCAATAAGAGCGCTTAAAATAGGTAAGACCAACCTTCAATAGACTGTTAGGGCCTGAAGTTTCATAAACTGCTCAACAGAAAAGTCATGAAGGTGCGAATAGATAAGAGGCCAGAGGTAGCCCCTCAATTTGAGCCCGTATATAAGCTAGCATCTAAATTTATTTTAACTTTTTCTTTTTGACATTTACGGGGAGTCCATATAAGGCCCTAATAAAAACGTAAATTAATAAGCTTGTAGCTAAGTTGTCATTAATAACCATTAAAATAATAAAAATTTTACTTTTTAAGGATAAACAATGAAGTGCATTACCTTGCTTGCGAGTTGCCTGTTTTTGAGTACACTTGCTGGCTGCAATAACAATGAAAAAATAATAGAAAAACAAGTTACTGTTACCAATGATCAAGTTGAAGAAGTCGCTAATAAAGGAAAAATTCAACTCGGTACTCGCCCTGACTATTTAATTAATGATATGGCACCCAGTGCACTAAAAACAAAATTAGCATCATGTAATGAAGGGCCTTTTTATCGTACCGACTTTTCAATAGGTCATCGTGGTGCGCCAATGCAATACCCTGAACATACTAAGGAGGCGTACGTTGCCGCCGCTAGAATGGGCGCTGGCATTATTGAATGTGATGTCACATTTACAAACGATAAAGAGCTTGTGTGTCGCCATTCTCAATGCGACTTACACACCACAACTAATATTTTAGCCATTCCTGAACTAGCAGCTAAATGCAGTGTGCCATTTACACCAGCCGACCCTGCTAATAGTATTGCCGCTTCTGCTAAATGTTGTACCAGCGACATAAGCTTAGCGGAGTTTTTAACCCTTGAAGGTAAAATGGATGGCGCTAACACCAGTGCGACAACGGTTGCCGATTACATGGATGGCACGCCAAGTTGGCGCACCGACTTATACGCCACCAGCGGTACACTATTAACTCATAAGCAAAGTATTACGCTATTTAAAGAGTTGGGTGTAAAAATGACCCCAGAGCTTAAATCGCCACAAGTTAGCATGCCTTTTGATGGGATGACGCAAACACAGTACGCGCAAAAAATGATCGATGAATATACACAAATGGATGTCCCTGCTAATCGTGTTTATCCGCAATCATTTAATCTAGCCGATGTGAAATATTGGATTAATTCAAACCCTGAATTTGCGGCGCAAAGTGTTTACTTAGATGGTCGTGATAGCGATGCTGGTTTCGACCCAAATAATGCAGATACATGGCAGCCAAGCATGGAACAACTTTTTGCTGATGGCGTTAAAATTATAGCGCCGCCTATGTGGATGCTTTTAACAATTGATAACGATAACAACATTACACCTTCGCAATACGCAATTGACGCTAAAGCGGCGGGTCTTAATATTATTGCATGGAGCCTTGAGCGCTCAGGCCCACTAAATGAAGGTGGCGGTTATTACTATCAGTCAATTGCTGACGTTATAAATAACGATGGCGACATGATGACCGTTGTTGATGTACTGGCACAAGATGTAGGCGTAATGGGAATATTCTCAGACTGGCCCGCAACAGTAAGCTACTACGCAAGCTGCACTAAAATGCCTGTTAGTATTTAAATACTCGACAACAAAAGTCGTTTATTTTATCGCGCTCGGTTACCATATACTTTTATATAACTGAGCGCTTTTATGATTGTTCAACACCATACCGCAGACTTGCCAACGCCAACAGGCCTGATGCGCACCACTGTTTACCGTCCTCAGACGCAAGGACAGTTCCCTGCACTTATTTTTTATTCTGAAATTTTTCAACAAACGGCCCCTATTGCACGCAGCGCAGCTATTTTAGCAAGCCATGGCTTTGTAGTCTTAGTACCTGAAGTGTTTCATGAGTTAAATCCTATAGGTACCGTGCTCGCTTACGATGATGCAGGTAAGGATAAAGGCAACGCTGATAAATGGGCAAAGCCACTTGAGCATCACGATAGCGACACACAAACCCTAATCGACTTTATTAGATTACAAAGCTATTGCACAGGAACCGTCGGCACTATGGGCGTATGTATTGGCGGACATTTAGCTTATAGAGCGGCGCTAAATCCTGAAATTAAAGCGGCATTTTGTTTATACGCAACCGATATTCACAGCGATATATTACCTGCACAGCCTGGAAATAACTCATTAGAGCGTATGGCTGATATACAAGGTGAAATTCACTTTATATGGGGTAAACAAGACCCACATGTACCGCAAGAAGGTCGTACAAAAATTTATCAGCAATGTGTAACTACAGCTATTAATTACCAATGGCAAGAAGTTAATGCGCAACATGCCTTTATGCGTGATGAAGGCGAGCGATACGACGCTGCCCTTGCAATTAATATGTATCAACAAGCGGTGGCATTATTTAACCGTACTTTATAAATGTTTTAAAAACGAAAATAATTAAACGCTTTTCAGCATACCTAAAGCGGTATGCTGTTTTACAAAATAGGCTTTTAAGTAATCAATAAATAACCGTAGCTTTTTAGAGCCTGCTGCTCCTGGCGGAAATACCCCGTACAGTTCAATATCTTTGCTTTTATAATCACCTAATACAATTTCAAGCAACCCTGCTTGTACTTTTGGCCAGGCATCATAAAGCGGTATACGGCCAATGCCATGCCCGGCTTCGACAAAAGCGGTACGCGCAGCGGCGTTATTAGTACTTAAACCACCTTGCATTATGATGTCGTGTTTTTTTCCATCTTTTTGAAGTGTTAATGTTTTACTACCCAATTGATAAACCACCCATTGATGCTCTGCCAATTCTAAAGGCGTTTTAGGTTTACCAAAATGAGCAAAATAATCTGGCGCACCACAAATGCACGTACTCATTGTCGTCAGCTTAGTCGCTTGTAAATTAGAGTCACTCAGCGCCACCCCTCTAATAGCAAAATCAAAGCCATTTTTAATAATATCAATAACGTCGTCGGTAAGTTGTAAATCAATTTGAATTTTAGGGTATTGGCGCTTAAAGGTATTTATTGCTGGCACAATTAATTGCATCCCTACATTCACAGGGCAACTAATTTTAAGCAAACCTTGTGGCTCACTTTTTATATTCTCTATTTGCTGATTAGCTGCGTTAGCCTGTTCGGTAATGATTCTACAGCGCTCATAATAAGCAATACCCGCCTCAGTAAGCGCCATAGTACGAGTTGAGCGATTTAATAAAGTAACCTCAAGCTGGGTTTCAAGTTTTTTTAAGTGATAACTTGCCACGGCTCGCGTAAGCCCTAATTGCTTTGCAGCAGCGGTTAAGCTGCCCTGCTCTACAATTTGCGCAAATACAACCATGCTTTTTAATTGCTCAAACGAGACTTTCATAAACGCTCCGTAGCGTATTTAAAATTCAACCTTTTTATTGTATCAATTATTAAACCAATAAAGTTAAATTTATCATCGTTGTTTAAAGCGGTGTTAGTGCATATAGTAGTTGGTAAGCAAGATTAACTAATTCAAATTATCAGAAGGATACATTTAATGTCTAAAAAAATACTTATGATTCTTACATCTCACGCAGAGCTTGGTAACACTGGCGAAAAAACTGGTTTTTGGGTAGAAGAATTTGCAGCCCCGTACTACGCATTCATTGATGCAGGTGTTGAAGTAACCTTAGCGTCTCCAGCTGGTGGCCAACCACCCATTGATCCGACAAGTACGCTTGCTGATTTCCAAACAGATGCAACTAAACGTTACGACGCAGATAGCGCAGCTCAAACATTAATGGCAAACACTAAAGTGTTGAGTGAAGTAAACTCAAGCGACTTTGATGCTGTATTTTACCCAGGTGGCCACGGCCCATTATGGGATTTGGTTGATAACACTGATTCAATTTCACTTATCGAAAGCTTTATAAAAGAGCAAAAACCAGTGGCTGCGGTATGCCATGCAAGTGCGGCATTTTTAAATGTTAAAGATATTGATGGTAATGCATTAGTTGCGGGTAAAAAAGTAACTGGTTTTACTAACTCTGAAGAAGCAGCAGTGCAACTTACCGACATAGTGCCATTTTTAGTTGAAGACGAGCTCATTAAAAAAGGTGGCGATTACCAAAAAACTGAAGACTGGGGCGTACTTGCACTAGAAGATGGTTTAGTAATCACAGGCCAAAACCCTGCAAGTTCTGAACTCGCCGCTAAAAAGCTACTAACCAAACTTGGTTAATAACCAGTAGTAATTAAAAAAGCACAGCATTTTTATGCTGTGCTTTTTTAATTGCTTTTAATTACTAAATACAATTCCTATACTGGCAACTCTTAAGTTAACTAGAGCAATTATATGCAAACCAAGCCAACCACACTGTCGTTGCTAACCAGTACGCGTTTCGCAATTTTTAGCGTCGTTACTATTTGCTTTGTATTACAAGTGATCAATAGTCTACCCGGAATTAACTTAAATGGGCTAGGTATATATCCACGCAGTATCCAAGGTTTAATTGGCATACTGTGCGCCCCCTTTTTACATGGTAGCTGGTGGCACTTCGCTAGCAACATGGTCCCATTTGTAGTGTTAAGTTGGCTAATTTGCCAATACAGCGTTAAGCGTTTTTACAATGTATTTATTTTTACAGCGTGTGTAGGCGGGTTGTTAGTGTGGATATTTGGCCGCAGTAATATTCATGTTGGTTTAAGCGGCGTTATATATGGCCTGTGGGGCTTTATACTTTGCTACGGCGTTATCAGGCGCTCACTAAAATCAATCATTATTGCCGTTGTAGTTGCCGTACTTTATAGCGGTTTTATATGGGGCGTTTTACCACAACGTTTTCATGTATCGTTCGAAAGTCATTTATTTGGAGCGTTAAGCGGAATCCTTTTAGGTATTAAATTAGCAAAAGCCGATAAATTTAAAGATCGATAAATTAAACAGACCACCTTTAAACAATTTTATCTAACAGAGAGGTTATTTATGAGTGAGCAAAATGATTATATACCACCAAAAGTATGGACGTGGGACAGCGAAAGTAGCGGTAAATTTGCCAGTATTAACCGCCCAATTGCGGGCGCGACTCATGATAAAACCTTACCTATTGGCGAGCACGTATTTCAGCTTTATTCCCTTGCGACACCTAATGGTCAAAAAGCCACTATTATGTTTGAAGAGCTTTTAGAGCTTGGTTTAACGAATGCCGAGTACGACGCATACCTCATTAACATCGGTGATGGCGATCAATTCGGATCTGACTTTGTTGATATTAATCCAAATTCAAAAATTCCAGCGCTTATGGATCACTCGACCACGCCACCGACTCGCATTTTTGAATCAGGTTCTATTTTACAGTACCTTAGCGAAAAATTTGATGTGCTTACCCCTAAAGATTTGAAAGCCAAAACTGAGTGTCGTAACTGGCTATTTTGGCAAATGGGCTCTGCGCCTTATTTAGGTGGCGGGTTTGGTCACTTTTACAGTTATGCACCAAGCAAAATGCAATATCCCATTGACCGCTTTACTATGGAAACGAAACGCCAACTTGATGTATTAAATCGTCACTTAGGTGACAATGATTATATGGCGGGTGATGAGTACTCTATTGCTGATATCGCAATTTGGCCGTGGTACGGCTCATTAGTGCTTGGCGATTTGTACGATGCAGCTGAATTCTTAGATGTATCAGCATACACTCACGTTATTCGCTGGGCTAAACAAATATCAGAGCGCCCCGCTGTAAAACGAGGGCGTCGTGTTAATCGCACATGGGGTCCTGAAGAAGAACAAATGGTAGAGCGCCACAACCCAAGCGACTTTAAATAAGCTTAGCATTTCAAAAGGAACCCGTTTTAATACGGGTTCTTTTTATTCACATAAGCATTAAATAAATGCGCCTATTACTCAATACTAATTTATCGTTTTTCATTTATACCAAAATCATTTCTTTTAAAACGGGAAAATAATCAAAAAATACGCTAACTTTACAACAAATTACTAACATAAAGTTTCTCTATGCGTATCACCACTTTACTTGCCTTATTAAGCCTTTTATTTACCTTGCCATTTGAACTAAGCGCAAATACGCAAAGTGTTAAAACACTCACCATTTATCATGACTCTGACTATTCAAACCATAACGAATCTGCTTATGCGATGAAAATAGGGGCACTTACTGCGCTTGCTGAAGTTGATTATAGTGCCCAAAACTACCAAATAAATATTGTCGAAAAAGATAACAGAGGTAACTCTAATCGCAGCTTATTACATATGCGACAATTTTTAAAAGACCCAAATGCGCTGGTTTTTTTAGGCGGATTGCATTCACCACCTTATATTAAAAATAGAGATTTTATAAATAAAAACGAACTGTTACTTTTAGTGCCATGGGCAGCAGGTGGTCCTATTACACGCTACCCAAGCGATAAAAACTGGGTATTTAGACTCTCTGTTGACGATACAAAAGCAGGATACAGAATGGTCCAATATGCAACCGACACCTTAAA
Organism: Pseudoalteromonas sp. Ld19; assembly: GCF_045064135.1. NCBI lineage: Bacteria > Pseudomonadati > Pseudomonadota > Gammaproteobacteria > Alteromonadales > Pseudoalteromonadaceae > Pseudoalteromonas > Pseudoalteromonas sp. Ld19. The sequence goes on along the minus strand of NZ_JBISHA010000018.1, from coordinate 4,225 downwards.
CTGCAAAAACCCACAACTATTATTAGAAAATACGCCATGGGGGAAATCTAACTACAACTCAATAATAAAAGCAATTGGAGACAAAGACACTAAAGTAGATTGGTTTAACTGGAACACTAAAATAAACAGTGCAAAAATAATTTTACGCAAAATAATAAATGATCAAGCAGATTGTATTTTGTTTGTTGGCAATGCAATTGAAGGCGCTGAAATAATTCGTGCTATGGAGAGCTTTGAAGCAAGTGAACGCCTACCCATTGTCAGCCACTGGGGGATTACGGGTGGGGATTTTTTTAGTAAAGTAAAAACAGCCTTGCAGTCAAATCTAAACTTACACTTTATTCAAAGCTGCTTTTCTTTTTTAAAAAAACCGCAAGCAACGCTTACAAAACATGTACAAGAGCAAGCAACGCTTTTATCTGTTTCTTTAGAAGAACTAGCTGCACCCGCTGGGTTTATACATGCATATGATTTAACAAAAATACTTCTTCAAGCTATTTCGCAAATCACTCTTACGGATAATGTCAGTAATAATAGAGCAAACATAAAAGTAGCATTAGAGAATATAAACAAACCTGTAAATGGTTTAATTAAAGAATATAAACAGCCTTTTAGTACTTGGACTACAAGCAATACTGATGCCCATGAGGCGCTAGGAGTTGATGATTTATGTATGGCCAATTATAAAACCGATGGCAGCATATATGTGATAAAAAATAACTAAAGGAAGAGGTATAACGACATATGCTTAGCAAATTTAGTAAAAAAATTAAGCTTAATACTAATTATGCTTTTTATACTTTTTTGGCTTTAAGTCTTTTATTTTCAATAGGTATAAGCCTTGTACTTGTTGGTAGCCGCGCTGAGGATACAATTCGAAACTTACAAAGTGAAAGTATTGAAATGGAGTCAGAGCTTACAACGAGCTACTTAACACTCTTTATTGAAACAAGAGAGCAAATTCTTAAAGATCTGGCCAAGCAACCAATACTTACAACGTCAACTATGGGCTCAGAGACATCAAAAGCGATCATGCTGGATTATTTATTTGAGTATAAAATTTTAGGTAAAATAGAAAGCATTGCTATTGTTAATATACTTCAGGAGGTTGTTTACAGCAATGACAACTCGCTAGCGAAAATAATTTCATTAGCGCCCAATTGGTTATCGGGTATTCTCGAAGGCAAACTAGACACGGCCATAATCCTGAATCAAACGAGTAAAAATGATTTATTTATCATGGCAGTACCTATTAAATATAACGGCCTAAGTGAAGGTGCGTTAATTATTCAATTTAATACCCCATTGGTAGAGCTATTACCTGCAAAGTTTAAAGTTGATAGCCATAGTTTTACCTTACAGGGGCCGTGGGTGTCCTTTTCAAACTTACGAGAAAATGAAGACTATATAAATATTAATCATAAGCAGATTGGCTCAACAGATATTGAACTTGAGTATTTTACAACAAGTACGTTACTAACAAATAAAGTAGCCAGCTTTATGAGAGATATTGCTGTAGCCCTTGTTTTTAGCCTGTTAATTTCTTCAACCATATTGTTAATGTTTGGGCGACACTTACTACTCAATCCTTTTAAACTCTTAAAATCATCTCGAAAGGCAATTAAATTAAGCGAAGCCCGTTATGAACTGGCAGTAAAAGGCAGTAATGATGGTATATGGGATTGGGATATTGTATCAACGAAGATGTATTTTTCTCCACGTATTAAAGCGCTCCTTGGTTATCAAGATAGTGATGAATTACCAAACAAGGCAGACTCTTTTTTTGAACTTGTACATCCTGACGATATTTATGAGCACAATAAACGCCTAACAGCTCACTTAAAAAATAGTACACCTTATGATATTGAATACCGGTTAAAAACAAAATCGGGGCTATACCGCTATTATCGAGTAAAAGGAATGGCACTCAGAGATAAAAATAATTTTGCAATAAGAATGGCGGGTTCAATTACGGATGTTACCGACCAAAAAGCATCTCAAGAAGCGTTAAAAAAAGCGAAAGAGCAAAATGATTTACTCGCTCATGCTATAGAGTCATGTAATGTAGGTATTTCAATTGCCGACGCTAAAGTGCAAGGGCTTCCTTTAGTATTTGTTAATGCTGCTTTTGAAAATATAACCGGCTATAAAAAGCACGAAATGCTTGGAGTCAATTGCAAAATATTGCAAGGACCTGAAACAAGTAAAAAATCAATTTCTACTCTTAAACATGCAATACAAGCACTCAAAACGCAAAGGATAGAAATACTAAACTATAAAAAAGATGGCACTGCATTTTGGAATAGTTTGCAAATATCTCCCGTATTTGATGAGTATTCCAACCTCACAGCATTTGTAGGGATACAACAAGATATAACAAAACGTATTGCTGCTAACGATTCATTAATTGAAGCAAAAGCGCTGGCTGAACAAGCAAGTATCGTTAAAAGTGAGTTTTTAGCTTCAATGAGCCATGAAATACGTACCCCTATAAATGGGGTTTTGGGGATGTTAAATTTTCTACTAGATAGCCCATTAAAGCCGACTCAGCAAGAACATGCACGTATTGCGGTTAACAGCGCGAATTTTTTATTAAATATAATTAACGATATTTTAGATTTTTCAAAAGTGGATGCCGGTAAGCTTGAACTGGAAGAGCTCGAATTTAACGTGCGCGACGTACTTGACGATTTTATTGAAACATCAGCAATACAAGCCTATCAAAAAAACATTGAACTGGTTTTAGATACGACTAACATTGAGACCCGCTATGTAATTGGCGACTCTGGACGCCTTAAGCAAATACTCGTCAACCTTGTTAATAACGCGCTTAAATTTACCGAGAAAGGCGAAGTAACAATAATAGCTAAACTATTGCCAATTAATACAACTGAAATGCGCTTTTACTGCCAAGTAAAAGACACCGGCATTGGTATAACGGCTGATCAACAAACAAAGCTTTTTAAATCATTCTCTCAGGTTGATTCATCCACCACACGTAAATACGGTGGAACGGGTTTAGGATTAGCAATTGTAAAAAAACTATGCCTTTTAATGAAAGGTGATATCAACGTTGAATCACAAGAGCATGTAGGAAGTAAATTTAGCTTTGATGTAACATTTAAAAAAAGCACTAAACCAGAAAAAATCAGCCAACCGGTTAACATAACCAATAAAAACATACATATTGTGTGCAGTAATCGCAGCCTCTCTACTATGCTTGAAAGACAACTTTCACATTGGGGAGCAAATGTAACAACAAGTTCATCGACCAAGTCTGCACTTGTCAGTTACGAGCAATGTTATACCCAACCTGCTTGCCCTTTTGATATTGTTATAATTGACAAAAAATTAAATGACGGCAATGGATTGGCCCTTGGTGAAAAAATAAATGCTTTAGATCATCCTCATATTTCTAAACTCGCATTAATCACAACTATAAATGAACCTGAAAGTAACGAAGTGCTAAATCAAAGTCATTTTGCTACGCAATTTCCTAAACCAATAACAACAAAAGGCCTTATTAGCATGCTTGAAGCGTGCTTACCTAAAAAAATAGATTCAGAAGGTACACGTTCACACACGCCCACCATAGGTAAAAAAGCATTACTTCCAGATGATATTATATGGGCCGAGAATATTAGAATTTTATTAACAGAAGATAATCAGGTCAATCAGATGGTTGCTTCAATCACTTTGAAAAAAATGGGCATTACTTTTGTTGATATTGCAGCCAATGGCCAAGAAGCCCTTGAATATTTAGCCCAAGCAAACACATCAAATCCATATTCACTTATTTTAATGGACTGCCAAATGCCAGTTATGGATGGTTATCAAGCCACAATATCAATAAGAAACAATGAAATACAAAGTAAAGCAGCGCCAATTACCATTATAGCAATGACTGCAAATGCAATGACCGGCGATAAAGAAAAGTGTTTAGAGTCAGGCATGAATGATTATATTTCCAAACCTATTTCCCAAGATATGCTGTTTAGCAAACTATTGAAGTGGCTACCCTATTCCCTTGGTAATCCTCCCTAAAAATAATAGATGCCAAATGTAGAATTTTCTCTTATTGTAAACACAGGAGAAAATTATGAAAAAAGCACATTTTACAGACAGTCAGATCCTTGCCATTTTAAAACAAGCAGAAAGTGGCGTACCTATTCCTGAGCTATGCCGTGAACATGGCATGGGCAACTCAACCTTTTATAAATGGCGC